>CAXPMI010000001.1:0-7252 GCA_964218365.1 Candidatus Poseidoniaceae archaeon
AGGCGTTAGAGGCTCTCTACAGGCCCAGCAAACTTCTGAAGTTGTCTCATTGAGTTCACCATCTACACCTACTCTACGGTCGAATACGAAGCATTCTCCATTCCAGTGTGCACCACCGGTTTCCTCGAAGTAGTTGAGAATGCCTCCATGGATTTGGTATACTTCCTCATATCCTTCGTTTAGCATTACAACGCTAGCTTTCTCACAGCGGATTCCTCCAGTGCAGAACATCACAACAGGTTTGTCTTTGGGAATATCTGATTCTGCAACTGCTTGTGGAAACGCACGAAAGGTCCTGATGTCAAAATCAACCGCACCTTCGAAAGTTCCCATTCTGACTTCGTAGTCATTCCTGGTGTCTAGAATTGTGACTTCCTTTCCTTCATCTAGCCATTTTTTGAATTCCTTTGGTTCAATGTGATTGCCTGTGAATTCGTGAGGTTTGACACTCATGTCTCCCATCGAGATGATTTCCTTCTTTAGACGAACATTCATTTTTCTAAACGCACAGTCTTCAGATTCTGAGTACTTGACCCAAATGTCGCTGAACCTTTCATCAGATTTGATGTGCTCAACGAAGATATCGATTTTTTCACGAGGTGCAGATAGGAAAACGTTGATCCCTTCAGGTGAAAGTAAGATTGTACCATAGATGCCATGCGAGTCACAGAACTCTTTCAGCGGTTCACGCAGTTCCTCAAACTCAGGCATATCAAGAAACTTGTATGCAGAGATATTGGTCCACACGGATTTCACCTCAAGCCGCTTTCACGCCTTCAGGCCATAGTACCAGAATTAGGGTCTGTCCTCTGGTTCTTGGAGTGTGAGTGGTTTCCCTGTCCATCCAAACGATTGAACCCTCTGGATAAGTTCCATCTTCATCCCAAACTTCGCCTTCCAAAACGAGATAGCATTCTCCACCAGGATGGCTGTGTGGCATGAATGCATCAATGTCAACGTCGCTTACAACGTCATAGAGAACTAGTGAAAGTGCATCCTCTCTGGCAAGTTTACCCAATCGCACCCCAGTGCCGAAATCTCTCCACTTTACGTTCTCGTTAATCCACTCTCTATCGATGTTGAAAGATAGCCAGTCGCTTAGCCCATGCCAGAAGACCATGAACAGGCCGAAGTATGGCTAAGGCATGAAACCTGCGGCCCTCAATTCAAAAAGGAGCAGCACAAGCAGGGGGCGTGGTCGAGCCGCTAGCCTTCATCAATATCCCTCCGGGCAATGTTTGGGAGTTGTATGTTCTATTCCTACTAATTCCAGGAATACTCAGGGTGTGTTTGTTGGCTAAGCCATTCTTTTCTGTGACTAAACAACTTGCACCTCACGGAGGTTGGGTTCTGAAAAGATTGAAGGAATTGCCAGTAAAAGGATACACTCTACTAGCAGTGAATGAGATACTGTCATTCACTCTTCCAATTGTTGTAGTATTGCTGTTTAGATTATGGACAGATCCACTAGGTTGGGAGTCATGGAGTGACACTAACCTCTTCGGAATGTTTCTGCTGATTTGTCTTGCAGTACTGTGGTTACTTGTAGACATTTACAGAATTCTTCGAGTAAGAAGAATGTTAAAGACAATAGAAAAGCAAAATATTGACAGGTTGAAGAAAATTGCAGATACTGGATTCAAACTCCGCGGTTGGCTAAGGAAATTCGCTAAGCGTGACCAGGAAGAGAAAGAAGAGCAGGAGCCAGTCACAAAAGCGGTTGCAAAGACCTCGCTCAAAACTTGGGGCCTACTCGCACTAAAAGCAAGGAAGTTCACTCCTGCAGGCTTAGTAGGTGCGGTTGCAACTGGCGCTGCAGTCGAATTAACTCGCCGAGGTGCAGGCGTTGTTTCAGACAAAATTGATGACAAAATGCAGGAAGAGTTCAACAAGTTCTCGGTTGCAACTAGCAATACTGTATTACAAATGTTCATGAGAGATTTCATTCTTGGAATGCTTCCATTGGTGGCATTGTGGTTGATTCCTACCCTCCTGCCTTGAGAAGGTTGAAGGGTTGTAGCCATCGCCATCAGTTTGAGGCACATGGCACTTCTAATCCTCATGCGGCACGGTCAATCCATGTGGAATGCTGCAAATTTGTTCACTGGTTGGGTCGATGTCCCACTTACAAACAAAGGAGTTGAGGAAGCGATTAACGGAGGCAAAGAGATTGCCTCTCTGCCAATCGATGAGGTTCACGTCTCGACATTGATTAGAGCTCAGATGACCGCTATGTTAGCTTTAGCACAACACGATTCTGGAAAAACTCCTATTTTCAAATATTCAGAATCTGGTGATTCGATGAGTGAGAATGAATCTCGAATGGTTGAATGGGCCCAATCAAATGATTCTGGTGAAAATACAATTCCAGTACACGTTTCTTGGCAACTTAATGAGCGAATGTATGGAGACTTACAAGGTCTTGACAAACAGGAAACCAGAGACAAGTACGGCGATGAGCAAGTGCACATTTGGAGGCGTTCTTACGACGTTCCACCACCGAATGGAGAGTCTTTGGAACTTACTGCGGCGCGAACAATACCTTATTTGCAATCACAAATTATTCCATCGCTAGAAGAAGGGAAAAACGTGTTTGTAGCAGCTCATGGAAACAGTCTTCGCTCAGTGGTTATGAGTATCGAAGATTTATCCAAAGAGGAAGTCTTGAAATTAGAAATTCCTACCGGCCAACCTATCGTTTACGAATGGAATGATAGTGGCTGGCAACGTCGGTGATTCTTTGGCAAGTCGCGCTTGGATTTGGGTACCAGCCCTCTACATCGTGGGTCTTGTCGTAATGAACGTGCTATCAGTTCCACTTGCTACAGAAACCATGCCAGAAGCATGTCCTGAAAACTCCGGAAATTGTGACCATCGCCAAATCATGATCGATGTAAGCGATGAAGAACTTCACAAAGCGATGGAGGAATGGGCTGACACAAGGGCTTTCACTGCCACTTTCAGTGAGGGACACATAGTTGATAGGACTCTATTGATGCAATTTCCGGATGATGTGACCTACCAAAACAAATGTGGCTACATCGAGGTCAATAGTCAATCGAGATTGGGAGGTTCTGATTTTGGTGTTAATGCAGATAGGTTGGATGACTTGGAGTCTTTCTTGAAATCATACGACTTTGAAACAACGTGTCAGTAAGCAATCCCATCATCATTGACAAATACGACATTTACTCCAAGTCCTGCCTTGTGGAATGCGATTAATTCGAGGGAATGAATTCTGTGTCCTGTTGGTGCTACACCGAGGACTTGGCGCTTATCTTTTCTTGAAAACCATGACTTCTTTTCGCCGATAATTCTTCTCTCTCCTTCAATATCATCAAACCAAGGAAGTGGTCCTTCTGGAGAGAATTCAATCCCAAGAATAAGGTCGACACCGTCGGTTGATTGTGCCGCGTCTGCATCAGCATGAGAAGGAATTGCAGGACAGTTAGGATGGGTGTGTAGCCAATGGGTGAAACGTCCAGCCCTTGGCCCTCTATCACTACCAAAAACCTCATCTGTCCACTCTTCAGGTAAATGGTGTACTGAAAATGAATCACCGCGATTTACCATCTTAGCTTCATGGATCCTGTAACCTTGACCAGCAAAGAGGTTCTTTTTCTGATTGCTTCCCTCGAACTCAACTTCAACCTCCGGTAGGTTTCTGTCCATTGAAACGTCGAGTCCGACCAATATTTCATCGGGTAAAGCCTTCAAAGCCCAGCCAAGAATATCTTCTAGAATCCTCGCTGGGAAATGCACCTGTGCTACATATTCATCTCGGCGATTGTGAGATTCATCGTTGTAAATTGCGACTGCATCTGCTAGCCAGTCGCTCACCATGTCGCTGCGAGAAAGAACTACGTCATGAAGAAGTCGCAAAAATGAACATTGACGGCAAACCCTTGAAAAACCACTAGCAATACAACCCCAACATGGCGAAGAAGAAAGGTGGCTTTGGGCGAATCTTCGGTGCCATTACCGGAAGTCCATACGAACGCCTACTGAAACAGGTCGACAAAGTCGTGTCTGAAGCAGGCAGCGATAAAGCTCTTGCGAAGACTCTGAGAAAACTTGTCAAGACTGTTACCCAACAATACGAAGAGGGTAATATCGACGAAGAGGAACACGATTTAGTCATTGAAGCGATTGAAGAAGTAGACCCTGAAGAACGCTCATTTCCAAAACTCACAGACGATTCAGATGCGTTTTACGACGAAGGAGATATGCCAGATTCACCAGAATTAAAACTCGGCAAGCGCAAGAACCTTGATGATTTGATGAAATCCCAAGGTAACGAATTTACAGGTTCATTTGGACGTGATGAATTCGAAGAATTCAGAAAGAGCATGGCTGCTGATTTCTACGCTGACTCGGATGATGCGATTGCAGCGGGCGACCATCATCAGGAAATTCGAACACAAAACAGAGTATTCGCAGATGTCGATGAAGGCATCAACCAACTCAAGAAACAAATGGCGCAAGACGGTGGTTTCGACGACCCAACAGCCGAAGAAGAAGAAGAGGAAGAAAACTACTACACAGACGAAGATGGTGTTGAGTGGTGGAAGGACGACGACGGCTATTGGTGGTATAGAGAGCCAGGACAAGACGATTGGCAACCTCACGACTGAGTCCAAATTTTGAGTTTTGAGATATCGAACTTCACAATTCCGATATCAGCGCCAGCGTTGAGCATGGAGTTATTTGCCATGCTTGCTGAACTCATCGCTACGATTGTCTTTGGCCTTTTGACATTGGATGCAAGTAATCCCTTTAGCACGTCTAAACCGCGTGTTGGGGGCATATAATGGTCCAACATCAGAATGTCTGGAGCGAACTCAGAAATTCTCTTCAGATAATTTTGCGAATCCCAATATTGCTTGAATTCAAAATTTGATAGTTCGATGCCACCGCTAATCAGCAATGCCTCTATGTCAACGGAATCTTCGAAGGCTAGAACCCTCATTCCTCAACATCCCACCAATTAGGAACTTCAAACCATTCGGGAGCAGTCTCTTCATCACGGTCAATCAAAGGAAGACTTAGTGTTGAAGACGAGTCGATATTTACCTGCATTCCTACTGCAGCACAAGGGCTTGGTAGGTAATCCATGCCGGTTTCAGTCAACTCGATTCTGATCTCATTTCCGGCAGGAACGATTACGTCCATTGGGTTAAATTCCATTTGCATGTTGTAAGTGGTGAATGGAATAACAGTATTTGCTTCATATCCACCATCTCTGTATCTTACATCCATTGTGGCATGCCCGATTCTGAGATTCTCGGTAGCATCGTACATTGTCGCAAATATTTGGCCTCCGTCACAAAATCCCGTTGAAGCAGATAGGTGCAGTGTTGGTAATCCAGAGATAAAGCGGTCTTTTTCTGAAGCAGGAATTGTGACTGTGACGCTTGAAGTTGCGCTTACAGCGCTGCCGCTTGAAGTAGCTTGGTCAAGTGTAATTTCTTCCCAGTACATGTCCTCAGGTGGCCACGTATCTTCAACGTGCCATCTACCATCATGTCTCTGCATTTGAACATGTAATTCTGGCATTACTCCATTTCCTTTGAGCCAATATTCGAACCACCAAAACAAGTCTAGAGCCCAGTCCATTCTGGTCATTTCAGGATATGCCTCTGCACCGTATCCAGGGGAGACTGCGTTGAGGTGAGTTGTTGGCTGGTCTGGATAGTTGTGTGCCCATTGGCCCATGATACCTCTTGCAGGGATTCCAGCATCCCTCATCAGTTGGTAAGTAGGGAATGCGTGATACGGGTCAACGTTCCAGTCTTGCATTCCCCATACAAGGTAAACGCTTCCTTTGTAGTTAGCAAGAACATCAGGAAGATGTCTTCTCTCATCCCAATAATCATTCCACTCCGCTCCACCATAGTGTGCCCAAAGATGAGTAGTGAACGGATTTAGTGGACCTTGTAAGTCGTCTTGACAAACCCGCAATTCATCGGTCGTCAAATCACTTGTAGCAGCCCAATATGCAGCGTCATATCCGAGTGCTCTGAATTCACTGGAACCATTGCGATAGAACATTTCTTGCACACCTATTGAGCCAGAAATTGGAACGATTGTCTTGAGATGTTCTGATGGATTTTGTGCAGCTTCCCAGTTAGTGGTGCCTGCGTAGGATTTACCCATTAGTCCAACATTCCCATTAGACCAATTTTGTTTTCCTAGCCAGTCGACTACGGCTTGGATACCGATTTGTTCTCCAAGCCCCTTAACGTCTTGACAGTGAGTTGATTTTCCTGTTCCAAAAGTAGATGCTTGCGCGAGCGCATACCCGTGCGAGATGAAGTTATTGTAGACCCATTCTCCCACTCCACGGTCTGGAATAGTGTTGGGGTTAGAATCCTCTCCAACTCCCGGCATACCTTCTCCTCCAAAGTCGTAGTATGGGTGAATCGTCATGATTGTTGGAACCTTTGTGCCCTCTACTACATCAGGCAACCATAGTGCAACATGCATCACATCATCTTCTGGGAATCCGGCATCTTCCTCAGATAGCGGTAATTCTACTTCGATGAAGTGTTCAGTGTAGGTTAGTACCTTGTATGTGCCATTTATCGGCAGCATGGACCTTTCTTGAGTCAAGTCCAAATTTGTCAATTTGTGACGCTCATGAAGGGGAATCTCCCACCAATTTTGGCTTGTTTCTTCCACAACTTTTTCATCAAGCACTTGGCCAATGCTAGTCCCAAGCAGCAGGAAGATGATTGAAACAGCGAAAGTTGCAGCCAGTGTGATGTTGAGGACGTAATTTCCAGATTCCGGCATAATTTCAGCCTCGAAAACTTCGTCCTCCATGTCATTGACCGAGCGGTCTCTTCCTCATCACTCTTCGCTTTTTTAGTTTAAACGAAGCAAATCCTCAAAGGGATGACCTACAACCAACAATCATGAGCGAACAATTCACAGTTGGCGGCCAATCAATTCCGAACATAACAACAGGATACGGTGCTTTCCTAGTTGTCTGGGGTGTTGTAATTTCCCTGGTTTCGGGTTCAGAATCTATCACATCATTTTTCCCATCTTTACTTGGTCTGCCACTATTGATATCAGGAGTTCTAGCAAATAAGATCCCTGAAAAGAGAAAGTTATGGATGCACATTGCGGCAACATTCGGTCTACTTTGCGCACTTGGTGGTACACGCTTCTTCATGGTGATGTCCGATGGAATCAACTACGCGTCGGGTTCAATGTTGATGCTTCTAGTGACTGGTTCAGTCTACAC
>CAXPMI010000002.1:0-59486 GCA_964218365.1 Candidatus Poseidoniaceae archaeon
GGAGCTGTTCTCTTCATACTATCCGCTGTCCTCGCAACTTCAGTCCTTCGATTGAGCATGTTGGATTGGGAAAATCCAACCCCTGAAGAAGAATAGATCCCATTTCATTAGGTAGCGTCTAAAATGAGCCACGCAAAGCCAATTCAAACAATGGTGTTCGCAAGGTTCCCCTCTTAGACTATTGCCGGGACATCATTGAAGCATAATGCAGTGGCGCATAGAGTGTATGGACTGGAAGAAATTCTCTGGGCCCGCGATTCTCATTGGCATCGCCATCATCCTTCACATTGGAATGAAAGTCTATGGTGATGCGAAATATGACGAAGGCGATACGATTGAAGATGGAGATATGATAGCGATATGTGGCACATATTTACTGTTGATATTATTGTGCTTAGGTTCAATCGTTTGGTTTGCATTTGCGTTGGGAGGGAAGACACAAAAGACGGTTTTCCTAGCTGAAGTTCCAAGTAATTCCCAACATACCCCAGTTCCGCTTGCGAACGATTCGCATAGCACGGTCGCACCTTCCACAATTGGTGGAAATCCTGTGTCATATGTACGAGAGAAAATCATAATCGCAAAATCTGAAGGCGATACAGAGCAAATGGTCGGTTTCCTCATTATTGCAGGCAGTGTTGCGATGTTTGTACTCATGATTATCTTGGGATCGCTCTGGATTCTTTCTGGAATGGGTTCCGGTTTGGGAGGCTCAGGTGGGACCTGTGACGAAACTTGTGAATCTTTAGGCTCTGCTGCTGAATTTAGCATGTGGGCTTCACTCTTGCTTTTCCCATGTGGAGTAATTGCTTTGGCGAGGCCTTGGTCATGGTTCAATTCCGACCAAGATATTAGAGATCCTGTTGTGAAAGTAAGGGTCGGTATCGTATCAGGTATAGCATTAATTGCAATTATCTCCTTTGGTTGGCCCGCATTGCTTGTTGTAGGAATAGCGTTGGCTATTTTTGTCGCAGCAAGGTTTGGGAATAAATAGGGTCTATGCGAATGCTTAGAGAGTCAAGTTTTGGCGTTCCATCAAGAAATCAAACGTCAACTCGAAGAGTCCTTTTCCATCGACTACTGCATTCCATGCACCATGTCCGTGACCTTCGAGCGTTACGAGTTCGCTGTGAACATTCATGGAATCATAAATGTCCTGCAAGGCTAATGCTCCTTCATATGGTGTTACGGGGTCGTTTCCGTCACCATGAGCCATGAATAATTCTGGGTCATTAGCATCGTATCGATCAAAACCGTATACTGCTTCAAAGACATCCAATTTTATTTTTGAACCCCAGAAATAAACCATGCTCTTGACATCATATGTCTCATTCAGATTAGTTGTAGCGAGGGTCGGATCCTTATCGATTGAGATTTCATCACGGAAATCTCCCAAGTCTGAGATTCCAAGTGCAATGGTTGTTATCGAACCTGCTGAAGCCCCTCCGACTGCTATCTGGTCTGTACTAATATTGTATCTGTCTGCATTTGCGACTATCCATCTCAAGGCAGCTTTGGCATCTCTTTGAGCTGCATACATAGCAATTGATTGCTGGATTTGCTTAGTTGATTCTGCTCCAGTGAATGTATGCTCAACCCATTCCTTAGGTGCAATGCCATCGTAGTAATCGATAATTTCCTCATCGGACATTCCGTCAATATCACCCAACTCTTCTGTTGTTCTGTAATCTATTGAAACGTAAACCCATCCACGGGAAGCGTAATACTTCCCCATCTCAATGATTTCCGGTTTGTGCTTGACTCCTCCAGTAAAACCTCCACCATGTATGAACATCAAGACTGGTCTATCTGTCGAGTTTGTGTCTGGACAATAGATGTCCAACATCAGAGGAACTGCAGATGGTTCTGTGCTTGTTTTTGAATGGGCAAGACCGCTAGCGTAAACGATGTCTTCGTACGTCAAAACATCGTATGGACCTGGCTCGTAAACAACCATTTCATCATTTTTGTCGCCCTTTCCATCGCGTAAACAACCCGATAAGGATACAGTAATTAGTAAAATAACAAGAAAGAAAGCTTTCTTACTCATAATTTCTGCATTGGGTTAACACACTTATTTGTTCGGTAACAAACGTGTTACTCTCGAGCACATACTGCTCAAAGTGGATTACAGCATGGATATTGAATGAATCCTGTCCAACTCAACCTTGATATCCCATCAAAAATTAGAGGCACCATGGGAGAAGAGAAATCGCCTTTCAATCTTGATGATTGGGGTTCTGATATCTCCGAAATCGAGGACTTATAATGCTAAAATCTCTTTATTGGCGAGTCAATTTTTTCCTAAAAAACAGGAAGTCTATTCGATTTGTCAATCGCCTTGGCAAAGACGTGAAAGCGGTAATCGTTGAGACAAAAAACGGCGTATTTGCGGTTGATCCAGCCGATTTAGAAGTTGGTGCAAAACTCAGGAAAGAGGGAGAGTATGGTATAGGTGAGATAAAGCAAATTTCACAATTTGTTGACAAAGATTCCTCAGTACTGATCGTCGGTGCTCATCTCGGTTCAATAGCCATACCAGTAGCGAATATTTGTTCGAAGTTAATTGCAATAGAAGCCAACCCAAATAACTTCAAATTGCTAGAAACAAATGTGAAATTGAATAACACTTCTAACATTACAATACACAACATAGCAGCTAATGATAAGGAAGAGAAAATCAAATTCCAATTAAACACAGTCAACTCTGGTGGGAGTAAAAGAGTCCCTGTCATCAACCGTTACGCCTACACGTATGATAATCCAGAGGTCATAGATGTCGAGGCACATTCACTAGACAATTATCTTTCAGAGAAAGAATTTGATTTGGTGTTAATCGATATTGAAGGCTCGGAGTATTTTGCCATGAAAGGAATGGCTGATATTTTATCCAAAACCAAAACCCTGATTGTGGAATTTTTACCACACCACATAACCAATGTTGCAGGAATTGAACTTTCAGATTTCCTTGAGAATATCCCTAAGCATCTAACAAAGCTAACCATCCCCTCAAAAAACAAAACTTGCCCCATAGATGAAGGCATAGTTACCTTACAACAAATGTTTCAATCAGGCCAGGGTGATGAAGGAATAATTTTCCACAATTGACCTAATGAGTTGCAAGGCCTCCCCTGTTTCCGGGGGAGGCTCTCCAAATCGTATTCTGCGTGAACTGATCACGCAGCAGGCTGCCAATCGGAGCCGTTCCACCATAGCATGCTTCCATCATCCATCTGGCGCCATGTGTGTCCTGCATCATCTGTCCACTGTTGCAAGACTTGTGGTTCTGCAACAACAGGTTGTGCTACAACAGGCTCGGCTACAGGTTGTGCTATTGCTTGAGCCTGGTAAGTTGGCTGAGCAGCAGCAACGGTTTGTGTTGGATAGGTTGCTTGAGTTTGAGTTGCGTAACTCGTAGCAGTGGTTTGACCGCTGGATGGCTGAGCGGTGAAGATTGTTCCCTCATTCATCGACATTGGGTTGCTTACTCCGCCTTGAGCGAAATCCTTGCTAATGTCTCCACCAGCCTCTCCTCTTCTCATGAATAGAAGACCTCCAACTCCTGCTAGAACCAAGATTCCAAGTCCGATGTATAGATAATTCATCCAACCGCTGTCTTCGTCTTCATCAGATGACGTTCCATCTCCGGTTCCTTCGCCTTCGGTTGTCTCGTCCTCTTCATCTACAGGAACCTCGACTTCTGGAACTGGTGGCATCAATACCTTGTCAATTACGTGAATGACACCGTTAGATGTGAATACGTCTGCAGTAACTATTCCTGCATCGTTAATCCCGGGACTTCCTGAGATTGTAACATTGTCACCGTTTACCATTTGCAGAGTGTTTCCATCAATGATATCTGCCGCAGTGAATGTTCCTGCATAGACGTGGTAAAGCAGGATATCCGTTAGGTTCTCCTTTCCTGATACGCTATCGAAAGATGCTAGGTCGATTCCTGCATCTGCAAATGCTTGGTCAGATGGTGCGAAGACTGTGAAAGGACCTTCGCCTTCTAGAGTCGCCACTAATTCTGCCTGAATCAAAGCTGCAACCAAAGAGGTGTGTGCGCCGGTACAGGATGCGGTTCGTACAGTGTCGTTTGGTGTATCGGTTGGGGTAAGGACCTTGTCGATAACATGGATGACACCGTTGCTAGTGTTTACGTCTGCAATTGAGACTGTTGCATCATTGACCATCACTGAATCGCCGACAGTGAATGCAAGTGGTTGACCATTTACTGCGGTTGCGCTACCACATTCTGCAACATCGGCGGCTGGTACTGCACCTGACACAACGTGATACAGTAGGATGTCAGTCAAGGTTTCCTTGCCCTCTGGAGTGTCAAGGGATGCTAGATCAATTCCTGCATCTGCGAACGCCTGGTCGGTTGGTGCAAAGACTGTGAAAGGACCTTCTCCTTGAAGAGTCTCAACTAATTCTGCTTGTGCTAATGCTGCTACTAAAGATGAATGAACTCCAGTACATTGTGCTGTTCTTGCGATATCGTTTGGTGTGTCTGTTGGCGACAAAACCTTGTCGATGACGTGTATTACACCGTTGCTTGTTGCTACATCTGCCAATGTTACTGTTGCATCGTTTACCATTACAGATGAACCTACGGAGAAGGACAGTGTCTGACCGTTTGCTGCAGTAGCATCCATACAATCCGCAACAGCGGAAGATGGGACCTCTGAAGGTACTACGTGGTAAAGCAAAATATCACTTAAGGCGGCCTTTCCTTCTACCGTATCCAGTGCTGCTAGGTCAATTCCTGCATCTGTGAAGGCTTGGTCAGTTGGTGCAAAGACTGTGAACGGCCCCTCTCCTTGCAGTGTCTCAAGTAGTTCAGCCTGGATGACTGCCGCTACTAGAGAATCATGAATGCCAGTACACTGGGCTGTTCGTGGAATGTCGTTAGGCGTAGGAGTAGGCATCAATACCTTGTCAATCACGTGAATGATTCCGTTACTTGCTCCCAAATCGGTTGCGGTAACAGTAGCTCCGTTGACCATTACAGTTCCGCCAACAGTGAATGATAGAGGATTACCGTTTACTGTAGATGCAGACATACAGTCTGTCACGTTTGCTGCTGGCACTGCACCTGAAACTACGTGGTAAAGAAGGATGTCTGTTAGAGTCTGCTTGCCATCTGGATTGTCTAGAGCAGCAAGATCGATTCCTGCATCTGCAAAGGCTTGGTCGGTTGGTGCAAATACGGTGAATGGACCGTCGCCTTGTAGTGTTTCAAGCAACTCTGCTTGAACTATGCTTGAAACTAGAGAGTTGTGAACTCCGCTGCATTCTGCTGTTCGTGGAATGTCGTTTGGAGTATCTGTTGGCATCAGAACCTTGTCGATAACGTGAATCACACCGTTGCTTGTTCCAACATCTGCAAGAGTGACATTTGCATCGTTTACCATTACTCCAGAGCCGACGTTAAAGGACAGAGTTTGTCCATTTACTGCAGGTGTAGTCATACAGTCAGATAGTGCGGTAGATGGCACATTTCCTGAAACTACGTGGTACAGTAGAATGTCGGTTAGAGCTGCTTTTCCATCTGGATTATCCAGTGCTGCCAAATCGATTCCGGCATCAGTGAATGCTTGGTCTGTAGGAGCAAATAGCGTGAAAGGACCGGCTCCCTGTAGTGTTTCGAGTAACTCTGCTTGAACAACAGCAGAAACAAGGGAATCATGAATTCCTGTACACTGTGCAGTCCTCGGAATATCATTTGGTGTATCTGTTGGTGACAACACCTTGTCAATGACGTGGATTACTCCATTGCTTGTGCCGACATCAGCCAAGGTTACATTTGCACCGTTGACCATTACTCCATCGCTCACTGTGAATGATAGCGTTTGACCATTTACTGCAGTTGCGGTCATACATTCTGTCACGTTGCTAGAAGGTACTTCACCAGAGACTACGTGGTAGAGAAGTATGTCGGAGAGGGTTTGCTTTCCTGCTGGATTATCCAATGCTCCAAGGTCAATACCTGCATCAGCAAACGCCTGGTCTGTAGGTGCGAAGATTGTGAATGGACCCGGGCCTTGGAGGGTCTCAAGGAGTTCAGCTTGTACCACTCCTGCAACTAGTGAATCGTGAATACCTGTACACTGTGCAGTTCTTGGAATATCGTTTGGATTATCTGTAGGTGTCAGAACCTTATCGATAACGTGAACGTATCCATTGCTTGCGATTACATCTGTCATCGTGATGTTTGCATCGTTAATCATGACACCATTCTGCAGTGAGAATGCTACTGGTTGTCCATTTGCAGTTACAGAGGTCATACACTCTGTAACGTTCATCGCCGGGATTTCTTCAGAAACCACGTGATACAGCAGTATATCCTGCAGTGTGGCCTTGCCTTGTGGATTGTCTAGTGCCGCAAGGTCGATTCCTGCCTCAACGAAGGCTTGGTCAGTAGGTGCAAAGAGTGTAAATGGCCCTGGGCCTTCTAAAGTAGGAAGTAACTCTGCCTGCAATACAGCACTTACTAGACTGTTGTGAATACCAGTATTGGAAGCAATTCCAGGAATGTTTTCTGGAGGCATTAGGACTTGGTCGATCACGTGAATGATTCCGTTAGATGATTGAACATCAGCAGTTGTTACTGTTGCTGTACCAATTGTTACGGATGCTCCATTAACCCCAAACTTTGCTTTATCACCATTTGCCATAGTTGCAACCATCCCATCAGTAACCGCACTAGATGCTACGGACGCTGTTACTACGTGGTAAAGCAGAATGTCTGTCAGTAGGTCTTTTTCTTCTTGAGTTTGGAAGTTAGCTAGGTCAATGCCGGCATCATCGAACGCTTGGTCCGTTGGAGCGAATAGGGTAAACGGCCCTGTACCTTCCAATGTCGTGTTCAGTCCAACGTGTGTCAATGCCGCTAGTAGTGATCCGTGTACACCTGTACCCGCTGCATTGGTTGGTATGTCATCGCTAGCGTCCGCTGTTGCATTCAAAGGGAATGCAGAAGCAATAAGTAAAGTCATCATCATGAATGTTAGAACTCTATTCATAATACTAACAGACGAAGGTGCGGTTATAAGCGAATGTTTTTTTTCACCAAAACTTTCACTTTACACTCTAAAGTGTAGGTCAATCAGTAAACAGTCACATTACGCAATGCCCACTCTAATCACGAAATCGGGATTAGAAAATGTACATCCATTTGGCTAGAAATTCTGATAGTTATTTCCAGATGGGTATCATCTGTGTCACAATTACCGTTAGAATGGTCAATTATCGAAATTGTATCGCCATCTGCAGGTACGTCTGGATTAACTCCATTGTAGGTTGTTGCAGCTTCAATCCAAGTTTCTTCCCCGGTGTTGCTATTTATACAATATACAGGCCAAACACCCCAGTTCTCACCATAGTCGCTATCGGGATTCCAGTCTAACCAATTAGATGTTCCTGAAATTGTAATCGTAGCAATATTGTCACCTCCATTAGCAGTCAAGAGGTCAGGGTGGTCAACTACAGAGAATGTTGGTGCAACAGGGCAATTTGAAGTACCGCCTGCCAACCAATCTAAGTCTGCTTGAGAAATTGGCAAGGCCTGATAGAGAGCTTCTTGAATTTCAAATCCATCGACGATATCATAGCCTTCTTGGAGCGTAATAGGAGCAACTATCGGAAATACGCTTTTTGCGCCAGAATTGTCCTCAGCAATAACAGCAAATGATTTTTGTATGACTAATCCACAAACCACCGTTCTTGCTTCTTCATGTTCTTTGAAATTTGTGATTCTGGTAATTGAGACCCCCTCTTCAAGAGGCAGTTGGAACACACCCGTTATCGTGTTTCCACTTGGAAGTAAGACTGAGGATTGTGGGTCAAGAGCACCGGAATCGCCCGGTAATGTGACGTCGGTAACGCCGTCCAAATCGTGGTCGATTCCAACTGAAGCAATGGTACCATCCACGTCATAGGCGAACCAATCCATCAAAAAAGTAAGCGACATTGTTCCATCACCGTCATCGATAAGACGAGCTGTGGTCTCTCCGCTATCAGCACTCCAAATGCTTGCACTGATCACAGGAGGGGAGTTTAGAACGATATTGGAATTCGAACCTCCGATGTCAACCACTTCCCAGCCTGTTGACATGCAGGCTTGGAAGTTTACGTCATCTTCAACGTAGTAAAGACGACCTAATGTGCTTGCATCACATGTAGGCAAATCTCCAGAAGATTGGACGTAGTAAGTTGGCCAATCATCAGGCGATTCCCCAAGTTCAACATCATCTCCTTCTGATGTTTCTACATCGGAGTTGCCTATACATCCGGATAGGGTCATTGTAGTCATTATCAAAGCAAGCAGCAGAGTTTTGATTCTCTTCATGAAATAACTGTTGTAAAGACAGTAAATGAATTAATTCCCGCCAGGATTCTCTCGAACCACATCCATCACAATTTACATCAGAGACACTGCTGATTTAGCTTTGTGACTTTTATCAAATCACAAATTTACGTCACACTGCCAATTTCCTGAGAGATATATCCCATCTCCATATGCGTATTCAACCTCTGTCGGAGTACCGGTTGTTATGCATTCTAAATCTGAATAGAATGTCGGACTTTTCCCAAACAATTGATTTTCTAAGTTGTATACATCGTTTTCAAATGCAGTTACCAATACAGAAAATGGAGTACCATCTTCGTACAATTGGGATGTGTACGTACTCGTACATTGAATGAATGTAGGGTTTACTTCGACACAATTTGCATAGGCACCAAGTCTGAGTAGTCAAAATCTACACACGACTCGGTAACTCCCTCATCGCCCTGAGACCCTTCGTTTAGATCTAAGCAGCCTGCTAAAGGAGCAACCAGCAAGATTAAACACAACAGCAAGGCTTCTTTTCCTTTGTTCATGAAATTCACATTTTGATATTAGTTAATTATCTTTTTTTTATTCCACTTTGGTAAACTGCCAACATGTTGAATAGGATTGGAATATGCGCGAAGCGCATGAGTCGTAGGATATCGGCCCTCGTCTTGACCACGCTTTTCGTTATCGCACCACTAGCAGGGTGCTTTGGTGACGAGGAAAAAACAGAAATTGTGCCTGAGGACTCATTCCAAATCGACTTCGTAGATCCACAAGATGCAATCATCAGAACTGGGGAATGGCATGACTTTACTCTTGAAGGAGAAGGAAACGCAATCGCAACAGAACCAGATGTTCTAATTTTCATCAACGGTTCTTACGTGAAGAGCCACAGCGTAATGGCTGAGGAAAACACCGTATTCGGCCAAATTCTAACCACTCCTTACACAACTGCTGTCAATATCACTTTCATGAGTGATGATGGAAGAACAGAAATCATCCAAGTCCCACTTACTAATGGCTCTCCAATCGTCAACGGAGTAGAGTGGTTTGAGAAGATGGATTTCATCACGAGTGTATGCTCTGACACAACAAAGTGTGGAGGATATGTTAACCGCTGGATGGGTGCTGGAAATGGATTCTATGAGCGTGCTGCTGAATACTTCAAGGGCCACTTCGAAGGATTGGGCTATGAGACACACCTACTCAGAGTCACAGACCACGGCAACCTTGCACAACCTGAGAGCCTGAACGTCATCGCTTGGAAAGAAGGAACCAATGACAACTGTGTCCAAGGCATGGGTGGACACATGGACATCGCGCCACCCGGAGGACCTCCTGGTGGTGGAACATATGAGGGTGCGTATGACAACACTGCTGGAACTGTTGCAATGATGCTCTTTGCACGTGCATTCGTCGATATGACCTTTGAGTGTGACACGTTCCTTGCATTGTGGTCAAGCGAAGAAGAAGGACTTCGAGGCTCTAACGCATTCGCAAACAATCAATGTGACTACTGTCTTCCCCACGATAAGGAGCTTGAATTCTACATCAACATGGATATGATGGGAATGTCATGGCCTGCACACAAGTCCAATGGAGACCCATTCCCCTATCACGCATGGTCCGGTCCTGACTCGAATCCTGATGTGCAAGATGTTGAAATTACTTCGGTCCTAGACCACGTACACAGAAATATTCTCAAAGCTCCAATGGACCTAAGAATTGATGGTTCATATGGTGCTGGTTGTGACCAGCATTGGGATGAGCATGCAGACTTAGTATTCGATGTACACGAGGACACTTTTGGACGCTCTGACCACGTTACTTTCAGAGAATTGGGTGCTCAAACAATCTTCCATCTTGGAGCTTATGACGAAGATTACTCAGCATATCACTCACCTTCTGACACACTGGATAACATGGTGTCAGAAGTAGGCGGCCAAGAGGAACTAGAGAAGAGCATTCAGTTCGTATTATGGGCTGCTATGCTTGAGTTCATTATCGCTGATGCAACTCCTGAAATCAGGAACCTGAATGAACTGTGATCTTATGGTTGATGCTCTTGGAGAGTTATTCGCTGCAGCAGGTAGTTCCATCGCCGAGGAAAGCGAGTTTCTAAATGAAAAAAGTAAGAACAAAACCGTTCTCTTTCGAATTCTTTCTTACATAATCCCGATGTCAATTCTCACTGGAATTTATTTTTGGGTAATCAGCAATTAGCTTTCAGTAATTTTATTCCAAACCGAACTAATTTCCGGATCATTATTGACCCAGTCAGCAATTTCAGCTTTCTTTTTCCGCGATTTTAGCATTGAAAATTTTGAAAGATAATCAAACTTGATTTCAATCTTGACATTTACTCCTGACTTGGTTTTAATTTTGTTCTTTATCGATAAAATTTCATCTAGGTCTGATAAGAAATGGTCTCTACGATAGTCGTGACATGTCGTGAAAATCCAACTTGCTATGAATTTAGTTTCTCCAACAAAATATTCCAACAAATAACCTTGGCTTGGACTAGAGTGGTCTCCACCACCTCTGTAAAAAGTGGTTGCCTTTATTCGATGTTCAGAGGATACTTCTTTGAATTTTACAAAGTTGAAAGTCTCGTGCTTCCAATTATACTCTGTCAAGAATCGACCATCAGGAGTTAAACCATCGCCCCTTCCGCTTCTGTAAGCCCCACCTTCTCTGTTTGCAAGGCTCATATCATCACCTGAATATTGGGATGGGGTGCTAGCAACCATCATCACAAGGGTCGGGATACCCAAACAACAAACTGCTCCAATCCATCCATCAGGTTGAGATACCAGTACAATTGCAAAGATTATGGCTGGGATGAATAACAGTCCTGCGAAAATGCGGAAGTTGTTACTAAAGTCAAAATTAGATTGTATCTCATCAGAGGTAACTGTTCCATTCTTACCGCCGCTTCCGATTACATCATCTGCAACTGCATCATTATCCATTACTTCATTTGCGAATTTTACCGCTTCGTGGAGGTAGTCTGCATCGAAGAATGTCTCGTATTCGCTACTTCCTGGAAAAATGTAGTTCCTATCGGTTCTTAGGCCCACGATGTGTTTGCCGTTCCAATCGATTCCAGCACTACATTCTGGACACTCAAAAACATTTGAATCGCCCCTCGGCAGTAGTATAGGGTCGCCACAGGATGGACAGACCACTTCGAAATCTTCCATTGAGTGACTTTCCAAAAAATGTACCAAATAATATTGTCGCCTACACAAAAAATTATTCTTCACAGTCTGAATTCAGTATTTTTGATTCGATGTAATTCTCTCTTGTTTCGATTAAGTTTCTTAGAACCAATCCATGGTATACCTTGAGTTGTTTTGAGCGCACTAGCTCATTGGCTGATTCTTCAATAGAGCCTAATTTATCCAAATCGTCTGTTGATTCAATGTCTGCGATTAACTCATTGAAAATTTGCCGTCGTGAAATGAAAAGTCCAACGTAAATAGGAACCAGAAGAAGCAGAATCACCAACTCCTCGAAGACGATATCCAACAGTCCTGATAGAGAGATCTCAAGTGCATCATCAGTATAACCGTTGTAAAATGTCAACCCTCCTCCGTAGAAAATGCCTGTATCAACACCAAAATACATCAAATGCGGATTGCTATTTTCATCAAGATGGTCAGAACCTCTGTCAAGTTCTACATCATCTGGCCATCCGTCGCCATCACTATCCTCATCAAGTGCATCGGGAGAGCCATCGCCGTCATAGTCTGGTGGAGTCAAGGTTTCATCTAACCAATTGTAATTTTCACCAGTAATCCTAGATGCCTCAATTTCATCTGAGTTTGAAATCCCATCATTATCAGCATCATCGTCTAATACATCCGGAATTGTATCTTCATCAACATCTGATGGGGTTGAATTGAAATTGTAAGGGTCATACATTACCAAACCGGTAGAGGCCGCTCTCTCCATTTCATTGCGTATTCCATCCCCGTCTGCATCATCGTCATACAAATCCGGCATAAAATCACCATCCATGTCCTTACAACCCTTTAGAATAAACCGAGAGGTCCCGGGAACCATTGGACAATCGTCCTCATCATTATCCCAGTAATCTCCGTCTCTATTCCAATCTAGATGGTCAGGAATGCCATCTTCATCATAATCAGGGCATCCAAACTCCAACATTGAAGATGTTCCAAAAACAAAAGGGCATGAATCATTGGTATTATTCAATCCGTCTCCATCAATGTCTAAATCGACATCGTCGGTTTGTCCATCGCCATCCAGATCCGATTCTGTTGCAGATACGCACATTGCAATCATTCCGATCGCCATCAAATATACCAGCATTCTTCGCATGGCTAAGCGTACGCATGCGAGACTTATTTATTGAAGCGTGATATTAAGACGTAGGATTAAAGAAACAGTCTGTTCTAAAAGACGACATGCGTGGCAGAATATTCGCTATTCTTGTGGCTTCCAGTTTGTTCCTTGCAGGATGCACTAGCGATAGTGACGAAAATGATTCATCTACGGAGTACTCAGAAATGCCGGAGACATTCCCACAGTGGGATGAATTAACAGATGACGGAACAAATTGGTCAAGTGCAAGATTGAATGGTCAAGCATACATCGTTATTTTCTCCGCACAATGGTGCAATTTACCTTGTATGGATTTGATGCACACGATTTGGAACACAATCGCTGATATTCCTGTAATGGTTATGTCTACAGATAGCGGTTCAGAAATCTCATTCGAAGATTGGCATGATTCAGCAGATGCACACGATGACGATGGTGACGAACCGAACAACAATTTGACGTCATACAGATTTTTATTAGGAGATGAAGAGGGTAACTATCTAGGAATTGAATCACCTGGCACAACAGTATTCGTAAACAAAACTGGAGATATTACGTGGTATGGTAAATCATCTGCTGCGAACGATGCTGACCTGATTACTGAGCAGTGGGAAATAGCCAATCAAGACTAATTCCAAAATGCATCGTCTTCCCAAGGAAGTCCTACAGCGATTCCTAGAATTTCCAAGACAACATAGTTGAAGAAAAGATAGCATAGTATTGCTATTGTGAATGCTAGCAGAGAGGTGTTGATTACTTTCTGTCTCTCACGCTTTACATCATCCAAAGTACAGACCCCTTGATTCCTAAAGTAGGATATGAGGCCGAACGCAACCATAATTGCTGCTACGCCAAGAACTGTGGGTCTAAACCACCAGTAACCGTCTTTTCCCCAATAAAGAGTGTCTGATAGTGCTGCTGCGGTGGAAACCGAAGCAAGGCCGAACATGACCATCACAACAGATGGCAGACAGCACAATGATGCAACTATGGTAGAGGATGAAATCCACTTCCACAGGCCCTTGTCCATGTTAACTGCTCGAAACTAATCATTAATCAAACAGTGTATGCTTCTTTAGAGATTATTTCTCACCGTTTTACACCCAACGGAGAAGTCTGGATTCTCCTTCATTGCCTGGGCGGTTTTGTCCAATAAATCGTCTTCAGCTGTTCGTGGATTTTCTCCAGCCTTTCTCCACGAGACTGAGACAAATAGATCGTCGTGGACAAAAGATTCGACCTGAAAATTATCCAAAATAATGTCTCTGGGATTAAGGTGCATTCCGAGTTTTTCGGCTTTTTGAACCGCCTCTTTTGCGGTCCAGATTTCAATTGCCATTTTTGAATTTTCAATTAGAAAATTTAACTCAGCATCCTTAGCCATCATGTCAAATGCGTTGGTCTGAATCTGCCGATTTTTTTTCTCAGCATCAATCCCAATCCAATACCCAGGCTCTACCAATGCACATACCGCCCAATCCTCACAATGGCCTATACTGATCCCGGGTAAAGGCTCATTTTTCCAAACACCGCTTATCCAAGAGAGGTATGGTGCGCGATGCTCGGTACGAAGAACTTCTAGAGAGTCCAGAGGTAAGCCCCATTCTTGAACACACTTCTCTAGTAGAAGGCGCCCCGAATTGTGGTCATTTAGGCGCTTTTGTGTCGCACGAGGGATATCTTCAGAGAAAATACTGCCACAATCTTGAATTGGCATCCTTGCAAGCAACATCTTGGGACCTTGCAAAGGACCCATGATTTCCATCATTTCACCTCGAGAGAGTGAATCTTTGGTCTTCCGGGACTTCGCCCATTGCCTTGAGTCTCAATCCCTTGAGAGACAATACAGGCGCATCATCATCGCCAACAACGACGACGTCGTGAACGGTCACACCTGCATCTTCTGTTGCAACCTTAACAGAGCGCACTCTGAGTTTTTCTTCTGCTTCTGGAACTCTTAGCATAGTGGACCACTCAATCCCAATTGGTAGGCTCGAGAACCCTTCGCTTTCCATTGCCGCTAATCCGGCATTCTGGAAACCGGCTTCAATCAGCATTGGTAATGCCTCGAGCAGTACCTCTTCTCCATCACTTTCTAGGGCGAATTGATCTGTTGAGGGGAGTTGATGCCTCATCAGTGCAATTCCATCCACTCCGCCTTCGATGCCACGTAGTACACCGCCGTGTGACTGGAATCTAGGGCCATGGAAGTATCTCAGGTAAATGAAACTGGAATGGTGCTGAAGTTCCCCGTCTGGAGGTGTGCCAATTTCTGGGAGTGACTTCACTTCACTCTCTAGGAATGGTGTCATGTCTTCACTACTTGCAACCAGCCTTACCTTAGCTTCGTGGTGCAGCCTTGGCTCGCCAAATACCTCGCCCTTTGAATTAACCAAGTCTGATACGAGTCTACACTTTACCCAACTCATATCACCCTCACTAGAAACTAATTCTGCCTCGACACGAACAGTCATTGCACCTTTCATTATCTTGATAGGCAAACCGAATGTAACCTCTTCAAATCCAGCCAAATGATTGCCAGGGAGTAATAGCAGTGAATTTTCTGCAAACATCTCCATAGCCATCACACCTGGGTGATAGGGTACTCCATCGATGGCATGGTCGCTCAAGAATGGGTGGTCTCTCACAGACAAGGTGCATTGTGAGGTTAGTGACTTACCTTCATCTAGTGAAATTAATTTGTCAATCAGAGGGAACCTTCGTGGGTCTGCTATAGCTGCTGCCATTTCTGCTGGAAGTTTCAATGGTGCATCTCTGAATGAGTCATAGCGGTCCATCAAACCAAGGGAGCCGCAGCCGAGGACTCTCCTCTTTCCTCCTGCGAGTGCCTCTCCGACAAATATCTCGACTCCATCCTCAACAGCCAATGTTTCAATTCCTGCTGATTCGAATACCGCCTCAATTGAACCGCGTGTTGCCATTCCGACATCTCTCCAACCAGTCCAACCGATTGCAACTGCTCTGCATTCTGAGTTAGCGGTTAAGCGTGCCATCTCTGCATCGAGAATTGAGTTCGCTGCTGCATAATCGGTCTGTCCACCGTTTCCGAATCTTCCTGCAACGCTAGTGAAAGCACAGGCGAATCTCAGTGAGTCTGTTACACAAGATGTTAATGCCTTCCAACCATCAATCTTGACTCTGACAATCAAATCGAATGTACTCCAAGTCTTATCCGCTACAAGTTTAGATTCCTCTAATCCTGCACCGTGTACGATTCCAGTTACGGTTCTTTCACCAACTGCAGCGCTAATTGCACCCGAGTCTGTGACATTTGCCGAATGGTACTCCGCGATGTTTCCTGTCGATTCTATTTCGCTTATTGTGCGGTAGATGTCCATGCTTCTTGTCAACTTCATCCACGCATTGTTCCATTCGACCATTGTGACCTTGCCACTCTCTGATTCTGCAATCAACGACTCTCTAAGTGCCATCTTCCTCGAATTAAGTTGCTCTTCTGACCAGTCGAGCCATTGTGAAGTTTCTTCGACAAGTCCGCTGCGCCCGAGTAATAGGAAGGTTGCTCCTGCATTTTTGCTCGCATTTGCTACACCGATGATCGATGCAGCGGTTACTCCAGAACCTCCACCACTGACCAACCACACATCGTCTGATTGAAGCGATTTGACCTCATCCACTAGGTCTTCTGCAAAGCAGACTAGTGTCCACCTTCGAAGGTCTCTATCGATTCCGATTTCAACCTCGCCACCTGCATTGAGCATATCATTCTCGATAATCTCTGCAGCGGCATCCGCATCAATTATCAATTCAGGATGCAGATCGAGTGCTCGACATCGGAGGTTTTCTCTCTCAAATGCATATGATTTCGTTACACCGCTAGCACCACAAGCAAGGGAATTGAATCTCTCACCTCTGTTTCCGTGCCTGCCATCTAGGGCAGAAACGCTACCAACGATTCCCGAGGATAGGACACCTAATTGGGTATCAAGTCCCTTCAGTAGACCAAACCAAGATTGCGCTGCTAAGTTCACTTGGTTCGATGCTCCTTCGCTTTCCCATGAACTGCCTGTCAAGGAAAGTGGGGCAAGGTGAATGATTCCGCCTACGCCTGAAATTCTCGAACAGATTTCTGCGATTTGCTCTTCGCTGCCTGGGTCTGCTCTGTATGTATGTCCGGACAACTCTTCTTGCTCAGTTACCGATTTCGCACCGAATTCAAATCCGACCTTAGCAACTGATAGGCCCTTAGTTGAGAGTCTAGTTGCTAATGCATCTGCAACTCCCCAACTATCCTGAGTTAGAACGATTGTTCCACCAATTGGAAGACCTTCTGCAACAGCAGGGCACGGTTCAACTTCAACTTGCCATCTGCGTGTCTTGGAAGCTGTCGTCATTACACTTGGTTCTGGTTTATTTGTTTGAGCAGAAACTTGCGGCTGTGGAGAGGTAGAAGCAGTCACTGGGGTCGGTGGCTTGGCAGGCTCGCTTCCACCTTTCATCTTGACAATGTATGATACGAAGTGGTTCAATGTAGGATGGTCCGATAACACGAAATCTTCGTCTACTGGCAGGGAGAATATTTCTCTAACGTCCCCCATAATCTCCGCTTGCTTTACCGTATCAATTCCCAACTCACCCTCAAGGTCTTGGTCCATTTCAATGAAGTCTTCAGGATATCCTGTATGCTTAACGACCACGCCGATTAGTTTGGGCTCAATATCGCCTGTATCACCCGTATTTACTGCACTAACATGGATTTGATCTGCTTGGGCCTGAGGGGCAGCTACGGGTTCTGGCTCTGCAGGTGTTGGTACAACCGTTGGCGCAGTTGAGGTGGCTGGAACACCTCCCGTCATTTTCACAATGTAATCTACGAAGTGATTGAGAGTTGGATGTTCGGATAGAACGAAATCCTCGTCTACAGGTAATGAGAATATTTCTCTGACATCACCCATGATTTCCGCTTGCTTGACTGTATCAATTCCCAATTCTCCTTCTAGGTCTTGGTCCATCTCAATGAAATCTTCAGGGTATCCGGTGTGCTTGACAACTACCGCAATCAACTTTGGTTGAATTTCAGATTCATCGCCGGAGGCTTGTGCTGGTGGTGTGACAGCCTCTGCAACAGGTGTTTGCACAGGTGCTTCAACTGGAGGCGTCGGCTCCACAGCCTCTAGAGGCGCTGCAACAGCAACAGGTGCTTCTCCGCCCTGCATTTTGTGAATATATGCAATCATGTGATTCAATGTTGGATAATCCGAGAGAATGAAATCCTCGTCTACAGGCAGTCCAAACTTAGCACGGATATCGGCCATGATTTCAGCCTGTTTGACTGTATCAATTCCCAACTCTCCTTCCAAATCTTGGTCTAATTCAACGAAGTCTGCAGGATATCCAGTATGGTTTACAACCACTTCAATCACAATTTGAGTCGTATCTCCTGTTGGCACGGATGCCGGCGCAGGGGTTGGAATCGGAGCAGGGCTCGGCTCCTCTGCGACTGGAACAGGATCTTGCTTGACTAGGATAGGCGCTGCGACAACCGGGACTGAAGAGACAGATTCCGCAGACGGAGTTGCGTATTCAGCTCCTTGAATACCACCATGTAGGTTATTTTCACCGTCCACATATGCAACTAGTTTATTCTTCAAAACACGTAACTCTAGATTAGAAGTGCCGGCTTGAGATTGACTCCAAGCCATCAATTTCGCCTTGTCAATTCTATCTCCTGTATACTCGTATTTCCTTACTAGTGAAAGCCCGATTTGGCTACCGAAACCTGCTGCGAATCGCATTCCATACTTCAGATTTGGATAATCTCCACCTTTGGAAAGATTGAGATTTCCTAGTTCTGGGTCAACCTCTTTGTGGTTAGCAATAGGTGGAATTCTGCCAGTCAATAATCCATAGAACATCGATGCATCTTCAATTCCAACGCCCATAGGGTGACCAGTGAAACCTTTGGTATTTGCAATAACTAATGAGTCTGCACTTTGACCAAATGTCTCACGCAATGCTTTGACCTCTGCTTGTGCAGAGCCCCCTCTTGCAGGGGTGTATGTTTCATGGGAGAAGAATACGGTGCTTGGTGCCATTTGGTGCCTATCAAGACCCCATTGCCCTTCCATTTCTGTGATGAATTCATTGACGGTTTGGGCGACGTGGTCCACATCTAAACGAGTGCCGTGGAATGCTGAATTCGAAATTCTGCTACCGAGAATTTCCGCCATCGGTTGAACACCTCTAGCTTCAGCCTCAGACTTTCTTTCAACTACGAATGCTGCTGCACCCATACCAAGAATCAATCCATTTCTTCTCTTGTCGAAAGGCAAAGCGGTTTCTTCAACCACATTGTGAGTCGATGCGGCACCACTAGCGGCAAATCCTGCACCGATCCATTCCCACAAATCATCGCCAGTAACGTCGTCTGCAGAGATGATTACCACTCTGTCACATCTGTCATTTGATAGCCAATCTTCTGCAACGCCAAATGCCGCAGTTGCTGAGGCACATGCGAGATTGATTGTGGTATTCGGCCCTCTAATACCCACATGCTGTGCGAATTGTGAATGGCCCATGTTTAGAATTTGGAAAAGATATCTTCTGTCGAATCTACCCTCTCCATCGTCGCCGTTCATCTTTGCATGCTTCGCTGCCATCTGGTGGCCAGCGAAACAAGATGCGAATACGATACCGGTTCTGTCTCTGTATGCTGCAGGCATTTGCCAAGAACGGATTAGTCGCAATCCACCCTTACCAACTTGCTCAACAGGTGTAAGAGGAATTCCTGCATCCTTGAGTGCAATCAATCCAGACGCACAAGCTAACTGGGTTGTGATATCCCATGCTGCGGCAATCTTTGCTTCGATTCCAAACTCCTCTTCTGGGTCAAATGCAGACATGACGCCCGCCAATTGTGGAATGTCGCCGAATTCCTTTGCAGCCTCCATTCCTACGCTGCCATCTCTACCTTTGATTAATCGAACTAGGTTCTTGTCTAGCAGTCTCTGTTTGTATTCATTACTTACCTCAGAAATGCAAGTCTCTCCTCGAACTAATTTCTCAAAGTTACCTTCATCGAATACTCTTTCTCCACCAGGTAGACCAAGCGAAATACCAGTAACCACGTATGGGTCGACTGCTCTGTCATCCAATTTGGCGACTCGTGCTTTACTCTGGGTAGTTGGAGCGGAGGTAATCCACCTTGTGATGTCTCCTGGTGTTTTTGCTACTGTAATGTCCCAATCAGGGTCAGTACTACATCGAGCATGAACTGTTGTGATTACATTTTGAATCTGGTCATCACTCATTCCTAGAACCGCACGCATGTCGACATTGCCTTGACAGAACTTGGCAGGATAACCCGTATGAGCAGCAATCAGTTCTCCCACTAGCGCCTTCTTTGCTGCGTCTGGGTCAACATAAGTATCACTAGATTTTACAACGGTTTGAGTTACAACTTCGCCACCCTTTGATGGAAGTGGCTTACTTCTCTCTCTGAGCGGTGTTGTAGGTTTGATGGAACCTCTTTGAGCTTCGATTGGTCCAGCACGGAATGCTTCGGTTAGATGCGGGCTATCGCGGCCGGGCCAATTTGGTGGGCGACCGGCTAATGCTAGTGTTCCTAGTGCGGATAGGAAGGTTGCGATTCCTCCTGCCTTCGGATGATTTGTCATAACAGGAATCGCTTGTTTTCCTTCCAAAATTTGTGAGGCGAATACCGTTAGAGCCCTCTTTGGACCGACTTCCAAAAAGATCCTAGCTCCTGCGTCATACATCGAATTGATTTGTGATGTCCATTCTACGCTAGATGCCATCTGGGGTGCGAGTTTTGACAGAACAGCAGTCTTGGAGTCGCCACCGTCATCCATCGGATACCAACCTCCGTCGACGTTACTGGTGATAGGAATCTTTGGCCAATTGATTTCAAGACCTTCGAGGAATCTTCGAAGTGGTTCGTTTGCAGGAGCCACGATTCTTGAGTGGAAAGCGTGACTAGTTGCTAGTGCAACGGTTTGAAACCCTTCTGCCTCAAACCTTGACATCGCTGCTTTGACAGGCTCTGTTTCACCTGCAATCACTGTCATCTTTGGAGAGTTCTTGTTCGCTGCAATGACATATCCATCTATTTCTGCGATGATTTCTGCAATTCTCTCGTAAGGAGCAGTAACACTAGCCATCAATCCCTTGTCGTCAATCTCAACGCTTCCCATTTCCGTTCCACGTGCAGCGGCTGCTCTTAGAGCGCCGTCCATGTCTAAGATCCCTGCACTCATCAGAGCAGCATATTCTCCAAGGCTGTGTCCTGCAACCATGTCTGGTTGGTGACCATGGGCATTGAGTGCTGCCTCAATAGCGAGGTCTGCGGTTAGCATTGCGGGTTGAGTATATTCTGTTTGCTTGAGTTTATGTTCGGCTTCTTTTTTCTCCCCATCTGTGAGGTTCTCACGAAGTACGAATGAGGAAAGCGTTTCTCCATCTAGAACGTCGACCATGGTCACGTCTGCCTTTTCCCAAACTTCTCCAACTCCAGTATATCTTCCGGACAAGTCGTTCGTCATGCCGACATATTGGCTGCCTTGGCCAGGGTACATGTGAGCGACCTTTGCTTGGGATGGCATTGCAGGCTGGTCACTGATGAGAATACCTTGGCTCATCAAGAAGCCCCATTTCCCTGCATCATCAATCGCTTTGAGAGCTAGGTCTTTTCGTTTGTTGAATTCTGCCCAAGATGTTGCACTTATCGCCATTCTTACTGAATCGCTCACTTCGTAAGACCAGTGTTCTGGCAATGTGAAAGAGAGGCGAATTCCCTTTGGGTCATCGTCAAAATTAGAACCGGTGATCGAAATTGCAGACAACTTAGATTTGACTGCATCAACTGAGTTTCCTGACAAGAGTAGTAATCCGCCCTCTATCGCCTTAAGTTCGTCATGTGTCATCGATGGCTTAGAAGAACTGGATGTTGAGATGCCAGCATATGCTTCCCATCTACCGCTCCACTCCTCAACTATGTCTGCGTGATAATCCTGAACATATTCTTCGAGAGTTACGTGGAAATTAGTTCCACCAAATCCAAATGCGGATATTCCTGCTCTTCTTGGGTTTGATTCTGGCTTTGCCCAATCTAGAGCTTTTGTTGGCACGAAAAATGGAATTTGGTTCCATTCAACTGTTGGATTAGGAGTTACGAAGCCTGCGCTTGGCGGTATTGTTGCGTGGTAAACAGCGTTACAGGCTTTCATTATACCTGCAATTCCTGCGGCTGCTTTCAAGTGCCCAATTTGGCTCTTCACTGAACCAACTGCGATGTGGTCGCCACCGTCTAGTCCCTTCCAAAGCAGGGAGAGAGTAGACAATTCGGTAGCATCTCCAACTTTGGTTGAAGTGCCATGCGCTTCAACCAGTTCTACGGTTGATGGGTCATAGCCAGCCTGTGCATATGCTCTACTAACCGCTTGAACCTGACCTCTCTGACTAGGCGCAGTAATTCCCTTCCCTCTACCATCAGATGAACCCCCTACTCCTCTGATTACCGCTTTGATATCGTCGCCATCATCAATCGCATCCGATAAGCGCTTTAGCAGTAGAACTCCAGCTCCTTCACCCATAACGAAGCCATTTGCCCTAGCATCGAAAGGCGTAGAGTGTGATGGTGAAAGCGCTCCGATTGCGCTAAACTTCGCATAGGTTGCAGCTTCCATACAGCGGTCGGTTGCTCCAGCAAGCATCGTATCGACCTGTCTAGTTTGCAATAATCGACAGGCATCGAGTAAAGCAGCCATTGATGATGCGCATGCTGCATCTGTAGAGTAGTTTGGACCTTGAAGGTCGAGAAGATTTGCAACTCTTCCACTTACGACGTTAGCCAATTCTCCTGGCATTGTGTCTTCATCGATGCGAGGTGTGCCCTCGCACATTTTCTCAACCATTGCATCGGCTTGTTCGGGAGTTGCTCCGTTGTCGATTGCGATTTGACGCATTTCTGCACTGTAGACTCGAATGTTGGATTCCGAACGGTTTTCCCCACCAAGGGCATTAGCGAATATTACGCCTGTACGCGCTCTGTCTAGCGTTTTTCCTCCTTCACCATAACCCGCGTTGTCGATTGCATCTGCTGAAACCGTTACAGCCCAAAGTTGGCAGGGGTCGATTTGAGGAAGAGTTCCCGGAGGCTGCCTCCATCTTCGCCAATCGAACTCATATCCTTCAACAAAGCCTCCGATTTTCGAGTATGTCTTGCCTTCAGTCACATTGCCCGGAGCGCCATTCTCCCAGTAAATGTCTGGGTTCCAGCGGTCTTTTGATACCTCTTTAATCGAGACATGCGCATCGATTATGTTCTGCCAAAATTCGTCAATAGAGGTTGCATCGGGCATTAATGCAGCCATACCGATAACTGCAATTGGTTCGAAAGGAGCTTGATTCAGACCATCTACTTGCTTTCCGTCCGCTGTAGTAACCGACATGAAATCACTCACCCATTATGCTTGAGGGCACCATCGTAATCGAATACCCTGCATCAACATGGATACACTGTCCAGTGACACCTGAGGAGAGAGGACTTGCAAGCCAAGTCGTACACCCTGCTACGTCTGATTGTGTTACATTTCGGCGAAGTGGAGAATTGGCTGCGACGTGATCCAAGATATTGTCAAAGCCTGGAATTCCGCTTGCTGCGATTGTCCTTATTGGGCCGCTAGAAATCGAATTTACACGGTGTCCCTCTGGCCCAAGGTGGCAGGCTAATTCTCGTGTCCAGCATTCAAGGGCCGCTTTTGCCATGCTCATGATTCCATAAGACGGAACATGCCTAGTCGAGGCAGCATAGGTTAGTGTGACTGTCGAGGAACCAGGGTTGAGGTATGGTAATGCGAACTTCAGACAGCGCTGGAGTGAGTTCGCAGAAATTGTATATGCCGTGTTGATGCTTTCATCATCGACAAACAAGATTGGCCTATCGAAACATTCTCTCGGGGCGAATCCAATTGCGTGAACCATTATGTCTGCTTTCAGACCAGGGTTGTCTTTACTGAATGCATCGAAAAATTCCTTCGTGTCTGCATCGGATGCAACGTCTAGGGGGTAGAACCCCGCGATTGCAGGAAGTTTGTCTTTGAGTTGGAAAACTCTTGACATGAATCTCTTTTGATAACCGAGGTACAACGTCACCCCTGCCTCTGCAAGACTCTTACAAATCGCCCATGCGATTGAGTCTTCACTTGCCACTCCGAAAACAAATGCAACTTTACCTTGTAAACCAAGCATCTTTGGCACCTACCCTTAGGGTAGGTGTTTCCCTTGCCATTACGCCTATGACTGTTGTCATCAAAAAACAGGGTACAGAGCCTATTGAGTGGGTGTTTGTGATTTTTCGTTTTGCGGCCTAAAGATCCTCAAAATCAAAATCATCATCCAAATCATCTAAGTCATCGAAATCTAAGTCGTCATCGAACTCTTCTTCGATTTGCTCCTCTGAGATTCCTGCCTTCTTCATAGCCTTGCGGCCTGCTTTGTTTGCCTTCCTTTCAGCCTTAGCGACCCTCTTTGCTTCCTTAGCTGCAATTTTCTGTTTTCCGGCCTTCTTTGTTAGTTTTGAAATCAGGACTAGAAGGACGATTAATGCGATTAATCCGCCACCGGCTATTCCGACCAATTGTAAATCATCATTTGAAACAGATTCAATACCAAATGCGCCACCTGTTGAGGCACTTCCCGAGACTTGTGCATCAACTGTTACATCGATGTAAGGGGCTGAATCATCTGTTAACGAGTAAGCACGTAAATTAATTTCAAAATTGAAACTCTCATCTGGGAGTTGATCGATGCCAAACAGCATAAATCCTGCATTTGAAGTAGAACCAGGAGTTACAACCTCTCTGTAAAAATCAACTCCAAAGTAGAATGGAGTTACACTATAAAATGAGTGCGTGATGCCTAAACTACTCAATTCCTCTAAGTTCATAATTTCTACAACAATGTCGTCATCGACGTTACCATCGTTGAATAAAGTCAGTTGAACTTGATAGAATCCCTCATCATCATCAATTTTCTCGTCAATTATGACTGTGCTCTTATCTTGCACTTGGAACGTCATCCTAGAATATGGCATTGATTTTACTTGGCCGCTAGCTTCTGAACTGGAACCAAGTTGACCGATTGGGATTAGTATTGGCTCTTGGCCCACACTTTCAATTGTAGCTGTGATATTGTAATCTTCAGTTGCTACTTCAGACCTAGGTGAAGCAGAGAATGTTGCGATAAAACTTGCATCTTCTCCTGCTGCCAACTCAAAGGATGATTCTGACAAAATTAGAGAAAAGCCATTTCCATCAACACTTCCATCGACGTTGATTTTCTGATTTAATGAGCCAGTGTTAGAAACCACGCAGTTTACATTCACTGGAGCATTTTGCTCTGGATGCACGTTTATTTCAATTGTTTGTTGGTCACAATCGATGTCCACACCAATGGGCGAAACTTGTGCTTGAGAATGAATAGGTGTAAACAAACAAGTTAGAAGGAGTGAGATGAGAATGACTCTCTTCATTGTTTCACCACTACACCCGAGATGAATCAAGGTCATGAAGTCTTGGTTAAATCGCACCGTAGATTCGCTCAGGCAAGTCAACGTGCGTGTTGTACAGAACCTCTTCGTCTAAACCTGCTTCAAGGAGTTGCCTAGTTCTCTTGGGTACGGTTTTCGGCCCTAGAACTGCACCAGGCCTCCTTGGGTCATCCATGTAGTCGGTTTCAAGCATGAAACCATGAGATGAAGACTCAAAGGTACTCATCAATTCCTCGATTGAACCACTACCCGCTAGAACGCTAGGAGTTAAGCCGTGAGTGTATGATTCATCAACTCGTGGTGGCGCATAGTGCCTGACCAATTTTTCTCTAGCCAAACCAGCTCTGTCAGCCATTTGTGCTAACTCGCCATAGGTAAGGTCAGATTCCCCTTCAACGTGAAGTTGTAGTGGAATGTTTTCCCTTGCTGCTAACTCCATGGTTTCTTGCAGCAATACGTTTGAGCGATTCCAAATTTCATCAGTTACTGGCCAGTGAGGCCTTCCGACTTCCCCAATACCGTGAGCAAGGCCCTCGTGGACATAATGCAATGCAGTTTCTATGCTATCCCAATAATTCTCTTCCGCCCTTTCTCCTAGTGAATCAAATTGATGAGCAAATGCAGCAGGATGAGGCCCTAAGATGACTCTAACCCCTAGTCCTAAATCTCTAACTTCTTGTGCCATTGCAATCGTGTCAGCGTAAGTTTCTGAGTGACCTTCTCTCGTCACAGGAGGAGAGGCGAAATCAGGACAATGAACCAATACTAGGTCGGTTCCACCAACTCTCTTGAAGTCCCTAGCCGCATCAAGAAAACGACCATTTCTATTTAGATGAAAATGGTCGTCAAGGATTGGCCCTTTCCAATCCATGCCATCACACCTTGAACGATTTCTTGTCCGCGAACTTAGATTTCCAATGTACTGCAGACATTGCTACCATGTTCGGGTGTCTAGCATTTAGAGCAACGGTTCTTCCAGTAGGCCAAATCAATAACTCCAAATCGTGTCTCGTGTCATTTAACCTCAAGCAGCCAAGTCTCTCATCCATAGAGGAAGTACCACTTCCTAGATTCATTCTGACATTTTCTATTTGAATAGGCTCTCCGAAGTCGAATGATGCCACAATAGGACCGAGTTCGGTTACAAGTCCCGAATCATCTCTACCCATTCTAAGGAGCATTTCTTTGGCAGCAGCACGTGCAGCCTCGATTCGATGAGTTCCATGAACAACGATTCTCCCCTCGGAATCGATAATCAGTGTTGCGCGTGGCCGATCTAGCATCTTAATGATGACATCACCGTTAACGACTCCACCCAGTCTTTCGACGGCTTCCTCGAGGTCTACCCTTGGTGTTGGAGTGAATCTTGCGAGCAAATTCTCTACACGAACTTCGATGTTATTTGCACCTGACATAATCACTCCTCCTCTCGATGCGATGAAGCGCCAAGCAATGAACTCTCTGCATCAGGTAACGCTTTCAGAGCGGATAGCATAGACGCTCTCCATGCCTGTTGAATCGGAACCAGTAGAACTGCATCGTCCCCGTGTTCATCTCTCAAGTCAGATAAGGCACCACGTAAACGAGAAGCAAATCTTAGGTCCTTTTGTTGATTCAACTCATCCACTGAATTTTCTCTGTTCAATGTCCACCATGTAGCTGCAAGAGCGCTCGCTGCTTGTAGGCCGTCAGGTTCTCTAGATGGTTGTTCAACTACGTGCTTACGCATACGCTTGATTCCTTTTCTCCATCGCCTTGATGTGAAAATTATCCTTGCTAATTTTAGTGGCTTGGTCATTGCTTTGGCTTCCTTTCCTAGGAAATCTGCCCAATTTTCGTCATCCATATCTGGTTCGATGAAATACACCGGTCTGTCGTGGTTAACCGCAGCCTTGTGAAGCCTTCTTGGTTCAGGGTCAGGGAATCTTCCCACTTGTAATCCTTCGACGCCGTAGGCGAGCATTTCGAGATAAAGTCCATCCAGGCCTCCGTTGAGAATTGCGCTGTCCAAATTTATTCCGGAGTCTTCTGCCTCTGCTTTTTCTTCCTCAGCCCAAACCTCTACTTCTTCGCTGGACCCCATAATTCCCAAACCGTGCCAATTGAGGCGTGGCCTCATTGCATTAGGCAAAACCACTGTCGGTAGGACACCGTGCAACACAATCGTGCCGCCATCGGGGTCCTTCCAGTGGATATCGTCCCAGTCAAGATTCATAGTGAATCACTGATTGTTGTTTACCCAATCTCTTAGGCTGTCGATGTCCCATCCTTGGTCGAAGTAACCTTGGATGGTTGCTTGGTCCCATTGTGGGAATTCTGCCATTGCTGCAGCCATTGTTGGATCTACGCTTGCAGGCGGTGGACCGGCAGATGGAGGGCCTGCTCTTGGCAGGTCAACTAACGATTTATCGACCTCTTCCTCGTATTCGTATTCATACTCGTATGTACCGTCAGAGGAGCCTCTCCTAGCAAGTACAACCACAACTAACAGAAGTATCAGAATCAGAGTACTCAATCCAATAACTATCAGCATACCAGAGCCGGATAAGAAACCGCCATCATCGGATGCTTCAGCGACGTTGAATGATTTAGAGAATTCTGAGCCGTTCCATAAAGGCATGTTTGATTCTGCATCTACGATGATGAAATACATACCACTGGTTGGGTTTCCGAATACCTCAAGATCTGTAACGAAGATATTCTCGGTTGTGCCCATTGCAATTTCACCGGTAGTGAAGGTTAACTCAGTTGTAGGGAACCCGCCGTCCTTGACTGACTGAATCTCTAGCGTAATGTTGCCATCCTTTGTTCCATCATTCTTCAGAGTGATTTCTAATTCTGGCGTATCGCCGACTTCTGGGCTCTTTGGAGTCATTCTAACGTCTATGACCTTGAACGATGCTTCTTCGTAAACTAGCCTGTATTCAGAGTTATGAATTGGGATGCTTGAGTAAATTCCGCTAACGCCTTCAACTCCATCCAATCCGACAATTGGACCACCTGCTTCAATTTCCCATCCAGCAGAATCTCTACCTTCAATCCACAGTACGATGTCAATTCCAGTAAGTTGTGATTGAGTTGGGCTAACCGGGTCAGGCCACAAATCAACACAGTTTGCGCTTACTAGGTAATCTCCACCTTGGATCTTCAAATCGAGTGGAGCAGATAGTGGATTTATGCCGAACTTCTGACCAAATACTGGCCAAGTTTGGTTGGTGTCAGCATCGATGTAGTAAGACCACATTAGGTTGACTTCACCTGCAATCAGTGCAGCGTTCTCTTCGATTACTGCCTCTACGTCCACACAGTTTAGGGCTGAAGATGGCATTGTGTTACCAAAGACTTCCCCGTTCAATCCAGAACTTGCTTCCCATGAATCATCATCGATTTTTGGTTGGCTTGCATCGACCTTAATCTTGAACGAACCACAACCATTTGCACTGTTTCCATCACAAATTTGTGCGGTTGTGTCTGTTGCTCCATCTGGCAGGTTCACCAACCTGAATGTGTAGGTGTACTCGTTGTTGATTGGTGGAGCTGTGATGTTAATTGCAAACGCACCTCCATCGATTGTATGTAGGGTTGGTCCATCTGTCTTGGAACCATCTGCACCACCTGCTGGATATGCGAAGTATCCCTTACTTCCATCCATCATTGCTTCTTGGCGTGTTATTTCAACCGTAAATTCACCTTCAGGCAGAACGTAAACTCCGAAGTTAATTCCGTCTACATAGGCGTACTGTCCTTCCATCAGAATTGTATCACTTGGGAAGACGAAAGCGACCTCAACATCTTGCGAATATGGGTAATCCATATCTGTGAATGAAGGAGTTATTCCGTTTCTGAAATCGAGTTGGATTCCATCACTGTAAACCCAGCGCTGCTTGTGTCTGCCACCGCTTTCACTCATCAAAGACGGGTCTCTGTCCATATCCTTGATTCTGAGTTGTGGAATCATGGTCCCTCCTCCGATTCCAATAATGTCCCAATTCATTCTGATCGGCAAGTCTAGATAGAACTCATCTTCGAATGGATCAATCAAACGACCGCCATCCATTCTCAGGACCTGTGGTCCGTCGCTGTCGTCTCCTGCTTCGATGATTTCAATGTCTTCAGATTCAGTCCATGCTGTTTCGTTTCTTGGCGAGTAGTAAACAACCATGTCATCGGGACCTAAGTCGATTTGGAAGTAGTTGATATCTCTCCATCCGTTTTCATCTGTCGCTTCTACAATTAGGTGGTATTGGTTACCAGCATACATTGTCATGTTCCAAGGTCCTTGGTAGAAAGGAGCTCCCTCGCTAGGATTGTGAAGGCGGTTTCTATCAGAATCTTCTATGAAGAAATTTCTGATGTTAGGAGTCTTTGCATCCATTGAAACGTATGTAACCAAATCGTTGTCAAATCCTGCCATTCCGCCATCGATTGGATTTCCACCGATGTCAGTTCCTTCGACATAGATACTAACCTTGCCAGGTGGAATTTGTCCCTTATTTGCGTCATCGCTGAAGGTTCCAGAGTAGTTTGCAGTTGGTAGGTTACCATCGCTGTATATTGTCAAAATTGCATACTCATCAGGGTCGGCAATTCCATCCATATCTGCATCGTGGTCATACTCGACCCAGTAGTACATGTCTAGACTTGTTGGAGGCTCTGGTATGTCCTGAGCGAGAACTCTAACCTTCTGCTGAGCGCTTGGAAGAACCCATGTATCATCGACTAGGTTTCTCCAGTTCGACCAAATAGACTGGTCAAAGTTCGCTGCTTTCAATACAGAGATGTTGATTAGAGTAGGTGAATAAGTATCGATTGATAGATTGAAAGGTATCGCACAATCAGAATCCGAAACTATTGGTGCAGGAGGACATAGAGTATCTCCGCCTTCATATCCGTCAATCATGAAGCGGTATGTCGCTTCACCTGCTGCTGTTGAGCCAAGGTCAACATCCCAGTCAAAGTCGCCACCAATAACACCAGATTTGTTTGAAATTTCAATCCACTCTGAGACAACTGTACCGTTCACGGTTTGGACGTCCCAGCGCTGTAAAGACAAATTGTAGGCTGTTGGATCTGGGGCTACATCCAGACCTTCGAGTCTGATACTTCCCATTAGGTTGATGTTTTGGTTTGACGTTGCAGCTGTCAAATCCTGCAAATCACCTGCATCATTTCGCAACTCAAAGGCGGAAATCATAGCATCATTTTCTATAGCGTTTCCATTTGCAGGAGCAAGAACGACTGCACCTGGTAAACCATTAACTCCGTTGTCTGCAATAAAGTTCGCATAAATTCTGAGCTCAGGTGTATCTTCCCAGGCAGTGTTTACTCTGAATCTCCAAGTAACGTGCATTTCGTCTCCGACCTCAGTGTAAGATGATGATTCCATTGTAACCAAGTTGTCAGGGTCATACGCTTCATTGAAGAGTGTAAGTTCTGAGAAAGATAGTTCAACTAAACCACTGGATGATTCCATCCTAAGCCTTGCCTCTGCAAATGCTGCATTTGTTGAGGAGTCAATACTGTGAATTGACTTCACTTCTATAATGTCACCATTAGGGTACAGACCTGCTGGGTTACCGGTAATGGAAATGGATGAGTCATATCCGGGTGCGGTGGCAATTGAGAGGTCAGAAAGCATAACTGCTCCTCCGGAGCTAGCACTAAGGGCAATTGGTACTGCAACTTGAGCACCGCTACCTAATGCGACACCTTGATTCAACTCTCTGTCGAAGTTTTCTGCAGCTCCGAATGTTGTTTCCCAGTCGTATATAATGTCAAGGTCTCCGACACTAACCTGTGTACCACTGGAGGCATTTTGGTTAGAAACCTTGAACTGGAAAGTTGCCCATTCGTTACCGTACGCATCAATGTATGATGCTTGTAGTAGCGGATTGTTCATTAGAGAATTAATTGCATCCTTGAAAGCTATTCTTGGATACATTGTCTCGTGTGCTAAAATTGACTGATTTGGCATTGTACCCAGAGCGACAACTTGGCCGCTTGCCACAAGTGAAAGATCGAATGCACCTGCTGTATTGTTGTAAAGAACTACGTCTGCTAGATTGATGTCTGAACCTATTGGAAGCATGAATCCAGCGCCGGTAGCCTCTCCGTTGATATTCAGAGTTAGTGTTGAGTCATCCATGCCATAGTTGATCCCATCTACTGCTCCTGCCCAGAAGACTGTTTGGCGTCCAAATGCACCGAATGCTGGTTCATTCATTGCCCATTCAATATCGCCGTCGTTAGCAATATCGAGTTCTACTCCTGATGAACTGTGACCGAATTCCAAGTCAAACCATAACTCTGACATGTCACATGGATTGTTGTAAAATAGAATCGCTGAGAACCCGAATATTGGGTTATCAGGCACCCACTTTTGTCCAACGGTCACGTTTTGAACCGTTTCGTCTCGAAGAGTCAACTCGATGGTTGGGTTTTCTGCACAGTTGTCTATTACCACTGGTGTAATACCCAATATTGGCTGAGAGAACTTAGTTCTTGGAATAGGCGGATTGTAAGAGTAATCCAAAATTGATGGCTCGTAAATTATTGGTTCAGCACCTCCTTGAGAGTACCAAACACCATCAGTTATCGATGGACTACTGATTACGTTAGTATCATTGAGACCTGTTCCTATTCTGGTTCCGATTGTGATACCATGCAGAACCGCAGTGGATAATTTGTATTGCCCTGTGTCGAAATCAAAACGCAAATCAATCACAGGATATTCTGAGGCATCAATGCCCCATAGTTCGATAATTGGCCCCTCAAGGTTGGTTACTTGATTACCGTCTCTGTCCACAACAACTTCAGTTGTTCCTCCCCTCAGGGCAGTAACCTTCAGAGAGTTGGTTGAAGTTGTTTCTTGCTCAAGTGTTAGGATTCCATATCCATCAGGGAAACCAGGATTTGGATTCTGCTTTGGAGTGAATCCCTTCACTGTCATCCATCCAGACTGAGGAAGGGGGTTACCCATTCGGAAATCGTCGATAAACCAACCAGGCATTGTTATGTTTTCTGGGATACCATTACCAGAATTATGCTTCAACACGAACTTTATCTGCACATATTTTCCTGCGTGGGATTGCAGATTTACAGCCATGTCTGCCCAACCGTCAGGATTGAGTGTAGGGTGGGTAGATTCTCCACCCAAAGCGTAATCATTTCCTGATAGCGCATCACAAGATTGTATCTTACCATTTCCAAATCCGACTGGATACAAGCCATTTACATATCCAACTCCAGAAGAATTAGCAACGTCGAAAGGAATGTAGCTCCATGAAGACAACTGGTCAACCGGTGGGAAGTTGGTGGGTGCTGATGAATTTCTGACCATTAGGTAACCACAGTCGTAATAGGTTTTAGTTGGGTTAGAACCGGGGTTGGATAGGTTCCAATGCATGCCGTGCCAACTAGAGAAACGAGCGATAAACGCGCCTGGGTCAACTTCCATTGCAGGAGATACCAAACTGGTTGAGTATGCACCATTGTCGTCGGTTGTATAATCATTATCGAAATCGTACATGTTTGTACCCCAGCATTCGTTACCTGTGTTACAATTGTCATTGAGAACCGTTCCGTCTCCTAGAGACCCATGTTCCCAACCGGGAGATGTCATCAACGGAGGAGAGGTTGCATCACTGAATCCACCGTTTGTTCTTTCAAAGTCTGTGGAATAACCACCGCTAACAAGACTCACGGTGTCTTGTGTGTAAGTGAAATCGCTTTGTGTTGAGAATTCTGTTTGTTGATTATTGTAGAATGGATCCCAAACGTATTCGGCGCTCTCAGAGTTGATTGTTGTGTAGGTTTCATGGGTAGCCATATCGGTTGAAATCTTCATGCTAGCACTTGTAACCGTGTCACCTGATGGGAGATTTACTGTTCCGTCGACTAAGTTTGTATAATCTGGGCTGTCTCTAACTTCGACAGTTACCTCACTTTCTCCACCACTGAATGTACTAACATTTACTGCTCCAGCCATGGGTGAAATAATCATCAAAACCGAGAATACCATAGCGGTAATTGCACTCTTATTGTCTTTCATTGGGCTACCCTCTTTGCCTACGGAGGCAAGTTAGGCATAAAAGACCGACGGGAGTGTGAGCAAACGGGTTCCCCCCTTTAGGGGGGGACCCGAAAGGTTCACAAATTGACGATTCTCAATTTCGAATAACAATCCTTAGCAAGGTGCTGCAAGCCACCCACTCTCTCTTCTGACCTCTCGAGCCACTCCTTGTTTGCTACAGTTGTTGGTTTACTTGGACCAAGGGCGTCGCAAATCTCAGGACCTTCACTGATTTCTAGGGTTCCAATCTCTCTCGCCATTGTCATGATATCCACTTTGTCGAAAGCCAATAGTGGTCGGAGAGGTATGAGATCTGATGCTATCTCAATCCCACCAAGGTTGCCCAAAGTTTGACTGGAAACCTGTCCCAGATTTTCACCTGTGAGCAAATGAGTTGCTTCTATCTCGTGGCCTCTGATTGTGGCTATGGAACTGAACAGTCTCTTCATGTGTATGAAATATTCAGTATGATTCCATTTTTCAGTGAATAATGCTAACTTTTCAGCTACTGGTACAACCACTAACTCTCTTGACAAATTTTCACGAGCTGCATCTCCAAGTGGCCCTTCAAGTGCTAGTAAATATCGAAGTAGAGTAACGGTTTTTTCTTCTGGAGCAGGACCAGTTATGGGTTCTTGTGATGCATGAACAGGATGTATTTTCCAGCCTTTCATCAACATACGTGCAACCGCAACAGGGGAATCGATTCCGCCGCTAACAAGTGCGACGCAAACTCCCGACATGATTGCCTCGTAAAATCGGCAACACATCAATTCATAGGATAGGAGGGTGATATTGCACATGGATTGAAGATGTATAGGTGTGTAGGAGTATACATGGAACCCTTCAGTACTGAACCTGTGACCCTTATCGAAGAGGTATTTCCTCAAGACACAAATGCCTACAACACACTGTTTGGAGGTAGATTACTCTCCCTTATGGACAAGGCCGCAGGTATTGTATGTGCTAAATTCGCACACAGAGAATTCGTAACAATTTCAATCGATACATTGGAATTCAAGGCACCGGCAAGACAGGGAGACTTGATCGAGGTAACCGCAAAGATCGTTTTCACTTCAAATAGGACTGCGTGTGCAAGAGTCACAGCATGGGCAATGAACAAATCTGATTGGTCTAAGACAGAAATTTGTGATGGCTACTTTTTCATGGTTGCAATAGACTCAATGATGCGCCCAATCCCTATTCCACAATTCACTCCAGTTTCAGATGAAGAAAAGGAAGACTGGATTGCGGCAAAGGCAATTAGAGATCACATGATTTCTCAGAAGAAGAAGAAGTGATTCAATCATCAATTCTTGGAATTGATTCAACGTTCTCAGTTCTCTTTTTTTCTGTACTTACACAATCGGAGAAACTTGTTGGGATATCTGGCTTTGGAGCGATGTGCGACAGCATGTGGTCTAGTTCTTCGTCGCTAACACTGCCACCATTGCTCTTTGCGAGGTTTTGAATCGATTCTGCGACTTGAGACTGACGATTGCTCTCAGACTGTAACCTCAGTGAATCAGTGGTTCTAGAGCGACCACGGAAAATTCTCTTGGAAATTCTGCTCGCTCTCCCCAAGGTTGGACTTACTAATTCAGCGATAACAGAGCGGCCGCGTAGAGATGCTGTTGTGGACTTCCGAACCCTCAAACGGTTGGTTTTGGGCTTCGCCACCAATTTACTCATCTTTGGATAGCGTTCCCTCGGACTTTCAATCTCTTCAGGGATAATCTCTGCCTCGAGGGGGACATCCCTTCTTGCGGATGCAACAAGAGATGGGGCTTCCTCTATCTCCTCAGTAGGCTGAAGAGGCGTGTCCGGAGAGGAAAACATCTCAGGCGTCGAGTATGGAACGTGTGCGCCATTAGCTCCTACGAAAGAAGGAAGGAAGTCGCTTGGAGGTGGCGTTGGTTGCGGCTGCGTTTGCTGATTGAAAGAGTGCGTTTGCCCATTTTGATTAAGCATTCCATAAGATGGCATGCCAGTAGGGGTTGCTCGATGAACTTGGTTGTAAACCGGTTGCTGTGGAGGTTCTTGCCAACCGTTTTGCATCACTTGATTTCTCTGAGTGAATAAGTTGGCTTTTGAACGGGCAAGCAGACCTTCTGAAATCTGTGGATCTTCGATTACTTCATCTTCCCATCCGGGTATATCCAAATCGTTGATCACCGTAGCCGGACTTTCAAGTTCTGCATCAAGTATTTCTTCATCCATTTCCATTGCATCAATGAAGTGGTTTATCACTGCAGAAGGGAATAGTTCAATCGGTTCAGGAACCACTTCAAGTTCTTCGCTATTGACCGAGCGAGGATAATCAGAATCGCTAACTATGCTGTCTACACTCGCTTTTGCTGCCTCAAGAGACATTCCATCCTGTAGTCTTTTGATTAACGCACAAAGCCTCATTATCGACAAATCTGGACCGAATACTACGTGGCAGTCATCCGCATTTGTATCAATAATCAAAGTTGGCTGTTTAGTAAAATAGTGAGCTGCAGATAGAACAATTCCAGCAGCACCAAGAAGGGCCTGAATCTTCCCGGTCACTCCTCGCCAAGCGACCCAAACGAGGATTAAACCAACAACAGCAAGCCATCCCGGTACAAGATTTGTGTCATGATGGTGAACTCTCCTAATCGCATTCAAACGAATGTCGAGAGCGTGTCCATTTCTAGACTCAAATGAGACCTGGTTCTCGTTTAAGGTCGCCCTGACCTTACCGCGAACTCCGCCCAGCGACAACGAGCGGAATTTTATCCCCACTCCATTGACACCGAGCCCCTCTGGCCTCGTGTCCATACGCATCCCGAACCAACGAAGAGGAACCCGAGGTTATGAACCCACCGTTTTCCCCTCCTATGGAGGGGCCAATATTGGAGGTGTCTCAAGATAGCCGAGTTAACTTTGCACTTCCCATAATTCTAGGCTTAGAATCAAGTTGTGCTAACAGAACAACAGGAGGGTTTTCCTTCCTGATGAATAATGGCGAATCCCAAGCTACTTCAAGGCCTGAATCTATCGATTCTACTCTTCCAACCACAAATTGGAGGTCCACGCTAGCGTGTACGACATCACCAACTGCCAAGACTCTCTTTTGGAAAGGAGAAACACTCAGCTCGATTGAGCTCTTATCGTGCTTTTCAAGACAAAGTGGAATTGAGATTCCTTTGTTCTTATCCTCTACAGCAGGATGGGTTACTAGTGAGCCGCCTGTGAGGTGTTCTTCCTTTGTGTTCCTTAATGCAATTCCGACTCGATCTCCAGCGACTGCTTGCTCGACATCATCGTCCATGACCTGAAGACTCTTCACAGTACCAGGGCCTTCCGCAGGTAGGAGATGTAACTCATCATGAACAGATACCGAACCGGATTGCACATATCCAATCGCAACCAATCCGATACCTTTCACGTTGAAGTGTTGGTCGATTGGAACAACTAACGGTTCTTGCTTTGCAGACTCCAAATCCCCTGAAATCTCATCCATCAAACCATACAATGCATCCCTAAGTTCGATACCGTCAGTTCCGCCTTGTTTCCAAGATGAAAGTCCTGCTTGAGCGATGAATGCTTTGACTTGGTCTTCATCTATCCATTCTCCTTGAGGTGGATTAATTACGAATATTCCTTTGTTGATACCTGCTGATGCGAATCCAACCAAGACCTCACCAAATGTGGCATCGATTGCGCTAACTTCGATTAAACCGACTCTTGCAGCACAAAGTGAGTTGAAAAATGGACGAATTCTTTCAGGCATTTTTGCCGGTCTAATTATTGATAAGATTCTAGGACCATTGGCTCCTGATTCTTTGTGCACGTAAGTGTGGACATCCCTTTGGTCGGTTGCTTTAGCTATTGCTTTAGCCAAATCGTCGCTCCCAATCATAGCGATGTTCAGTACTGTCATGGTCGGGCCAGAAAGGGCACGTTCTTGAGCATAGTGCAATCAAGAAGTCTTTGTGATACTTCTATACTCTAAAAGTCTAGATTCATATTCTTCAGCAGTGAGTTTTCTTATTCTTTCAGTGCCAAAATTTTCGATTGTGAATGAGGCAGTAACAGTAGCATGTACGAGAGATTCTGCCAATTCATCTCTACTTACCTCACCAGAATTTTTTGACAGGTAGTGTGCCATAGAGCCTGCAAAACTGTCACCACACCCAGTAGGGTCAACCAAATTTGAGGTCGGGAATGATGGCATTGACACCATACCATCTGGATGGAATGCTATCACACCATTTTCCCCTTTCTTGACAACGAGAATACCACCATTTTTCATTTCCAAAACAGTTTTCGCTGCCACGATTAAGTTCTCTTCGTCAGCCAACATCCGCACTTCTCCGTCATTTAGAATCAAAATGTCAACTTGTTTCATGACATCTTTGAGTTCTTCATTTGCGATTTCAATCCACAAATTCATCGAATCAAGGATTGAGACTCTACTAACCTCGGCCTGAGATAGCACTGAAGATTGAAGTGCAGGGTGCAGATTCGCACACATCAAAACTTTTGTTTTCTTTAGTGATTGGGGAACTTTAGGTTGAAAATTCTCGAAGACATTGAGGTGCGTTTCGTGAGTTACCGCCTCAGCCATAGAACCATGATAGGATCCCTTCCAGCGGAATGTTTCGCCCTGATTTACCTCGATGCCAGATACATCTAATCCTGCATTTTTGTACCAATCTAAATGCTCGGATTGGAAATCTTGCCCAATAACTCCTACAATTCCTATGCCGTTTCCAGCATTCTTATTGTTGTGAAATGCCGCTGAAAATCCACCATAAGAAGCTGAACCTCCGAGTTCATTTTCAACCGAACCAGCCGGTGTTTCTAGGCTATCGTAGGCCAAACTGCCAACAATCAATACGTCCATTCGAATCATCCCAGAAGTTCTTGATGCTCGTCGATATATGCGATTGTTATATCCCCTGCGAGGAAATCCTTCTCATCCATAATTCTTCGATGAAGAGGAATTAAATGGTCTACACCAGTAATTAGAGTTTCATCCAATGCAGTACGCATCCTGCGAACTGCGGAATCTCTGTCTGGCCCCCATGTCAGTAATTTCGCGAGTAGGCTGTCAAAACATCCCGGCATCTCGTAACCGGGATGTGCATGTGTATCACACCGAATGCCGAATCCTGAAGGGAAGTGACATTCCCAAAGTCTTCCAGGAGATGGGACGAAGTTTGTAGTATCCTCAGCATTCAGTCTGCACTGAATTGCGTGTCCTCTAATCTTGATATCATCTTGAGTAAGTGGAAGGCTCTCTCCTTGTGCTACTCTGACTCCTAGTTCGACAAGATTGTAGCCTGTAATCAGTTCAGTAACTGTGTGTTCGACTTGTACCCGCGGATTGACTTCCAAGAAGTAAAAGTCACCATTCTTATCTCTCAGGAACTCAAACGTTGCTAGGCCTTTGTAGCCAACTGATTCTGCTCCAGCACAAACCAAAGCGCCAACTTCTGCTCTTTTCTCGTCGCTCAACCATGGACCTTCTTCAATCAATTTTTGATGGCGGCGTTGAATTGAACAGAACCTCTCACCGAAATGAATTGCTTTTTCACCGTCTGCTAATACTTGAAATTCAACGTGCTGCGCACCTTCGATGTATTTCTCAACGAAAACTCTGTCATCGCCGAATGCTGATTTCGCTCTACCTTGACAGAGTTTCAGTGCGCCTTCGAATTCGTCTGCAGCGTGTACAATCTGCATTCCAATTCCTCCACCTCCTGCTGCAGCCTTGATAATTACTGGATAGCCGATTACATCAGCCAACTCGCTTGCAACTTTTGCAGATGAAATCGGTTCACTGCTTCCTTTAGCGGTCGGTAGACCTGCTGCTTCCATTGCTGCTCTGGCTTCTATTTTGTCACCTAATAGTGTGATTACACCCGATGCAGGGCCAATGAATGTGATTCCTTCTTCCTCTAGCCTCTTTACGAAATGTGCGTTCTCAGCCAAGAAACCGTAACCGGGGTGGACTGCATCACACTCTAGGTCTTTAGCAGCCTGAACAACAGCTTCAATGTCGAGATATGAATCAAGTGGATTCGCTCTCATTATTGGGTACGCAACGTCAGCTAACCTAACTGGCAATGATAGCCTGTCTTCTCTGCCGTGAATAATTGCAGCCTCAATTCCCATGTCTCTCAGGGTTCTGAGAATTCTCAATGCGATTTCTCCACGGTTTGCAATCAGTACGCGCTTGAATCCCATGTTTATGCCCAAACCAAACTAATCTATGATGAAAGCGGTCAAATTTGCACATTAAAAGCAAGTAATTATCCCCGATTTACGGAAATAATTTACTCTTTTATGATGTTCAACGTCAAAAATATCCGCTGACCTTATACGATACTTGAGCGATTTACACCCATGACCGAGAATACGGCGACGGGCGCTTCCACAATCGAAAGATTGGCTGGAAGAGACCTTAATCAAGATGGTAAAGTCATCAATTTGGTAATCTGTGGAAACTCAAGATACTATAATTATGAATGGATTGAAGAACAATTAGATCAATGGATAAAGTGGAATGATTACCCCGACCTAATCATAATAGGAGGGGCTAGTGGAGTTGACTACCTTGTAGAGAGGTGGGCTACAAACCAAGCGATTCCTACGGCGGTTTTTACAGAGGCATGGGGTCAACCACGAACAGGACTAGAGGACTCTGGTAGACCTGAAGCGGCACCTACACTGGGAGAAAAGATGCTTGAAAGTGCTACACACCTAATCGCATTTCCCGGACCAAATTCAAAATGGACAACTGTAATGATTGACCTTGCAAACCAAAAGGGAATACCGGCGGTATCGGTACCTACACCAACAGATGGATATTGAGATCAGTACACGTCACGTAGGTAACGCTTCTGTTCCTTCATCATCGTCTTCTCGATGAAGTGTGTTGCGTCTTCCTCGGACATTCCACCGTGTTCCATTGCGATTTCAATTAGTGCTCTGTGAACGTCTTTCGCCATGTACTGCTTATCACCACAAATGTAGAAGTAAGCTCCTCGCTCGAACCACTCCCAGACTTCTGCTCCGTGCTCCTTTAGCCTATGTTGAACGTAAATTTTCTTCTCTTGGTCACGTGACCATGCTGTAGTAAATCTGTACATGTGCCCTTCATCCAACCAAGATTCTATTTCGTCCTTGTAGTAGAACTCAGTCTTCGAAGATTGATCGCCGAAGAATAGCCAATTCTTTCCTGAACCACCATCATGAACCCTTTGTTCCATAAATGCACGGAATGGAGCAATACCAGTTCCTGGACCCACCATAATGATGTCAATCGACTTGTCCTCTGGAAGTACGAAAGACTTGGTTGGAGACATGAATACTCCCACATCTGTCTTGTTTACTTCAACCTCATCTGCCATGTAGATAGTACAGAGACCCCCTCTGTCTCTACCGTGGTGAGAATATCTGACGATTCCAACTGTTAATTCAACGAATCCTGGGTGTGCGTCGTGACTACTAGCGATTGAATACAACCTTGGTTTTAATTTGTCAATAACTTCAATGAATTCTTCTGGAGTATAACTTACTTCGAAATCCCTCATAACATCGATGTAATCTCTTGACCAGATGTAATCTTCCATTGCATCAGCATCTGTTGTTAGATGTTCTACTCTGCCGACCGGGTCGTCTCCTGGAATAGAGGGTAATAGTTCAGTGCCCATTTCAGAGTCGCCACCCATCCAGCCTGCACCTTGACCTGCAACGGATTCTCTATACCTGTCAATCATCTTTACAGTGATTCTCATTCCATTCGAGTTAACTTTGTCAATTAGGGATTTTACGAATTTCTTGTTGACTCTGTGAATCTCGAAATCCTTCTTTAGAGCCTCCCAAATTGTTCTCTCACCGTTGTGGGTTGTAACCATGTGGTCTTGGTCCCATCCTGCCGTCTCGATTAGCAGATCAACAGTGTTTGCCGGATTCTCAGCAAGTACTCCAAGTGCGTCGCCGACTTTGTAGTCAAGTCCGGAGTCCCCTAGGTCAAAAACAACGTGGCGCGTCTCTTTGCGAGACCCTTCGCCATTCAAGACATAGCATTCAGTAATCTTAGTCATGTAAGGATTCTTTGCGCTCCAGTTAGACATTGAGGTCACCAGACAAAACCGCCCACCGGAACCGAATAGATGAATGTTAGGTGCGATGGTGTCTTAGAGTGGAAGCGCTTCCACTCATCAATGGTCGAGGTCAGTTTGCTCGGAAGCGGCAACGCATTCCTACCCTCTGGCAGACTTCACTCGTTCTTGATGATAGACAAACACATCATAGTCGATTGCCCTCCAACCGCCTTAGCTTCATTGCGAAAGGCGAAAATGAGCCCATCGGACATTGATACAATACTCATCACCCACGTTCACGGAGACCACGTCTTCGGATTCCCATTCTTCCTGCTTGAGAGAAAATACATCTCTGATAGGGAGGGGGTCAAGCCACTTACAGTTGCCGGTTCAGCGATGGTCAAGGATAGACTTGTAGAATTGTGTAAACTTGCATATCCCGGCTCTCTAGATGATTTGCTTGAGCAAATAAATTGGGTTGACACTCCTGTTGTAGACGGATGGCAAATGGAGAGATTCGAGGTATTCCATGAACCAAGCGTGGAGCCACATGGTTGGATGTTAACCAGTGACGAAGGATGGTCAATGCTGCATTCAGGGGATTCGGGGCCCTGTGATGAGTTGTGGAATCGAATAAAGAAATGCAAATTTGCGGTTGTTGAAATGGGAGTTCCCGAGTGGGTCAACACTGATGAACATCACAAACCTAGCGACATACAAAGGTTAGCTGAGATCTGCAAAGATACAACAATGATTCTGACTCACACTTACATTGATTCAGATTATCTCATTCTAACGAAGGATTTTCCTGAACTACCTGAAAATGTGATTCATGGTGAAGATGGAATGAATTTTATTTTAGATGAAAATGGGAATTTATGTTAAAATTCTGGCTTATTAATTATCATTGATTTGCGGGTAAACTCCACACTCCTGGAAATTTAATTTGAATTTAGAATCACTGGGAAATTTAGACTAAATCACACCAAAATAGTACCAAGTGAATTTTGAATTTTTAAACAAAATCCTGAGTAAAATTTCTGTCGGCAATAAAAAAAATTCACTCCGGAAAAATTTCTAAAAAATGTATTCTAATATGTTAATTTATTAAGGATAAGTTGGAAAAAGCGACCCCCTTTTTATACCCCCAATTGGAATCAAAGATTTGGTCAAATCCCTGTCTCTCTGCAGGTGCCCGGGATTAGCCTTATATGGTGGACTCGGACTCGCCGGAGGCATCACGCACTGTGTGTGATGGGCCTGCAAGTAGTGGTGGAAAAAAACGAGGTGAGACTTTTTGACAAGAAATATTTTCGACGGTATTCTGAACCAGAAAACTCTGTTCGTCGAAAAGGAAGTTCTACGACATACTTACCAGCCTGAATCACTACCTCATCGTGATTACGAGCGTGATCAATTATCGTTCAATTTAGTTGAAGCCCTAAAGGGTCACATTCCTTCTAACATGATCCTTTACGGTGTTACCGGGGCTGGGAAAACTGCCGTCACTAGATACGTCTGTGACCAACTTCAAGCAAAAGGTGAATCAATAGGAAGAATGGTTCATCCCGTGCTCGTCAACTGCAGACAGATTGACACACAATACCGTGTTTTATCTCATCTCGGTAACGCTTTACTCGAAGAGTATGAGAGAGATGAAATTCCTTTCACAGGTTGGCCAACTGACAGAGTGTTTTCTGAAGTAATTCGAAGAATGAATCAGAGAGGTGGAGTTTATGTTATCGTGCTCGACGAAATCGATCATCTAGTAAAGAAAGCAGGTGATGACCTTCTCTACAATCTAACTAACCTAAACGCAGAGTTGAAGGATGCTAGAGCATGTGTAATCGGAATTTCCAACGATTTGAAATTTACAGATTTCCTTGACCCTAGAGTCAGAAGCAGACTCGGTCAGCAAGACATCGTTTTCAACCCTTACAATGCTGAACAACTCCAGGATATTCTACGCTCTAGAGCTGAAGTGGGAATAAACAAGGATGCAATCGGAGCAGGTGTAATCGAGTTATGCGCTGCATTAGCTGCTCAAGAACACGGTGATGCGCGCTGCGCTCTTGATTTACTACGTGTTTCAACCGAAAAGGCAGAACAGGAAGGGCTTGACATCGTTGAACAAAACCACGTTCGAATCGCACAAGCACAGATTGAATCTGACCAAGTTACTCCTGTGATACGAACACTACCAACTCAACAAAAACTCGTCTTAGCTGCAGTTTTAATCAACGAGAATAATGGCTTGAGAAATATGCAAACCGGTGAAGTATACCATATTTACAAACAGGCATGCACGAACATTGGGCAACAATTCCTCACCTCAAGAAGAATTTCCGGAATTATTTCCAACCTAGATATGCTTGGATTGATTACTGCAAAGACGATTTCAAGAGGGAGATATGGAAGAAGTAAGGAGATTAACTCCTGCATTCCTACAAACATCAATCCTTCTGACGTTATGGCAAAAGCAGAACCCACACTGAGCGAGGTTTTCCAAGCCAAATACCGTCATCAATCTAGACTTTGAGAGGCAACCTGTCTTGTCTTTGCTATGCCAAGACTCTTAAACGCGACTTAGGTCGAACGGCGCATGAGCGACAACGGAGAGAATGCACAGGACAATCTGGGCACAATTCTGTTTAGTCCATCCAAAACACTTGCAACATGGTATTTTTGGATTGGATTGTTAGGTCTATTACTAGCAGTTCTCAACCTCATGGGGATGATTCACCCTACTTACAGAGTATCGTGGGGAGGATTGCTTACTTTCGAATACATGAATGACGCATTTGGCGACAAGGATACTGCCGCCGCTTTTGTAGCAGGCGATGCAGTTTTCATGGCGATTTTCGGTGGTATGACTTTCTTGGGTGCACGCTCCCTAATCGGTGACGATAGCCCTCAAGAATGGTTCACTGGCATGATAACCAACGATTGGTACAATGATTTATTGGACGTCGAGTCAGGTTGGAGCTTGGCGCTTGGAACATGGTGCATGCTAGCAAGTATGATTTTCTACTTCTACTGGGGAATTATGTACATGGCATGGATCGACCCTGGTGTATACTCAATCGCAATCGCTCTCATGGGAGCAGGTATTGTAATGCGAATGTTGTCTTCTGTTGAACATGAAGAGTGAATCAGTGACCATTTCTGCGTAATAACGCATCGAGATAACCCAATATGATCCCCTGCCAAAGGGCTAAGGACCAAGATAACAACACTAGGTTGGAGTATATACCCTTCTTCGGCAGATCACTTCGTATAAATGAAAGCAACCAGTAAATCGGTGCTGCAGCAATTAACAGAACTTCTCTCGTCAATGAGTAATACATAGAATTGAGATTTACTGATTCATATGAGGACAACGTGTCAACATATTGGTATATGGCAACACCTAGCAAAGAAAGCAATGGTGTCATCCATAGAACTACCCAAGATGACCCAATAAAATCATGCCCGCTTCTCAAGATTTTGTATCTTCGGTGTATCCTGACGTGAGCCCTAGCGTCGCGCTTACGCTTTCCAAGAAATCTCTTGAGGCCTGTTTCTGGAACGTGATTTACAACAGCATTTGGAGTATAGACAATAGTTCCACCATCCTGTATTAATTTCAATGAAACTTCCATGTCTTCAGCATGGTACCATGATGGATCGAAGCCGCCGATTGCAAGGAGGCTATCGCGATTAAACATCGAACAAGGACCGTTTGCTAAGTTAGTTCTCCGAGGCCTTGAGCGATACTTAGACTCGATTTCAATCGATCTGATCCGGGAAATTACGTCATCCGCTCGTCCGAATACAGTTCTTCCAGTGACTGCAACTACGTTTTCGCCTTCCTGAGATTTTGAAGACTCTAGCATTCTCTGAATCCAATCTGCTTCTGGGCGCACATCGATGTCTGTTATTGCAAACCATTCTCCTTTGGATTGCTCTAATGCAGCCATTCTTCCAGCAGACAAACCAAGTTTATCTTGAGAAATCGTTGTTACCATTTCATGCTTAGACCATTTTGCAACAACATCTCTTCCACCATCTGAAGAACCATCGTCGACAAGAATAATTTCGATTGGTGAATGGGTTTGTTCAACCAAAGATTCCATGCACCCATCAATCCAATCGACACCATCTCTAACACATACTGCTATCGATACTAGTGTCAATCTCTCACCTCGAATTTGGAAAGAAGTGTTCTACATTGTTCCTTGGATTCCAAAGTAGTGATTCTCAAAACAACACCTTTGTTAGGTTGGCCATATACCACATTTGTTCCTAGTGGAGCAAGTAGGTGTATCACGATAGGAGCGAGGTCTTCTTCTCCTTCTACTTCAATACATGTAGTTTGGTCATTGTGTAATGCGCTAGCGACTGCTGTGAATAGTGATGGTGTAATTTGTCCAGGCGGATTATGAGCATTCAGATGAACGTCGAACTTTGACAAATCGACCTTATTGTCAAGTTCAACTCTTTTCGTCATTCCATCAACTACAGCGATATCTGGAACCACACCTAAATCGAGTAAAGTAGCAGCGCAAACATCGCCTACCGCAATAATACTACCAGGTGATAAGTTTTCCATTGCGGATGACATAGCGACTTCAGGAGAATCTTCAGGTCCAGTGAATAACTCACCATTTGGCTTTTTGAGTTCCTCATCCAAACCCTTGTGGAAAAAATATGTCTGTTCTTTTTGAGAATCCTTAACCCATAATTTGCCGTCGCAATCTATGTTACCCGCTCTAATTCTAGAACTGGAAATTATTCCTCCCGATTCATCAAGACTGTGCTGTACTTCGATTATCTCTAATGGCAATAGACCGTTTTGTAATCTGATTTCGTTTATTTTTTGACAATTCCCTAGAGTCTCTGGAGTGCAAATTATGCTGTCGCAATCTTTGCGAATAGGTGCAGGCCCGTAATTATCATCTAATTCATGAGTTGTGATCCTTTCATCAGCCCAAGCTAGTATCGCTTCTCGCCTATCTTCGAATGATTGGATTACTGGTGATTTTACAGCTGACATTTCGTCGTTTGTGATCCAAACTTCAACGAACTCAGCGGTTTCTAATGCTGATTCAAGGAGGACCTTGTGTCCTATGTGAAACCTGTCGAAAGTGCCACCAACTAAGCAGCGCTCCAACTTCGGCATGGCAACTACTGTCTTTGGATGGCTATTCAATGAATCGCAAGAAAAGGTGTGCCCCGACCCGTAACAGCCCCTGTCATCGTCTCCTCGGGAGCTTGACCCAGGGTCAGGGCGTCTGTGCAGCCGGTTGGTTGTCTCACTCTCATTCTCTCGTCCAGCGAGGACCCATTACCGACCACATAGTCCATCGGTTTGCATCAGAGGTCATTCCCGAAAGTCACTCTGGTCTTCGTCGATGGCGCATGACCGCAGTCATTGGTATCACAGTTCATCGAGCAGCACGCCCTCCGTGTGATGTTGCATGTGCGGTCAAATGAATCTCAGATGCTCATTGTTGTTGAAAGCGTCGGTGTAATTCTATGTGAATATCCAAATCGTGTTTTGTTTCCAAAGGCACCATAGGAACTGAATCTTTGAACAGCCATCCTGCAAATGGGTGAGTTTTCCCTAATGATGGATGGATTCCTTGCTCTGAAGCAGTGATACCCATTAGTGAATCAATTAGGTAATCCTTACCTACACCATTCGGCATATGATGAACGAGTGCAAGGTCTTCAGAAGAAATATCCTTTTTGCTTAGTATAACTGGCCATGGAATTTCAAGAGAAGATAGTGCTGTTCTGCCAACTGAGGATGCCAAACAGTTCAAGAGCCAAGATTCTGATTTATCCTCCCAAAGCGAGTAATGAACATCTTCCATTATTGCAAGCATTTGCGTTCTGTCTACAACATTATCCTCTAGCAATAACTTGTGTTGAGGACACGCTGATGCTATTCTAGCAATATCTCCCTCTCTCCAATTTTTCCTAATTACCTCACTAGCTCTCAGTGGTTGCTCAAGCCAAGTGTCAACAACATCAGGTATCTCTTCAATCCACTCACGACTCAGAAGAATTGCTGTTGCTACAGATGGCTTAGTAGTAATCCTAGCAAGACTTGACAAAGGGTGCTCTCTTAATCGGTCGATAAGAATCGATAGTGCGTGGTCATCATACATTGCTAGGTTGGAAAGGTCCTCATCGGCAAATGTGGTCAAATCAGCCAAACTCGCCCACTTTGGATCTATCGAATCTCCAATTCTCCTCCATCTCGAAGGTTGCGAGTGTCCTGTTGTAGCAATCCAAGATGCGAGTGGATATTCGCGCTCATGCCTATCTGCCCAGACATCATCTCCTTCTGCCAATTGGCACGCTAACCACATTGCTTCTCTGGAATTTTCAGCATTTTTTACATTGGTTAAACTACCTCGGGTTAACTCATCAGGAGTTTTTGGGGCCTGCCAATTTGTAGGCATCATCGAATCGCGGGAAACCGTGATTGGAATATTGATTCGGCCCGGAATTTCAAGATTGAATTTACCCGGTGTGTCACTTGTAGTCAATCTCAATGAAATATCCAAACTAATATCATTGCTAATGATGACCCTACATCTCTGATCAGCACCTAACCTATCCAAAGCTTCGACATACTTCCATCTCCAATCTAAGATAATTGGCGCATCGATTTCTTCAAGAGCAAACAATAAACATGCTTCACCTGCTCTTTGTGAGAGATGTCTCGTATCAATCAACGAACCTATTCCTTCTCCCCATTCTCTTCCGGGAAAATCGCTCAAAACCCTTCGCGTTAGCGCATTGCTTGACCTCGAATTAAGGTCCTCGATCAATCGTGTGAATTTCATATCTAGAGCTAGACTAGACATTCTAGGGTGAATTATTGAAAGCCAATATTTCAAAATTGCAAACGGTAGAGGTTTACTCTGAACTCCAATCAAGTTACCATCGATGATTGAAACCGCATTCTCAGCCATATTGGTAGCAACTATCGACCTGTCCAAACTACGACCTAAAACAGCTTGAATTGCGCCACGGGGCTTTACTGGTGGCCCTGAATTACCTGCCCTGCCAATTACTGAATCTCCATCCTGGAGAACTTGCGGTAAATCTGGCCAAAACCCCGAGGGTAATGGTGAGAACCAACTTCCCACGCTCACTGGCCAAGGATTCCCCTCATCTAGCAGCCTAGCACGAACTAAGCCCATCACCTTGGGCCTCTCCATCCATGCAGTGAGCGTGGTGGGACTAGATCGAGTTGGAGCAGATGTTCGTCTCAATGTTTCAATATCCCACCACACTGGTCCATCCCCTCTTTGAACAGCCCATCGCCATACTTCGGGCTCCCCATCATTTCCATTGGAGTTTAAGAGTACTCCACTTCCCTCATCCATAGGGCGATCTGGTATGCCTAAGAGAGGGCCAGCTGGCTGAGATGCGTAACCAAGTAACATCATTGGACCATCTCTTGCAAGTACGATTCCTGCAGCACCCGGAGGGGGTGGCCATTGTACTAATTCCGTCATTCTTGCAATTCCATCTGACTCTAATCTAGCAAGACCTTGAGAGGATAAGCGGTATCTAGAGCCACGAATATTTGCTTCATCTCGTATTACGTCACCTGATTCTCTAAGTTTCTTCAAGGCAGCTGAAGCGTGAGGCACTCTGATATTCAATGCAAGAGAAACCTCGGTTACCGTTCCACCGCCATCTGCCAACCAATCCAAAACTCTGCGTTGGTGTGTGGAACGAATACGGCTAGTTTGCACCATTGTCACCAAAATATCCCGATATTCGTAAACATATCAATTTTTTCACTTACAAAGAAATAATTAGTTACATTTTGTTACACATTTCCACTGGAGAATGGTTTAATAGCACCCAGTTTAACAATGAAACCACTTTTTTGACAAAATTTCACGGTAGTTAGTGTAACTTCAACAGTGATGTTGGAGGAACGGTTATATGGGCTGCTTCGCTCCTCTTGTACAACGGCCCAAACTCTTGACGGAAAACGGCCGCATGACAAGGAGGAGAATGCAGATGAAAACAGTAAGAATACGTGAAAAAATCAAGAAGTTCCTGGGCGACCGCCCACGCAACACAGCTGAAATCTTGGAGCACATCAACAGCACCATGAGACATGGCACCACTAGTCAGCAACTCGGAAACGTCCTATCAAAAGACAAGGACATTGTCAAGGTTGGATACATCAAGCGCTCCGGCATTCTCTCAGGCGGATACGACATTTGCGAATGGGCCACAAGAACATGGGTCTCTGACAACTGCCCAGGTTGGGAAGAAGGACAGCCTCTAATCATCGATTCAGAAGGAAACGTCCAGACTAACGACCTGATCAGAAGAAGCTGATTTGCATGCGTTGGGTTCAATGGATGACAGATGCTACCGTTTGCATGTTCTGTGGAGGCCTCGTAGTAGGTAGCCTTTGTACAGAATGTGGAATGGTACAATGAATCTAGCCCAAACAAATCCACTTTGATTTTTATTCGATACGGAACAAACATCGATTTTTAGTTAGAACTAACCATGGTGGACAAGACTGTTACTACAATCAATCTAAGAATCACTGACCGTTGTAAATCGCCAGAGCTTCTTCAAGTCCTACACCATCACAAATGACCGCCTTACATGCTGCTGTCATTCTAACCGCTTCTTCTGTCGTCTTTTGATGGATGTTTCTTCCGGTTGCAGCACCTCTACATCCGGATACTTGCATTTGGTCAACCAAACGTCCCAAGAATTCTCGAGGAGGAAGTGAGCCTCCTCCTGAGCAAATAATTCCACAGCGGCCTGCCGCTTCTGCAGCAATCCCAAGACTTTCTGGTTGAGTCATACCCTCGAATGCCCTTGGATAGTTGACTTTAGCAAAGTCGGCACCAATACATGCGGCAACACCCGCTGCCCCTGAGATCAGTTGCGGGTCTTTCTCGTCAGTAACCGCTTGTCCTCTTGGGTACATCCAGACAACTGCAATCATTCCAAGTTCGTGTGCTTGACGAATGAAGGTTGCTGCTTCGGTAAGCATTTCATGTTCATACTCTGAACCGATGTAGACAGTATAGCCTATACCAACTACATTGATACCATTGTGAAGCAAAGCGGAAACGTCATCCAAATCCCATAGTGCCTGAGAGACTGGGTCTCTTTGTGCAGTCTTTACCATGTGCGACTTAGAATTCAGCTTGACCAAATAAGGAATGTCTGGATAGTCCCGAGCGTATTGTGCGATTAAACCAAGTTGACCTGCTAGCACTCCAATAGTTCCCTGTTCATGCGCTCTTGCACCTATCTCGAATAGGTGGCCAGGGTCATTAGAAGAGAGAGGAATGTCTTTTCCACCATCGTAGAAATCATCATTCAGGTGCTCAATTTTCTGGTCGCACGCGAATAGGTTCATCTTGCCTGTTCCGCAAGTTGCTGCATCCATGTTGTCGATGAAAGTCTCGATAAGTTCGTCAGGAACGTCTGCTGGGACAGGATATTTGGTCGCCATTAAATCGTCCACTTTCCTTTAGGACTTCAAAACATCGTTCGCTAATTGTACCCAAAACACTCAGTTTGGCAAAAACCAAGTGGATATATCTGCAAATTGCGAGTTCACTGACCTTCGAATGAAGGTACTCTCTTCTCGACATATGCTGCGATTCCTTCCTTGGCATCGCTACTGCCGAATAGAGCAGCCTGAAGTTCACGCTCGAGAGCCAAGTGGTACTCGAATGGAATCTCAGGTCCAGTCTGGCAAGAACGCTTGATGTTTCCAACAGCCTTTGTTGCCTTGTTTGGTAGAGTGAATTGGCTAGCCCAATCTAGAACGTCACGGCGGAAGTCATCTGCGTCGCCTTCCCAAATGTGGTTGATTAAGTTGCAATCTAGTGCATCTTCGAATGACATCAATTCACCAGTAACCATCATCTCAAGCGCCTTTGCCTTTCCGATTAGGCGAGTTAGGCGAGCTGTTCCACCAGTACCTGCTAGAACACCTAGGTTGATTTCAGGAAGACCGACCTTTCCGGAGTTCTTTCTTGCGATTCTAATGTCAGCAGCCATTGCGATTTCTAGACCGCCGCCAACAGCGTGTCCGTTCATTGCACAAATTACCAACTTGGTAGTCTGCTCGAAGCGAGAAAGTGTCTCATTAGCGTGAAGACAGAAGTTGTACTTGAATCCAGGAGAAACGCTGTTCAGCATCTGAATGGATGCACCTGCAGAGAAGAACTTGGAACCGTGACCGGTGATCACGATTACAGTTACATCATCATCGAAACGTGCCTTGATAATTGCAGAATCGATATCTCTCATCATTTCGTGAGTGTAGGTGTTTGGACCCATTGCATCTCCTTCCAGAGGAGCACCTGCTGAGTCAGAAGCTAGTTCAATGACTGCGATACCATTGTCTGTGGTTCCGTAGTTGACTAGACGGTTTGGCATTGGTTCTAATTTGAGTCCGTATAGGTCGCTCATGGTTCACTCCAAACGGGTCCGCTTAATGAGTCAATCGCTGCTCTCGCTGAACGAAGTCTTTCCACCGGAGCGACGAATTTTGTCCCACCTATCCGCAACAGATTTCGCTTCATCGGACATCTCCCAGAGGTCCCTTTTCTTCGCCTTTCTGAATGGAAGACGCCTAACTCCTCTACCCATTGCCTTAGGGTCCGATTTCAGCATGAATGGATTGACAAGTACATAGAGCAGAGATTTGTACCACTTGGGGCGGAATAATTTACCAATCCAAACTAGGCCATCATCACGCTTCTTCTGGTCCTTCATCCATGCTTTACACATGTACTTGAAAGTGCGATTGCCTACTCTATTCATCAAAAATCGATTAGCAACGGAAGTTTTCACGTATGGCATCAATTGCTTTCGAACTTCGTTTTCATAATTGCAGTTTCCAAGAATATCTTGTGCTGCAAGGTATCCAGACCAAACCGCCATCCTCATTCCGAAGCCCCACATGAAGTCTTGCAGGCCACCTGACTCACCGACGTAATATCTTCCGTCTTGGAAGTAATTCTTGTTTATTGTAAAGTCTCCTTTACCCCCCACTCTCTTGATTGGTTCCATATCGATATCAGGATAGTACTTCTGATACCACGCTATTGTCTCGTTTAGGAACCTATCTGTTCCTCTTTGCTTTCTCCACAAACAGGTACAAATCAAACCGACTCCATCGATGATTATCAGGTAAGAATACGAGCCAGGAGCCAATTTATCATTCATTTGAAAGGCGATGTGATTTGGATGCTTGGTCTTGAATATTTCTCCATAAGCAACTGCACTTGTACCCTTGGGACCACAAGCGATAATCTGACAGTCTTCTTCCTTGACTTTGCTCTTGTAGTGAAGATTTGCGCCAGCTGCAATAGCCATTCGCTTGAAACCTTGGTCGATTGTGTGTTCAGAAGTCCCCCTCTCTACAATTCTGTAAGCGACCTTTGGAGAGTAAGTTTTGCTGATTTCATCATCGGGGTGAATCAGGTCTACTTCCTTGAATTCTGTTGCTTTAAATTCGCTTGGATCGTATCCCCATTCTGTTAACTGGTCGAAAAAATCCTCATCCATAGACCAGTTTTCCAATGCTTGGAAATCTCCATCAAAGCGTTGACCTGAGTCCTCTCTAACATCATGAACATGAACTTCAATCCCTGCTTTAGCAAGGGTAGTTGCAGCAGCCAAACCAGACAAACCCGCGCCCATGATGTGGATGGGGCCTGCCTGTGCCATGATATCCCATGACTGTGGATGGTTTCAAGGATGCGGCGCACATCGCAGCAACATGCAGGAGCACATCTTCATTCAAGAAGCTCCTGAATCACTAGACGTTGATGCGCTCAGAACTATGTTGCATACAGAGGGCTGTGGTGCAATTGTTTCTTTCATTGGAATCACTAGAGGAATGGACGCCGGAGAAGAAGTCCTTAGTTTGGAATTCGATGCATGGCAAGAAAAATTGTCAGAAACACTGCACGGTCTAGCGGAAAATGCGATGTCACAGTTCGGCCTACATTCCATTGCCATGGCCCATCGCACAGGTTCCGTTGGACCTGGTGAAAACATAGTTGCAATTCATGTTGCAAGCCCACACAGGAAGGAAGCCTTTGAAGGATGCTCGTGGTTGATTGATGAGTTGAAAAGGCAAGCACCATTGTGGAAGAAAGAAGTCAAACCAAGTGGAGAGACTTGGAAAGCAGGATTGGGGTGATGGAATGGAAAAAAGCATACAGGGAGTTGTAGACATATCGGCTAAACCAGTCGTACAAAGAAGAGCCATAGCAACAGGATTAGTACACTTATCTGAATCCTCAAAGGAAGCAATAATTACTGGCTCTGTAAGGAAAGGAGATGTTTTGGAGGCATCTACAATCGCCGCAATTCAAGCGGTTAAGGAAACACCTAGAATCATACCTCATTGCCATCCAATCCCTCTCGAGGGTTGCAAAGTCGACTGGGCTTGGGAAGGAAATTCGCTAAGGTGTACAGTTGAAGTCAATGCCCATTACAAAACAGGAATTGAGATGGAAGCGTTAACCGGAGTATCTGCAGGCCTTCTATGCGCTCTTGACATGGTAAAATCACTTGAAAAAGACGCTAACGGCCAATATCCTGAAACGAAAATCACAGACATAGTTGTCTTAGAAAAACACAAGTCGGATTAAGCGCTTTATTGATGGAGGGGTTACTTATCGCAGACAACATGGCGAGAACCGCTGACCTAGCACATCACTTTTTGGAAGCGGTAGACCAAGCGGCAATTGCAAGTGCTGAATGGCGTGGACTGGGTGACAAAAACGCTGCAGATGCCGCTGCTGTTGAAGCAATGCGAAAAACATTCGACAAAGTGCCATTTGATGGAAGAGTTGCAATCGGGGAAGGTGAAAGAGACGATGCACCAATGCTATTCATTGGAGAAGAACTCGGAAACCAAATTGGTGTAGAGGGAGCACTTCAAATCGACATAGCGGTAGACCCGCTTGAGTGTACCAACAATTGTGCAGATAATACTCCTAATTCGATCGCTGTTCTTGCTGCAGCACCAAGAGGAACCCTGCTTCATGCTCCAGATTGTTACATGGACAAAATCGCTGCTGGGCCAGAACTTGCAGGTCATATCAGTCTAGATGGTGGAGTGACCTACAACCTTGAGCAAGCTGCAGATGTCTTGGACAAGCCAATGTCAGAAGTCAAGGTTGTTGCCCTTGACAGAGAAAGGCACGCTGATTTGTTCAAAGAAGTAAGGGAAGCTGGAGCACAACTTCATTTGATGGGAGATGGAGATGTTTCTGCAGCAATTTGGGCAGCAAGGCCTGATGGCCCCTACGACATGCTGTTAGGAATCGGTGCTGCACCAGAGGGAGTAATTACAGCGACTGCAATAAGAGGCATTGGTGGCGTTTTCGAAGGAAGGCTAGTATTCCGTTCAGATGAAGAAGAAAAGAGAGCAGAAAAGATGGTCGATGATGACTTGACCAGACTTTGGGATGCAACAGACCTTTGCCGCTCAGATGATGCTATCTTTGCTGCATCCGGAGTCTGTGACGGATATCTTCCAGGAGTTATCGTAAACGAAGACAGCGTGCAAACATTTGCGGAGTTAATCGACGTACAAACTGGAAAGGTTACTCGTCATGACCGAACCCATTCATTGTGATAGCATGGTGAACCAATTAAGAATCGAGGTTCGCCTACCCGAGGGACATTGGTCCGGAGATGTATCTAGACAACGTCCTGAAGCAGTATTACGAATCGAAGAAACGATGCCACTAGGAAGGGGCAGAGGTACTGCGAAAATGTCTTCTTCTTGTGAATTAAAAGAGGAACTGATTGCACACCAAGGCGTGGATGAAGTAAGAGACCTCGGAGGCAATCGCTACGAAGTTGATATTGCTCCCAAAGGGGGCGGATACATCAAAGAGATTAGAGAAGCTGGTGTAATACCACAATCACCGTTCGAAGTAAGAGACGGTTGGGTAGATTGGACAATTGAATGCTCAGCACAAAAAAGCAGAGAATTAGTTCAACTTTTGAGGGAAGAAGGGACTCCATACAGAGTGGTCTCAACCAGAGCAACTGGTTCCAGAATGCTTACGCCAAAGCAAAGACTGATTTTTGATTCGGCTCTAAATGAGGGGTACTGGGATACACCGAGACGGATCACCCTCAGTGATTTGGCTGAACTTCTAGGATTGAGCAAATCCACCTTATCTGTACACCTTCACAAAATCGAGGGAATCGTTCTAAACGTGTTCGCAGAAGAGGTGCGTCGGAACTCACCCTGAACATGTTCGCACGAACATGTTCGCAAATTCATGAATAGTAGGAGCCCTTTCCCCGTACCATGGCAGAACTACCTAAGACATGGGAAGACTGGGTCGCCAACTTTGGCGAATGGCAAGACAGAGTTGGTTTCGACAGAGAATGGTTGGGCGATTTCGACCTTTCAATTCTATTTGATTGGGACCGTGCTGGCGAAGTAATCGAGTTTGGAGATTACGCTGGCAGAGCAAAGTGGGAGAGAGCCCTACAAGTTCCTCACCAGAACATCCGTGATTCATTGGTTGCAATGATCACTGTTCAGGGTGACACTGAATTCGCATCCGTGGAGCAGCAACGCCACCTACTTGCAACCGCTCCAACAGACTACGACCGCTACGCAGCAGCTCGCATCATGGCTGAAGAGCAGAGACACGGTTGGCAAATGGCTTACTTACTCATGACCTACTTCGGACAGCAGGGACGAAGAGAAGCCCAAAAGTTACTTGAGCGCAATGCACAAGATGGCGACAGATTGCTAGGGGCATTCAACAGACCAATGCCACACTGGCTTGATTTCTTCAACTACACAATGTTCGTGGACAGAGATGGAAAGTTCCAACTTGGTATGCTATCCACATCTGCTTTCAAGCCGCTAGCAGCTTCAATGGGACCAATGCTCAAGGAGGAATCATTCCACTTGGGAACAGGATCAAATGGACTGCGCAGAATCATCAAGGCAGGGGTAATCCCACTTGATATGCTACAGCGCTACATGAACAAGTGGGTCGCAACCGCTCACGACTTATTCGGTACCGATTCATCAACATCGGCTCACTGGGCATACGTCTGGGGAGTTAAGGGACGCTGGGACGAGCGCAAGAAACTCGAAGGTGACATCGAAGTTGACAAGGAAGTTCTGAATGAGGAAAGCCGTGGCCACTACCACGATGAAATCGTCAGAGAAGTTGAGAAGTTGAACGGTTACCTACCAGAAGGTTGTGGAGTTACACTGTATGTCCCTCACGAGAACTTCAACAGAGAAATCGGAAACTTCGGTGGAAAGAACTGCTACACAAACGGTGACTTATTCGAGGGTACTGATGAAGAGTACGCTGAATACTTGAGAACTGTTCTACCTACCGCTGAAGATGAAGAGTCTTTGAAGGAACTATTCAAGCAACAATGGATCGAGGACAAGCCATTGACTCCTCGCCAAGTTGCTAGTGGAATCGGCGCTACTGCTTGAGGTGAGAATTTGATCCCCGTCTCGCTCTACGGAGCCGACGAAGCGGAATTAGAACGCTTCTATTCGGTACTACCTGAATTAGTCAGTGATGCTTACGAAGACCGTCCGTATCAGGAAACTCTGTTTGCAATTACAGGTGATGATGTAATCGAACACATCGAATTGGCAGACTCTTGGGCAAATAACACACCTTTTGCCTGGCCGGAAGATGTAGTAATGGAAGTCAACATGGCAATTCAAACAATCAAGTACCCTGATGTGGGGTTGCTTGAGCACTTGTTAACCTTGGAAAACATCGACTGCAAGAGAGTCTCAACTTGGATGCACTTTGAAACCAACGTATATCCAATCTACTCTAAGGAGGCATGCGATGGCCTAGAAAAACTAGGTCTGCCTACACCATATCTTCCTAACGATATCGCATCATATGGATTGTACGTTCAAAGACTTGAAGGACTGAAAATCCACGCCCCAGCCGAAGGAATGCCAGAAATCGGGCTACCTAGAGCCCGCATTCTGCAACTCGGCTTGGAGCGATTTGGATGAAAAATGTATCAACCCATCTGAAGCTGCTCATTGTTGCAATAATTTGGGGCCTTGGTTGGGTTGCAGGAAGAGTTGTAGCCCTTGAGATACCGCCATTTACTGCCGGATGGGTTAGATACATCATAGCAGTGGCGTGTTTTTTAGTATTCTTGAGATTATCAAAACAATGGATTCTACCCTCAAAAGATCAGTGGAAGATAATCACAGGAATCGGGTTCCTATCCACCTTCCTCTATCAGGCATTTTTCATGTACGGAATGAAATGGACTGCTGCTGGTGATGCGTCACTCATGATAACCTTCAATCCGGTGTTTACTGCAATTCTAGCAGTACCGTTTCTTGGAGAAAAATTCGACATTAGACTCGGTGCAGGATTGCTATCAGCGGTTTGCGGTGTTGTTGTAATCGCTTGGTATTCACCGAATGTAGACCTGCCAGTAAATGAGAGACTTCTTGGAGATGCTTTGATTGGAATGGCTGCTTTATCTTGGGCTTGTACAACGATTTTGATGAAGAAAGCAATGACTGGAGGTAACCCTATGTCTCCACTTCACATAACTGTATGGTCAAGCGTTGTTGGACTTCTAATTCAAACACCTGCCGTAATTTGGGAATACTCTCAAGTCGGATTTCCCACCGATGCTTCACTCGAAGGGTGGGCATGGCTAGCCTTCCTTGCTATCTTCTCAACCGTCTTGAGTTACGTTTGGTTTGCTGACGGAATTCGAATAATCGGAGCAGGAAGGTCTGCAATGTACGTTTACCTCGTGCCCATTTTTGGAATACTAAGTGGATGGCTATTGCTCGATGAAAAATTGGGACTTTCACTGATTGCATCCTTCATTCTAATTGTAGGGGGCGTTTACCTTGCCCAATCTAAGCAACCGTCATCAACCTAATTCCCTTGGACTAGAAACATGGGAATCAATACTGTAGCCGTCATTGGAGCAGGAACAATGGGTGCAGGAATTGCACAGGTTTGTGCACAGGCGGGTTGGCATACCAAACTGTATGACGCATTTCCCGAAGGACTAGAGCGTGGAATGAATACCATAGATGCGTTTTGGGACAAAGGCATCGCTAGAGGCAAAACAACTGCTGAACAAAAGGCAACTTGGGCAACAAATCTTCACGCTGTATCCGACATGCAAGAAGCGGTAAAAGATGCAGACCTAGTAATCGAAGCGGTTCCGGAAATCCCCGATTTAAAGCACAAGATCTTCTCGGAACTTGGGACAATGGCCAAGGAAGATTGCATCTTAGGCACCAACACTTCCTCTCTATCAATCGCCGACATTGCTGCCGCATCGGGTAGACCTGACAAAGTAATTGGAATGCATTTCTTCAATCCAGTTCCAATTATGAAACTGCTAGAATTGATCAAGCATGATTCATGTTCTGAATCCACTATTGAGGCTGCAACTGCTGCCGGTGAAGCCATGGGTAAAACCACGATTCTAGTCAAAGACGTCCCAGGATTTGCAACATCTAGACTTGGCGTAGTTCTCGGCAATGAAGCGATTCGCATGCTTGCAGATGGAGTAGCTAGTGCCAAAGACATCGATACTGCGATGGTCTTGGGATATAAGCATCCGATGGGACCACTCGCCCTTACTGACCTTGTCGGCCTAGATGTACGCAGGGACATTCTACTGAATCTGAAGAAATCATTCAACGATGATGCTTACACACCCCATCCACTCCTTGAGAAGTTGATTGCAGAAGGACGCTTAGGCAAGAAATCCGGTAAGGGAATCTATGACTGGTCAACGGGTTCTGCTGAAGAAACCGAACTTCCCTAATCTCTGTAATCCTCTACATCCTTGTGGAATTCTCAGATATCATTCGAATCCTATATTCCAATGCTAAATTGCAATATGATTATTTGTCTGGAACAAAGCAGTACTAGCATGTCACTCCGCACTGGCTTATTGTCGTTGATTCTTTTGATGTCTTCTTTGCAAGGATGTTTGTCCGACGATGAGGACTCATCAAGTAGTTCAAGCTCGAATTGTGACGATGATGCTCTAGAT
>CAXPMI010000003.1:0-4576 GCA_964218365.1 Candidatus Poseidoniaceae archaeon
TCCTCTTTGTATTGTTTCCAGAAGGATAGTCTCTCTCGGATTCGAACCGAGGTCGGCGGGACCAGAACCCACCATGATGGACCACTACACTAAGAGACTGGCAACTACCGCCAAAGGCCTCTCATTCTTCAATTAAGCGGTCTAGTATTCAACCACGTAGAGCGGCTACAACTTCTGCTAATTGCTCGCGGGATGGTCGCAGTATGTCTTCGCCCATCTCGGTGATTGGTGTATCGTGAAGGTTCAGGTCAGCATCCAGTGATGGCTTTTCGCCATCGAAGTACAACAGACCCATGACGTGCTTTCTTTCAGCATCAGCCTTGTGAAGCGCACCCAATGCAGCAACAGCATCAGAGATATCGTGGTCTTCAGAGATTGTCTCTAATCTCATGGTAGAGCCATCGTGTAGTGTGATGTCTCGGTAAGATCCAGCTGGAACTTCGACCTGCTCGAGAGGTGAGAAATGAGGTATGTATCCAACGGAGTGTAGCTCTGCAGTGTTATCCTTGACGTATCCATAGGAGCGCAGAGATTCATCGTTATTGTTGAATGTAACACACGGGCTGATTACATCGATTAATGCAAATCCTTTGTGGGACATTGCAGCCTTGATGATTGCAGTCAATTGCTTCTTTGAACCACTGAATGAGCGCGCCACGAATGAGCAACCTAGGTTGATTGCCATAGCACACAAATCGATAGGCTGGGTTTCGTTAACTGCACCTTTCTTCTTCTTGGAACCAACATCTGCTGTTGCAGAATATTGTCCTTTGGTAAGTCCATATACACCGTTGTTTTCTACTATGTAGACCATGTTGACGTTTCTTCTAATTGCGTGAATCAATTGTCCAATTCCGATGGAAGCAGAGTCACCGTCTCCTGAAACACCGAGGTAAGTTAGGTCGTTGTTGACAACGTTTGCGCCTGTCGTTACAGATGGCATTCTACCGTGTACAGTGTTGAAACCGTGTGATTGACCTAGGTAGTATGCAGGAGTTTTGGATGAACAACCAATACCACTCATCTTAGCGATTCTGTGTGGCTCGATTCCATTTTCCCATGCAGCGTTTACAATCACGCTAGAGATTTGGTCGTGTCCACAACCTGGACAAAGAGAAGATTTTCCACCGGTGTAGGAATCCTTTGGCTCATTGATAACGTTCAACTTAACCGCTCTAACTGGCTTATCACTCATGCGCCCACCTCGTTCAGTACATCCATTATTCTCTCAGCATACAAGCGTGCTCGTGGCGGCATTCCGTCACTGTATGCAACGCTGTGCATCTTGTCTAGCAGGTGATTTGGATACTCTTTACGCATGATTCCGTAGAGTTGTGCATCACGGTTTATTTCGAGAACGATTACTCTGTTGTGTCTCTCGACAAAGGCCTCTACTTCGCTGTGCAATGGAAGTGCTCTCACTCTGAGGGTGCTGACTTTCATGCCAGACATCTCCTCAAGGATGTCATCGATTTCTTCGATTGTATTCTCCATTGAACCGTAGAATATGACACCGATATCTTGCTCATCTTCTTCACGAACAACTGGTGCAGGAAGATAGTCCCTTGCGCCCTCAATCTTTCTTTTCAGGCGGCTCATGAGTTTGTAGTAAACGTCAGGTTTCTCAGAATATGTACCGTCTTCATCGTGTCCAGTTCCTCTGTAGAGAATTGGGTCGAGACCAGAGCCCGGAAGTGTACGGTATGGAATTCCATCTCCGTCTACATCACGATATCGACCATAGTTTTCGATTGAGTCCATCTGTTCTTTGGTTAGAATGACCTTTCCTCTATCCATTGGTTCAGTAGGGTATTCGAAGTCACGCATTGCCCATTTGTTCATTCCTAGGTCTAGGTCTGAGAATCCAAATACTGGGGTTTGATATTTTTCAGCAGCATCGAATACCCTCCAGCCGAATTCGAAACATTCCTCAACAGTTCCTGGAATGAATACTATGTGTTGAGTGTCACCGTGGCTGCTCTCATACAGCATTGTTAGGTCACCTTGCTGGGTTCTGGTTGGAAGCCCTGTTGAAGGCCCTACACGGTTAACGTCCCAAAATACAGAAGGAACTTCCGCGAAGTAAGATAGTCCGATGAATTCCTGCATCAAAGAGATACCAGGTCCAGATGTTGCAGTCATCCCACGAGCACCTGCCCATCCTGCACCGATTACCATACCAGCAGCAGCTAGTTCGTCTTCTGCTTGTAGAACCGCATAAGTGGCCTTACCTTCGTGAGTTCTCAGTTTTGGTAGCCATGCAATAATTCCTTCTGCAAGGCTAGATGATGGGGTAATTGGATACCAAGAAAGCATCTGTACTCCACCAAAAATAGAACCAAGCGCAACAGCTTCGTTTCCTTCCATGAAGAAACCGCCGTCTTCTACATCACGTGCTTCGACAGCATATACGTCACCCTTTGTCAATTCTTCAGAGCAGTATGCTCGGCCAAGTCTTGCTGCTTCAGCATTCAATTCGATTGCCTTTGCTTTGCCACCGAATTGCTTTGCAATCGCGGCTTCTAGGACTTCTTGATCCATTCCTAGAAGTTCTGCTAACACACCGACATAAACCACGTTTGCAATCATTCTCGCCAATTTTGGGTTTAGGCCACGGGCGATTTTTGTCATTGGAACAGGATATGAAATTACGTCATCTCTTTCCATTGGCATCTTTGAATCAGTATTCCAAATTACTACTGTACCAGGCTCCAGGGATGCGAGGTCGTCTTCCCAAGTAGCCGGGTTTACAAGAACCTGAATGTGGGTTCTGTCACCGGGTGCTTGGTAGCCTTTTTCTGATAGTCTAACGATGTACCAAGTCGGTAATCCTGAAATGTTTGATGGGAACAAATTCTTCCCACTTACCGGTATTCCCATGTCGAACAATGTCTGTAGGAGAATGAGGTTTGCGGACTGAGAACCAGTACCATTTGCCGTTGCTATATTGATGGTAAAATCGTTTACAATTCTGTCCATTTCGGGTTTTCCCCTGTGAAATCCCCCCTAGGGGGGGTTTTCCATTGACCCCCCTGCGTTGGCCCACGACCTTTGAATGTGTTGGCGTCAAAATTCGGATTTCTTTAGGGTAGTCCTCAAAACTAATTCGGGTTTCGGACAATCATGGCCGATGAGGATATCGCAAGCACTTGGAAGGAGTCGGAGAAACTTCTTGACAAGGGTAAGTACGAGGAAGCACTTTCACTTCTAAGACAAGCAGATGCTGATGGTAAAGAGGCAACTACGCTAAGGCTTGCTGGTAAAGCAATGCACATGAAAGCACAGAAAACCGATTCTGCAGCAGACTATAGAAAAGCTGCTGGTTTACTGAGAGACTCTGTCAAAATCAACCCGCGAGATAAGCAGGCAAACGCTCAGTACAATCAACTGCTTAATGAAATGCAAGACAAGAGAATTTCACAAACAATAATTCCAAGATTAATCAACGATGGTACTCCAACTCCTGCAGGACTATTCGCAGTAGTAGCTTCCCTCCTACTTGTTTTAGCAGCATTCCAACTTTTGCAGTCTAACGACGAATATGAAGATGGTGAGGCTGTGATGAGAATCACTTGGACCGACAGCGATGGTGTTTTCCATGATGAGCAAGTGAAAATTGCTCTACACAGGGCCGAAGCACCGTTACACGTAGAGAATTTCATTTTGCTAGCAGAATCTGGTAAGTACAACAACGTCATCTACCACAGAGTGATTGAAGGATTTATGATTCAAGGAGGAGACTTTGAGATGAATAGTGGTAGTGGTGGATACACAGCAAAGTGGTACGGGTATTGTAATGGTAAGCAGACAAATAGCGAGGGTGTCGCTTATTCAGAGGATACATGTGCACAGAATCAATGGTCACTACCTAGTGAACACACGAATGGTCTACGTCACAAAGAAGGTTCTCTCGCTGCAGCTCACGCAGGACTGAACACTGATGGTTCACAGTTTTACATCGTCCCAACTGGATCTAACCCTTGTTGGTTGGACGGTGATCAAGAATCAGATGGAACTGGTGGTTGCCGAGAAGTCGCAAACAAGAATTGTGCACAGGCATCTTGTCACACCGTCTACGGAACAGTAACAGATGGCCAAGAACACATCGATGCAATTGCAGAAGTTCCAACTGGACAAAATGACAAGCCAGTCAACGACGTAACAATCGTTTCGGTTACAATCACAGATGATGGAATCAAGGACAGCACACCTTGGTACCAATTTTGGTGATTAAGCCTGCGAAAGGCATGTTGATATGATTGGCTGTATCGCAGCCTTATCATGAGCGAGACAGACTCCTTCTCATCGAAGAAAGATTTCCCACTGGGTGGACACTATCACGCACTCGATTCAATTGATGCATCTGGGCTAGACACCTCAAGCCTACCATACTCAATTCGCGTACTTTTGGAGGGAGCACTCAGAAACTGTGATGGTTTCCTGATAACTGAACAAGATGTTAGGAATATCGCATCTTGGAGTGCAAATGGCGAGAGAGGAGAAATTCCGTTCCGTCCTTCAAGAGTAATTCTCCAAGATTTCACAGGCGTACCCGCAGTTGTCGATTTGGCAGCGC
>CAXPMI010000004.1:0-47226 GCA_964218365.1 Candidatus Poseidoniaceae archaeon
TGAACCCATCCAAAGATATCTTCGCCGGTTTCGTTTTGAATACTAGTTAGGGCATCGTACAATTTCTGGGTGACATCTCCGGGAGTAGAACCATCTGCGTAGGTTGCAGTTTCATTACCAAGAGTAATCGAGCCAATCGGTGATATGACAGCTGCAGTACCACAGCAGAATGCTTCATCAGCACTCATAGCGAATTCTGCTTCAACTTTAGTCTCAACAACTTCGTGGCCCATGTGCCTTGCAAGTTGGATAATCGAATCACGAGTGATTCCCGGCAGAATTGTTCCTGTAAGTTCAGGAGTGTAGAGAACGTTGTCCTTAACGCAAAAGAAGTTGGCAGCACCGACCTCTTCCACATACTTGTGCTCCTCTGCATCCAAGTAAATCACTTCAGCGTAACCCGCCGCCTTTGCTTTCTTTGATGGCATCATCCCGGGAGCGTAGTTTCCGATCGCTTTGACACCACCTGAACCTCCCGGTGCAGCGCGGTGATGCTCATCGCTGATTAGCAACTTGATGCAGGTCATTCCACCCTTGAAGTACGGACCAACGGGTGTTACGTAAATCATGAAGGTGTATTCAGGCGCAGGTGCTACTCCAAGAACTGGGCCGCTTCCGTTTAGAAGAGGCCTGACGTACATTGCTCCCTTGCCCATCGGAGGAATCCAGCGTGAATTTTGCTGCACACACTGTTCGACTGCATCGATGAAAATTGATTCTGGAACAGGGGGCATCTTGAGCCTGTCAGCTCCTCTTTGCATTCTTCTTGCGTTTTCTTCAGGACGGAATAAAACAACCCTTCCTGCTGCGGTTTTGTATGCTTTCATTCCCTCGAAAAGCCCCTGTCCGTAGTTTAGGACCCCTGCTGCTGGTGAAATCGATATATTGCCATAAGGAAGAATTTGACCCGGCTGCCATGGTTCATCCATTGCTGTCTTAGCAATGTACATGAAATCAGTCTCGGTCATCGAGAATGTTAGGGTGTCCCAATCAACCGGTGCTTCGCTCATCATTAGCGACCACCGCTCGGCGGTATTCAATGATTGTGCGAAATTTCTCGTTACACGCACTTTCGACAAGTAGTTGGTCTACTGACTTTTCCAGAAACCATGCGCTGGGCCGGTGATGTTGCGATAATTACCGGAAGGTACGTCTCTGAAGGCGATGCAACAATCATGGAATTGTGGTCACGTGCACGCTCTGGGGAATCGGTTTTACTTCGAGTACACGGCGTAAGACCGTGGTTTGAGATTACTCCAAATGGAAGATGGGAGAGTTCTGAGAACACTCCACCTTTGCCTGAAGTGGAGGATGAAATAACGGAAATTGCAGGCCCTGAAATGAAATGGACCTTCCTAGGAGAAAAGCCCGTTTGGAAGGTATTTGTAGCCCAGCCATTCATGGTACCAAGAATTAGAGAAGAACTCAAAGGAAGATGGACTATTCTTTCTGGCGACATTCCTTTTGTAAATCGCTTCTTCTTGGATGGCGATTTGTCCATGCACGTCTCAGTTGATGGCTTGACGGGTGAGAGTGAGCACCCTGTGGATATTTGCCTCGAACTCACAATGGACGACGTATCACATTGCGCCCCATTCCCAGCTCCCTTCAAGATATTCTCATTTGACTTGGAGACCTCAATTGCGCATGATACGATTCTTTGTGCTGCAGCAGTTATTGAGGATATGGGCACAGGAGAGAGAAGTCATCACACCTTTGCTGAAGATGAGGCTACTATACTCAAGAAAATGACGCAGTTGATGCGAGAAAGTGACCCGGATATCATTACAGGTTACAATATTGATAATTTCGACATGAGTAGAATAGTAGACAGAGCAAATCTCCTTGCAAAATCAAACAAACCTTTGCGCGCAGAGCTAATGGGTTGGGGAAGGGTTTCAGAAAAGGAAGAGGGTCGAAGAAGAGACACACTGATTCCTACAAGAGGAACAGCACGCGCCTGGAACCTAGCCGGCAGATGCGTTATGGATGCGTGGTGGCAAGCAAGACAGGCGCTAAGACCACAAAGAGAGACACTAAAATTCGTATCAAGACTACTTTTCCCAGATAATGAAGAAATGCAGAAAATAGATGTAGACGCTTCAAAGATGGATGAGGAGTGGGCGAATAGACCTGATGAAGTGCTCGAATACTGCCTGCGTGATGCTGAGTTACCTCTAGACATAATGCACAAAATTCAGGCTTTTAGAAGGAAAGAGGCAGTTGCTGCAGTAGCGAAAGTTTCCCTAGATACTAGTGCGAATGGCACGACATCTCAGTTAATCGATTCTCTTGTGATTAGATTGGCTGATAGAACATCAATTGGAGTTCCACTCACAGGTTCTGCAGATAGGAAAGAAGGACAGATCGAGGGGGGATATGTTCACGACGTCCAAGCTGGTCTACACCGATGGGTAGCGATTCTTGATTTCAAGTCAATGTACCCGTCAATAATGATTGGTAAAAACATCTGTTACACTACAAGAATCGATGACGGCAGTACAGACCAGCCATCAGAAGATGAGGAAATTCATGAAGCTCCAACCGGAGCCAAGTTCAGGAATAAATCTGGCCGTAGGGGAATGGTTCCATTCCTCCTAGAGGATTTGATGGCTCAAAGAGACACTCACAAAGCGGGAATGAGAAACGCAGAAAATGAAGCAACTAGGTCTTATCACGACCAAATGCAATATGCTGTGAAAATTTTGATGAATTCGTTTTACGGCGTCTTTGCAAGTGGATTCTATCGCTTTACTCACAGGCAGTTAGGTGAGTCAATTACAGCATGGGCTAGAAAGAATATCAAGACCATTATCCAAAAACTCGGTGATGAAGGACAACACGTTGTTTACTCCGACACAGATTCTATTTTCGTGAAAACTCCAGTTGAAGGGGTTGATGACCCCAAGCAAGCAATGATCGATTTCGGACACAGCACCGCAGAGCGGTTTAGTGAAGCAAGTGCAGAGTTAGAATTTGAAACGGGTATGTCAGTGTTCTTCAGTCACGGCGCAAAGAAACGGTATGTGGGGCAGGTAGTTTGGCCTAAGGAATCGATGATGGTCAAAGGATATGAGACTCAAAGAACAGATTCATTCCGCTATCTCACAGACGGAATGAAAGAGATATTCAAACACGTCTTAGCAGATGATTCAGAGGCTGCAATCAATCTTGCAATCGACACGATTGCTGCAGCAAGAAAGGGAGAGGTTCCAGTCAGAGACTTAATTATGAGCAAATCATGCAAGGGTCGTTGGGACAAAAGAGCGAATAGTGGTAAAGGCGGTTGGGACTTCACCAAGGATTACGCCAACCCTGATTCCATGATTCAGGTTCGAGCAGCGCGGGCTCTAATCGACAAAGGCTTGCCATTTACCCCCGGCATGAAAATTGCATACATCGTTACGAATTCCAAGATTAGGCCGCTTGAAATTAAACCCTGGCTAGAAGAGGACCCAGTCACACAATACGACGGGCAATTCTATGCAGATAGACTAGCAACAGCCTTTGGAAGGGTTACTGAAGCGTTTAATTGGTCTGCTAAAGATTTGCTTGCAGGAAATCGTCAGACCTCTCTTTTCTCATTTTGATAGTTGGCCAACAAGGGCAAGTATTGAATTGTACCGCGGGTTCAGCGTATAGTGATGAAGCCTATTCTAATGGTGCTAGTGTTCGTCTCAGCGAGTTTTGCTGGATGCCTTTCAAGCGAAGATTCAGCCACATCTCAGGTGGAGGCAATCTTCGATTTTGACCCTGACAAAAATATCAGGACTGATATGACCATCGATTTCGATGGAGGAGCATCTCTGCCGGCTAATGGAGGTCTAACATACAAGTGGGATTTCGACAATGATGGAGCGTATGATGACACTGGAAGGACAGCAACTTGGTCATATTCAAATGCTGGAGATTACGAAGTAACACTCACAGTTTCAGATGGTACTAATTCAAACTCTCAAACAAGGTCTCTCAAGGTAATTGATGCGGATGCTCAAGTCCCAGAAGCAGATGCAGGGACCTATTCTCCGTCTTCGGATTGTGAAGGCAACAGCGTAAATTCTGGCTCGTATTATGTAGTGTACATCTGTGAAATGGACAAGAGTACCTCCAGCAAGTCAATTTTAGCAAAAACAACGGTCACTCTTGACGCATCAAACTCGGAGCCTTGTGAAGATGATAGCGAGCCTTGTGACGATTACATTGCAGAATACAACTGGGACCTAGACCTTTTGAGAGACGAGGACGGTGATGGTGACCCAGAAAATGATGCGGATTTAACTGGTGAGACTGTAGATTGGAAAGAATTGTCACCAGGTGAATACAAAATTTCTCTAACAGTCATCAATGGCGAGGGGCTTACTAGCAGCGACGATGTGATTGTTTATGTCAACTACATCGGGAAATGGAGTGAATTTTCAATTGGTGGAAATACATCGAACAATCCAGTAGATATTGACTTTAGTTTCCCGGTGACTAACGACGATGAATCAAAGAACACCATCAAACGAGCGGCTGGAGAATTGGTATATCCGAAGGAAGACAGCGACTGTACAGATGTAGTGCTCGGTGAAGGAAACAATTGTAGAGCTAAAATTGACCTATACGGGTTCAATTCTACAGATGAAGAAGCCGGAAATACCAGCGCTATCGGTGTGGACCAGAGAAGCAGTGGCGATTGCGATTCAGAAAACGATTGTGTCCTAATTCAATTCACAGGATCATACCATTTCTCTGAATCATATTGGAAGGATGGGGAATGGACCATGACAATCAGGAATGAAATGGTCAATGATTTGGAGATAGAATCTCTAACTATTCGATTACTCTACAAGTGACGACAGGTCCTCATTCGGAGGCTTATTTCAGGACTCAAAATCCCGCAAACCGCGTCGCGGTCTTCAAATAGGGGAGGAATGTCGGCGGATTGCTAAGGAGAGAGCATTATGGGATCTCAATGGGAAGATAAGAGTAAACCACACCGCAACATTGTGTTCATCGGACACGTTGACCACGGAAAGTCTACTACAGTAGGTCGCCTACTTTTGGACTCAGGTCACATCGAAGAGCACGTAATTGAAAAGAACGAAAAACTAGCCGCTGAAAGTGGTAAGGCCGGATTCGGTCTTGCTTACGTTATGGACGGTCTGAAGGAAGAGCGCGAGCGCGGTATCACAATCGATGTCGCACACAAGGAGTTCTTTACACCGAAGTACTACTGGACTATCATCGATGCTCCAGGTCACCGTGACTTCGTAAAGAACATGATTACCGGAGCTAGCCAAGCAGACACAGCAGTTCTGCTATGTGCAGCCAACGACGGTGTCAACGCTCAGACTAAGGAGCACGCATTCCTTGCTAAGGTATTGGGTGTTTCAGAACTGATCATCCACGTCAACAAGATGGACATTTCTGGTGTCGACTGGTCAGAAGACAAGTACAAGTCAGCCTGCGCAGAAGTCACAGGCCTACTAAAGATCGCAGGATTCGGTTCACAACTTGACCGCATTCCAATGATTCCAGCATCCAGCCTAAACGGAGACAACGTCTTCGATAAGTCCGACAAGTGCCCATGGTACTCCGGACCTACTCTGTTCGAGGCTATCGATGCAGCACCAATGCCAAACAAGCCAATCGACAAGGCACTTCGCCTACCTATTCAGGACGTCTACAAGATCTCCGGTATCGGTACAGTACCAGTCGGTAAGATTGAGACAGGAACTCTGAACGTTGGAAAGACAGTAGTCTTCAACCCATCACAGAAGTCCGCTGAAGTCAAGTCTATCGAAATGCACCACACAATGGTCGACAAGGCTGAACCTGGTGACAACGTCGGTTTCAACGTCCGTGGACTAGCAGCAACAGACATCCGCCGTGGTGACGTTGCTGGTTATTCTGACAGCGAGCCAACATACGTTCGCCATGACGAGACTTTCGTCGGTCAGATTCAGTTAATGGACATTCCAAAGGCAGTATCCGTTGGTTACACACCAGTATTCCACGCACACACCGCTCAGGTTGCAGTGCGCTTCCAGGAACTACTTGAGAAGACCAACAAGTCTGGTAAGGAAGCAAACCCGTCTTTCCTAAAGACTGGTGACGCATGTCTAATCCGTTTCCAACCAACAAAGCCAATGGCTATTGAAGCAATGAACGAGTTCCCTGAACTTTCACGCTTCGCTATCCGTGACATGGGTAAGACCGTCGCAGCTGGCGTATGCATGAAGGTTGAGAAGAAGTGAGTTTGAGTTCCGATAGGACTACGATCCAACTGGAAGAGAGGTGCAAGTCATGGCAGCAGTGACCATCATCAAACTAACTGGCGAGAATCATCGTGATATCGATGCAGTCGCAACACAGATCAAAACAATCTGTGACAACGGCGGCATCAGTTTGCGAGGACCTATCCCACTACCAACTCGACGCCTTGTGGTACCATGCCGCAAAGCTCCCGATGGTGAAGGCAGTGAAACATACGATCACTGGGAAATGCGCATACACAAGCGCCTCCTAGAGATGGACATCACTAGTGGAAAGGACGAAAGCGCTCTAAGACAGGTCGCTAGAATCCCAATTCCAGATACGGTTAGCATCGAATTGTCGATGCGCTCGATGAACTAAGACTGACAATATTGTCAGGGGCGCCAAAAAGCGCTAACCACGACGAGTAGGCGGTGAGGATAGTTCAACTATCTCTCCACTCACCGCCTACTCGTCTTTTTTTTTTTTAATTCCTTCAAAGCGTTGCAACTTCGGCAACACCAGATTCAACGAGATAGTTTGCAGTCATCTCGTCGAGGAATAATACATCTCCTGCACCAAGAGTGATTTCTCCATCGATTGTGATAATTGGTTCATCCAGAGATTTAGTAATTCTTATTCTGAGTAATTCTCCTTCCATCGGCTCGGAAGTATCGTCCACTGAAGATTCAGATTCCATTTCAGATTCTGCATCTGCTGCAGCCCACGCAGCGAAATCCATTTCCTCCTTCTTCTTTGAAGGTGCTAATTCCATTGCAGCAGCATGATTTTCAACGTTCACCGTGTCATGTTTCCGGACTTCCTCAGTTGGTTGTGCACCACCCAATTCAGGGAATTCATCGGCTTTGGCCAACAATTCTTCATCGTCGAATGTTTCCTCTAGTGGTTGTTGGTTATCTTCTAGGGCGATTGTTGGCGGGCCCTGTCCTGTAAGGCCCCCACTTTCCTGCACAAATGAGTCGAGTTGCGTTGTACCTGGAGCCATCCTCAATTCTTTGTCCAAGTCTTCAGAAGAAATTCCCATCTGTATGCTGTTCCAGTTTACAGCTTGCTTGAACTTGTTTAGTTGCTCGGTCGCATTTGAGTAAAATTCTCTTTCTGCAGGATCATGGCGGGACCAATCCATAGCAGCAAGGTCTTGTCCTTGTCCGCCACCTTCGGTCCTTAGTGCCATGCTAGCTGAGTGTTGCATTAGAGCAACCATTCTCTTTCGTGCCAATTCTGTGGCTGTGCGCCTAACATTTGCTTGACGCTTCTGGAGAGTCTGTAGTTTGAGAGAATTTCCTACAGTCTTGTATGTGGAATGAATCTCCATTTCGATAGTGTCCAATAACTCTCCAACTTTCTTCCAAAAATCACTTCGGGGAAGCGGCATTGGAACGCTTCTGCCCACTTGTTGCCTAAGTGTTGAGAATAGCTGTTCTTCGACCTCTTTAGCCTGTGACGGATTCAATATACTCCGTTCGGCCATGTTTTGTTCCGTGGCGCGGGACACCTATCAACCCTTCAGCGAAAATACCACTCAAAAAAAACGAAGATTGAAACCCTAGACTTTTTAGTTAGGAGCGGTGAACAATATAAGGCAAGCATTGGCTCTTGTGATTCTAATGTTGCTCTCACCTTGGGCTTCGGCAGATATTGCGAGTTGGCAAGGGCCGAGTTTTACTCCGGATGATGCAGGTATGCAACCTTCTAATTCTACATATGAAGGTTTCAAAATTCCTACAAATTCAACCATCTCCTCATCGCATTTCTCTGTGGAACCAAAATGGGCTCCTGCTAGCGATAACGGTACTGTTTGGTCTGCTGATTCTGTGAATGGTTTCTCAAAAGGTACAGTCAATGGCACGTCATATCTAACAGCAAACGGCGATCTAACATTGGCTACAAATTCTACATATGGTGAAATGACAGATTTTGAAACAATATCTCCACAATTCGCTCATTGGTCATCAGAGGGAGATGAATTTTGGTACCCAGTCAATCTTTCAGCGGTTTCGTTTGGCCCAGAAAATTCTACTTCTGGAGATTTTGCTGCTGGTACAAACGGGACACTGCCACCAGGGTCTTCAGGTTATATTAGGTCGGAATTTTGGCCACTTCCTGACGTTGTGAGATACTTCAACGTGTCATTCGATAGATGGAATTCACTCGATTCTGGAGACAATGCAGGGATTGAATATACTATTGATAATGGTAGCAATTGGCAAGTTCTAGATAATTGGACAGGTAACACAACCGCCTGGAACCATGAATCATACCCGCTTGATTTATTGGTACAAAATGCAACTAACATTGGTTTCAGATTTTACGTAGACAAACTCAATTCCTCTGCTGCCACCGAGGGCTTATTCATCGACTCTTTCAATTTATCAAACCAAGGAGATCCACAAGCAGCATGGTTTCACGGTAATAAGAGTGGAGAGTATTCAGCTAATGCAGATGGGACGTTGATTGTTCCAGTGGATCTCAGTGGCCTAACCGCACCTTTGGAATTGATATATCAAGCGAATTGGGATATGCAGGGAGGAAATTATGACAATTTGGTGGTAATGATTTCACAAGATAACGGAAGTAGTTGGACGATTATGAGTCCCCTTCCTGGAGTTCCTGCACACGGAATTGGTGTTGGTGGTACTACTTACAATCAACATTCATGGGATTGGAGAGAAATCATTCATCCCTTCCCTCATTGGGCAGCAGGAAGTTTGAATGCCTCTAACACATTGCTAAAATTCCGTGTAACCACAGATAACACTGTCAACCAAGGTGGTGCCGCAATAGACGATTGGGAAGGGATAATGATTGATGATTTGACGGTATTTTCTGGCGCAGGCACCCAGAATCCCACTTCAATAATGCTAGAAAATTTTACAGACAATTCCGACCATTATCTGGTCAATGTTTCCGGTTATCCTAACGATTGGCAATACATTGACTGGGAGGGATTCAATGGCCCTTGGTCTTCATACGATTCTTTTGAAGAAGTTCAGGGCCTTCCAGTCGGTTGGCGAATCGACCATGTTAGAGGCTCTACTTCTTGGGAGAGAGGAGTAATCGACAATAGTAATGGATACGGTCCAAACGTTACTTTGTGGCCAAGCGGCTCTAACGGAATGGGCATCAATCTTGATGGAATCTATTCGAATCATGTCTACACACATCTCATTTCTCCAAAATATCGAATTCCCGATGATGCGACGGCTAGATTGACATTCAATCACTGGATTTGTACAGAAACAGATTGGGATGGAGGTTCAATTTTCACATCTATTGATGATGGAATTACTTGGCAACATTTTGGGAATAACATCTCAGGATTCTATGACCGTACCTCCACAGTTAATCCAAATTCTCCGTTCTATCAACTTGGAATTTTTGACGGCTCAACAGTGCCAAATGGTTGCGGCACTGCGAATCCAAGTCATACATTCTCCAGAGTCAGTGGCGATATCTCGCATTTGGCAGGAAATGATGTAAGAGTACGCTTCTCCTTTTTCACAGATACATACGTCGAAGAAGACGGTTGGTATATTGACGATGCAGGAATTGTAATCGATAGATTCCAGAATAATGGGACATGGACTAGTCCATTAATAGATTCAGATTTTGCAGGATGGGCTCGACTAACATCTCTATACGAGATGCCCAACGAAACTAGCGTACTAGTAGATGTTCTTGATTCAAATGACAATATTATCAGTAATCACTCAAATCTGACTTTACCATTTGATTTAAATGTCGCAGCTTGGGAATATGAGCAGTTGAAATTCAGAGTCAAAATGTCCACTGAGAATGAGACAATAACGCCTCGAGTCAAGATTCTTCACCACGGAATTACCGAGTACCTAAACCAGGAGATTTTAGCAAGGCTTGACCCAAATCTTCCGAGCTGGGTTCTCGATCCAGATTCAGCATCATCCGTTTCGAGTGAATATTACTTCTCGCTTAATTTGCCTAACTGGAGACCATATGCCGATGTGTCCATCGATTGTGAGGGTAATATTTCCGCTCAGATAAGCTCCGTCACGAATAGGATACCAGTGCTCGCATCTGGTACCTTGCCAGTAGGGGGCCAAGGCTCAATGATGGATGAGAATGAATGTGGGAAGATACTCGAGAATAGTTTCTCACCTGCCCAAGCGACAAGTATTGAGATAAAAATAGAGCCTGGAGAGGTCTTCAATTGGATAAAAGTCGAACCCTTGACACTACTTCCGCCGGAATCTCCCAGTATCGACTTGGGTGCTGATGGTGTAATCGACTGGATGTGGAATGGCTCATTCCATTATACAAATCAGATTTACAGATTGGAGGTAGACGGTATTGACACTCAAATTTCTAACTCGTATGGATTTGATTTAAATTACTCAGAATCATTGAATTTCTCAATCATTTTACCCGCAAGAAACCTCTCCAACCAAGCTTGGAATTGTGGTGTAATCACTCAATGTTATCGTGGCGGTATCAATTTTGAAACGGATGGAGACAACTCACCCATCTTGTCTGAAGATTATATCTGGATAGAAAATTCAGGGTTCTCGCACTATGTCACAGAGTACCAGTTTTCATTCACAACATCAGATTTAACGAACTTCAAATTGCTATCATTGAATTACATTTCAGGCTTCAGTCACACGATTGCAATCAATACATCACTGCAAGAATTGTTTACTCCAAATGACGACATGACCTCTACTTTGCACGTATCTATCGCCTCGCAAAGAGGTGGCATTATTTTTGATGGTGATATAATTCATGAGAAATCCATCATCGATGATTGGCGTACTCTGCCACAACAAACATTCATTCCTGGATTAACCCAATTAGCGATCTCTAGCCACCAAACTCTTCCAAATACCCCAGACATTGAATCAATTTCACTAAGTATTTCACCAACTCAAAATGTTTCAGAATCAATCGTTCAAGTTACAGTTGATAATTTGGAAACTGGTGGCAGATTCATCCAAGATTCAGGTGCGGGTATAATTCAACTAGACTCCAATAATTGTTCATGGGATGGCGAAAACGTCACTTGGTCACTGACTGGTAAATGGATGCTTGATGATAATCCGCGCCTATATTGGTTTGCCAAGGCAACAAATAGTGCAGGGATTTCTTTGGGTCCAGTCATGGGAATAAGTGGTACTGCCCAATATGCTGCTTCTACTAACGACTTAGAGGTTATAGATTTCAAAGCCTGGTCAGATAACCGACCATTACATGATTTTGCAAATCCATTATGGCCATTCAATGTAATGGGTGCAAACGAAGTTTCAGTTTCCGGTGAAGTTAGGTATTCAGGACTAAACGACGTTCATCCAATGATAGAAGATGCTGTTGTAAATATTGAATTATTGTCTGGGGATGAAGTCATTGGGAATGTAACCACAAGCTTTGATGAGAACGGCCTGTTTAACACATCAATAGTTACTCCATACGAGAAGGAATTGAGTGGTACTGAATTCAAAATAATTCCAAGGTTGACAGAAATTGGTTCCCTATATTCTCTGACTGCAAGAGATGCAACATCTCAATCTCAGAACATTTTGTTTATTTTAGATGCAAATAATTCAGAGGTTATTTCTTTGTTCATAGATGCCCCGGGAGGGAATCAAGTTGCAGATGGACACGTATGGCACCCGGGGCAAAATATTCCTCTAATTCTAGAGTTATCTGATGACAATGGATTACCCAACAAGATGAAAATGCACTTCTCCCGTAGTGGTAGGACTTGGGAATCAATCGAATTCTTGACCCCTGTTGGAGCAACAGAGGCGACAATTGATTTGCCATTCATCGATGAAAGTAATGTGCCATTACCCAATGAAGAGGTGGGATGGCTAGACGTCTATTTCGAGGGCCTTGACCTTGCAGGTAACCCGCTAGTTGGAGGTGGTAATTCATCAGAACCACTAGCAAGAATACATGTACAGCCAAGATACTCAACTTGGATAGGTGGTGAATCGATTAGCCTTGACAGGGTGGATGGATTCCTATTGCCCGGAAATACTCACACATTCAATTTCACAGTATCAGATGACAACGGTATTGATTCGATAGATATGATGCGAATTGTGCTTTCGAAGGACTTGGGAATTTGCGACATTGAGTGGACACCGTGGAGTGGTGAAATTCACCATGACGTTGGTTGTTTCATCAAGCCACCAAGGGCAGAATCAGTGCAAAGATGGCAAACAAATACTTGGGATGTTTACATCGATTTCGAGTTGAGATGGGATTTGGACGAAGAACTAGGTGGAGTTTCTAACATTCCTTCGCTAAGTTTGTGGGATGAGAATGCTCCACTTGATGTCATTTTCACCTCAATCAATCTCTATAATTGGTCATTGCATAGTGGAATCGATTTGAAGATAAACGGTGTGAAAGATAAAGTTGCACCCCTAGGTGATTTCGTGGATGGCATTGCCTTCATTCACGCACAAGACATCGTTGACGTCGAAATTGCTGCTTACCACGCAGGATACGATATCCTTGCACACAACCTTCCATTCAGTACGGAATATCGAATAGAACTGATTGGAAATAATGCGAGTAATTTTATGACGAATTCACTGAATAGCGATGGTACTTCAACGAATAGGGTAGTTTTCGATACATCATATTATGGTACTCAGATTAAGTTAATCGCTGAGTTATTCGATGTATACAATCAAACAACTACAGGTGATGAAATCGATTTTGTCATCGATGACACATCGCCTACAATCGTTATTTCTGGCGGGCAGTTGGTATCGGTAGATTCTGATAAGTTAGAGAACGTACAAGTTCAGGTAACTGTAAGCGATGACCATGGTCTAAATTCCGATCCTATCACTATGCATTGGAGTTTTGTGAGACAAGGAAGAATCGTTGAAGGCTCGCAAAGCAATACTCTAATTCCAGTTGAGTTCCAAAGTGTGCGTTCCAACCTCTATTCGGCAATTGTGAACATGGATACCTCCTCAGAACTTCAGAAAGGAGACCATCTAATTGTTTGGTTTGAAGGAACAGACGCTTCAGGTCGCTCAATTATCGGTAAGGGGACTAGTGCCGTAGATCCAATTGAGACACTCATACGCTGGATTGCGTATGAGCCAGAACTTGAGGAAATAATCGCTACACCGTATAGGCCCCAGGTTGGAGACATTATCTATGTCGATACGATAGTTGAAAACATAGGTTTGGTGAATGGAGAATCTAATCTCTCCATTCTAGACAGTTCAGGAAAGATACTGGAACAAATCAATTTCACACTACTTGCTGGTAGAACACATAAACACACGTTTGAGATTGAGGCTTGGAAAGAGGGCGATCTTGGCTTGAGACTACAACTTGACGGGCAAGATGTCACTTTAGTACCTATTTCGAGTGTTCAGGAAAGGAGTGAAGACTCGAGCAATTCACAAACAACGCTTCTTGGTCTGTCGTTTTTGTCGATTTTCATAGCTGGAATTTTGTTGTTTATGGCTAACTCAAGAAGAAACAATCAAGATTATTTCGATGAGGAAGAATGATGTTTGATGAACTCTGCGCCCGACTCAAGCCGGAGTACCCGAGTGGTCAAAGGGGGCGCACTCAAGATGCGCTGCGAAATGCTTCGTAGGTTCAAATCCTACCTCCGGCACTCTACTAAGTGGCACCACCTATCCTAGGTTTCTATGTGCTTCAGTGAAAAAACATAACTGCAGATATTTTATTCACCCAATATGTTAAATCTGAAATCGGAAAATTGTCTAACATGAGAAAAACCACGTTGTTAATTGCACTCTTGTTTTTGGCTTTGCCATTGTCAAGTGTTCAGGGTCAAGTAGCTGCTGCTCAAGTTGAAATTTCTTGTTCCCCTGAAGAAACCTCAGTGGATGTATATCCGGGTACTACTGGTAATTCAGGCGATGTAATCTGCACAGTATCCAATCCTAATTCTGAAGATGAAAAGATAGAACTCAGTGCTAATTTTGAAGGATTCGAAGATGTAGAATTCATCGGAGGTAATATCATTGATATTCCTGCAGGTGATGAAGTCGATGTCACTGTCAGAATTACTGCTCCTGAGGAAATGGTAGCGGGGGTCAGAAGTGTTACAGTAAAAGCAAAAGTAATCGAAGTTAATGGAGTTCCTCCTCCAAATGTTGTAGAATCATCGCAAAATCTCCTTGTAAACATCAACTCTTACGATAATTACTCCCTTTCTTACGATGCTCCAACAATTGTTGTAATCGATGACGATGGTTTAGTTGAAGGCTTTGATGGTATGCTTTTGATTGAAAATAATGGAAATTATGGTACAAAACTACTGGCAAACACCACAGCTTTGCAATCAGATTTAGATGGACACGGCCTAATCGTGAGTTTACCCCAAACGGCAGTTACATTTGCACTCGATGAGAGTTTGAATTATACGTTCATAGTTGGCTACAACCAAACAACTGGTGAACCTGATATGTCTAATTGGGAAGTTTTGGCAAATGGTAGCAAAGTGTTGTACGTTAATTCTACTATAACTTTCGAGAGTGAAGATGTAAACTCTGGTGACTCATACTGCTATCAATGCAATCAAACTGTTGACATTAATCTGGAGATCTATCACATAGAAGGAATCTATGGTGCTGAAGATAGTGCTGAAGGAGAAGATGAAATCCCTGGTTTCTTATTCACTACCAGTATAATTTCTGTTTTGGGCGCATTGGTAATTGTTAGTTACAGACAATCTCGAGATGAATGAATCTGTTCAAGATAAAATTGCATCAACGAGAGGCTTGAATGTGTCACCATGAGGATATGGTGATACCACGCTTGCGACTTCTGCTAGTGAGTCAAAGCACCCGCCTACTGCAACCGAATGCCCGACCAATTCAAACATCGGTATGTCGTTCGGTGCATCCCCAACTGCCAGAATCTCATCTGCTGAGAGTCCCATTTTCTCCAATGCGACTTTGAGCCCCTCTCCTTTGGAAAGATGTGGCTCCATCAAATGAATTGCAAATCCGGTTTTTACCACAGCAAGGTCAGAATATTCCGAATTAGAAACCCAGTTATTCACTGCATCAAGGTCTTCATCCTTGAATAAGCACCATTCAGATTCGCGCCATGCGTTGGTGGTTATCCCCCCTGGGTCTATATCGATGTCTAAGGCCATCTCATGAGCGCATTTTCTTGCTCTACCACCATCAGCCCTTACGATTGGCTTATCCCAACTTGGGTGCCAAACAACCCCGCCATTTTCGCAGACCATTGGTCCTGTTGCACCAATGAATCTTGAGAGTCCGTAGGTTATCGCTCTAACATTTCCCGTTGCTAGAATAATCGGAATACCCGCCTCCTCTAGGCGCCTAAGAGACTCGATTGCTCCGAGATGCAATTTTTTGTTGTAGTCTGTGATTGTACCGTCGATATCAACTGCAACAGCCTTTGGCTTCCATCCATCAGGCATCCATTGCATGATTGCCGCTAGAAGGTTTGATTCAATACGCTTGCGATGCGAGGATTCTTGACCCATGCCCTAGCAGGGGTGGATATGTCAGGGGATGGTGAAGAATTCCTATCCCTCGAAGATGATGAAACTCCTCCGGCTCAGGTCAAAAAGAGGAAACCAAAAAAATCTCAGAAACCTGTTCTTAAATCGATTGGAGATAACTCTTCACAAACGACATCCGTCGAAGCCGAACTTGTCGATATGGAGGTTCTAGGAGAATATGGCGGCAACCACAGCGTGTGCTGGCCAATTCAAGACATGGATTGTCCTGATTGTGCCTCTAAAGCAATGAATGCACTCAATCGATTAGAGCACGTTAACACTTCCCTTGTATCTGCAACAGACGGAACTGTTACTGTAGACGTTGATTTTGAAAAGGGGAATCTCGCAGAAGCATCTGCGATATTATCATCTCTTGGCAATCCGCCAAATTTACCATTCATGCAACTCGCTGGAGTCGAATCCAGTGCGATTGCGTCTCGGCATTCAGTACCGGTCAAGGGATTGCCAAGAATTTTTAGAAGGCAACCAGGTATCCTAGATTGTGATGTTGATAGAGATGGCAATATATTGTTACAATTGACTCCTGAGCCAGTTGAAGATTTGCGCATCGCCATGGAAAGAGGTCTCAAGAGCGTGATCGGTGGAGATTACAAGTTGACTTCTGCTAGTAATACTAAACTGACATCTGGTCAGTGGAGAATGATAGGTTCCGGAATTGCATTCATTATGCTATTAGCTTATATCATTACAGAATCAATTATCACAGATAATCCATTTGTCTTAGGAGCAATAGGTCTTCTCGGCGTCTCCCTAGGGGGAATTAAGATGTTCAGTAAAGCAATAGCATCCATTCAAAATCGTCAATTAGGTTTCCAAGTATTGACATCTCTCGCTGTTATTGGAGCATCCTATCTCCAAGCATGGGAAGAAGCATTGTTGGTCTTGATTTTAGTTTCATGGACCGAGCACATGGAAAATGAGGCACTCGTAAAGGCTAGAGAGGCTATGCAAGGAGGGCTAGATAGGCTACCGCGGACCGCTAGAAGGGTCCAAAAGAAGGAAGCGGGGAAGTTTTCTGTATCCTCTCTTTCTGTCATTTCCTCACAAAATCCAATGACACCAACAACACACAGTCATTCAGGGCCTGAAGAAATCCCAATCGGACTGGTCATGAAAGGTGACCATTTAGAAATTAGAAGTGGGGAGTTGATTCCTGCTGATGGTAAAATCATCTCAGGTACTGGTTCAGTCAACCGTGCACCGCTAACAGGGGAATCCGTCCCTGTTGATGTGGCTAGTGGAGACGAACTACAAGCAGGCTTGACACTGTCGCGCGGCCCGGTTACAATCGAAGTTACCGCAGTCGGTGAAGACACAAGATTGTCTGGACTTATCGACAAGGTTCATTCCTACAAGGAAATACCTACCAGGCTACAAGGGGCCTTAGAGAATTTCACCTCTATATGGGTTCCAGTTGTTTTAATTGGAGCAGTCTTGGCTTGGTTACTACAACCCGGAGCCGATTGGAAAATCATTCTCCTGCTTTGGGTGGTTGCCTGCCCATGTGCTCTACTACTTGCCTCTCCGGTACCTCATGCTGCAAGTCTTTCAATGGCGTCTAAATCAGGTGCAATTGCAAGAGGTGGAGATATTATGGAATCATTGTCTAAAGTCAATTTAGCACTTTTGGACAAAACAGGGACTCTGACCTCTGGCAGGCCACGAATAGGAAGCATGACGCTTGCAAGGGGGCGCAGAAGGGATACCGCAATCGCTCTGGCAGCGGGGTTGGAGGGTTCATCTAATCACCCATATGCGCAAGCGATTATTGCGTTTGCAGAGAATGAATCAATCGAGCCATTGGAGATAACAGATATCTCAGATATGGAAAATGGCGTATCTGCTAAACTCAAAGGCTCCGAGGTAGCATTTGTTCGAGCAGAACTTTCTCAAGTTTCAGGTAAATTAGAGGAAGATTTGCAATCTGCTCTAAATTTAGGTCACGGTGCTAGTTTATTGTTGAAAGATGGAAAAGCGGTGGCTTTATTCACGTTCATCCATGATGATTTGAGAGAGGGAACCGCAGAATTAATTCAGGCTCTTTATGCACAAGGAGTCAATGTTGAGATTTTGTCCGGAGACAACCAAGATGCGGTCGATGCACTCGCTAAGAGTATAGGTCTACAGGAAAATGCTGCGAGAGGAGAAATGACTCCAGAGGGGAAGGTTCAATGGGTCCAAGATCGATCCAAAACTCACATTACAATGATGGTTGGTGATGGATTCAATGATGCTGCTGCAATGGCTGCAGCTGACATTGGAATTGCTATTGGTACTGGTGAATCAGCCAACTTGGAAGCAGCAGACGTTTTGATTCCTGGAGACGACCCAAGATTAATTTCAGATTTGGTAAAATTAGCAAAGCGAACCCACAACGTACTAATGTGGAACATAGGATATTCGGTTGCGGTGACACTCTTCCTAGTATATCTCGTTCTTGCAGGTGTCAACGAGAGCCTTGCAATCGGTGTACTAGTTCACGAACTGAGTGTTATTGGCGTCATCATTAATGGTGCGAGGCTATCAGGAACCGGCGGTACTCTACAACTAATTGGAGACATTTTCAAATCTATTTGGGACGGTACCATTGATTCTTTCAAGGCACTTTACAACTCAATCTAGTCTCCAAATTGAACGCTACCTTCAAGCCACATGGTGATTAGGGCCGTACATAGGTGGACGCTCTTGGCTAGAGTACATGCAGACCCGGTAAGCACATCTTTGATGCATCCAACACGCCGTGCACTGTATGTTGCACTTCTCGAAGCTGATGAATATACAACCGTCCAACTGCAGAAAATCGTCGGTGTTGACCGTTACAATCTGTATCACCACTTGAGGAAACTCGAGTCGCTTGGATTGGTAATGAATCACAGAGACCAAGGACGAACAAGATGGTGGTGTGTAATAGACAGAGTTCCACTTCCAAACGATGGTAGCTCAAGCGCAACCCAAAACTCCCTTGCCTCCATCGATTTATCCAATCCGAGGGTACAAGCTGCTGCTAGGACTATGTTGAGAGAATTGGCTGAGTTATCTGGAACAACTTTGGATTTAGATTCCGCAACTCTCCAAAATTTGGAAATTATCGGTAGAAAGACTTGAGTAGCGCAATCTCTCAAAAACGAAAACAAGTAGGGTCAGATATGTCGGATGAAGAGTCTAGTGCAGGTGTAGAATCAAGAATCTCTGCGCCAGATTTGTCTTGTCCTAAGTGTAATCATTTGTTACCTAACGGATTGGGCATCATAACCTGCATGATGTGTAAATCTGAAGTTAAAGTAGAACATCAAGGCACTAGGAAAAAATGGAGAGAGGAAAAAATAGGTTGCCCATCCTGTTCCAAGGTGTTGATTTGTGGCGTAGACAAAAGGCCAGCAAATTTGCAATGTGCGTCTTGCCATACTCACTTTGTCTTGAAGCCGAATCGGCCAAAGATCGAGGTATCTTGTCCTTCTTGCGAGCGAAAGCTGCGAATGAATAAGCGACCTGGGGAGAGGGAAATCACCTGTCCTGCATGTGAAGTCGAGTTCAAAATATCATTTTGAGGTGATTTCGTGAAGACCACATTTAGGATGATGGGAATTGCAGACTACATCACCATTGTGAATGGTTTATTTGGTACTCTTGCAATTTTTTTCCTCTTGCTGGCAGTCGATGACATGGGTGAACCGTATACGCAAGGCGGTGTATTAACCGATTATATTTGGGCAGCCATGTTGTGTATCCTATTATCCGCAATCGGGGATATAATTGACGGACCAATCGCTAGGAAATACTCAAAACAACAACTGCTTGGTGGTTCACTAGACATTATGTCTGATTGTATCTCATTCTGCATCGCACCTGCTTTGATGATTTTCGCTATGTTTGGCAGGTGGGGTGAAGCAACCCCAATATGGACAATCAGTTTGGCAATTGCATGTTCTTGGATGATTGCTTGTGGTATGTTGAGACTCGCTAGGTTTCAACACGATGAAGGAGGTTATGTTCCATATTTCTACGGAATGGCATCACCTGCAAATGCGATGTTGATTATCTCCGCAGCAGGTCTGATTTGGCTACAACCATCTTCTGGATACGGTCCAGACCTTACAGAATGGAGTTGTGGAATCTGCTTTGGTGAGGGAGAAAGGCCTTACCTTGACTTCATAATTCTTCCAATAATGCTAATCAGTGGTGGTCTTATGATTTCTGACAGAAAAATGTCAAAATTGAAATCAGGTATTCCAATGAAGTTGAGTGTTGTCCAACTTACCGCACTTTTGTTTGCAATTCTTCATGCAATGTCATTGACACACAAAGATGACGTAGGAGTTGACTTGTCTGGGACCTCATTTACCATGTTTTTGTTCACAGTTTCTTTATTCTTGATGCTTGTATACATCGTAATGGGCCCACGTTTAGTAGACTTAGAATCGGAACAGGTAGAACAAGAGTAATGGCAAGCGCGAATGGTCGTATAAATCGCCTCGCGAGGTACATCACCAATCGCGCTCCTTATCTATTATGAGAAAGGCATTAGTCACCGGATGGGAGTATTATGAGTGCTAGCGATAGCAAGTCAGGAGATAAAGTGGGGTTGAGAAGAGGAGGCTCTTCTGGCAATATCGACCTCTCTACATTGCGTGCTCAATTTACGTCTACTCCGTCCCCATCTTTGGATCAGACGTTAATGCAGAATTCACGTTTCAGAGAGGAAGAGAAACTGCGTGCAAAGTTGCGCAGAGAGAGCAAACTCCGCCGTGAGGCATTAGCAGAGAGAATCTCATTGATGCAAGATAACATGGCTACAGACATTTCTAGGCAACACGAAATGACATTCAGTGCATTCGAGACTGAATTGAGAGGTCAGATGGAGGAAGAGTTGTCTAAGTTAGAATCCGAAGCACTGACTAGAGAAGAAATCCGCTTAAGAGAAATGCATGAGATGCGTCTTGAGAGAGAAATAAGTGCTCTCAAGGAATCTCTTGAAGTGGAGCAAAGTCGCAAGGTTGAGGAACACCGAACAGCAGTAATTTCTCAATTGGAAACACAATTGTCCGACGAGCATCGCAAGAGGTTAGCATTCCAAAGAGAGAGATTGGAGATAGAATTCAATCAATCACTTCAAAGAAAAATCCGTGAATTAGAAGCTACAATTCAGAAAGAAATGGAAAGCAGGTTCACTGAATTAGAATCCAAAGAAGTTGAGAAACTTGAGGAAGTCCAAAGCCAAAAACTCGCCGAGAGAGAGGAATCTCTGCGTCGAGGAATCAGAACGAGGTTGGAACAACAACTCAAACTTCGTCTCAAGCAAAGAGAAGCAACCATGCGTGCTGAGTATGAAAGGCGTAGCCTAAGGCTAGAAGAAGACATTGCAGCCTCAATTCAAGAGGAACTTGAATCTAGACTCAATTCAGAGACAAAAGAACTCGAAGAAAGAATGCGCCAGGACGTCGAATTGGCAGTTGCAAGAAGAAGAGAGCAACTCAGAGGAGAAGTCGAGAGGCAAATGGAGTCACAATATTCGGAGAAATTATCAGAGCGCAAGAGTAGATTGCGAGAAAAGTACGACCTAACCTTCTCAAAGGCTGTCGACGATATTTCTCGTTCGCTAGAAGCAGAGATTGAATCCGAACTCGAAGCAAGAATGGATCTCGAATTCGCAGCTTACAGGAATGCTAGAGAAGCAGAAATCCAGAATCGCCTTGCGAGGTTCAGGTATGAGAGAGAAGCAGAGTTACACGACCAGATGTCGGAACGCTATGATTCTAAGAAGGTCGATTGGTCTGAGCGCCTAGAGTTAGAATTCCAGGCACGTGAGTCTGCTGCTCGTAAGGCAATAATGTCTGAAATCGATGGTAGGCTGCGAAATGAAAGAATCACTCAGGAAACTGACCTTGACCTAATCAAGGAAGAAACAGTTCTCGAACTCGAGGCTGAAATGGAAGAACGCCTCGCAGAATTCAGAGCCAGAAAAGAGGAAGAGGTCGCAACTCAACTCGAGAGACAACTCGACAAGAGAGAAGAGATCATGCGCAACAAGGCGCTTATTGAAGTCCGTAAGCGTGAAGCAAATATTCGTGCAGAAATCGAGGCACAACTTGGTGTCAAGCGTGCTGAGATTAGAGACCGTTTGTCTACACTAACTCAGCAGATGGATGACTTCAGAGCAATGGCTGAGGTCAAGATGCGCGAATCGATTGAGGCTAAGGTACAGGGAGAAATCGATTCTGATGAAGCAAGACTTGCTGAACAGCAACAAGAATTCGACAATCTACAGTCACAAGATTCTCGAGCTGAGAAACGCCAGTCTTGGTTGCAAGCGATTTCCGGGCAGGGCACACAAGCACAGCAACCTCAGATGGGTATTGACCCAAGCGCACTCGGTGCTAGGCCGAGTGCACTAGGTGCATCAGCAGGAAGATCTCCACGCGGTGCACTAGCACAAGCCGCCGCTCAACATACTCCTTCAATGGGTCTAGCAGGAATGAGAGCACCACGCTCTGCTGCTAAATCATTGAGTGGTGCCCAACCAATCGCAAGACCAGTCAAGGCTCCTATTGGTGGAGCAGCACCACTCGCAGGCAGGCCTGCAGCAACTCTACCTCAACCAATTCAACCGAAAGTAGTGAGGCAACCACTTGTCAAGCCGCCAACTCAGCTAACCCAAGAAGAACCATCTCCAGTGGTTTCAAGTCCTGTTGTTGCAAGCCCAGTAGTAGCACCTTCGCTTGTGAAGAAGCCAGTAATTTCCCCGCCTGTAGTTTCTGAACCTCAAGTGGTTGTACCAACAGAACCTGTAACGCCAGCAGTCGAAGAGATAGAACCTGAAATCGTAACTGTAGAAGAAGTTGAACCAGTTATTGAAACTGTAGAAGAAATTCCAGAGATTACTGAAGAAGTGATCGAGACTCAGGTCGAAGAAACTGAGCCTGTAATCGAGACCGAATCAATAGTTGAAGAAATAATCGAGACTATTGAGGAAGAAGTTGAGCCGGTGCAAAAAATCGCAACACTGACTCCTCTGAAGCGTCTTGACCCTGTTCAGGTAGAAGAAACCGTAGTTCTTGAGCCTGCAGAGATGAAGGTTTTGACACCTGTAAAAACAAAGGTGCTTACACCTGTAGAGCCAAAGGTCTTGGAACCGGTGAAGAGAAGAGGTCCACCGCCATCCTCTGCACCAGGTCAAAGGCCAGGCGTAAAGGTGACAGAAACACCTACTGCGACCCTGAGTCCGATTAAGAAACTGAAGCCAATCGACTCAAAACTCGATACCGATTCTGAGGATTAAGGCCTAAATTATTGATTGAAGTTCAAACACTTCACTCCGTGCCATTGATACGTCGTGTATGATTGGGAAGTTCTATGAGGAGAGTTATTGCGTTAATTCTCGCAGTACTACTTTTGCCAGCGCTACCCTTTGCTGAAGCAAATGCTAACCTAATCGATGTTGGTGTAATCGATACTGAAGACGGTAGATTCATGCATGCTTCATTCACCTCATCTTCTACAATGGTTACTGTAACAAAGACAGGTAATCTTTCAGAACATTTCTGGGGAAGTGGTGAACTAATTACTCAATGGTCCATTGAACTCAACGTTACAGTTAACTCAGCTACAGTAGATTCAACAGGACTTCAGGTAGCAGTCGCACACAATGCAGGAGTATTCGTCGTAAACACCCAATCAAGAACAATTACCGGTAATTACAATTCGACTAGTTCAGTAGACGAAGTGCTTTGGGATTCTGAAGGAGACATGTGGTTCGGATACCATGGAGGAGAGCGTAGAGCAAAAGAATTCCAAAATGGTATTCCAACCGGAGAAGCAACCGCAGCACACAATACAGCGCTTACATCGATGACGATTATCTCTGAAGACCGTATTGTAACATCAGGAAGAGACAATTTGGTGAAGGTTTTCTCGCAAGACGGTGTTTTGGAAACAAGCCTATCCGACTTCAATTCATACCCAACAAAAATCATCAATGATGGAAATGGTAACATTATCGTAGGTTGTACAAACGGTGACTTGTTTAGATACGATTTCGATGATTGGACTAAGGAAGAGATATCGATTTCAAGCAGTCAAAGTATCATTTCGATTACTATGGATGAGTCTGGAGATATTTTGGTTGGTACTCAAAATGGAAAATTGCATCAAATTGATTCAACTACGTTTACTGAACAAGAGGTTTATTCTGCATCTGGTAGGGTAATTTTCAGTGCCTTTGGAAACGATGGTGAACTATACATTATTTCCACATTTTCAACCTCCTCGAAAATCAGATTATATGACCTAGATTCCGATGGAGATGGTGTAACAGATAGCGTAGATGCTTTCCCTACAGATTCAACCCAGGATGAAGACCAAGATGGCGATGGATACGGTGACAATCCACAAGGAAACAATCCAGATGCATTCCCTGATGATGTTACCCAATGGGATGATACAGATGGTGATGGATATGGAGATAATCCAGATGGTAACGACTCAGACGTATTCCCAACCAATTCTGAACAATGGATTGACTCTGATGGCGACGGCTATGGAGACAACATGAACAAAGAAGGTGGCGACAGATTCCCTGATGACCCTACACAATGGGCAGATTCTGACTTTGACGGATTTGGCGACAACAAGGATGGGGTCGAGGGGGACGACTGTCCTGATCAGAACGGTTTCTCCACTATCGATAGAACGGGATGTAAGGATACAGACGGCGATGGATACTCAGACCCAACCGAAGATTGGAGTGTTGCTGATGGTGCAGATTTCTCAATCAATGACGAAAGTCAATGGTCTGATTCCGACGGTGATGGATACGGCGACAACCTACAAGGCAACGATCCTGATGCTTGTCCACTAGAATGGGGCAACTCCACAAGTGCTTACATTCCTGAGATTGCTAGTGATGGTTCTCTAGAACTAAACTTCGTAGTCACTGAAAAGTTCGGTTGCATCGACACAGATGGAGATGGATTCTACGATTTTGCGGATGACCTTCCAGAAGATGCTCGTGACTACATTGATTCAGACGGAGATTCAGTAGGTGCTAGTCAAGATTACAATGATTCCAACAGGCTCGTTCAAACCGTTGTCGACCATTGTGAACTACTTGTGACCGATGTCACAGAAATCTGCCAAGGAGTAAGGGACGCAGATTACCAAAACTATGTTGCAGATAAGGAAGCAAAAGGTGAGACTGCAAAGGAATACTTTGCTTGGATTAAATCTCAAGAAGAGGCTGAGGAAGAGGAAACGTCCAGTGACCAATATCTCTCAACTGCAAAAGAAATAGCTCCGTTCTTGGGTGGCGGATTTGCTGCAATCTTGGCAGTATTATTGATCTATGCTGCAATAGGCAGTGCCCGTCGACGAAAGGCCTTGGTCAAAACCTACGGGGTTCCTTTCGTGCCTGACGGTAAAAATAGTGCAGAAGCAGAAGCACTCGGAGGTAAGGCTGGCCTTTCAGCATCCGGTGGCGTAGATTCCGACAAATATTGGGATGATGATGTCGCACCAATGGATATGGAGGCTGCAAATAATGAGGCAGAAATTGAGTCTGGGTTCGATGATATCGATATCAAAGGTGATATGGAAATCTCAGAATCAGCAGGTGTAATGGAAGAATCTGCATCTCTAGAAGAGTTAGCAGGACTCCCTGCTCAAACCACAGCTGCTGAAACGACCCAGATCACTGAAGCGCCAGCACAACAAGCCCCACCAGAAGCGCCGCCGTTGCCAGCAGAAGGACTTCCAGACGGTTGGACAATGGACCAATGGAAATGGTACGGTGCAGAGTGGCTTGCAAAGCAAGGTAAGTGATTAATCAGTCCGCCAGACAATTGGTAAGGAAGATTTCAGCACACCCAGTTCAGCTCCTGAATAAACAGGAACTCCGTCTACTTTGAGAGTGTTAGCAATCAACCAAAGGATTGCATTCCAACTCTTTGCGTCTGCGAACAATTCAATTTCTCCCATTGTAGCTTTCACTAGTAGTTTTCCAGCATCGCTTTTTGAGTCAAAAATTGCATGCACTAAGTCGGTAGTGGAAAGTTTGTATCCCGAAGGTCTCCATTCCATCATTTTACCACCTCAGACTTTGAATGGTGCTAGGTTTAGCCTTTGTACGAGGTGTTCAGCACTTACATCGGCAACTTCTTTCATCTGTTCTCGAAGTTTGTCTAATTCACCGTTCATCTTTCCTAATTTGTGAGCGCGAATCATATCCGCTAGAAATGAATCGACACTACGATGGCCATCCATTGTCCTTAGCGTGTTCAACTGCCTTCTAACTTCATAACTTACACTTACTGAGGTCATCCCTTCCCCTGTCATGAATTTGATGCGCTCTATAGACTACTTGAAGTGCGCGCGCAAAAAACAACACAAAGTCGTGATTTTTTGACCGTATCAAATAGAGCGACCTTGCTTTTCCAATAACAACCTAGGATGTTCGGTTACTCCGAATTGCCTTCTCATTTCTTGAACTCTCTCGTGATATTCTTTGGTCAGAGACCAATACTCTCTGCTGCCAGCACCGGCACCGCTCTTGCTTGGTTTGTTCAAAATCACAGTTGGAGCGCCAGTCCATGCTGCTTCTGCAACCTTTGCTAGTCTTCTGATAGGCGTCTTGAACACCTTCCTGGGAATCTTTGACTGCACTTCGTTGCATACGTGAAGAGATAGTTTCGACCTCTGGTCAACCATTGTCATGGCAACTCCGAATATCTTCAAGTTTCGATTGATTCTCTTTTGAATCATTTTTACGCTATTCATTAGCATGCTGAAACCTTCCAATGCGTAATACTCTGCCTGAACTGGAATAAACACCCAGTTTGCTGCACAAAGTGCATTGATTGAGAGCAACCCCAATGAAGGTGGCGTGTCGATAATTATGTGGTCGAATTGGTCGATTATAGGCGCCAAAGCTTCTCTTAGTCTGGTTTCTCTCCCTATTCTATGGCTCAATTCTATTTCGGCACCAGAGAGATGTATGTCGCTAGGAAGTAACCACAAATTTTCGACAGACAAGTCTTCTGGAACTCTGTTGGAGTTGTCGTTTCTTTTGGACCAAGCCTTCTGCATCGATTCAGTAAGTTCTGCTGGAGATATGATGTACTCTTCCATCAAGGGTAAGTCTTCACCACTATCATTTACAAGCAAATCATAGGCGGTTTTCTTGATTTTTTTCTTCTCTACACCAAAAGAAGTAGCACAATTTCCCTGTGGGTCTAAATCAATGAGTAGGACCTTAGCAGGCGGTACCTTGAATTTTGGGTTGCCTTTTGCTAAAGCAGCAGCAAGATTGACCGCAGTGGTTGTTTTTGCACAACCACCCTTCTGGTTAGCAACTGCAACCACCATCTTGTACGGATTCATCTAGACACCCCCAAACTTCCCTGCACTGATATGCCCAAGTCGGCGCTCCCCTGTAAAGAGTCGCATTGAATCAGAGTGGTTCATCCCTGTTGAATGACAGGAACTGGTACTTCGGACAAAATCTTGCGAACTATGTGCATACCAGTAATTCCACGAATCTTCGCTTCTGGCTTCATTACTATTCTGTGAGAAATAATCTGTAGAGCGATGCCCTTGATGTCATCAGGTATCACGTAATCTCTTCCATCAATTGCTGCCGCAGCACGTCCAGTCTTGAACAATGATTGGCTAGCACGTGGGGATGCTCCGTTTACAACACGGTGATCTTCACGGGTTCTTTGCACGATTTCGACAATGTATGATAGGATTGCGGGGTCAACGTGAACGGTCTCAAGTGCCTTCTGCATTGCGACTACTTTCTTTGGCGAAGTAATCTGCTCAACATCGTGTTGGTCCTTTCCACGCAACTTACGACGAGCTAGAATTGCCTTCTCTTCTGCACGGTCAGGGTAACCCATGCTCATCTTCATTAGGAAACGGTCCATTTGTGCTTCAGGCAGTGGGTATGTACCTTCTTGCTCGATAGGGTTCTGTGTAGCAAGTACAACGAACGGAGCAGGCAACTTGTGAGTAATTCCTTCGATTGTAACCTGCTTTTCTTCCATTGCTTCCAAAAGAGCAGCCTGTGTCTTTGGAGGAGCACGGTTAATTTCGTCAGCCAGTAGAATGTTGGAGAACAAAGGACCCGCACGTAGTTTGAATTCACCGGATTTCTGGTCAAACATGTATGTACCCATGATATCGCTAGGCAGCAAGTCAGGTGTAAACTGAACACGCTTGAACTTACATCCGAGTGCACGTGCGAAGGTGTTTGATAGCAGAGTCTTTGCAAGCCCAGGGAAATCTTCCAGAAGCATGTTTCCATTCGATAGAATTCCGACAGTAACTCTTCGCAGGTTCTCATTCTTACCGATGATAACTTTCGAGACTTCTCCCATAAGGGAATTAGCAATTGAAGACACTGTTGCAATCAGGTCTTTTGTGCGGTGGTCACCTGCTGGTGCTCCTGCTTGGAATCCTGCGTTCATGGTATTAACACCTCTCGGTACAAGAAGCCAACCTGCACCATCCATACTTCAAGGTATTGCGTATACAAGTCGCGATAATTCACGATGTACAGCGATTTTTTCAGCGGCCCCAAAAGTGGTCCTGCTTACGATGTAGGCGGGTAATTTCCTCGAGAATTTCTTCTTCGATGGGGGTTAAGTCGAGTTTTCTCAATCGCTTGGCATGAGAGGATGGGATATCGACCCAAAATTCGTCGCCCTCTTCGATTTGCCTACCAACGGTTGGACCCATGACTGCAACTGCCAACTCCTCACCTTGATGGCCCTGTTTTACATCCTCGCTTGATCTTGTCCTCAGGCTCTTGATTTGACCTATGGGGGTACCATCTAATTTCATGATTTTTTGACCTATGTGGACCCTGCCACCTAGGACTCTCATTCCAACAATTGCGGGACCCTTATTCCTGAAAGTGTGGTCTTTGAGGTAGAGTAAGTGGCCAGGGTAAACCAGATTTTCTCTAGCCGCAGCATCCATCTCTGCCTTGGTCGAGTCTCTCCATTCTTCAAATTCTTCAAGAATTCTGTAAATAATGTCAGCACTGATGAATTTTATTTCAGCATCAGGTCCCTCAAGTTTTGGCTGAACTTCGGTGTTTCCTTTTACTGAAAATCCCAGTATGACTTGATTCAAAGCATCATCCGCACATTGGGCTGTGATTATGTCTCTTTTGTTGACAGGTCCTACTGTAGCCATTCTGATTGGAATCTCCATCTTGTCTAATTCGAAAGCGAGTGCTTCTAGGCCACCTACGGTATCTGCTTTGATGACAACTCCTTCCTCTGCGATGTCAACAGATATTTTCGCTTCCTTGAAAGCCTCTCTCTGAGCGATTGCCTTTGCCTCATCGGAATTAGTCTGACGCAATGTGGTACCCGCTAACACGTTTTCCAGGTTCGGTGCTACAATCTTCAACCCGCAAGCGGCTACTGCATTATCACAAGCTTCCCAGCGGTCTCCAGCATCTCTCATCTCAGACATCCCTTTAGGCCTGAACATTCCTTTGATATGGGTTGTAAATGGTCCATCAGAGCCAACTAATGTAATCGTATCTCCGACATTTAATTCTCCTCTATTGAGGATGACGTCGATTGTTTTTCCAAGGCCTCTTTCATCCTTCATCTCCAAAACAGTTCCTTCACCGTCACCGAGGGTATCTCTCAATCTCTCCTCAAGGAATCGCTCTGCGAGCCCGACTGTTACGGTTAGCAGGTCTTGCAGACCTTCACCGTCTTTGGCTGAACATGGTACCATTGCTAGGTTTGACTTGAAATCACGAATTTTGTCATATCTTTCGATATTGAATCCGTGTTCGCTAAACTGGCCTAGGAGTTTCCAGTATCTTTCTTCGAACAACTGGTGCACATCGGCTCTTTGATTCGACCATGACTCAATGAAAGAGCGACCGGCCTCTGTTCTCCAGCCGTGAATGCGGTCTACTTTGTTTGCAGCCACTACGAATGGTGTTTTCTTGTCTCGTAAAATCCTCAGACTTTCGATAGTCTGTGGTTGTAATCCTTCCATTATGTCTACGACAAGGATTGCGATATCTGCAAGTGCACCACCCCTGCTTCTGAGGCTTGTGAACGAGTGGTGCCCTGGGGTGTCAATGAATAGCAATCCTGGGCTGTTGAAGTCCTTGCCGCCAGTCATAGCAGCACAGGTTTCATTCAGAATTTTCGCTGGAACTTCGGTTGCACCTATGTGCTGGGTAATTCCTCCGGCCTCTCTATCCATAACGCTTGCTTGTCGCTCGGAGCCCAAGGATCTGAAGTGGTCAAGAACGCTAGTCTTTCCATGGTCTACATGACCTAGAACTGACACGATTGGTTGACGCTGCCAACCGAGGCTCTTCGCCTCGTTTTCAGGGCTAGATTCCTCTTCAGACATATCAAATTCTCCAATTGGAATTTTTAATTTTGCAATTGACGTTCAATTTCACTCATAGACCCAAGACTGACTGTCTTGAGTCCACTCGTTAACGCCTTCTGGGAACCAGAGTCCGAGTTCGAATTCTGCAGTTTCTGCAGCATCAGAACCGTGAATCATATTGTATCCAATATCCATTCCAAAGTCGCCTCTGATCGTACCAGGGGCGGCTTCTCTTCCGTTAGTAGGTCCAATCAGATTTCTTGCAACACTGATTGCATCTCTACCAGACCAAGCCATACATACAACAGGTCCGCTAGTTACGAATTTAATCAGGCCTGGGAAAAACGGTCTTTCAGAGTGAACAGCATAATGTTCCTTAGCGATTTCTTCGCTAGGAATAACCTGCTTCAAACCTACAAGTTGTAGTCCCTTTCTTTCAAATCTCTGGATGATTTCTCCAACCAGTCCTCTTTGTACGCCATCAGGCTTTACCATAACATAGGTAGTCTCCATAGTAATTCCACCATTGGCTGCGACCAACACGCCCTATTTGAGCGCAGCGATTGTATCGTGCTAGGTGGATATCACTGGATTCCGCCTTTTACATAATGGCGGGTCCACTTTACCTTGCGTGAGTTTCGCTTGAGCTTGACTGCATTCTTGCGAGCCTTACTGTTGGCGAACCACTGTACTGTACCGTCTCGGCGGATGAACATCAAACCTGTTCCAGGTTCGATAACATCGCCGGAAAAACTGCAAATTCTCTGTTCTGGCATTTGTATCACCTAAAGTTGAGTTTACGGGCTTCTCGGCCAGTATCGATTAGCATTAGAATATCTCCGACACGAACAGGTCCTACCACGTTTCTCGTGATAATACGGCCGACGTCTCTTGGATTTGGTGCGTCGTTAACACGCACCTTGACTTGTGTAGCTTCACCAGTCATTCCGGTTCTACCTACGATTTCGACGACCTCTGCTGGCCATCCTCCGAGTTCTTCAGACATTTCTTATTCCTCCGAATTCAGTTTCTAATTCAGTTGTTTAGCCCCTTTACGAGCTCGACAACTTCGTTGAATTTTTCCTGAGCACCCTTTGATACTTCTAGTAAGGCTAGGGATGCTGTCTTGACGCCGCCAGGCATTCCAGCTTCTTTTGCTAGGAATTCTTGGCTTGGAACGTATCCGTATGGGATACCTTTCTCAGCGCAGATAAGAGGAATGTGTGCCAGTAGTTCTGGCGGGTTGACATCCTCTGCCATAATGATGAACTTTGCAGTACCGCGTTCAGCAGCCTTAGTTACCTCATTAGATCCTTTCTTCATTGTTCCGTTGTTGTTAGCCTGTACCATTTCGTAGATCTTGTCTGCGACATCGCCAGGGGTCTCATATGACACGTGTGCACTCATTGAAATCACTCTCATGCTTATGTGAAGCAATGCTGCGCACGACCTCGCGGATATAAACACGACGGATTGCATTTCAGCAATCACAAATTCAAATCTGACAGGATTTCACGCACACCTCGAGCCAGTGCAGCGCCTCCGGAGATTACAGCTCTCCTGTTTGGAAGACTAGAGGTGGCATGTACGCCGTCCACGTGATTTGATAGTCTTGCAATCGCTCCGCCTGTGAACAAACCATGAGTACATGCTGCATGAACCTCTACTGCTCCCTGACTTCTTAGAGCGTCAGCAGCCTTGCAAATAGTTCCTCCAGTCGCAATCATATCATCGACGATTGCGACTATTTTTCCTTCGACCTGCAAATCTTTTGCCTTGTGTACAATAGTATGGGCATCGATTCTTGTCTTCTCAAGATACGAAAATGGCAAGCCAATCGCTTGAGCAACAGCACTTGCTCTATCAATAGCACCTTTGTCGGGGGATAGGATGAAGTCAGGATTAACGGTTTCTTGTAAATGGGCAGCAATTTCGGGCATTGCTGATGTGAACGCCACAGGTATCGGCATTTCTTCTAGTGCTGCAGGCGCATGCAAATCGAAAACAATGATTCCATCACAGTGGGCTGAAAGTAGCCTACCAATCGCCTTTGCACTGATTGCTTCACCAGGCCTGAATCTTTTGTCCTGCCTAGAATAACCAAAGTATGGGATCGCCACGATAACTCCTGGGCCTACAGGGTCCATGGATTGCGGACCAATTTCTTTGAGATTTTCAGTTCTACCAGCTCGCACGTCTCTGATGGCTTCCAACAAAAGCAACGTTTCAACAATTCCTGCGTCGGGGAATGTGTTAGAGACTAGGACGACGGGCTCCTTTCTAACAGCTTCAATAGCGTCTTCAGGAATTCTGATGTATCCCTCGGAGTCAGGGAATCTGCGGGCCTCGAGTGAATGGTGTTCCCAATCTAGTTGATTGGCCAGGTCTTCTGCAAGTGCTCTGGAATTACTTCCGGACACCACTACCATGTTACCACTGCCGGCGAGGGGGCTAAATGAGGATTCTCATCGACCATGTATTTCATCCAATCTTGTACAATCGGTAAAATCAACCTACTGTGTAATGGAAGTGGTGCGCGAGGCAGGACTTGAACCTGCGACCTCCCGGTTATCAGCCGGGTGCTCCAGCCGACTAAGCTACCCGCGCAAAGGCAGGTCGCCGACCGACCATCCCATCATAAAGACGACGGTATGGTCACTCTTCGATTATTGCATCAGGGTCGTTTGCTTGAATGTACGATGGTAGTCCAAGCAACTTGTCGAATGTTCTTGAAAGAACAACCTCGTCCAAGCGTTCCCTTGTGCGTGCTAACGCTGTAATTGGGATATTGACGGTTGTATCAATACCGTATTGCATTTGAACTCCGATTCTGGTCTTCACTACGACCGCGCGGTAGGTTCTCTTGATTTTGACTAGGTCGGTAATTACTCCGATTTCCATTCCTTGGTTGTCTAGGACAGCTCTGTCCATCATTTCATCCGGTGCATACAATTTCTCATCGATTCGGACAGTGTTTCTCCAGCGGCGCTGAAGTTCTCTCATGGATTTTGAGAGTTTTACAGATCCATCATTTCTGATACTGTGTATTAGTTCCTTGTGTAATGGCGCGAGTTCAGCAGGCTTTCGCATAAATTCGTCAGCGACACCTGGCTCTACCATTATGCGCATTGAGCGCACTCTTGCTTCGTTCGGGTGGTGTCTCTCTCCTACAATGACGCCCACCTTTGTATCATTCACGTATACATCTCTTTGGAGTAACTCCTGGATGTCGTATTCGTTCTTCGGCATTTTTCCCATCTCCTTGGTCTATCGGGCTCTTGACCAATCTATCCTCGACAGTGGCGCCTATTATACTTGCCTCCTTCTAAGACTCCTTTTCCAATTGAATTTGTCGCATAATTCGCGTATCTCCAATTGAATAACCGTTCGCGTTTCGATTTTTGTAAGTCTTTCTAAAATGCGATTCTAATTGATGTCGCATAATCTTTTGTTGACACTTTTACAAAATTTAATTACTCAATTAAAAATTGTAATTTCTAATTGAATTTTTAGAGATAAATAACCTCATCAATATGATACTTGTCGTTTAGTAACAATGGCGATTGTTGTCATAGGCGCTACCTGCTCTCTAGGGGAGGCAGTCATCGACAAATTGCTGTCTATGGATGTAGATGTCGTTGCCGTAGAAGAATCTCATAAAATCAGAAACGCATCTCTTCTGAATTACTCAGATGCGACATTATCTGAACAGGGTGATGGCTACTCTATCGCATTTGATGGAAGTCCTGCCGATATAATCGTAGGTGATAATTTGCTCATCCATGACTTGATACCCACAAGGAATGATAGATGGATGTCAGATGAGTTTAGGAACTGGTTAATCGGAGAGGATTGCGAAAAAAGATCAAGATACTGGCTAAGCGTAATCGATGCTGCAAACGCCATTGCACACCTTGCATTGTCAGGAAAGAACTTCGCCGATTTACACATGTGTGGACGAAGAGAATGGTCTTATGAAGACACAAAAGCAGAATTCGAAATGTTGTGGAAGAGGACTAACCAGGGGCAAACAGGTAATTTTACTGCGGAAACACTGTTCGGCCATGACATCGCAGGCATGGAGCCCAAGCCTATCAACTCAGATTCTTATTCTAGGCCAAATTTGGATCCATTACACAACGCGCTAATGGAATTAACAGGTGATGGTTGGAGGCCGTTGATCCCTCTGAGGACAGCGATTATGACATTGATTGCTGGAATTTTAGAATAAAACACAATGCTATGGTGATTTAATGGAAGTAGAAATCCGGCCACTTAGTAAAACAGATATTGGTCCAATTTGGATAATCAATGAAGAAGGCCTCCCTGGTACAGGTAAGGTTTCTCACGATGAAATAGAAGCGCTGCTAGACTATGCATCTATAGCAGTAGGGGCGTATTATGGTGAGAAATTAGTAGGTTTTGTGATTTGCCTACCTCCTAAAACAGCGTATGGCAGCTTAAATTATGCTTGGTTCAACCAACGATACAGCGAGTTTCTCTATGTCGATAGGATTGCTGTTGGGGCTCAATATCAGAATCAAAAAATTGGTACAATACTTTACGATTATGTTAAGATAAATGCCAGAGAAAATCGAATTCCAGTGACTGCCGAGGTTAACATCCACCCCCCAAATCCTGGTTCAATGAGGTTTCATGACAGAAATGGGTTCCAACAAGTCGGAGTCTTGGACCATGATGAAAAATCGGTTGCTATGTTTGTTTACCAGCAATAAGCATCGTGTCGGGGCTTAGTTTATCATTGCGAGTTAGTAGTCTTGAGCATGTTCAGCATGTTCCAGGACAAGGGTCCCCTTTGGATTTATGAGGAAGAGGATCTTGTTTTCAATGCAAGGCCCGGAGTAGTCATGTTTGGTGAAAAGCGCGATTTTTTCAAATTCTTGATGCCATTGGTTTTGTTCCTTATCGGTGGAATAATCTTTTCATCGTTTTTCCAAAATTATGTGGTTTACAATTATGAAAAAATGATGGATGAAAATGGCGATGAGCCTTGTTGGCCGGATTGGGAAGACAGGATTATACTAACCAATGGCACATACATGTGTAACCATGAATGGAATACATACCGTGAAGGATATTCCAACTACATGACTTCAGATAATCACTACAAATTCAAAGAATATGGAGAGACATACGAGCATAGGTGGTCTGAGCAGGATGGTTACTTGTTCATCTCGAATGTTCCTTCTGATATTGACCACTACGAGTGTTATGTTTACATTCGAGAATCAAACCTTCCTGAAAATCTAACGGGGGACGAGTTTTGGTACTACTATAATGACCAACCAGATTTCCCTGATTGGTGCGATGAAGATCCAAGAACAGTAGACACACAGTACATTTCTAATTCATCAATACCTTTCAACGGTGAAAGAATATACAGAGTACATGAAAGCGAAGGAGAATTATGGTCGATTGAATTTGTACAATTCACGGCTAATGATCAAATAATAAGTGAATATTACTACATTGACAAATCTGAGGAGGACTTGGTAGTGACCTTCACTCCTGCAGTACTAGGAATTGGACTGATGATCGGGCCCATTTTCTTCGGTAGGAAGAAAGAATTTGTCATCGACATCAACAATTCAGTGTTTACGAAACAGTTCGCAAGTACTCCTCATCTAGCTAAGTCGAAGAGACTTGCAAAACCGTTTGAAATGTATCTCGTACATACCACTAAGGAAATCCATTCTAGTAGCGAGGACGGCATTTCTCACACATCCTATGCAAGTGGAATGGAACTCAGTATTGCTGGCGAAGATGGCAATCTAATCGACGTGATTTTCTTCAGAACACAGGATGCTAGGAAGGATTTCAAACAAACGTTGGAGAAAATAGAATTCGTAACAGGCACTACATTAGGCAGTAGCAAGGATACAAAGCAATAGACAATATTGGTTCGAGAGCCGGGATGTGAGAATGTACCATTCGAACATAGGCTCCGCAGGGTACTGTTGTTTGCTAATGGTGCGAGAGCCGGGACTCGAACCCGGGTTCAAGCGTTGGCAACGCTCGGTGATAACCACTACACTACTCTCGCAAGTGCAACCCTCCGATTGGACAGGGGTATAAACGGTTGTCGCTAGATATAATGATTCAAATCAAGCGTCACCAAAGCCACCTATGCCGCCTTCCTTATCTGAACCTCTCATGACGTAAATCGCAGCCCCAACCATTGCTAGTACTACCAACCCACCTAATGCGATGTAAGTCATTATACTACTAGCCTCAGTGGTGGAGGTACTGTCTCCAGGCGCCTGCAACTTAATTGGAACAGATTCTTCTGAACTTTGTGAACCATATGCATCCATTGCTTTGACTAGTACTTCATGCGTACCAAGTGCGATGTAAGTCTTGACAGTGAATTGTTTGGAATATGTGCCATTGCCGTTTGAAGTCATCGTGAACCAGATGTTTGATTGCCCGGGTGGTGCTAGGATTCCCAGTTTGACTCTAACCCAATTAAGTCCATCGTAATCTTCCACAGCAACTGTCAGAGTATACTCTACATCTTCATCACCGATTTCGACGATTCTCAATTCGCCTATATTGATCAATGGAGGTTCATTCATTACATTCACTGTAATCTCTCTATCATCATTGCTTGGAATGTGATACTGGGCTGAAGTAGTCGTAGTTTGCACTATTATTGCCGCCCCAAGTGAATCAACCATCCTTACACTGAGCATTCGCTCTCCAGGAGAAATTCCACTTGGGATTTCGATTTGACCAGCCCATACCTCTCCGACTCGATTCAGCACTGTAATTTCTCCACCATACTCTCTCATGTCGATTGATACGTTTGAAACACCATGAGCATCGAAAACATAGGCGTTAACGAGAATAGCTTCTCCTCTGTGAACAATTGAAGGTACAATCTCGATTTCAGTTAGCCTAGGCGCTTGGTTTAGCACAGTAATATTGGAATCTGCTGAACCAGTTGCATCGAATGCATCTACTACCGTAACTGATACAGGCATTTCTCCGACCTGAAGTCCAGGAACAGTGATTTCTGCAGTCCATATATCATCACCGATAACTCTGTCACCGTTTAGACCGCGATCATTCAGAGACAATTGAGCCGAACCGCCAATGGATGTAGTGTCGGCAAACACACTAACGATATTGAAATCAATGTCGGAAACGGTAACCTCAAGGTAACCAGGTGCGCCGTTTTCTCCAAAAATCACTCCTTGGGATAATGCGATAGCATCTACACTTGGGGCACTGTTATCGCTTGCAGAGATTATAGAAGGTGAAATCACGCGGTTTACTGATTGGTTTTCGGTTAAATTGACCAATTCGCCATCTTCACCAAATTCCATCTGGAATTGCCTCTCAATTTTGACATTGAGCCCAGATAATGGCCCATCAACAATCAGGTTACCAAATGCAGTGCCTGTTACTTCAGTGGAATATGTTCCAGTCCAAGAGACAGTGTCCACCATGTGTCCATCCATCTCAACGACCTCAGCCTCTCCTGCTGTAACAGTCAAGACCATCCCGTCTTGTTGGTCTAAGACGAATACGTCTCCAGTCATTGCATCGGTTGGTGCAAACCCAGTCTCCCGGCTGATGCTGATATCGCCAATTCCCTCCTCGACAGTTGGAGCCTCAGGAGAATTTTGGATTGGAGAATTTGAATGGATTTTATCTCCACTACTTGGGTCTGGTCCCGTCTGACTCCAGACAGTTCGAATGGTTCTATTTTCCCAATCTGCCTGCTTCGCATCATATGACCAAGATTCATTGTGATGTGCACCCGCTCCTAAATCTGAGTTGGGAAGGGCAGCAATTCCAGTAATGTTGAACCAATCTTCTTGGTGTACGATAATCACATCGAACATTGTGCCAGTTTCGTTTGCCTGAGTTGTTGTATCTTCAATTGTCCTCACAACCCCGAACGTACCTTGAGCATCTCCTGTGATAACTCCGTCCACGTGAAGGTCGTCCACAGTAACCATGCCGTTTTCTTGTTCTTGATGGAAATCATGGATTGTGCCGTTAATCTGTACGCTAGCATTCTCATCTTCTCCTGAGAAACCAAATGTCCCTTCGCCGATCATTTTGCTCAAATGATCTACGCGAACTCCGTCTTCCCACCTTTCTAATGACTCAAATGTATTCAGCGTGATGTCCATCCTTGTGTCATTATCTTCCATGACTAAATCAGCGGTAGCCTCGAATTGGGTGTGTGATAGTCTCCTAACTCCGTCCGAGTCCCAAGTTTCAATCAGCAAAACCGCTAGGTCGCCACTGAGGTCCATCATTTCTCCATTCTCGTTTGCATTGAGTGAAATTGTTCCGTTTGCTTCTAGCCTGAATCTTTCGTCAACCACTCCATTCAGAGTTGAACGGTTAATCCAAGCATCGCTAATAACCCCAAGAATTTGGACATCTCCTTCTTCTCCGTCATTTCCAACTCCGATTGTACCATCGCCTCTTGCATCGAAGGTTTGAGCAATCATTAGACCGTCTACGGTGCTTTCATTTTTCCAAACAGAATTCAAATCAATCATCATAGTAATGCTGCTATCAGCAGTATTTGAAATTATGAAGAGAGTTCCATTTCCTCTTTCCCAGGATTCAAGACTTGAGCCGACTCTTTGTTGCCAACCTTGGCCGTTGAAAATTAGATTGTAGGCTTGCGAGCCATTTTCGTTGTCCCATTCCTGGTCCATTTCCCATTGTGAATTCAGTGTGACTTCATGGTCAGCAAGCGGCTGGCCCCACAAACCTACTGTCACTGTTCTCGATACATTACCTGCTTGTATGGTAATGATGTCTCCATGAGACAACGAAGTGTTAACCACAACTCGTAAATCTTCTCCAGTTGTATCGTAAATCAGGTCCAAATCCAGTGATTCTGAACCATGCATATGGGTGATATTGATTTCCGATAGGTCAACATCTCCCGATATCGAATAAGCGTGTTCAGGGCCCCAGTCGACTTTTATTGTAACCGGAGCTACCTCATCTGCGTTTGCAATCGGTATCATTGATACCAAAAACAGCATTACTAGCAGACCTGCTCTGACCTTCATGGTACTATGGTGGGCCCGCTACTCTTCAAGACTTTGGGGGCAATGATTAGCCCCAATGGTCAGAAGTGAATGCGTTTGGATTGACAGGTTTGTCTCCTTCTCGCATCCAAATGTTTCCAGCATCGCCGTAAACATCTCCGAATGGGTCGACCTCTACAACTTCGACTTCACGGTTCATGTAAGCCTCAACACGCTCTCGAAGTTCTGGCTTAAAGCGCCAGTAGTGAATTCTCCATTCGCGCCCATCCCAAAGGGTCGTTTCTTCTGATTCGGTAGTGAGAAGATCGTAATCTTGGAACATGTAAAACAAGTTGCGGTCTGTGGGTTCTAGGGCATTGTCGATAATTCGATCATAGAATCCGAAGAAACCGAGTGCATGTTCTGCCATGCCGCCAGCGACTTCAGGGTCCATTTCCATGTCGATATGTTGTCTTATTGCCTCTGTTAATTCCATCATTGTCATTCCCATTCAATCACCCCGCGCTTAGGTACCGGCTGCCGCACTCTGCTCCGCTGCGCAATAATATGTATAGGTCGAAGTCCCTAATTAACCCAACGATGATTTTGGCCCAATCGAGCACTTCAAAGGGGAAATCCGACACGCAAGTGCATGGATGAGCAGTTCGCGGAGGGTAATTTCCTAGGGTTGTCAGACCCCGGGGGTCCTGCTGATATAGTAATAGCATCAGTCCCATATGAACTCACCACTTCTTACGGTCAAGGGACTGCAGAGGGTCCTGCTGCTTGCATTGAAGCCTCTGGACAAGTCGAGTTGTACGATAGTTTGTTGCAGGAAGAATTGCCTGCAGGAAAGGTAATTCGTACCGCTGAGCCTTGGGATGGTGTAGGGACAACACTCCAGGAGCAACTCGATGGGATTGGCAAATATGCCTCTGAACAATATCAAAGTGGAGCATTCCCAATTTTCCTCGGCGGAGAGCATGGTATCCTTCCGGGATTGTTGCGCGGTTGTCCACAAAAGGTGACATTGATTCAAATCGATGCACATGCTGATTTGCGCGATGAGTTGGATGGTGAGCCATATTCTCATGCTTGTGCAATAGCACGTTCTTTAGATGAAGGCGCCAAAGGCGTATATCAGGTTGGTATCAGAGCATACTGCAAACAAGAAGCTGATTATATCAAAAATGACAACAGAGTAAACACTTGGTTTGCAAAGGATATATTCAATCCTTTGAGCGATGGTACTGCGTGGAAGGAATGGCTTGAGCAAATATCGAAAATTGACGGTCCTGTTCACCTCACAATTGATATAGATGGTTTAGATGCGACGCTCGTTCCAACTACTGGCACACCCGTACCCGGAGGTCTAACGTTTTGGCATGTGGTGCAAACAATTGAAACGGCCTTCAAACACTGCGACGTAATATCTGCAGATGTGAATGAGATTGTACCGCAAAAAGACACGCCAATAACTCAGTTTACATCAGCAATGATTGTTACAAAAATTATTGCAGCCAAAATTTGTAAGGGGTGAAAAAAATATGTCGCATGGTACCCACATCATGCTCGATTGCACCGGTGCTGTTGGCATCGGTGGTGATTGGATGCTAGAATTAATGAAAAAAGCCGTGGATCTCTCAGGAGCACGTAGGGTCCATTCTCACGTCGAAAACTTCGACGGAACCGTTTCTCCACCTGGTTTTGCAGCTGTAGTGCTATTGGATGAGAGCCACGTTAGCGCTCACTGTTATTCTGAAACCGGGTTACTTGCAATTGACGCATTCTCTTGTGGAAATACTGACCCTGCAAGAATTATTGAGGTTATTGAATCTGGGTTAAGTAACGAGTATCCAAGGCTTACTATAAACAAAAGAAAGCGAGTTGAAAGGTTCCTAACCGAACAGGTCAATGGCGGAGTTAGAGGTTTCGTCGACCGTCACTTCCATCATTTCAATGCGGGTGCTTTGCGTGATTGTGCTCAATCTCTAGACAAATTTCTCAATGAAGGAGGACGGTTAATGGTCACCTTGGCAGGTGCAATGAGTACTGCTGAAATTGGTCGCTCTTTGGCTCCATTGATCAGAGCTGGAAAAATACACGCAATAACATGCACAGGTGCCAATTTAGAGGAAGACGTTTTCAACCTAGTTGCCCATTCAAAGTACCAAAGAATTCCAAATTGGCGTAATTTAAGTGAATACGATGAAGCTGAATTGCACGAAAAGGGCTTCAACAGGGTTACTGATACATGTATTCCAGAAGAAGAGGCAATTCGTCACATTGAAGACAAGATTCTCAAAGAATGGAAGTCCAAATCGGCTTTCCCACACGAACATTTGATGGCTATTTTGGACGATTTAGAGCATGAAATCCCAAGGACAGACTCATGGTTGCTTGCAGCAAGAGATGCAGGTATACCAGTTTACGTTCCTGGTTGGGAAGATTCAACTCTCGGAAATATATTCGCCGCTCACTGTATCAAAGGTGATGTTGACCGCTCCGCAGTTAAGACTGGCGTTGATTACATGATTCACCTCGCAGACTGGTACATTTCTGCAGAGCACCCTATTGGATTCCTTCAGATAGGGGGCGGAATTGCCGGCGATTTCCCGATTTGCGTAGTGCCAATGATCAGACAAGACCTGCAGAAAGAAGCACCTCTATGGGGTTGGTTTGCTCAGGTATCAGAATCTACAACCTCCTATGGTGGATATTCAGGCGCTCCTCCAAGTGAGAAAATCACTTGGGGCAAATTAGCACCAAGCACTCCAATGCACGTCATTGAATCAGATGCAACTATTGTTGCTCCTATCCTGTTTTCCTACATTTTGAATTAAAAATTATCAATTGAAAATTTAATTTTTCAATTGGATTTTGTCAGACTAATTTTTCCTTGATGCAGCAATGGAAGTAGTTGTTAAACAGATCAAAGTCAATAACAAAGTCGACCACCAAATGAGGCCAAGGCCGCTCGATAGGTCAGAGGGAGCGTCAGTGTCATTGATGTCCCAAAAATCATCGAGACTAGGGATGAAAATCCAGTACATTAGGATGCCTAGCAAGATAAGTGAATAAGTTACGAGGCCAACCATATTCTCAGTCTTTCTGAAGTTAGCCATCATCGAATCGTTTGTGTCAAGCCAACCAAGATGATTAAGCAATGAAGCGCAGTTCATCGCTACAAGAACGAATAGTATGAAGGCTGAAATAATCAAAATGAAAAATAGGATGTCACCTGCGCTATCCCATGAATTCCACCACTCTATGGACTCATCTGCAGCGATTTTCATAACTTCGCATCTCGCCTCAAACTCATCTTCGGTTTCCCCCCAAGCATTACTACTATCGCTGCAGTAATCAATGACCCATTCCTTCTCTAACTCCGCCAGTTGTGCTTGAGTTTCAAAACTTGAAATCATGCCGGTAGTGCTTGAATATGTGTCAGTTTGGTCCCAATTACCCGTTGTAGCTTCATCATTTGTTAGGATATCTTCCTGGTATGTAAGTCCAAAATTAGTTTCTAATTCAAAATTCTCATATTCGTAACTGTATCCATACCAAGAATTCGAGTTCAGTCCAATAATTACAATGAATAGTAGCATTGTGCTAGTGACGAGTTTCCCGAAGCTGAGTTGGCTGTACATGTATTCGCTTGAAATCGTTGTTTGCTTTGTTTGTCTTGAGGTTGGACTGATAGACCTTTTTTGAACGCTTGATTTGAATTTGTACTTTGAAGAGGCACCTGAACGCTTCTTGGGAGCTTCTCCCCACTCGTATTCTCCCTCACAATAAGGACATGCAAACAATCCATATGCGTCGTCATCCATTTCGATTTCTTCGTCACAATGAGGGCATTCTATTACGACCATACATCTATCATATTCTCATGCAATATAATTTCTGACCCGACAAATCAACAAATAACAGTCAGATTGATGGAGGAAGTAGTCTTGGAGGTAATAATGCGCAGAATGGCTGTATTCCTAGCGGTGCTAATAGTCGCTCCTGCGCTAGCATCAGCTGAGCAAAATTGGCCGGGTGAACCGGTTGACAATCATCTCTACATGTCATGGGCTGCACTAACCCAAGAAGTCAATCAGTGGGCCGATGACAACCCAGACATTGTTCAACTCTCGAGTATTGGGCAATCTTTTCTTGGAAAGGACCTGTGGATGGTCGTACTCTCAGACTGGTCAATGGAAACTAAAGCAAACGGGAGTGCCAAAGAAATAGTCTACATTGATGGAGGCCATCACGGTAATGAATACCTTGGGACTGCATTAGCATGGTTAACAGCAAAATGGTACATCAATGAATGGAATGCACAAAACGAAGAGGCAATCAAAGTACTCCAAAACACTGAACTTCACATTCTAATAATGCTCAATCCAGATGGAAACGACTTCGACACACGTCACAACCAGAATCTAACTACTGCCGCAAACCCATTTGCTAGTGAACCTGTTCCTACTGGGATTGACCTCAACAGAAACTATGATCACTATTGGGATGACTGCTCCCCAAGTGACCCATTCGCACCAGGAACAGGTCCATTCAGTGAGCCGGAAACGAAAGCCAATTCAAATTACATGAACAATGTAGTTCCGGATGCTGATCTGTATGTAACAATGCATACAGGTGTTTGGATTATGTTGTATCCGTGGGGCAAGTGGCCTGAACAACCGCCAGATTGGGAATTATTCCATGGAATTAGGGAAGAAGTGAATGCGGATATCTCCGACATACCAATCCAAAATGCAAACCAAGGCCTATATCCGAATTGTGGGACAAGCAGAGATTACGGATACGGTGTAATGGGATTCCCGACCTTTACTTTCGAAACAGACGACGACCAATTCCTGCCCGGGACCTTCGAGGACGTCAACGATAGACTTGGTGAAGAGTTGGACGTAATGCGTTATCTAATCGATAACATTTGGTACTGGAGAGCCCGTCTAGTTGTAGATTCTCTAAGTATAGATGATGGTGAAGTATCTTTCAAAATTGTTAATCAAGGTCGTGCGAGCACACAAAACGCAACACTCCAATATGTTGATGGAGATAAGGTTCTATGGGAATCGGACAATTTCATAGCGAATGCTAGCAGTTCAGTATCTGTTTCTAGCGGCGGCTTTGATGAAGAAGGAGGAGAATGGCGACTTCACTATCAGAAGCGGGCAGTTAATTCATCACAATGGGTCAATGAAAGCGTCGATCAAAACCCAGAATTATCTACATTATTCTCCGAGTCTGTAGAGACAATACTGTGGATTTTGCAAGCGGGTGCAATACCAATTTTCGTCGTAGCATTCGCATTTTGGTGGTCAAGGGAAGAGAAGCCGTTCGATTTGGACGATGAAGTTCCTTTGGAAGCAGAACTGGTGGAATGAGCCGATTTAGGCGCATCTTCAAGTGCCATGCACGATTGGAGCGATTAGGTGAGCCAATGCAGGTATCAGTAAACACCAACGACAACATCAACGGAACTCTAGTTCTTCCATTGTGGCAAGACAGCGAAAGCATGCCATCAGGCAGTGAAGCAGGAGTTCCAAGAGCCCTCAAGAGCCAAATTGACACTATTTTAGGCGCAGGCGACTTCAAAGCAAAATCTGGAACTGCAATGACTCTTGCTGGAACAGATGGTGGTAAGGCATTATTAATTGGACTAGGCAAGTCAGATGATGCAACTTTACAATCTATGAGAGAAGCTGGTGCAAAGGTTACTGCAAGCCTTTCTAAGATTCATGGAAAGACGATTACAATCAAGTTTTCAGGAATAGAAGGAGACCACATGGGTGCCTTCGTAGAAGGAATGATTCTCAGAGACTATTCCTATGACAAGTACAAATCAAAAGACGATGACGATGACTCTGACGATGGTGAAATCGATGCTCACGTTACGTGTGAGGCTGGTAAGACTGAAGCCCTTCAGAAATCGGCAAATCTGTCCTTGGCAGTAGCATCCGGTGTTTATTTGGCTAGAGACCTAGGCAACGCTCCACCAAACGATTTGTACCCAATGGCTTTCGCTGAGCAGGCAATCGCCTTTGGTAATGAACATGACAATGTTAAGGTTACAATCATCAATTACGAGCAAGCCATTTCAATGGGTATGGGAGGATTGGTTGGAGTCGGTATGGGTTCAGCAAGAAAGCCATGCATGGTTATCTTCGAAATTAACCCAGATATGCCAGGGCCAAGTCCATGTATTGTTGGAAAAGGAATTACCTTCGACACTGGTGGTATCTCACTAAAGCCACCGCCCTCAATGGATGAGATGAAGTACGATATGCACGGTTCTGCAACTACCTTCGGTCTGATGAAGGCATTAGTCGCAAGCGGTCACAAGGACAGAGTAATCGGAGTCACATGTATGGCTGAAAACATGCCATCATCCAACGCTCAACGCCCTGGTGACGTAATCAAGACTTATTCTGGTAAAACAGTTGAAGTTCTAAACACAGATGCAGAAGGTAGACTTGTTCTTTCTGATGGATTATGGTACACTGGAACCAAACTTAACCCGTCTTACATCATCGATTTGGCAACTCTAACCGGTGCTTGTGTTGTTGCTCTAGGCCACGAAGCAAGCGGTCTATGGTCGAACGATGACGACTTGAGAAACAAGATCAAAGAAGCCGGAGAGCATTGTGGAGAAATCGCATGGCCAATGCCTCTGTTCAAGGCGTTCGAGAAGGAAATGACCGACTCAAAGATTGCTGATGTTAGGAACCTAGGCGCAGGTCGTTGGGGTGGCTCAAACACAGCAGCAGCATTCCTAAAGCAGTTTATTCCTAACAAGGCAGGAACTGATGAACAGATTCCATGGGCGCACCTTGACATCGCAGGTACAGCATGGGGTGCAAAGACCAATAAAATGGTCAAGAATGGTGCAACAGGAATCCACGTTAGGACTCTTCACCACTTGATTACTGGTCAGTGATTACTGAGAGAAGTGCATTATTGCACGGCGTGTGATGTCGATTACTAGATCCACTTCCTCAGTTGTTATGTTGAAGTGAGGCGTGTATCTTAGAGCGTTAATTCCTCCATGAATTACGCCAAGTCCATGCTTTCTACACCATACTTCTACGTCATCGAATCCAACGACCTTCATCTTTTCAGGGTCTAATTCTGCAGATAGTAACAATCCTGTACCCTGAACTTGGGTGATTGTCCCTGGAATCTCTTCAGCTAGTGCTTCTAATTTCTCAACAAACTCACGACCTCTGTCTCGAATGTTCTGTCTTAGCTCGGGTGTAATCTTGTCTAGGACGGCAACTGCAGTTTCAAGAGCACGAGGGTTAGTTGTCATGGTATTACCATAAATTCCTACAACGTACAAATCCGCAGCCCTATCATTCAATCCAAGGACAGAAAGTGGATATTGACCAGCATTCAGTGCCTTTGACCATGTTTCCAAGTCAGGTCCTTCAGCATCTTGGAATCCTTCATAGTCTACGACGGATAGAGTTCCTTGTCCTCTAATTCCTGCTTGTATTGAATCTACAATTAACATTGAACCATGTTCATTTGTTAATCTCCTTGCCTCATCATAGAAATCTCTGTCAATACATTGTCCCGGGTTTCCTTCTCCTTGAACGGGCTCAATTGACATTGATTCGATGAAATATCCTTCTTCATCCGCCTTTGCGAAGGCGGCTTGCAAAGCTTCGACGTTATTTGATGGAACCAGAATTAGATTGTCTCTTTCAGAGAATGTTTTCAGGACCTTGTCGTACTTTCCTTTGCATGAGTGCGAAATTTGTGCAGGGCGGTCAGTTCTTCCGTGGAAAGCACGTTCAATTGCTAAGAGTTTCACAGGCTTTCCTTCATGCCGCCCACCCGGGCCGGTCATGTTCTTTGAATTGACATCACAAATCCTCATTGCAACAGTCATTGATTCAGAGCCGGAATTCATGCAGATAAACCTCGTAAATGGGCAATCTTCTCTTGTGTGCCCGAGTTCTCTCTTCAGTGCAGCAGCGAGTCTTGCGTGAGAAATGGATGGCGTCATCACGTTCGCCATAA
>CAXPMI010000005.1:0-30122 GCA_964218365.1 Candidatus Poseidoniaceae archaeon
CGCGTCGGTGCCTTCATAACAGGGTGGTCGGTCGGCGACTTGCTTCTAAAGCATCGAGGGAGTCATATGAGTAAACCCGTAAGCAAGACAAACCCAAATCTAGTCGATTTAATCGGCGATTTGAAGGCACAGTCTCGCGAGACCGGCGCACCTCTGTGGCGAGATGTCGCACTACGCCTCTCAAAGAGCCGTAGTAACTGGGCACAACCAAACCTTAGCCGCTTGAGCCGCCACTGCCCTGAGGGCGTAACAGTCCTCGTACCAGGCAAGTTGCTCGGCAGTGGCGAGGTTTCGGCCAAGCACGACGTCGCCGCATACAGTGTAAGCGCTGGAGCCCGTGAGAAGATTGAAGCAGCAGGAGGCAGAGTCCTTTCGCTTGCTGAATTAATGAACGAAAACCCAAACGGATCGGGGGTGTACATCCTTGGCTGAAGGTAAGACATTCGTCTACGACGCTGATGGTCTAATCCTAGGTCGTTTGGCTAGCACAGTTGCTGACCTTCTATTGAAGAGCACACGTGCTGGAGACAGTGACCAAGTGGTTATTGTAAACGCAGAGAAAGCAGTCATTTCTGGCAAGCCTTCCGCAGTTTACGCAAACTACCACGAAAAGTACGCACTGAACCACGCTCGTAAGGGACCTTACTTCCCACGTATGCCTGACATGATTTTGAAGAGAACAGTCAGAGGTATGCTACCATACCAAGCAAAGAGCAGTGGACGCCGTGCACTACGCAATCTACGTGTTGAAATCGGCTGCCCAAGCCACCTTTCAGGCGACCTTCCAGAAGGTCACGAAGCAGGTGACGACAGCAAGATTCGACGCCCACTTCCACAGCGTTTCGTACGCTTGGGAGATGTCAGCGCTAACCTAGGCGCTCCAGCACACCGATGGAACGGAGGTGAGCAGTGATGGCTCGCAAAGGAAAGAAAGTTGTACACACATCAGGTAAGCGCAAGACTGCAGTTGCTCGTGCAACGGTAAAGGCAGGTAAGGGAAGAGTTCGTGTAAACAGCGAACCAATCGAAATCCTACAACCAGCTCTTTCTCGCCGCAAGGCAATGGAGCCGCTAATCATTGCAGATGCAATGAACCGCCTATCCAAGGTTGACATCAATATTCTAACACACGGTGGAGGAGTTATGGGCCAAACCGACGCAATCAGAACCGCAATCGCTCGTGGACTAGTTCACTACAATGGTGGTGCTGAAGGACTTGATGAAGAACTTCGTGACGAATTCCTACGCTTTGACAGGAGCCTTTTGGTTAACGACCCACGTCGTAAGGAACCAAAGCACCAACTTGGTCGCGGTGCTCGCAGAAAGAAGCAGAAGTCTTACAGGTGATTTAGATGATTATACCAGTACGTTGTTTCAGTTGTGGTGCACTTATCGCTCACAAGTGGGAAGAATTCAATGAAAAGAAAGATGCAGGAACAGACGTTATGACAGCGCTTGACGAACTTGGTTTCGAAAGATACTGCTGCCGCAGAATGTACGTTTCACACATCGATCTAATCGATGAAGTTGCACCATTCAGTGCATCCCGTGAGTGAATAGGTTCTATTCAGATTCCCCAGGCAAGGGCTTGTGGGTTAGCTTGGCCTATACTTGGCGGCTGGGGGCCGTCAGACCCCAGTTCAAATCTGGGCAGGCCCACTGCCTGGGACCTATCTTGTAAATTAGTCACCGTAGGTGACTAGGAAGCAATGAGTTCATGTTCTATGAGACATTACCCCGTAATATGAGACTTCGCTCATTGTTTCTAACAGCCTTGATGACACTATCCTTGCTTTCGGGTGCTGTAGCCAATGATACCGTTACTACACAGGACGTAGATATATCCGGAAATTACGTAATGACTGGAAATTACACGGTCTCACATGGTACTACTCTGACAATTAAACCTGGAACTGTAGTTGACATGCAAGACTACTGGATGAAGGTCGAGGGCACACTTATCGTTGATAATGCTACAATTATGTCCTCTATACAAACTACAGGACAAGGCTCTCACAATGCAGGAGTCTGGGATGCATTGACAATATCTCAAGGCGGTACAGCAATCCTAGATAACGTGACAATTTCAAATGCGAAATCATGTATTATTGCTGATGGTACTTTGACCGCTAAATCGCTAACGATTGAGGATTGTCTGATTGGAATTGAGGTTGCAGGCCAAGCAGACATTTCTTTTCTCTCAATCGAGAGTGTTGACAATGATGGGTTGAGAATAAGCGGCTCAGCAACACTTTCTGATGTAATCTTGACCGATATTACAACAGGACTTGCATCGACCGGTACGGTTGCTCTCACCGATGGAGATTTTACACAAACTGGTACAGGTGTTTCCCTGACGGGAGGTACTGCAGATATTGAGGATTTGAATTTCGTAAACGGCGTTGGCAATGCGGTCAGCATCAGTTCTAGTGCATCTGGTGATATCGATGGAATGACAGGAACCTCAAGAAACGCAATCGTCGCAATCGATGCTAACGGATTCTCATTATCCAATATCGATATGTCTGGTGAAAGACTGATCAACTCATGGTCAGCAGGCAACCTGTCGATTTCTCACGCAGTTTACGACTCTACAAGCTCTGAAACACCAATCGACGTTAGAACCTCAGGCACAGTCACCTTTTCTCACGTTTCACTCAGCGGTCAATTCTCCTCTATGCAAGGCGCCTACAATGCGCCATGGGTTGGAATGTCTCTTGCAGGAAGTGGAACCTACAAAATAGATAATTCATCAATCGAATCGACTGATACGGCTTTGGTGACTAGCGGAACTGGCACCTTGTCAGTTTACGATACAACATTCACTTCTGAGACCAATGGACTGTCTTTCTCAGGAATATCTGCAACTATTTTGGATTCTGTAACAGTTAATATGTCCTCAGATGCAGTGAGTGGAATTGACATATTGCAAGGCCATCATGAGTTTTCACAATTAGAAGTAAACATGCCGTTCAATCAGTTTGAAACAGGTAGTACTGGAATTGAAGCATGGTGGTGTTCAATCGACTCTGATGAAGTTACTGTGAACGGATTTGCAAACAGTTTCTCATTACACGAATCGTTGGCAAACTTCGCAGATCTAAATCTTCTGGACTCAAGCGAACAAGGCCTCTATGCAAGTTCCTCAATGGTTCATGTTTCAGACTCATTGGTAACCAAGATCTCTGACACTGGTTTGAATATGGTCTCATCAGATGTAATTCTGCGAACCTGGGATGCATCTTACCATGAAGATGCATCGGATATCGATGCAGACTCAGAACTCACAGTCTGGTCTATGACCTCAACTAGCAATCTTGATTCTGATTCAACAGGAGATGGAATACTGAATTACGGTACAACTCAAACGTTGAACATCGACACAGCGAACAAGAATCGTTTGTGGGAGATGACAGTAAGTTTCGAAGATTTGACAGGTAATCCAGTAGATGCAGATTGGCAAACCCTAGGTTTTAGTGGTACTGCGAGTTCTGGTAGTGCGGTTTTGCCAGTCAGCGAAATAGGCTCCCAAATAACCGCTACATTTGCTGGCGTGGGCGCAATATCTACGCCTACTGGAGTTCAAGGAGGAACTCACACAATCCAAGTTCCAATTATGCCTCAAGGAGATTGGGTTCTACCTGTAGGTTCCGTAGTGGTACTCGGTCCAACAGAAGATGGCATGCCACACTCAGCTGGCGGTAATGTCACGATTCCTGCAAATGCCAACCTAATTCTCCAAGATACCGCGTTGACGATTCCTGGAAATGCTACATTGGTGGTTGACAGTTACGGTAACTTTGAGGGCGAAAATTCTGAATTCCACGGAGATGTTATTTCGCATTCTGCTGATTTTGCGAATTCGCAATCATCTAACTTGAGTGTTCATGGCGATGTATTCTGGACCTCTTGTCAGAGCGACATTGATGTTTACAATCTACACATCTATGGAGAGGTAGAACTCGATAATTCTTGTAAAGTTACAATTAATTCTGGTAGTGTTCCAACCAATACAACGGTTGGAGTCGGAGCTGTGTTTGAGATAGTCAACACACTTCATGTGACAGTCCTCGACAAAGGGGAACCCGTTTCAGGAGCTACCATTTCAGTAGGTGGTCAAAGTGTTTCAACCGACGCAAACGGTATGGCGACTAAATCCACTACTTCACTCATCGTTGATTCTAGCGGCACAACAACCTCTGGCCTAGTTCAAGTCCAGATGAGCGTTGGGCAGATTACTGATTTGATGGGTTGGGATACTTCGATGTCGATGGAACACACATTCATCGCATCAACTATTTCTGGAGGAACCCTAGATTCATGGCTTGAATTAGAAAAGGCTTGGAGTCCATATCATCTAACCTCTGACTTAGTTATCCCTACAGGTGAGACAATGACTGTTAATGACGGAGTTTTCCTTCGTGTAGCAGATCAGGTTACAATTACAGTCGAAGGTACATTCAATGCAGGATACTCGACGATTTCATCGATGGGAGATGGCGCTAGGTGGGGCGGTTTAGTAATCGGAGGAGGTGCTGAAACAACCGCTATGCTAATTGGTACCAGCATGGTAGAAGGCGCACCATTGATTTCTATTGAGGGACAATCGGATACAGTCCTAAGCCACGCATACCTTGCACGCACTAGCGGTGCAGAACCACTTCTTCGCTCAACAAGTAGCGCCTTCATGTCCCAATTGAGTATTATTTCAACCACGTTCTCAGATTCTGCTTCACACTGCATTGAGTTACAAGGTTCAGTAGAATTCTATGCTGAAGATTTGGAAACTAACAATTGTGAATCTGATGCGTTATGGGCACTTGGCACCCTTCTGTCGATAGATGGAATGACAACCCTAGACCCAGTAACAATGTCAGGCGTCGAAGGAGAATTACACAATTTGGAAGGAACAGAAGTTACAGTCGATAACGTAGATGGCTTCTCAATGAGCGGCCTAGCTCTTGAATCAATTTACGGTGCAGATAATAGAGAGATCAACATTGACGGTGCAATTGTAACAGGTGCTCCAGCAATAGATTTCGATAATACTGCTGGAACCTTCTCAAACCTTGAAGTAGATTGTGGAGGTAGTGGAATCGGAATTACATCCCACCACGGTCGTGCATCTTCTTCTATTCTGATTTCAGATTCTACCGTTTCTTCATGCACGAAGGGTGTTGACTTGCACACGGATGGAGAATCAGCTCCACTTGTTTTGATGGATGTAGAAATTGATTCAATGGTCGCCATTTCAAGCGACGGCTCCGATGTTTTGGTGCAAAATGGAATTCTGAATGGCTCTCTCGACATCAATAATGCAACAGCAAATTTGTATGGTGTTATCCCATTATCACAATCAACATCACTCGGAGAGATCATTATCTGGTCCACACACATTTTTGATGTTAGATTAGGAGGTAATGCTCAGACAGCGAACCTCGTATTCGAAGTTGGAGAATACTGGACAGGCTCTGCAGAGGGGAGCAGCATACAGGTATCATTGCCAACGAAAGTAGTAGATGATACAGGCACAGTTGATTTCAACACAGTTAGAGTAATTGCTTCTGCACCAGATTTGCCCGATACCGATAAGTTCTGGACATTTGGAATCGGTGAAGAGGAAATCATTCAAATCGATATGATAGGTAACAAGGCACCTGAAGTTGAAATCATAATTCCAGATGATGGATTCAGAATCATGGAGACTCTTCCAATCGAGATTAGAGCGGTAATCAGCGATGATTTAGACTCAAACTCAGAATTGCAAATAGTATGGAAAGTTACTGTAGGTCAAGATGAGATAATGCAATTAAACGGTGAATGGAATAATATCACCGACCTTTCAGAAGGCGCCTATGTCTTGAAATTAGAAGTTACAGATAAGCAAGGGAAGATGGCTAGTGACTCGCTTAGCTTTGAGGTGACCTTACTCGACTCTGACGGAGACTGGGGCGCAACCTGTAATGCAGAAACATGGTATGACAAGGAAGAAAATGTGTATTGTGGGCCAGATATCTATGATACCGATGACGACAATGATGGTTCACTGGACGTAAGAGATGCATGGCCAACAGACCCCTGTGCGAATTTAGACACCGATGGGGATGGCCAACCTGATAATGTTCAGTGTCCACTAGGTGTAACGACCTGGCTGACAGAAGATCCTGATGACGATGGCGACGGCATTCCAGATGTTTCAGAGGGAGCAGGCTCCGGAGGAGATTCTGAAGACAGTAGCCCAATTGGGACTATTATTTTCGTGATAATTTTCATCTTAGCTGCAGCATTCATGTTGATGCGCAGAAATGGAGATGTGGAGTAATGGTGGAACTAACCGGCACTCTACCTGATCCAGAATCTATGGCTCAGTTTTGTGTTGCAGTACTAGCGATAATTGTTGCATGGGATGCTTGGTGGCTAGCACGTCAACGAGTGGACATCCCTAACCTTGGAGAGTTACCAGGCGGCGGTTATGCATGGCAATCTAATCAATCCGAAGAGGTATCTAGGCAATGGGCCAACCTCATGACTGTAGGCGCTATGATGGTCTTACCATGGATGCTTGCTGAATTATCCAATACCCCAATGATTTGGGTATGGATATGGGATGCACTTCTAGCAATACATCTCATTTCTTTACTTATACCAAAGAGGTATGCAGTAACTAGTACACACCTTTTTGCTGATGGCCAAAGGTATGAGTGGAATAGGTTGAGGCTGGCGAAAAAACAGCCGAAGAAGAGAATAATGTTGTTGCGCAAGGGGTGGGGCCCTTTCGGACCCCTACCCCTTGGCGGCGACAGAAGTGCGCTTGACAAAGCGGCACTCCTGATTGTCACCATTCTTCAAGAAGAAGAGTGACTGCTCATAGAGCTTGCATCGTTTGGTATACAATTTAGGTAATCAGGCTTCTAGAGCTTCTGATGCCTTCTTTGCACCCATCCATGCAACTACACCAAATCCGATCTTGTTGATCATGTCAGCGATGTTGTATGCGATACCCATGTACAGTTCACCCTTCTCACCGATATCGATGATTGCGACTTCTGGGCTGAATAGGTAACCTAGTGGGTAAATGATCCATCCAACGACGATGAACCAGCGTAGAGCGTTTGCGCTCCACAGTAGTTCAGGTGCAATCTTTGAATTGTCAACACCCTTACCAGAGGACCATGGTGTTCCGGTTGCTACGATAATCATAGCCCAACCCATACCACCTAGAAGTAGTGCTAGGTATGCGTCCATTAGTCCAGCTTCACCTAGGTAACCGAATCCAATCATGATGATAGCACCAGTGAAACAGATTCCAGTGAAACCTAGACCAGCGAATTTGTCGTCAGTGATTGCGTCCTTTCCTACAAGGCTTGGGAACTTCAGTGCCATCAATGGTACTGTAATAATCCAATCCATGTATCTGTACTCAATGGAGACGACCTGGTGGTCTACGTATACACCGCGCATGTAGTAGTAATGGAACGCAGCGATACCTACAATCAATGCAGAAATTGTCATTGTTGTACGGTATTGTGGCGCCACGTTACCGCGTTCGCTCATAAAGAAGACGAACGCTGCACCCATCGAGATGTATCCAACGAAGAAGAGGAAGAAGGTTACTAGTTCTAGTCCATCATTCTCACCGTTGTTCAACCAATCGGCTGTAGCAGGGTTTGTTGTCGTTTCTGCGCTAACTGTGTACGCCATAGCGAGGGCCAGTGTAGCGACTAATAGCAGGCTTGTTGTTCTTGAAAAACGGTCTAATGACATAATTTTCAAACGGTTTCTTACAGGTTGTAAATATAAAGGCCCGTTTTTTTTCACAGACTTGAACCGGTCTGAACAGCCCACATGCGCGCGTACGTGCCACGTTTAGCCACTAAGTCTTCATGCTTACCATCTTCAATTATCTCTCCATTCTCTAACACAATTATTCTCTCAGCATTACGAATTGTTGAAAGTCTATGGGCGATAATTATTGCAGTTCTATCACTTGAAATCTTACTGATAGATCTCTGCAAGGCCGCCTCGGTCTCATTATCGACTGCAGAAGTTGCCTCGTCTAAAATTAACACAGGAGCATCCTTGAGAACAGCCCTCGCAATAGCAATTCTCTGCCTTTGTCCTCCAGATAGTCTATGGCCGCCCTCTCCAACAAGGGTTTCCCAAGAATCTGGTAATTCTTCAATGAAAGTGGAAGCCTCTGCCACTAATCCTGCAGCTTTCACATCCTCATCGCTAGCATCGGGATTCCCGTAGCGGATATTTTCTAGGATACTAGTAGGGAAGAGTGTGATATGCTGGTCAACTAACGACATAGAGGAGCGTAATTTGTTCAGATTCCATTCCGGTAATGTCTTTCCCGCCCATTCGATACTACCTTGCTTTGGTTCAGCAAATCTTAGTAAAAGACGGATGAGCGTTGTTTTTCCCGAGCCAGTTGCACCTACGATTCCAGTAGTTTCATTGGATTTAATAGTTAGATTGAGAGATTCAAACACATTCTCCCTACCTGTATATGCAAACCCTACATCTTTCAACTCGATATCCGATTTAGCAATATCTTGAGTGCTTGGTGTGAAATCGCCCTGGACTATTTCAGTCGGTGACGAAAGTACGTCTAGGACTCTAGTAGAGGATGCCATCGCTCTTTGGTATAAGTCGAAAGTTTCACCGAGCCGTGTTAGTGGCCAAAGCAGTCTTTGAGTCATGAATACAAGTACAGAATATGCACCAATCGCTAGAACGCCTTCAAGGGTAAACCATCCTCCTAGTAGTAGTGTTGCTGTAAACCCACATAGAATCGCCATTCGAATCATTGGGACGAAAGCTACAGACAAACGAATTGCTTTCTTGTTTGCATTTCGGTATTCATTACTCAGGTCTTCGACTCTCTTGAGCTCTCTATCTTCAGCGGTAAAGGATTGAATGGTCGACATTCCTGAAAGGTCATTCTCAAGCAGAGCGTTTAGTCTTCCGGCAGTATTCCTTACTTCGGCGTACCTTGGTTCTAGACTTCTCTGGTAGAGGAAAGAACCCCAAATGATTACAGGAATAGGTAAAACAGCGAATAGGGCTACTTCCCATGATATTGCCAGGAATACTGCACCTACAACGATAACAGTGGTTGTTACCTGTAATAAGTCGTTAGCGCCCTTGTCTAAGAATCTCTCCAACTGATTGATGTCATCATTTAGGATTGCTAATACGTCTCCCTTTTGTCTTTCATCAAACCACCCCATGCCCTGTTTTTGTACATGGCTAAAGGTCTCAAGGCGTAATTCGTGTTGGACGGTTTGTGCAAGATTTCTCCACAATACGCCGTAGAAATATTCGAAAAGGGATTCAAGTCCCCAAATAAAGAATGTGAGAACTGATAGTAATATCAGTTGATGCCAAGCATCTTCGATTCCGAAACCGGCGAGAAAAGACTCTTCTCTTTGAACAACAACATCAACGGCAAGACCAATCAACAAAGGTGGCGCTAGGTCCCAGATTTTATTCAGAACTGAGCACAATGTCGCAAGACGTATTGTGCCTTTGTGAGGTGACATATATTTTAGCAAACGCTTGAATGGTCCACCTTCACTCATAGAGGGGCTAGAGATTGGCAGTATGAGAATCCTCGCCTTGAATCATAAATCAAATTTCGAAGATAACCATAATTGAGTAGCGCCAGTTCCGGTAGCATATGGAGTGGACGCGTAGCGGAGAAGACTTGTTCGTTCGGCTTGACCCGGGAGAGGAAGTTCACGAAAGCTTGCAAAAGTTAGCAGATGAAGTTGGGTTCAATGCTGCTGCGATAACTAGTGGAATTGGAAGAACTAGGGATACGTTATACGGTTTCATGAATGAAGACGGAGTCTACATCCGAAGAAATTTGGACTCTCCATCTGAATTGGTCAGCCTTTCTGGAAATATTGCTAGAAAAGAAAATGGTGACGCCTTTACGCATATTCACTGCTGTTGGTGTGATGATGACAATACCGTACACGCAGGTCACATGTTCCAGTGTGTGACTCACGTCGTTGCAGAAATTCACATCAGAATCCTATCAAAAGCCATAATGACCCGATGCCCACTTCCAGGTGTAGAGTTACTTGGACTACAATTTTCGTGATGTTCATATCTATCGATGTTGGTGATAAATTATGGCCGGTCAAGAGAGAATCGAGTTCCTAGCCGGCGCAATTAGGTATCACAGGGAGTTGTACTACAATCACTCTGCTCCTGAGATAACAGATACAGAATTTGATGCCCTATGGGACGAATTGAAGCAACTAGATCCAAACAATACTGTACTTCATGAGGTAGGGCCAGAGCCCCTTCCAGGAACCGTGAAAGTAGAGCACATGTTTCCAATGCGTTCTCTAGACAAAGGAACCGAAGACGAAGACATCATTCATTTTGTAACCCAGTCCACTTTTGGAGGGAAGAGATACCTCGCCCAACCAAAGTTAGACGGTTCAGCTTTGTCCTTGGAGTATGTCTCGGGTAACTTACACAGGGCCGCTACAAGGGGGAGTGGCGAGCGCGGAGAAGATGTCACTCTAAACGCTAAGTTAGTTGCAAACGTTCCTCAGAGGTTGAACATACCAATCGATTGTCACGTGAGAGGAGAGGTAGTAATGCCTCTTGCAACATTTGAAGAAAAATACCGAGAAGTCTCTCCAAATCCACGCAACCTTTGCTCTGGCGCCCTTAGGCAAAAGCATGGAGATGGTAAAGCAGAGGCTTCGGACCTGGTATTTTGGGCGTACGATGTAAAATTCCCCAACGAATCACCAGATGCCGTAAATGACAGTGAGTTACTTTCTTGGTTACAGAAAGTGGGTATTGAGCCAGCGCCTTGGGAGGTCTTTGATTCTGAAAATCCGCAAAAAGATATGATTGCTCACACGGAGAAATGGAGAGGTTTGAGGGCAACTTACGAATTCGAAATTGACGGTATAGTGTTCAAGTTAGATAATTTGGAGCAGAGAGAAAATCTAGGGATGACCGCACATCATCCTAGATGGGCGCTCGCTTGGAAATTCCCTTCACAAGAAGCAGTTTCAGTTCTGCTTGATGTTGACTGGCAAACTGGAAGAACTGGAACAGTAACTCCTGTAGCGAGGATTGCTCCACAAATGGTTGGTGGAGTTACTGTTGAAAACGTAACATTACACAATGTAGGAGAAGTTGAGCGCTTAGAGATAAAAATCGGCGACAAAGTCAAAATTACTCGTAGAGGAGACGTTATTCCAAAAATTATCGAGAACCTGGGTAAAGCCGCAGTCAGTGATTTATCCAATAGATTCCATGCTGATGGGACTCAGTTTTCAGGAGAACTTGTATTCGGCGAAATATCCGTTCCAGAAAATTGCCCAGCATGTGACAGAGAATTGGAAATGGAAGGTGCATTCCTGAGATGTACAGCATTGGAATGTGATGCGAGAACCGCTAGAGCACTAACATACTGGTGCCGTACTCTAGAGATGGATGGCATTGGTGAGAAATTGATCGAGGCCCTGTTGGATAGTGGCATGGTTTCAACGATTGCAGACTTGTACCGATTAAGCCATTCAGATATTACAAGCCTGGAAAGAATGGGTGACAAGAGTGCTTACAACGTCTTAGATGAGTTAGTAAAGACGAAGACTCTCAATCTTGCGAGATTTTTACACGCACTGGGAATAGAAAGAATTGGCCCCGAAGTTGCAACTACAATTTCTCAATACTTCTCAAGCCTGGATAGGCTATTGGATTGGGTTGAGAACGGAGAGATTGAGGAGTTAACCGCAATAGACGGTATTGGAGACAAGGTATCCACAATTTTCAAAGAAGGAATTTTGAAGCGTATTGACCTGATTAACGAGTTATCTCAAATCATTATAGTTACAGACGAGGCTGAATCTGCGAGTGGCATATTCGATGGTCAGTCATTCTGCATTACAGGTTCATTATCCCGGCCTCGAAAGGAAATCGCTCTTGCAATAAAGAACGCAGGCGGTAAGGTTGTAGGAAGCGTTAGCGGAAATCTGAACGTACTCGTTGCAGGTGAAATGGCAGGGAGTAAATTGGCAAAAGCGCAAAACTTGGGAGTAAGTGTTTGGAGTGAGGATGATTTATTTTCTAAAATTTCGGAACCAAAAAAAGGTCCTAAGACGCTGTTTGAGTTCTGACGCAAAACACATGATACTAAAAAGACCTCAAAGTTAGCATTATCATGCGTTCTAAGTTTGCAGCATTGTTGCTAGTATCTCTGCTACTCGCGGCAGCAGCACCTACCACGATAGGGAAAATGAATGGAAAGTTCTCCTCCGGAACCGGCTGTAGTTGCCACTATGGTGGTAGTGCAACAGTCTCCATGTCCGGTCAACCATCGTCATACAATCCGGGTACGACTTACACGCTTTCGATATCGGTATCCAACGGTGTATCTGGCAGTAATGGCGGTTTCAGCCTAGATACAAACAAAGGAACCTTCAGCACTGGTGGTGTAGGAATAATGGCTGTAAAGGTAAATGGTGCCGGAGACAGTGCTACTCACACCACAAATAGTTACAGAAGTTGGAGTGTAGATTGGACAGCCCCTTCAGCTGGTTCAGGCTCAGTCCAATTCGACCTTGCAGGTCTTACAGCGAATGGTAACAGCGCAACTAGTGGGGATGCTTGGGGTACGACCACGATTACTGTTCCTGAAGGTGGTGCACCTGCACCAAATAATCCACCAAGTGCGTCGGGGCTACAGTTTACTCCTTCAAACCCCGTCACAACTGACACACTTACTCTATCCTACACTTACCAAGACCAAGACGGAGACTCAGAATCTGGAACTAAGATTCGTTGGTACAAGGATGGTCAGTTGGTTTCCTCAAGAAACGACCAAACAACAGTTCCTCCATCATTGACCTCTAAAGGAGAAACTTGGAATGTCACAGTAACTCCAAGTGATGGTGAAGATGATGGAACACCTGTACATTCATCCAATCTAGTCGTTGTAAACTCCATTCCAATGATTACTTCCGCTGAGATTACACCCGAGAACGCTTTGGAATCTGATGACTTGAGTTTGATTCACTCTTCATCGGATGCAGACAATGACGTGAGGACAGTTAGTACGACAGAATGGTATGTTGATGGCTCGAAGGTTTCAGCGTTTGACGGAGATATAACAATCCCATCAGTTGCGATTAGAGATGGAGATATTTGGTATGCTAAAATAAAGGTCAACGATGGCGAAGTAGACAGTGATTGGTTTACTACTCAAGACGTGACTATCGGTAGTGACAACACACCTCCTGTCTTACAAAGCGTATCTATTTCAGGTGGTCCGTTTACTACGATTGACGACATACAAGCAACAGCTCAAGCGACTGACGCTGATAATGACGCCTTGACTTACGAATGGGATTGGCCGGGAACCATGGGTGCAGTAACCTCTTCTACGCTTCCTTCATTTTACACCGAGAAAGGAGAATCTTGGAAGGTAAGGGTTAGAGTAACTGATGGAGAAGTTTACTCTGACTGGATGGAGAGTAATTCGGTAGTAATTCAAAATACAGCACCTGTGCTATCCTCGGTAACAATCGAACAGGATGAGGTTTACTTTGAGGAAGATGCCACCTACACATACGAGGCTTCTGATATCGATGGTGACCAGTTAACTGTTAGCGAATCTTGGTCTCTAAATGGTGACGTACTCACCCTTACGCTTTCTGTCTCTGACGACGATATGGAAAATTCCAACACTCTCACGGATACGGTGATCATCGCAAATTCGCTACCGACACTTGCCTATAATGGCGAAGTAACTCAAACTGCATTGGTTGATTTGAGTCCGCAAATTGAGTCTGAAGACGCTAACGGTGATACTGTAACACTTTCATGGCAGTGGATGCGAAATGGCTTCATGACTGACGAAACAAGCCCAACAGTCTCTGCGAATAAATTGGGAGCGGGAGACATCTGGACCGCAATTATAACTCCAAATGATGGAATGGACGATGGCCAGATATTATCCATTGACTTTTCAATATCAAACACTGCACCGGCTGCCGTGATTACTGCACCAGACAAATTGATCAAAGGAGCAATGGTAACCTTCTCAGCAACAGATTCAACCGACGTTGACGGCGCAGTTGTAACTGCAATATGGAGCATTGATGGTGCTGTAGTGCACAATGGAATGACATTCACAACAATGATGACAAGTGCGCTAAACTTGGAAGTCAAGGTAATTGACGACCTTGGAGCAAACGATGTTACTTCACAGTCTTACATAGGAACAGCACCTCCTAGCGCCAGCAACGTCAAGGCAGAATTGGAAGGAAGCGATGTCGTAATTTCATGGCAGGGTGACGCTGAAGAATGGGCAATCCTTCACAACTCAGAGCAGATTGGTACAACAACAGAACAGAAGTTCAGACATACTCCAACTATTGAAGGCCAGCATAATTACAGCGTTCTTGCAATAATTGATGGCCAGGTAATCCAAGACGAATCAGCAGGCATCAGCGACTCAGTAGAATTGACCACCAATCTTGTTGCTGAAGCACCAGGTCCTAGTGAAACAGCAGGCTTAGTCTTCAGCATCGTATTGTTGTTGATTGGATTAGTGGGAATTGGCCTCTCGTTTATGCCTAGGAGGGATTGAATGAGATTTAAGATAGCAATCGTTTTGCTATTGATGATTTTGTCAACCACCATCAGCACTGCAAATCCTGGAGGTAAGGGTGATGCAGTTCGATCTAGAGATTGTGCCGGCTCCTGTCACGGCTCCTCTTCGACAAACGGTTCTTCGGGGGCGGAATTAGCGATTCAATTTCAGAGCGAAGTTTACGCCGGCCTGCTCACGGAAATTGAAACCTCAGTTAGTTTTGCAGAAGTCAGTTCAAACAATATGGTTGGATTGACGCTTTTGATTAATTCAGATGGTGCTAAGGACCTTCCAGCAAATGATGGCTGGGAGATAATAACCGATCCAAATGGGGGCACCAATAACTATGTCGAAATTGTAGATTCATTTTCAATAGAGAGCATGGTATCACAAAAATGGACCCTTAGAGCACCATCTAATTCAGGCGACTACGAGTTGTATTTGGCAATACAGCACGGTTCACCTAATGGCGGGATTGCAATGACTGGCATTTCCTTAGTGCAATCAGTTACAGTGTCCGAAGTTCCTGAAAACCTACCTCGTTTAGCGGATGATTGGCAACCAGTAAATAGCAGATTACTAGGTGAGGAAACCGAGATTACATTGGAGACTCTAAACACTGATTCAGTAACGGTCGAATTACTTAGCGGCGGGGAAATTATCAATCTAGAAGTCGTTGAAAACAAGTTCACGATACCTGCTGCAGTTAATCCAGGAGTTGTACAATGGCGAGTTATCTTAGATGGTGAAGGACCAACTCAAACCTCGCCTTGGTTTAGATTGAATGCAGTCGAGCCGGGATGGGAAATTGATGAGGCTGCGCTGTATTTGCAAGGGTTTGCACTATTGATTCTGTTTGCAGGGCTTGTACTTGTTCAGAAACCGTCATCAATTTCTGAAGAAGAAAACAAGTATGACAACACTGCAGAAGTAAATTCACATTTTGGAGCGATTCAAGAAGAATCAGAGACGCAAACCAATACAGTACGACCGTTACCAGCTGGAGGTCTTCCAGAAGGTTGGACTATGGAGCAGTGGGAATACTATGGCCATGAATACCAAGGGGGGATTCAATGATTTCCGCCGGCACCTTCCATGTAATCGCAACTGAACTTACAGTTGGTACCTTCGCACTATCAGGTGTGGCATTCCTTTTGTGTGCCTTGAATAAGGGACCAAGTTCGAGAGAAGCCGTTGCACACTGGGCTCTGCTTGGCGGACTGATTGCAACACCATTTGCAATAATTAGCGGTGTAAATGCGATAAGCGGAGAGGGAATTGATAATCCAATGTTGGCAAACAAATTGCTTCTTTCAATGACATCTGCTGGATTAGCAGTCGGTTTACTTTTGAGAAAGATGTGGGGCTCAGCCGTGGATTTACGCCATGCTAGTGTTGGAATGATCTCTGTAGCCTTGATGTTAACAACCGCAGGAATCGGAGGAGAGTATTCACGTGGAGAAACCCTTCTCTTATTCATCCCAAAAGATACTGTTATGCTGTTTCCAATGTGGGCTAGCATCACAATTCTAGCACTGGGATTAGCGATTTTCGCTAAATCAGCCGTACAACATCGAAGTTGATGCAGGCGATGGGCTTCCTTCAGCACCTTCCATCATGCTCCTGATTTGTTCTTCCAATTGTTGCGCCTCTTCGAGGAGCGGTTCATGGTCTAAATCAGCAACAGGCATCATCTTGTTGAGTTGTTCAATAATCACTGCAGCAGCCCTTGCATCCGGGAAACGAGGGTCTGCCTCAACCATGATACTCATGATGTTCCTGCCACGGCTAGCCCCTTCACTAAGCATTGCTCCAGTCATTCCTTTGATTACGCCTTGTTCGAGTAATTTGATGTCCATTTCTTTGAGCAGTTCCGCCATCTTTGGGGTTGCTGCAACACCTAGAACATCGACTTCTTCGGTGTCTTCGTACTCCACCAAGGGCTCGTTTCCATTCAGACCACCTTTCATTCCTTTTCTCGCGAATGCATCTATCAATACCCCGACAGCTGCTTTTTGTTCCCTCGACCACTCGAATAGAGAACTAACGATTTCGTTAACTAGAGGGTCAGGCACAATCATCTCACTCATCAAGAGTAGAACTTTGTCGCACACACCTTCGATTTTGCAAATCGGCTCACCCGCATACGCACGGATTGGTGGTAGAGGTACACCATCTTGAACTAAACAAATTGCTGGCAACTTGGGGTGAGCAACCCCTCCAATGTATTCCAATTTCAAGTGGTCGATCAAAAAGTGTGCAACTACGCTTGATACCATTCCAACACTTGGAAAACAGCATACTACGAGCGCATCCTCAAGGTCAACATCCTTGTCAAGCCAAACCTTTGCTTGTTCCATGTTTCGGGGACACACGTCCCCGTGTATAATCCCCACCCCTCATTTCTTCACTCCAATCCGAAGCGATTTGAAGGAGGTCCACTCAAGGAGGGGCATGGCCGAGGAAAAACCGCATACGCTCTCTCCTTCGGCATGGAACAGATTCGAGACATGTCCTCGAATGTATTGGTTAAGCCGTCAACGCTTACCGCGTAAAGCAGGAATGGCAGCCAGTCTGGGAACAGCGGTTCACGCTTCGATTGAGGACTTGCTACAGGTCGACCTTTCAGGAAGAAAGTCAGACGAAACTCATTGGTTACCAGATATGGCTGAAAAATTCCTAAAACAAAGATGGGAAGAAGAAAAGGAGATTTTCTTTGCAACACCCAGAAGACCAATGTGGAAAGAAAAAGAATGGGATAAGGCAAAACGAATGCAGCGCGGTGCAATCAAGATGCTTCTCGAACTAGTTGGGGCTAATGGAGTAACTCCACTGAAAACCACAATCGGCATTTGGAAAAGTATCCTCTCTAGAGTTATTGCTGTAGAAGGCGAATTACGTACAAGTGACAATCGCCTGATGGGCAGGCTAGACATGCTTTTTGCCGATGTTGATTCGAATGGTGAACTCCAGGGATGGATTGTTGCAGACCTAAAAACTGGAAGAGCACCAGAATCAAAATTGAAACCAGAGGTTGAGAGACAATTATTGCTATACAGAGACATACTTCTTTCCAATAATCCGAATGCTCCTCCGGTAAAGACCGAAGGTTGGTACACAGAAAATTCCACTAGATATACCGCATTAGGTGAATCTGTGATGGGAAAAGCACTCGAAGCTTGGGAGGCAACTCAACCAACCGACGTGCCGCTCGAAGCAACACCAGGGCAGTCATCTTGTGGTGGTTTTTGTGATTGGAAAGCCTGGTGTCCACATTGGTGGAATTGGAGGTTGGAGAACGGTACACTTGGCACAGAAGATTTTTCAGATTCTGTGATTTTGTTACACCATTTTGATGATAGAAATGGTTCGGGAATAGCGGAGATATGTGAGCCAGCAAATGCTGAAGGAAGAGCGATGCCTACTGGCATACAAGTTCCAATTAATTTCGATGGCCGAGGGAAAGAAGCTTTGCAAGAGTTACTTGCAACCGGTCATCAAGGCCCAATTTTCATCGGAAGCGCAATGACAAATCGTGAAACTTGGCGAGTTGGTCATTGGTGTGATGTTCTGGCTTGGTCACCCATTCCTGATGCTTGAAATAAAATCTCTCAGAATTTCTCTAGCATCATCATCTTCAACACCTTTTGGTGAAAGTAACCAATCCACATAACGCGGATCTTCATTCTCTATTGTCTTCAAGTCCTTACCTCTGTGCCTACCAAAAGCGATGATGTAGACACCGTCATCAATTTTAATCCGTCCATTTTTGTCTAGCGAATCCAAATCTGATAGTGAACGGCCTAAATCGCTCTCTTCTTTTCTTGCTTCACCAGATATTAGCCAGTGCTCAATATCTTCAAGTGAGCGCCTGAAACTAGAGGGATGGTCTCTCATTAACTTCCATAGCAGCAGAAGACTTGCTGCAGCATCTGCAGCTGCATCGTGAGCATTTGATAGGTCAATTCCATGCCTAGCACACTGAGCGCCAAGGTTATGCGGCCTAGGTATTTTCAAGCGTCTTACCGTTTCTAGAGTATCTAGCACAACAATTGGCTTAGGAGGAGAAATTCCACACCGGAAGAATTCGTTCTCGAGCAAAGGCATATCGAATTTTCTTGCATTGTGTCCAACGATAACCGATCCTTTCATCAAGTTACTAATTTCCTTAGCATAGTGATTGAAATTCGGCTTACCTCTGACATCGGAATCATAGATGCCGTGCACGTTTGAGGCGCCGTGTGGAATGGGGCGCTGTGGATTGATGAGCACTTCATAATGTATTGGTGTTCCATCAGAATCTGCTCCAATCAACGCAATTTGTACAATCTTGTCGCTATTGGTAGATATTCCAGTGGTTTCTAGGTCGAAAGCCAAGACCCTGTGCCCTTGGAGAACATCGACCATGACTGTGGGTAACAGCCGCATCAAATGAACATCACTACCAAATTTCTATTTCGCTAATACCCAGACCACGGTGTATGGGCATCTGGGATTGGTTGAAGAAAAAACCTGAGGTGCGTGAGGAAAAGCCAGCAGAAATTGTTGTTGATTTACCAGAGTTAGACAAGGACGCCCTCTTTGAAGAAACAAAATCAGCTTTTGAATCAGATAATGAAGACATGAAAGAACTAGAGCTCGTTGATGCAACCCCAGAATATGATACAGGAGACGTTGAAATCGAGGATTTGCTTAATGATGAAATGACTTCAAATTATGAATTGAACACAGTTGAAGAAGCAGAATATGAGGACCTATTAGTGGATGCAGAGATTATCGGCGACCTACCTTCAGAAGTTAGTTTCGAATCGTAAAAAACCTGTCCATATAGGGGACAGGGTTAGATAAGAAGCGCTCTAGCGCAAATCATGAACAGCAAGAGGGGGCTATTCCTATGCACCATTTTGCTGGTGCAATTACTTGCTGGCTGCACTGCGGTTTTGGATTCTACTACTGACCCTAGAGCAGCACTAATCGCTACTCCAAACGAGATACAGTTAGGTGAAGAAGTAACATTTGATGCAAGAGCATCAGATGCGATTGAGGGAGTAATTACTGAATTTGCATGGGATTTCGGAGACGGGACTCAGGCTACAACAATTGCTGGTTTTACTTCGCACCAGTTCCTACGTTCTGGTCAATTCAATGTGAAACTCACAGTCACAAACGATGGTGGCGGAAGCGATTCAACCACTGTGCTCGTTAGAGTTAACGGTGCTCCACAAATCAATCTCTCAATACCAGAGGTCGTACGTAGCGGAGACATTGCCATGTTGGATGCATCACAAACAGTAGATCCTGAAGGAAGCCCGATTAAGTTCATGTGGGATTTGAATTTCCTTGAGGACAGTAACGGTGATGGCGACACGAGAAACGATATCGATTCTACTGAAGAAATTGTATACTTGCCAACTGAAACTAGTGGCACAATTCTAGGTTCACTCACAGTTGATGATGGTGAGGGCGGAGTCGCCTCAGAGCCGTTCACTATTGAAGTACAGACTCGCAAATTCAAGGTTAATTGGGTTCAGGAAACTCTAGAATGGAATTATGATGATTATCTAGCCCAAGGAGAAACCTGGTCTGATAACATGACTCCTGGCGAAGGAGTCAGAATAATGTCCTACGAAGCATTACTTGAGTTAGACCGAGATTTAGTATTCCCGCCAGATAACTTCACTCTTTCACTAAAGGTAACAGAAGATGCCTACAAGCGCAGCGCTCAAACAAGTCCAGGTAACGTTACACGAAATGAAACTACCATGGCTGAATTAGAAGATAGTGAATTGAATCCTGCACCTGAGGATGGGATTTACGACTCAGATAGTGCGGAGGAGTTACTTGGTTCTCTGTTGGGCGAACCTGGTGCAAGATTTGGCCAGGGGGAATGGGTTTGGACGATTGTTGCACAAAATGCAGACCCAGATTCAGTGATTCCTGGAACACCTGACCCGGACGGGGGTAATGATTACACTTTGAGAATCGTAATCACAGTACTCACGCCGGTTCTGACCGAAGTGGCTTACGATTGAATCAGTTGAATTGGATAGGCTGAACAGTTTTCCAGTTTGCATTGGCCAACTTTTTCGCCTTTCCATCCGCAATAATTGGGTGAATGTGATTCAGTCTTCCATGCATTCCATGGACTCCAAATTTAACTCTGAGTTCGACTTGTCTGTCTCTTTCAGCCGCTTCTAACTGCTCATCGTCAAGCTCAACACTTGCCAACTCCTTCCCGCTTGTTGCGGATGATATTGAGAACCTTTTGCCGTTTAGATGAGTACGTGGCTTGAAGTCCATGTCATCTGGGTCATTCATCCACGCCTCGACGTCTATTGAAAGGTAATCGCGAATCCCGACTCTCTTGATTTCGACAGAATCTACCATGGTGACCGAATCACCCGAGAGGCCGGCAATTGAAAATGTCTCCCATTGATTGGGACTTTCGGGGTTCTAACCTACTCTTTGATATGGGTTGAATGTGATTTTGGGATTATGTCTCCACCGACAAGAGGTATAGGTACTCAGAAAAAAGCAAGACTGCAACGACTCAAAGATGAAATCAAGCGTTTTGTCTTCGCAAATCCTGGTTGCAGCGCACAAACAATAGTCGCTCATTTAACTCACGACAAGAAACTCAAAAATCATGGTCTTACACCAAGAAAGGTAGGGTTCTTCATTCCTAGACATCTAAACTCACATCTAACGTGGTGGCAAGACCATGTTGCTGGAAGGAGAGTTTACGGTCCAGAGGACTCGGAATAATCGACAGTCTCAAAGTGCTCCCTCTATGCCAATGCATCATGAGTGGCGTTACTGCCTATTTCGATTTGGACGGCACTCTACTAGATGCCTCTAGTGAAAAAAGCCTAACTGGTATGCTTGTAAAGCGAAGACCGTGGAGGATTCCAATCGGTACTACGATGTGGACTCTAGGGTTTTTTGGAAATTTACTCAGGGGCAGATCTGTATATGACGCTGCTCGAAACAGAGGACATCTTGCCCTGTGTAATTGGGAAACTTTACGAAAATACTCCACAGAGTTAGTTGAATCAAAGTTGTCAAAAAGAGTTAGTCTTGAAGCAGTTGAGAGATTAAATTGGCACAGGGATTTGGGGCACAGACTTGTCTTGGTTACAGCAACAGTAATGCCGATGGCACAAGCCATGGCAGACTATCTTGGGATGGATGCAGTTTATGGCTGCGGACCAGAAGACATGACAGGAATGATGTCAGGCTCAGAAAAAGGTTGGAGTGTTCCTAGAAGAAAAGGCAAGGTTCCAATTGTCATGAAAGATGCAGAGAATGCGGGTCACAACTTATCAGACTGCTGGGGTTATGGAAATACTCATGCGGATTCATTCTTCATGGCTATAACTGGCAATCCTGTTGCGGTTAACGCTGAGGGCAGACTGAAGAAGATAGCCAAAGAGAAAGAGTGGACACAATTCGAATGGCGTGTTTGATGCCCGTCGCGCTTAAATGGGGAAGGCAGGTCGCCGAGAATACACTGGCCCCATAGTGTAGCCTGGATATCACAGTGGCTTGCGGAGCCACGAACCCGTGTTCGAATCGCGGTGGGGCCGCCAATTAATTTCAGATAGCATTGGCTCAAGCCCTTTCGTGTGCTACAGCCAGATTACAACTGCCAATCATTCCTCTTCATTTACTAGAGTCACACTTTGGTTCAGGGCAGCTCTTGCGGATGCATTAATCACTGGTAAAGCAGCCATAGCAAGACAAGTCAGCATACAAACACCACAAAGGTAAGACCAGATTTCGAATACCATTGTAATCTCGTCTGGGAGTATTTCAGCAGATGCATTTGCCATCATCCACGAGCCCCCGAATCCACCAAATAAACCAAAAATTGCTCCTCCGATGGACAATTTTACTCCAAGCATGTTCAGTCTGAAAAGCAGAATACCGCCAACAATTAGCATAACACCTCCAACAACTAGAGAGTAACCACGAATCGAGTATGCACCATCGTCTCTTATTTTGTCATGATATTCTTGATACTCTTCTGCACTGACATTTACGTCATTGTTTTGGAAATTTTCAAGCAACGTATCTACTTCTTCCTCAGGGAAATCCTCACGATTCGAGTTTTGAATATCGCCCCATCCGATTGAGAGCATAATGGCTGCACCCATAATTAGTAAAATAGCAATTGTCTTAGGACCTTTTTTGTCAGGTCTAGGTGCAAATAAAGAGGCTGGTGGCGCTAAACCATCATTCCCATTCATTCGTATAGAAAAATCATCACTCACGCTTACAACCCTCCAAGCCTGTGCGTAGTTCTGATGGGATCGGTAATGATTCCATGTTTTTCATACTAACACAAACAGTTACTTGTTCACTAGACCAAAGTAACTCATTTTTCTGATTGTGGAATTCGTACATCCAAGTGCAGGATTTCACTCCTACATTCGAAATCCAAATTGTTGCAGTAACGTGATCTCCGTATCTAAACGGCGCATGGAACTGCGAATTGATATTTACAACTGGAAATCCAATTTCTAAATCCATTAAAATTGTAGGATAGTCAATCCCACAGATTTTCTCCCACGCTTCCTCAAAAAATCTGTGCGCCAAATCAAAAATTCTGGGATAGAATGCTATACCAGCCATGTCTAACATTGGAAAGTCGACACGTCTGCTCAGTTTTACTGGCATGATTCTGCGTAGGGGAGGGAGTTCTTCAAGCATCCTCGGGCTTGGGCCATTTTTTTGCTAGAACCTTTTCTAGGTCTTCATCGAGTTTAGCATTCCACCAATCACTGCCTTGCCAAATGGCGTATCTACCTCTTATTCCACGAATATCAGCACCCTTGAAAGAGCAGTTTCTAAAATTTGAAAGGTTTAGTCTGGCCTTACGAAGGTCAGCACCACTGAAATCACAGTTGTCGAAAGCAGATTTCATCAAATCTGCCTCCACCATAGAAGCGCGATTGAAGTTGGAATCTGTGAAATTCCCCTCTGTCAAATCTGCGTTGTCCAGTATACACCGTTTGAAGTTCGAATTTGGATGATTACCTCGCCGCAGTAACTCACCTGCATGGTTTTGAAAAGACCAATCGAGAGGTTCTTCCTCTCTGTCGGTACTACTGCCCGACATTACCATCAATTCACCTCAATATCGGCTTCGTTTATCTAAGTGTGCCCGCCCTTCAGGAGTCAGGATTGCGTAACGGTTCTTTTCTTTTGCAGACGGTGGGGTTACCAAGAATCCTCTTTCTCTCAACCTATTCAGGTAGAGTGATAGGTTGCCTGGAGGCTCTAGCCCAGCGTCCTCAAATAAGTTATCGATTACTCTTGGCGGACTGTCGTTTATTCCCTCGACGTCCCTCAAGTACTGAATTGCTCCTAGTACTTGGTCCGGCTTTCTGATTAGGCTACAATTTTCGATAAGTGCCCTGAATGCTGAACCTCTTTCAGGAAGTCCAGCGTCTCTAGCAGCATCAACTGCAGCTTCTATCGCACGCTCGCGTGCATTTCTGATTCTTGATAGCGCAATTGACCATGTGTCATCTTCTTTGACCCTAATCAATCTCTCATCGACACTGTTCTGTGCGCCGGAGATGTCGATTTCAACATCGCCCGCCCTAATCAGAACCTTGGCTTCGTCATCCATTTTATTACCTCGCATGTCCCGACTTTACACTTCTTCCTAACGCATGTCAACCTAACAAAAAGAGCCGTTTCAATAAGAGGACGTTGAACTTGAGTAATAAAAGACTGTTTGAACCCTTAATCAAAATGTCATGTCATTAGAAAACAAAAAAGTAACTCGGTGCAAGATTACATCCATTCAAAAAGGGATACGGATATAGTATTTTGAGTAACACACATGAAGGGGCAACATACTCAGCAATCAACACGGGTGGTTAAATGAAGCGTAATTCTGCACTTCTGATGATTTTACTTATGCTGACTTCTTGCGTTCCGCTGACGTTTGTTTCAGCCTCGGGCGAGTCACTCAGTTTCAACACATTCAATGGTGGGTACGCAACTGTTGAAGTTAATTTACAAGGTAGTACTACAAACAATAGCGTTTCGATAGAAGTACCAAGAAATGTCACATTCACAGATTCTGGATTTGAGGTTGTATTCGATTCAAATGATCAAAGCCCAGGCGAAGTTTGGGTAGACGTCGGGGAAGACGGTATTTTCGAGTGGGAATTCAAAGGTCTCGGATACGGTGACATTGGCCAGCAAAACGAATTCTATGATGGAAATAATTGGTATGTTTCACAGGTTCCTTCAGGAAACTCCACTAGTCCAACAATTCTAATTCCTTCAGAATCAATAATTCAAGACTCTAGTCTTGAAGTTGGCTTTTCTCCTGACACTGGTGGTGGATTTTTCTCGATAGGTTCACATCAAGAGGTGATAGAAACCGATATCGATAACGATAGTTTATCAGAACCGATGTTCTTGCTAGACATCCAATCCAACAATTCGACTTCAATTGTCTGGGCTGATTGGAATTCCGGTAGTGGAATAACCATGTCTACACCTATCCAAACTTGCGATAAAGCAACATCGATTTCTACAGGTGATATAAACGGAGACGGTAGCGAAGACATAATCGCATTTTCAACATCTACCAGTACAGCATGTATCCACTTAGCAAATGGTACAACCTTCGATCCTGTCCTCAATCAAACTATTTCTTCAGGTTTATCCATGGCAAAAATGGGTGACATCAATTCAGACGGTGCAGCGGAAATTGTGACAGTAACGACAGGTGGTTCACTATCTTTCTATTCATGGAACAATACTACCTCAGGACTTTCCTCACCTGTAGTTGAGGTCATTAACCAAAACGGCACAACAGGTTTCCCTGCAATTTTGTTGTCTGTCCATGTTGGTGACTTTTTCAATAATGGAAATGAATCAATGTTGGTTATGGATAGTACTGGACATTGGACACACTGGAGCGTCGTTTCAGGAATGCTAGCAGGGCCCCTAAAAACCTTTGACGACATTTCTAGAGATGAAATTCTTACCGATTTAGACGGCGATGGCGATATTGATATTTTGGGTTCAAATAACCAAGGTTACGCTATGAGAATTAACAACGGAACGGGATGGAATCTGCAGTCATTCCAGGGTATGATTTCAATTGTCAATTCAACAGTTGCGGACTATGATAATGATGGGAATTTGGAACTAATGACTCCAGTACCTGGCGCTTCTGACGGTAGTTCCACAACTATCGAGGGTAATATTTCACTACGGCAGATTAATTCTACAAGCATTTCAAATTCATCGATGATAGTGCTTGAGCCTTGGTCTATTCCAACATCAATTATGACAATGGATATGGATGGTGATGGAATCATTGAGCACATTGTATCTGCTGGAGAAACATCGAAAGGTGTATTCATAGCAGGATGGCATAGCATTGAGCTAGATGCAGATAAAGATGGAACTCCTGAGATGAGTAGGACTGGTTATGCCGGCGATTCAGCAAATGGTTTAGACCCACTTCAAATGCGGGATGAAAGCAATGCAATTAGACAAGATTTAGTGCAAATAATCTCATCTCTGCAAACTAATGTGGATGGATATGGAGTTTCGATGGCAAATCTCTCCATGAATGTCAAGACAACCGGAAATGGCGAGTTCAATTATTCGGGTTTGGATATTGGTTATGATTGCTCATTTACAGTGAACCAGAACCCTCATTTAATTGGGAATTTAACGAATTCACTAAATCAACAAATGACAGGAGGCGTTGGTAATTTAACAATCGATATTCCTCTTAACTCGACAAAATCAGGAGTGATATCTTTGTCAAATTATTATGCTGTTACAATTCCTGGGGCGCCAAATTTAGCAATTCCAACAACTCCGGTTCTACAACTCGTTAGTGCAACACCAGAAATGGTAGAATTCAAGTGGAACGACACCATTGAATATGGATTAGATTTCATTGAATTTGAAATTTTCAAACTTGAGTCATCTAGCCAATCAATTAACCTGCTAGACGTTTACAATAGGTCATTTTTCAACCAAACTATCGATTCAAATGTGAGTGTGGGCTCAACATATTGGTACGTTGTAAGGTCAACTCACCAATATGGAATAGCCTCTAACTTCTCACAGCCTCTTATGGTTACAGTACCTTATCCCGCCCCACCTTCCCAACTGACAGGTTTCTCTCTAACCGATGTCGCATCTGACCAAGGTGGAGTACTGAGCCTATCTTGGAATCATTCGGTGGATGAATTTTCAGAATATGAAGTGTATCTAGAAACTTCTGAGTTTACATCGATAAGTGGTTTGAATCCTTTCCTGAATATCTCATCTTCTCAAAATTCAACTTTGCTGACCGGATTAATAGACGGTCAGGAATACTGGGCGGCCGTGGTTGCAGTCGACCAATATGAAAACAAAACAGAAGACGTTGTTTCGGTTGGCCCAACCTATCCACGCAATGACGAACCTAACGCCGTAAATCTGCAATTAACTGTCAGCACAGAGACCTCGATCGGCTCTCCATTCGAATTACAGATTAGCGCTGAAGTCGACGGTCAGGAAATTATTCCACCTGGAGATATCACGATTACAATGCAAACTGCTGATAACTCATATCCAATCTCAACTAACTGGGACAATATTTCTCTAGCCGATTTCTCAGAATTAGTAACGTCAGCATCTGAAATTAGTGGCGATGTTACATTCTGGGCAAACTACAGTGGCGACATCGGCGATGAACAAACAAGACCTCTAGCATCTGCATCTACTTCCGCCTCTACACTTGTTAGTGTGCAAGCAAATTTATCCTCTTCAGAGGAAGTTTACGAATTGGATTGGGAAAATGAAACAAGTGTGAGGATAGATCTTACCGCGTTAAATCCATCACAGCAAGGCTTTATGGAAGGAGCATCGTTTACCTGGGTAGCTTTCAACAGTACAACTGGCAACAATTCTACCGGTAATGGTGTAATCCAGAACGGATTCCATCAGTTTGTTGTTACATTCAATGAATCTGGAATCTTATATGTTAATTTAACAGGACCATCATGGATTGACGCAGGTTCTAATTCTCTGCAATTATCGCTAGTGACTTATGGTACATCAGTAGAAAATAATGAAACTGAGGGCAATACAACCACAGATACACCATGGGCTCCAGATACAATGTTGGACGTAACTTTGGATTGTGGCGAAGTTATAATCGATCCATCTGCAGATCAAGAACTAGATTGTACGATTACGAACCCCAACAACTATTCTCTAGAGATTTCACTCGAAGCAGATGGTTGGTCACAATGGGAGGACTACATACTATTCGAGCCAACTGCAGGACAAGGCGACTTTACTCTGGCCGATTTCGAAAGTAGAAATTTGGAAATCAGGGTCGATATAGTTCAGGACTTGAGAGAAAATGGATTGTTTAATGGGTTAATTCAGGTTGATTTGCGACAGGGCCCAGCAGACTACACAAGTCCTGGAGACAAGCCTCAAACCTTTGAAATTCAATGGACATTGATTGAAGAAACCGTAGTTGTTGATCCAAATCCACAAGAAAACAATACCAATCAGACAACAGATACCAAAGACAGTTCTTCCTCAGACAATACAATGTTGATCCTAGGAGGAATTGGTGGCCTAGCTGTAATCGGTTTGGCGGTATTCATTGTACTTCGAATGAGAAATAGTGATTTCGAGGATTGGGATGAAGACGATTTGGATATGGAGCCCGAGGTTGAAGCTCCTGAAAGAGCGAGCAAACCTCTGCCAGTGGGCGTTGCATTGGATGAATTTGAAAACAAGACGATTGTCGATGAAACACCAGATAGACCAGACGTAATCAACGAGTTTGATAACAATGATGACTACGTGGAAGATTTAGTCGAGACAGACGAAGAATACGTCGAAGAAGATTATTCAGAATACGAGGAATCTGACGACTCAGGAATCAGTGTGGATGAGCACGGAACCGAGTGGTATGAAGACGAAGTTGGCGTTTGGTGGTACAGAGAAGAAGGCCAAGAGGATTGGTCTGAATTTGTAGATGAGTGATTTCGTAATCCATTTGAATTAGTCACGGAGAGGCGAAGATATGTCGGGCCAAGCAACATACGATTTGGTTTTACATCAGGATGCAGATCCATCCACCAGTGGTGTTGCAGTTTGCGGTTTCTCAACCGTTGGAATGGTTGGTGTAATCGCCGCCTCTCATGTCATTAGCCAGTTAAAGTTGAATCAATTAGGAACAGTTCTAAATCCAGATTTTCCTGCAATGGCTTTGGTTCATCATGAAGTTCCAAAGCATCCTGTAAGAGTGTACCAAGGGGATGGAGTTGGTGTTTTCACTGCCGAAGTTAGATTTGGACCTGAGCGAGACGTTCTTTTTGCAAACACAGTTCTCGATTGGTTTACCAAAGGCGGATTTGACAAATTAATCATCATCGATGGTGTTGCTAGAGAAAATCTCGACGATAGGGAGGATTCTCTTTACGGGGTAAGTTCGCTACAGACAGGTAGGGACAGATTGAAGAAGGCGGGTATTGAACCGGTACGGCAAGGAATCGTTGCTGGAATTGCCGGTTATCTAATCGCGGAAGGAGACAGGCTTGGACTTGATGTAACAGCAATTTTGGCTGATTGTAACCCCATGTATCCTGATGCTAGGGCTGCAGCTCTTGCAATAGAGGCAGTTACAGATATCACAGGAATTGACATTCCTCTTTCATCCCTATTGGAGGATGCGAGAAAGATAGAGGATAGTGTCCGAGAAGTGTTTGAAAATTCTCAAACTATGCTACCGGCGCCTGAGGATGAAATCGACCCTTCATTTGGCTGACCTTGCAACTTCTAGAACGGTTTTCCAATCTGCATTAGTTGCAAACATTGGCTCTGGCATTTGGCACTGGGCCATTTTGTAACCCCTTTCTTCTAGCCCAGATTTCAATTTCTTCATAGAAGGTATTTGCCCAATGCCGGCTGCTATTCCGATTTCGTCAACCGCAACTAGTAAATGGTCACCTGATAACAATTCAGCGGATTCAGAAATATGTCTGACACTTCTTTCGATTTCTCTTTGTGAATGTTCAATATCAAAATCAGTCCAATCCTCTGGATAGTCATCTTTTTTGCCTGCACAAATTTCTAGCGCCTTTTCAACGGTCATTCTTCCGGCAATATCGGCATCGAATAGAGGGCCAGTCCACATAGGTCCTGAAAATTCTCCAGAGGGAATCGGCGAAAAATGATAGGGCTGTGACCTAATTCTGTATCCGATTTTATCCTTCCAACTAGATGCGTTTTCTTTTGACCGCTTCAACAGAACGCTAACCCGAACGTGGTGGCCATCGAATAATGATAGAATTGGATGTATTGATTTGTCATGCATTGCAGCGATTCTCGCAATAACTCCAAGCAATATTCTCGTAGCATCATCGTGCATATAGGCATCCCTGATTCCAATTGAACCATATCTCCTCGCTGCGCTTGTTTTTGCTGAACC
>CAXPMI010000006.1:0-37016 GCA_964218365.1 Candidatus Poseidoniaceae archaeon
AGGAACTTGTGTAGTGGCATACCCTGTTCCCAATCCAAGAAGGGCTTACCATTCCTCGTTTCAGGAAGGGGAGGGATCCTGCGTGTCAGAATACCAAGCCTACCGCTTAATTTGCCAACTTCAACTCTAAATATTCTCCAAGAATCTCCTCTTACGCCCTTAAGCCTGTATGCATACAGGGGCATCAAGTCACACCTCTGGCCCTCGTAAATCATTGCTTGATATTGGTCCCAGGTTCTACCTGAGAGGTACAATTTTGATTTCTTTGAGGTTTTGACCTCTATCGGGAAGCACAAATCTCCTCTGAGTGCCAATAGATCACCACTCCCTTCCATTCCAGAACCTGCGGCCCTTACAACTAGGAATGGTCTGTCTATGACTTGCCTTGCCCTAGCTTTGGCGACAGCGTCACATGACCTTGTAACCGCATCGACTCCTTTGGGGATACCTGCAAGAACCGCCCTTAGTTCTCTCTCATATTGACCTGTCACGTTTGCTAATCGATGTCAATCGCTTTTGATTATATCGCTGATTACGCGTCAAATTGATGCATGAGTGACTGCTGCGAGGTATGTGCGCAGGATTGCGGTTAGGACCGACGATTTCCGACTTTCTTTCCATTTGATGAGGGAGTTGAAAAGGAGGAAATGCGATTTTGTCATGCTAGCGACAGGTGACGAATGGGATGGTATTCTTCTTACTTCGCCCGAAGAGGTGCATGAAGGACACATTCCTGCAACCGAAGACACGGTTGAAATCGCCGTCGAAAGGGCAATTCAAGCGGCCAGGGGCCTAGACTCTGCTGTACAGTTAATATTCGGAATAGACCCTGGACCCAGACCTGGAATTGCATGGCTAGCCGATGGAATCGTAGTCGGTAGTGCTCAATTGGAACAGATAGAATCCGTAGCAGACCACATAACAGGTCTTGCATCAGCTGTAAAGCATCAAAGAATGTGTGTGAAAGTAGGAGACGGAGCACCCCTATTACGTGACAGAATAATCAATCAATTGATTTTGAGAGGTATCGAAACCCTCCAGGTTAGCGAATACAAGACTAGTTCGGGTTCTAGAATGAAAACACATCTCCATGCAGCAACACGAATTGCTCTAATGGGTGGTAGTCGAATTTATTCTGTAAGAGAACTGAACCCAACCGACGGAGACCTAAAGGAGATACAGAGGCAATCTCGAATTCAGAGTTCCGGGAATTTGACAATTTCCACAGAATTGGCGAGAAGGGTTGCGTGTGGTGAGCTATCATTGGACGAGGCGATTAGGATAGCCTAACCCTGTATCTTTCTCTTCCCTTGGAATAGAGCGTAATTACTCCACTGGATGAAACACAAATTGCGATCGCATCGGCGAGTTGACTAATTGCCCTAGCCGCCAAATGTCTTCCACCCTCACCCGATTTTGGATTAATTCCAGATGGAACTTGAACGTAGCGACCTGCGTCGCTAGCAATCCCCTTTGAATTGAACAAAATCGCTCCATCTAACCACGCGAATTCTGCTAACGTTTCGTGATTATTTTGTACAGTTACATCCTTCTTTGAATCTGAGTGTCCTTTGAACGGATTAAGCACTATAGCTGTAGTATACCTCCTCAACTTTGGTACAGAACCAATTGCAAATAAAGCTCCTACTGCGTGACCTTCCCTGCCACGTCCCCCAATTTGCCTAGCCAGCTCCATCGCTCTTGCTAGAACTTCAATGTCAACTCCGTGCTCGTTAGCAATTATGGCTAATTTGTTTGAAGCGAGAGAATTTGCTTCGATTACAACAATTCCATTCATTGGCTCTGCCATGATAGCTAATATTCTATCATTAGAGTTGAATCTACCCTCTCCTAAGCCTTGCAGTACTATGTCGTGAAGATTGTTGAGAACAGAGAGTCCTTGTGAGGATAGTGAATCCTCAAGAATTTCAACATCTAAACCCAATTCTGTAAGATTATCTCTAACCTTAGCCGAAGATGTCAAGGTTACTAAGCGTAATTTTTTGGGCAGTACCTCTCGAATTTTTTTTGCTGTTATCGAGCTGTTTGAAAGTAGGACTACGACTGAAAAATCAGAGCGTTCTCCCTCTATTGCCGATGCTACCATTTTTGGCAGGTCGACCAAATTAACACCTCATTCCATTGTTGTGTCAATACCAGGGAGTTGGTCTTCAGATTCCCTGTACACAGTTCGCATGTTGTTGATGAAATTCCTTTCCTTCACAACGATATTGTATTCCTTTATTCCAGGGTCTTCCTCTCCATCCATGATGCTGAGTAGTGTTTCTAGAGTCAATCGAGCACCTTCGCGGTGAGGGTATGCAAAGACGCCCATGGATAATGGTGGAGCCATGATCACGCTAACGTCTTTCATTTCGCGAAGTGTATCAAACAGATTGTGATATGCTTGTGGTAGTAAATCTCGCCTAGATTCATCTTGATTTGGTCTGCGACAATCTGGGCTCACTACGTGAATGATGTGCTTGAATTTATTTTCTAGGTTGTAAGGCTTGGAAACAACGTTAGTTGTAACCGGGCAAGGAGGAAGATTCAACTTCCTTTGCTCGATGCTAACATTTCTACAAAATTCACGCAACTCATCGCCTGCTGCTTTGTGAATTTGTGCGTCTAGGCCCTCTCTTCCTGAAAGACGGTTATTCGCAGGGGTAATAACAGCATCTGCCTCTTGCAAATGTAATTCACCACCAATGACACGAACTATTCCCCATCGACAAGTTCGGGCCATGTACAACTCGACCATGTTTAGAGCAGGAGGGGCCGTCCTTCATATACACATTGACGATTTTAAGCGAAAATAGCCTATTTTGACCGATACTAGCAAGCGAAGTGACTTTGAGTAACATCCCGTGCCGATGTCATGTCACAATCACGAAAAGCGCTATTTTTAGTTGCGCTATTCGTGGTTAGCCTCATCCAATTACCCAATCAAGACAGTTCTGATGAAGAATTGAGGGAGCACATATTCGATGGGTTTAGCATTGAAACCGACATTTGGAATGAAAGCCCTTTAAGGACAGTAGCAGTTCCTGGAGGGTTCAACTTTTCAACAGCCGTAGACTACGGTGATGTTGGTGTTTTAATCAATAACAAATCCGAAGTCAGTCGAACGATTGGTTGGGCATTCGTTACTGCTAGAAATATCAGCGCAGACAGAGTTTTCATTTTCGATAATTCATCAAACCCAACCGGTGAAACAATCAACAGAAATCAATTCAATACATATTTCCTTGAACCATTCAAAGAAATGTTATCCAATTACAGTGGCACTGATCTCAACTATTTGGTGACCACTAAAGGCATGCCTTTGAGAGTCAGTGGCGGCAATAACAAAGCGTCTTTTGACCAAGAAATTGCATTGGCTGGTGGCGCATATGATTCAGACATTGGAAGTGACTGGTGGAGTAATCACAATTATGGCCCTCTTGCAGGTAAGCAAATGGAAGAATTCACTAGAGATGAGTATGGTTTTTTCTTGGTAACCAGATTGACAGGATATACGGTTGAAACCGCTCTAGACTTGATTGAAAAGGCGAACAACTCCTACGGTGCAAGAGGCACACACGTCCTAGATTTAGCTACAAATAGAAACGGCTCAGGATACAAATTTTGGAATGACGATTTGTATGTAGCAAACACCACTCTAAATGGCACAATGAACCTGCCAGTATACTTCGATGAAGAAACTGAATTCATTACTAATATGAGCAACGTAATCGGTTACGCATCTTGGGGAAGTAATGACGGCAACTGGAATCGAAATTATCTCTCGAATGGCGGCTTTGATACACTAGATTCTTCTTGGTCAAGCGGTTCACGTTACTGGAATATTTCAGCGCCTACAGTGAGTTCTGGTGATGTTTTCAACTGGTCATATCAAACCTCGACAAAGCAAGGTGGAAATGGTGCTTTTGAAGCGGCAATTTCCACTAGTTGCACACAAGATTCCGGCTACCTAAGGTCAGGTATATTTGCAGAATATTTTGACAATGAAGGAATCAATTTCAACTCTGCAACCATGCCTGATTTGATTGATAGAGTACCAGATCACTCTCGCTTGGAATCGGCTCTCGCATATTCTTCATCTGGAAATCCATATCCTGGTTTGGATGACAGATTCAAAAATAACTGGGGCGCAAGATTCAGTGGACTAATCAACATACCAGAAACAGGAAACTGGACATTCTATCTCAATACCGATGACGGCTCTGAGTTATGGATTAATGGTGATAGCCTAATCCAAAATTACGGAATGCATGGAATGAGAGAATACTCCGGTTCTCTGAATTTGACGGCTGGATACCATGATTTCAGAATCGAATTTTTCCAAGGCGGAGGTCCACACGGATTGAGATTCTCTTGGGAGGGCCCAAACGTTAGCAAGGCAACAATTCCATCCTCTGCATTCGTAGTAATGGCTGATAATATTCCACAATCAGAGAACTTGATTCATCACTGGGATTTCGAAGAAGGTAATGGTTCGATTTCGAGTGATAGCATCGCAAATAATTCCAATTTCACATTGTATGGAATGAATACAACCAATTGGAGAAATTGCGTTGACGGGAATTGTTTGTGGTTTGATGGAGTCGATGACTATGCAAAGGTGAATGTTGACGATTGGCTAGGCAATTTCAGCATTAGTCAATGGGTCTGGGCTAACACAACCTCACTACCGACATACGCTTCTACATTCGCAATCGACGACAATGCAGGGTCGAATCAATCGTTCCAGCACATGGTTTCTGGTGGTAAATGGCGACTTCATAATAATCAAAGCTTAACCTTTGGTGACGTCACTGCGCAGAAATGGACACACCTCGTTACAGTTTACGATGCTGGTAATGTTAGACAATACATGGACGGAGTTTTGGTCAACTCTAACTTCTACCCGAATGGTTCTCTAAACAACTTTGACTTGTACAAAATTGGAGTAAATAGGGCTGGAAACGCTTACTTCGAAGGCATGATTGACAACCTCATGATTTGGGATACTGCGCTGGATAATAGTTCAATTACAGCCCTTAACAGAAATATCCTAAACAACTGTACTGCATATTCAGGCAACGGTCAAAATGTAGCATACCTTGAGACTACACATGAAATCCCTGTAAATTTCACAAATCACGCTTGGAATGTGTATGCCTACGGGAAAAGAAATGGCGATGTATTTGGAGAATACCAAATTCAAGTCACGTCCTTCGATTCCAACGGAAGCGAACTAAGTTACAATGAATCATCAAAGAAAGAGTATACAACAGCCTGGAATTCGCAAACAATGAGGTTTAGACCGCATGAAAATGCGACCTCAATGAAGATTAGAATCTCATTGGATGTAGTTCCCACATCCACTGATGGTTCGCTATATGTTGACTCTGCAATACTTCGTGTGATTAGACCACACATGGATTGGGTCAACGGATCGATTGTAGAGACAGCGGTTAGCACAGGGGCTCGCTCATTCAATTGGGGCACATCTTACGGACAATCCTTAGTTGCAGATATCCTTGAAGACGGAGCTAGTGGAATCAAAGGCTACGTGTATGAGCCGTACCTAACAGCGGTCTCTTCACCAAGTGTACTGTTGTCATCCTACGCTAGTGGATACAACCTTGCTGAATCTTACGCAGCTGCAAACACCATGACAAGTTGGATGGGTGTTGTTGTTGGGGACCCGAAGATGAGTCCATACGCCGATATCGTCCATGACATCAGAATTATTGACGTACGAGTGACGGAAAATCTGACGGTAAACTCCAATTGCAAAATCGAAATTGCAATTGAAAATATCGGCCCCGGAATTGGCGTTGGAAATCTGAAGATTTTGGACAAACTTGGCAGTATTGTTCTTACAAATCACAGCATGGTTTTGCCCACTGGTTCAGAAAATGGAAGCAGACAAATCATTGAACTTGAGATAAATACATCAAGAGAAGGGTGGAATAATTTAGTAATCAGATGGGAGGCAACATCTGTTCTAAATCCTGAAAGAAATATCGACAACAATCAGTTCGACCTTACAATATGGGCGAATAGTCCTCCCGTCATCGAGGATATTTTCTGTGACTCAACCCAGTATAGTAGGGGTGACAGATTCGTTTGTAGCCTAGAGGCAACTGATGATAGTGGAGTTGTGAATGCTACAATCGCTTGGAGAATAACGAGCGGAAACAACAGCAGTGAATGGGTTGACCAAGGAACCGGTAGCCAAGATGGTTATCTGTGGTGGACCACAATCGACTTACCAACAAATGTAGGATTGGGAATGCTTGACATAATGGCAACCACAGTGGATGAGTCAAATATCTCAACTGTCTCTGTTGCAAATGGAGTTGCCCAAATCAGAGACGCCCCTGCATTTTGGTTCGGAGTACACGTTTCTGGCGTAGATGATTCCGAATGGGGTGGAGCTTCAGTTTTGACATCATTCCCCAATAAAGGAGTGCTCAGGGGGCACGTACTTACACTGAAAGCATGTGTTCTAGACCCGGACCATTCAATCGGTTCACAAACACCGGTATTTAGTGCAACAAGGGGTAATATCGACGGTTTAAGTTACGTCGCGGGAAATAGCCCTGAACATCACTGTTACATCGCATCCTTTACTATTCCAACACAAACTAGCTTATCCTCGTTTAAAATCGAGTTAAGAAATCACGAAGGAGTCTTCATGACTCAGAGAACGATTCGGGTCGCTGATGAACCTCCTGAAGCAATCATCGAGATAGTAAATGCTCAAAATGGATCTGTAGAAAACGTACTCGGAGGAGGGGATGAATACATTCGCGTAACCGTTACTGATTACGATGATTCGATTGACGGAGTCTATGGAGATGTTTCAATTCATTGGCCTGGTCAAAGCGCATATTCATTCCCTGTTGAATTCGACAATGGAGTCGCTCTTTTCCCTCTCTCAACTTCAGAGAGTATAGAAACTGGAGATCTAATCATCACCGCAAACATTACTGGAGCAAATGGTGCATCAAGTTCAGCCGCTATTCAGACTCCGATAGTATTGAGTCCACCTGAAATCTTAGCAATCGACCTCTGTCAAGAGGGTGTTGAAATCAGAGAATTGATGTTCGGTCAAACCGCTGACGCTGTCGTAAGGATACGCTCGTCGCGGCAAATACAGGACGTAAGTGCAAGCCTTGAGCAACTTGGCTGGATTGTATCTGCTCCGAATCAAGGCAGTACAATTTGTGGAAATGACGTTCCTGAGCAAAACGCTGCTTACCACTTCAGAATACAACTCGACTCCTCTTTCGTTCCAGGCAATGGCACTCTAGGAATCAGAGTTATCGACATAGACGAAATTATGTCAGTATCATTTTTGACTTTCGAGTTCTTACATTCTCCACCTGTGATTGCTGTTGACCACCCTGACAACATATCCAACGCCGGTCTTCTCGAAATACTGGTTGAGATGAATGATGCCGATGGAATAGACGCTGTTTGTATGGCTGATTACCATCAAGATGGAAATGTGATTTATTCTGTACCGGCAAGTGAAGTAATGGATTTAGACGATTCTGGTTTCTGGTCGAATTCATGGTTATTACCTACTAACATTAGTGGAGAAATCTCATTTGAGTTATCTTGCGAAGACTGGAGTGGTAATCGAGTAAATTACACATCAACAATATCTATTGACAAACCTGTGGAGTGTGTGGAGGACTGCAGACAAATCAAAGAGGAAACACAAGAAACTTCAGAATCCTATACCTTACCTATTACAGTAGGCATAGGCATTCTAGTGATCATATTAGGTAGTACTATTCTCATTCGTAGGCGCAACAATAATGCTGATGTTGAGACTTGGAGTGACGAAGAGATAGTACCCACGAGGGACGAAAGAATTCCTGAAGGTTGGACTCTGGAGGAATTCTTGAATTGGCTTGATGGACCGATGCCAGAAGATTGGCAAGAGGAACAATGGGAATTGTACAAACTGAGCCTAGAGGACCTGAGATAAGCACAGGATTCATCATGGTTGAGTTAATGGGATGGTCATGGCAGTTGGTTATGTTCTGGTAAATGTTTCACCAGGCCAAGAATATCAAGCATTTCAAACAATAAAGGAGTTAGAAAACGTCTCTGACGCCACACTACTCTTCGGCGACTATGATATAATCATCAAACTAGAAGCTGAAAGCCTTGGAATAATCGCAAAAACCGTTGTTGATACAATTCGACAGGTCCCAGGAGTTACCGGATCGAAAACCCTCGCAGGAGCCGAAGTTTAAGCCTCCATCATAAACGCATTACTGCTCAAAAGTGGCCTCTGAAAAGGCCCACTGCGGCCATTATGTAGCGCAGTATAGCGGTTTGACGGGGGAAATATTATAACCTTGACATTACCGTATGCGGCACGAGGTATAACCTATGGGTGAAAAGAAGTACTTCGTTCTGATGAAGGACGGAAAAGACACAAGCCAAGTATTTGCAAGCCGACAACCACGTGGAGCTGCTCTAAAAGCTGCAACTCGTGGAGTAACAGACATCCGTCTGCGTGAGCGTGGAACCAAGAGAGTCCACGTCTTCACAGGACGCATCGACATCGTCGACAAGCCTGCAAACGGCCCAGCGTGGCTTCCTGACAAGATCAAGAAGGCTAACGTAAGCAAGACAGGTATCGAGCACCTTTGAATTAAGGATGCAATGATGCATTGTTGAAACGCCCTTGCGGGACTTTGCCCCTCACAGGAGTTCGCTCCTGTGGGGGGCTTTTTTTATTTTTAAAGCAAGTTTTTGCTTTAGGTAAGTTACATTCCTTTTTCTATTAGATTAAACACGAAGGTGCGTGAATACACTGAACATAATCCGAAATATTGGGGCTGCAGGCATTGGCCTAGCCTTCATTTCTGTCGGTGTTGACCATTTTATTCATCCAAGTTGGTATGAACCAATTGTTCCATCCATTCTCGGAGACCCGAGATTCTGGGTATTGGTAAGTGGAGTTTTTGAAATCCTATTCGGCCTATTTTTCATATTACCCAAAACAAGAGCATGGGCATCAGTAGGTGGTGCATGGTTACTGGTTATACTGTACTGGGCGAATTTCAATATGTGGTACAACAATATAGCCCTAGACGGTAAGATGTACGACGATATTTGGCACGTAGTGCGACTCGTTATCCAGATTGTGCTGATCTTCTCAATAACTTGGATTGGAGAAGTTACGCCTTTCAAAGGCAGAGAAAGATTACACGACTCACTTGACATATTCAAGGGCAGAATTACTTCTAGCGCGTTCGAATCTGGAGACAGAATCGTTGTTGGAGCTTGGGAGGAATCAATCTTTGGAGAATTTACGGACATAATGTGGGCAAAGAAAGATGGTACGAGGGTGCTAATTGCTCCAACTCAAGAAATCGCTGATTATGTAACAGCGATGTATTCCTTTGATGAAGTGATACTCGAAGAGGTATCGACCTCCCTGAGTGAGCGCAGCATCCAAGTAAGTTGCAACACCATGGACTTGGAATTTAGTTGGAATAGAGGATTCCCAATTCCTTTCAAGCGGTCCCTTCTATTCATTCAAACAATTGAGTTATTCTTTGCAAAATTGATATTTTCTACCAGAACATATGGCATTACTAAAGATAACAGAAAAGAGTGGTATGCAATAGACCGTGTTTCGCACATCAAAAGCGCTACAGCGCAAATAAATGGAAAGAGCGCCGGCGGTTTTAAACCAATGAAAGAGCCCTGTAAATTCGGCTTTTCAGAAGCACCGAAAAAACCCTCATCCTGTGCAGTTAGGACACATATTTTGTAATTTATCAACCGCAAAATGGTAATTTGTTGAGTAATATTGTGTAAAAGTGACAAGGAGTTATAAATGATGCAAAATCGCAAGCGAATATGAGTTTAGCCCCATTAGATTATGACTTTGGTGATTCCTCAAATTACTCATTTGTGGAAAACGTAACCTGCACCAATGATGAAGCAAGAAAAATGTTCGTTGAAGCCTTCGGCCACATGTTAAATTACAACCACGAACAAGCGATTGCTTGCTTCACAAAGACCACTGAATTAGACCCAAACTGTGCTATGGCATGGTGGGGAATTGCATACTGCGTGTCATCAAACTACAACTGGGCACCAGGATTGGGTTCAGGACACGATGCGATTCAACAGGCTATCACTGTGATGGAACACTGCACTGAATTAGAGCAGGACCTAATCACTGCACTATCTACTCGCCACTCCGCTGAGGCAAGAGATGCTGCTGACCCATCTGTTCTGAACATGGGCAACAGTCCAGAATTAAATGTCGCTTTCGCTGAGGCAATGGCTCCGTTATACGAGAAGTACAGTGGTAACCTCGACGTTACAGCAATCTATGTTGAGGCTTTGATGAACCTGAAAGCTTGGCAACTATGGGATAAGAATACAGCAACCGGAGAAATTACTCCTGCAGATGACAATACTCTACTTCTTGTCAAGATTATGGAAGATGCATTTTCAAGCAGTGAAGAGGCAAAGGTGCACCCAGCACTATGCCACCTTTACTGCCACGCACTCGAATTGTCTCCATTCCCTGAAAAAGCTCTGCCAGCGGCCGATGTACTTCGAACCAGAATGCCAGGATTAGGCCACTTGGTACACATGCCATCACACATCGATGCATGGGTCGGACAGTGGAAGGAAGCAATCGATTGTAACATCGCTGCAGTCGAGGCTGATGACAAGTATGTCGAACTTACTGGCAATGAATCACAATTTTACAAATTCTACAGAATGCACAACCACCACTTCGTTGTATGGTGTGCTATGTTCGATGGACAGTATGAAACCGCATTGAAGTATGCTAGAAAGGCGGTAGACACACTACCTTCTGGCGATGAGAACCACGGAGTTCAATTCATGCTTGCGGGAATCATTCCGATGGGAGCAATCTTCCTAGAGTCATACGTGACAATGCCTTGGCACGTAATGATCAGATTCGGAAAGTGGGACGAAATCCTAGCTGAGCCAATGTACACCGACAAGGATGTTTTCCCTGCAACAATCGCAACTCAACACTACGCAAGAGGAGTTGCCTATGCCTCCAAGGGTATGGTGCCAGAAGCAGAAGCAGAACAGGTTCTGTTCAAGGAAGCATTGCAAAACCCTGCGCTTGCTGGAAGAATGATGCATAACAATTTCATGTACCAAGACCCTTCAGAGGGACCTTCTATTCTGAATGTAAACGCATCAATCCTAGAAGCAGAAATCGAATACAGAAGACAATTCCTTGCAAAGGCAAACGGTGATTCATACGACTTCACTGCAGCATTTGATGAACTGCGACGTGGAGTTGATTTGTCTTTGAATCTAGCATACAATGAACCATGGGGCCAAATGCAACCAGTTCGCCACATCCTGGGAGCTCTACTACTAGAGCAGGGACATGTCGAAGAGGCAGAAGAGGTATACAGAGCGGACATCAAATTGTGGAAAGACAACATGTGGGGCCTACTCGGACTCAAATTATGTCTTGAGGCAAGAGGAGACACCTCTGGTGAATTAGAATCTGTTACTGCTCTATTCAATGAAAGAAGCTCAAGAGCAACTATTGTTCCAGCAAAGACTTGTTTCTGTGCCCAAGACGCACTTCAGAAGAGTTGCTGCGACTGAATCTAGTTCGATGTTCTAATCGAATTCTATCGTGTTCGGTTAACGATTTGACTTTGCCTTGGTATTTTCGTTGTAACAAACATGTTACAAAACAAACATAAGACACTCACTGCAAAGATACACCATGAATAAGAAAATTGCAGTTTTCCTAGCCCTCTCGATGGTAATGGTTTCCCTTGCGGGATGCTTGGGCCGTGGCGGTGGAAAAGGAGATGGCGACGATGGAATGGGCTCACCTGAGGAAGTCGATGCTGATGACTACAATGTCTTGTATATCGGTCACAGCTTTGGTCGTAAGTTTGCAGAATTGTTAGAGGATTACGCCCACACTGCAGGCGTGACTAATCACGCACAATATATCGAATTCAGCGGTGGTCAATCCGGATCACCTGGCTTGCTATGGGAGGATGCTGAGCACCAAGCTAACATCAAAGCCTTCTTAGACACGGGAGAAATTGACGTCTTGGTAATGATTTGCTGTTCACCAGAGTTCATTCAAACCCTAGATACAGATCAGGCTATCTGGAATTTCACTGACTACGCCGTTGAGAAAAACCCTGACATACGCATCGGTTTGGCCATGCCATGGAAGGATTTCCCAGGCAATTACACAAACGCAAGCGAGTATGCAACCAACTCAACACTCGATATCATGCCATATTGGGAAAATCTTTCACAGGAACTCAGTGCAGATTATCCCGGAACAGAAGTGTTCACGTTCCATCATGGTGCTCTAGCCTATGAAATGCGCGAGATGTTCGAAGCGGGAGATCTTGAAGGGGATGTTGAACGGCTTCAGGGGCCAAGGGCGACCTCACTCTTCACTGACGAGAAGGGCCATGCGGGAGACATTCTCGTCGATACTGGAACGCTGATTTGGCTTCATGCAGTCCACGGGGTTGGCCCGATGACAATGCCTGAGTTCACGCAGTGGGATGTCGATATTCGCCAAATTGCAAAGGACTCAATAGATGGTCAGAATCAAGAGTAGGTCTCTTCAACCCATTCAAATAAAGATTTGAGGACTGGGCCTAAGGTATGACCTTTGTCTGACAATTCATATTCTACTCTAGATGGAACCTCTGCATAGACCTCTCTTGTAACTAAATCGTGGTCAATAAATTCGTCCAGCCTCCGGCTAAGTGTTGTGGCAGTGACTTCCATTTGACGCTTCAACTGATTAAATCTAACGGGCTCTTCACTGTTGAATAAGAAGTAGAGCATGTCTAAGGTATGCGATTTGCCAAGCAGTTCAACAAATTCTCTTCCGTGAGACTGCAGGCAGACGGGCTCAGTGGTTTCAGGTGGTTGCATAGTGCTACCAACTATTGAATCTTTATCAAGTACCTAGTTTCATTATCGGTACTGAAGTTTCCTAGCAGAAACTTTCCTTGATTAATAGGAGGATATTATCCCCCAAAATAAGGAGGAATGAACTCATGGGAAAATGCGGATGTGGAAGATCACCAACTGGTATGTGTAAAGGATGGCACGGTCTAAGTGATGAAGAATATCAGAAAAAACTGGAAGAGTATAAGAATCAACAGAAGGACGAGTAATTATGTCCAAGAACTGGAATAAAATATGGAGATGGATACACTTAGGATTAGGAATAATGCTAGTGATATATCATTCTAGGATTGCTTACGTAGAATATGGATGGATAGATTCAGCTTGGTCGAGCGAAGTCGACGTATTTGTATCTACTACATTTGTATTCATGGTCATGTGGACTGGTCTAGCAAAATGGCCAATTTATCCTTGGTATAAGAAGCGCCAAAACAGGAAAAAGCGTGAACAAAAGGAAACGCTTGCAGAATGATAAGTCGGAACGGTGTTCCAAAATCATACTATAATGTAACAATTTGAGTACACTTTATGTGGACAGATGAACAACTTGCAGAACAAGGATGGAGTCAAGAGCAAATCGCTCAGTATAGAATTCAGCAAGATATTGCAGAATCACCGAAGGAAAATCTAATTCCTGAACAAGCAACTGAAAGTCAATTTACAAACTCTGGAAACCCGGATTCGCTTACCACAGTCAATGCAAGTAATAATCTGCAAACAGGAGGTTTAGCGGATTCCAAACTTACAAGCACAGCGTCATTGTTTCAAGATAAAACACAAACAATTCTGATTGTTTGTATGATGATAATCGCTCCCCTATCCCTCTATGGAGTTTTCACTGGAGGCCCAGAAGGACCGGCTGGAGTAAGTGGTGAGCAAGGAGCAAATGGGACCGCAGGCTCAAGTTTCCATCTAGTGCAAACTTCTGCAGACCTACCCACTTGTGATGAATCTATCAACAACCAGATTTTCTTCGTCGCTGATGATTACGGCTTCGAAGTCTGTCAAAATCAAGCATGGAGTGTAATCGATCTGACCGGATTACAAGGGGAGCCAGGCTTGAATGGCTCTGATGGATTGAATGGCACAGATGGTGTCAACGGTACAGACGGAACAAACGGTATCAATGGTCAAAACGGCGCTGATGGAAATGATGGCGCTGATGGCCAAGATGGTACCAACGGGAGCGATGGTGATGACGGGGCTAATGGACTGACATCTCTAATCATTTCAAATTTTGAGCCGAACGGAGTAAATTGTCCAACTGGTGGAACAAGAATCGATACCGGGATCGATGACAATGGAAATTCTTTCTTGGAAGGTGGAGAAATTGATGATACCATATTCGTTTGTAATGGTGAAGATGGAAATGATGGAGCAGACGGCGCTGATGGAGCAAACGGTAGTTCTACAACAACCATGATGGTTGCACGCCTTTCAATCGCACCGGCATACCTTGGATGCAACGGTACTGGACAATTACTTCAGCAAGGATTGGATGACGGCTCTGGTAATGGAATCGCTCAAAACGGAATTCTAGAATCAGGTGAAATTATCACTAGTTCTCTAATTTGTACAACATTCTCTGTTGACCAAGTCGAGGACTTATTCGTGGGTGGTAATGGAAGTAACCCTGCTAACTTCTGCACCATTAATTCGACTCTGTATTTCACTGCATACAATGGCACTACGAATGGAATTTGGACTGTAGATGCTAACGGTAACATTTCTTCAGAGTATGTTGGTACTGCAATGGGCATGCGTGTAATCGGAAATCAGTTGATGTTCCTTGGACAAACTTCCAACTTAGATACTGAGCCATTTGTTTACGATCCATCAAACGGTACTGCATGGCAAATTGCAGATATATTCCCCGGGAATTCAGGAAGTTTTGCTGGAGAGTTTACATTGATTGGGACAACTGTGTATTTCTCAGCACGCGATAGTGCAGGTTCAACTGGGATAGGTTTGTACGACCTTTGGGCCTATGACACTGTGAATTTTAGTGTATGGAAGGTAGAGCCAGATATTCAGCCAACTAGTTTGGTGGCTGTAAATTCAGACCTCTATTTCTCAGCAGGTCCAAACAATGGAAATGTCGAATTGTGGAAGCATGAAACAGCTACGAACACCACATTCATGGTCAAGGACATCAACCCTGGAACTCTTTCATCAAGCCCATCTCATCTTACAGTGATGGGGACGACCATCTACATGTCTGCAAACGCTGGTACAACCTATGGTACTGAGTTATACGCATATGATACAACGAACAACTCGACATGGCTTGCAGCAGACATCCACCCTGGGTTTGCAGGAAGCGCGCCTTCAGAATTGGTCATACTTGGAACACGAGTTTACTTGCAGGCCACGTCAGGTTCGCATTTCGAAATGTGGGCTTATGAATCCACTAACAGTTCATTCTGGGAGGTTACCAATATACAATCAACATCCGGATCGGGTGGGCCAAACCAGCTAACAGTTCGTGGAAATACGGTATTTTTTGCGGCAGATGATGGTTCTACTGGTGAAGAGTTATGGGCTCATAATTCGATTAACGAAACCACATGGCAAGTAGTGGATTTGAATTCTGGATCGGGAGGCAATGTATACAGAATCCATGTCCATGAGGATAATGTCTACTTTTCAGCAGATGATGGTGTTGATGGTATTGAATTGTGGCGTCTAATCTTCTCGAGACAGGTGACTTTTGTCTAATTAAGCCATTACGAGTCTTCTGACTCTGGCTTCTTTAGATTGTCCATTAGCCAAAGTAGGCCATCCCACATGGTTTCTTCATCATCCTCTAATCCCATTGCAAAAGCGGTCGCAGCCGAGAAAACTTTCACAGTTTGGCGCCAACGTGGTCCAAAGATTCTGATATAACGCCCGTAGAAACCCTCTACTAAGTCCATTGAAAGATGACCATACATCGCCAACAACCCGATATTATTGATTCCAATCATCATCGCATTCATTGCATTCTTTTCCTCTCGTGTCAAGTCATTGATTTCTTGCATTGTGATATCTTCGTGCAATTTCATCATGCTAACAGAGAAACCTCGGTGAATCAGCGGGTCAGACAAGTGATTTGCTAAATCACGTCCTATTTCGTATCGCCTATTTTCATTCCAATACTTGATTTGACGTAGACTGAAAATAAGAGTAAAGAGAATCGCAATACCACTGGCTGCCTCGCCAATATTTGCTGCGGTCTCTATGTCCATTAACTGGGTCTTGTATCTGTGAATCCTTGTATATTTTGCAACATTTATTCCTTAATCATCTGCTACGCGAATAATTCTTGTTGTGCGATACCCCTGCAAAACTTTGAGGTATTTCTTTGAACGAATCTCAGCATCTAACTTTTCATCACCAGTATCAATTCTCAATTTATTGAGCCCTAGTAATTTGGCTGGAGTAGCGATTCCAAGAATGTTATCGATACCAATCGCTCGCAATACATCAGGAGACAATTGTAGGTTCCCTCTTCCAATTAGGAAACCTTGACCACCCATCGGTGAAAGTAGTAGCTTTATTTCTCCTTGGTGCTGGTTGATTAACTCCAGAAGACCACTTTCATTCAAATCATTGTACATCTTTCCTGCATGTTGAATATCTATCCCTAGGAGGGTTGATTCATGCCCGATTTGTTTGCACATCTGCCTGAGTGTTCCACCACTTCCCCAGACCAACATCAAATCCGGATTTTCTTCAACCAGATTGTCAATGTGTGAGGACATAGCTTCGAGTGTTTCCTCTTCAGATTCCCTTTGTACCTGTTCTTTAGCACCCTGCATCCATCTTGGACTGGCTGGTGTGAATACTTCGCCATACATCCTAACTTTCCATTCACCTTTACGATAAACTTCCTCATCAAGATCCATGACCTCTGTTCTAGCAACCATCAGGTCGCCTGTGAAAAATGACCATACTACCTCTGCTGCTGCTTTTGGAGTAGTAGCGAAACAACCGCTGTGCATCTTGACTCCGCCAGGCACTCCAACAAGTGGGATTTCTCTATCCCCGAGTGCCTCGACAATATCTCTAGTTGTACCGTCACCGCCAGCGTAGAGGAACAAATCCGGTGAATGCGCTTTGATAAATTCTGTAGTGGATGTCGCGTCTGTGGCATCAGGCGTCTTACCTGTCGAGGTATATTCCCCAGGAATCCAATCTCCTCCCATTCTTCCATCCCATGCTAGAATTTCGATCGGCTCTCTCGATAATTCTGCGAGTTTCTCTAAGCAGATTTTCATTCTCGGCCCTGCTCTATCTTGCGCACCGGCAGCCCTAGCCTCCGCAGCCCTTCCGTCACTTCCTTTGAAGCCCAATTTGCCGCCGAGGCCAGCATCTGGGTTGACTACTACCGCTAGGCGCATAACCATGCCCAAAAATTCACGATACATCAAACCGATTATGTATTGATTAAACCAAGGCCTGTCACATGGAAAGGAGAGTTGATGACCTAAGTTTTGAAGGGGCTTGGAAAAATCAAGTCAAAGAGGAACAAAAAGAGCAGGCGCCAGCCGAACAAAAAGAAGTGAAAGTGCATGAGGCGCCAGCATTCCGTGGCCAAAGAGATGTTGTCGAATCAAGAACAGAAATTCGAATGGCCACAAAACAACAACCGGCACCGGAAAAGAAGGAAGTCAATGTCGTAGCAGAAGTATCATCAAAAGAAGGCGATGACTTCGATGTCGAGTGGTAAACCAACAACACTCTGAATATCCAATCTAGAAGCGACCTTTAATCGTCAAGGTGAAAGGCAAAAGCGTCCCCGAAGGGGACGGAGGCACATCGATGTCAATGATTTCAGTCACCCTGCCGGATGGTTCAGTCAACGAATACGCATCCGGCATTACGGCAGGAGAAATCGTGATTGACATCGAGGGAAGAAAGCATGACTGCGTCGCTGCACTCGTTGATGGTGAGCAGAAAGATTTCTCTTCTGAACTAAGCTCTGATTGCTCGGTAGCCGGTATTTCTGGGTTCAGTGATGACGGCATTCACATTCTCCGCCACAGCGCTGCCCATTTGCTAGCGCAAGCGGTTACATCTCTCTATCCAAATGCAAAGCCTACAATCGGCCCGGCAATCGAACGAGGATTCTACTATGATTTCGCCGACCTAGAGGATTTTGGCGAAGCAGAATTGAAGGGTGTCCAAAAGAAAATGCATGAGATAGCAAGAAGAAACTTGACTGTCGAGAGAGTCGAATGTACGGATTCTGAATTGAACGATTTGTTCCAAGCAAACCCATACAAAATCGAGATCATAAATGACAAGCTAGAGGACGGAGATAGTTCTACAATTTACCGTCAAGGTGAGTGGTATGATTTGTGTCTTGGACCACACGTGCACTCCACTGCTAAATTGATGCATGTTCGCCTCACATCTGTCTCATCGGCATTCTGGAGAGGCGACCAGAGTCGAGAAAGACTAACACGCATTTATGGAATTGTAGAACCTACAAAGGACGCTCTGAAGGCAACGATGTCAGCGATTGAGGAAGCAAAGAAGAGAGACCACAGGAAGTTAGGCAAAGACTTGCAGTTATTCCACGTTGACGAGGACGTTGGACAGGGGCTAATTTTGTGGACGCCTAGAGGTGCAGTCGTGCGAACTTGCCTACAGGATTTCATTTCCGAACACCTCACTCGACAAGGTTACCATCAAGTCTACACTCCTCACATTGGAAAGCTAGACCTGTATCGAACCAGTGGCCATTTCCCCTATTATCAGGATTCACAGTATCCGCCTTTGGTTGAAAAGGATATGATGGCCAAGTTAGCCAGCGAAGGATGTACATGTGGCGAATTGTCCAACATGATGGCCGCTGGTGATATCGAAGGATACATGCTCAAGCCAATGAACTGTCCACACCATATCAAAATCTATGCTTCACAAGCACGCTCTTACAGAGATTTACCACTACGGTTAGCAGAGTTTGGTACCGTTTACCGTTGGGAGCAGTCAGGAGAAATATCTGGTATGACAAGGGTCAGAGGATTCACTCAGGACGATGCACACCTATTCGTAACAGAAGACCAAATCGCAAACGAAGTTTTGGGCTGCATCGAACTTGTTCAGGTCATTTTCGAAGCGCTAGGAATGAATGATTACAGAGTAAGAGTGGGTTTGAGAGACCCTGACTCCAGTAAATATGTCGGAGCTAGTGAGAAATGGGACCTTGCTGAAGACGCATGTAGACAAGCTGCAAGCAGTCTTGGAGTGAATTGGTCTGAAGAGCCAGGAGAGGCTGCATTCTACGGCCCGAAGATCGATTTCGTTGTCAAAGACGTAATTGGTCGTGAATGGCAACTAGGAACAGTTCAGGTCGATTACAATCTGCCCGAAAGATTCGATTTACAATACAAAGGAAGCGACGGAGAAATGCATCGCCCAGTCATGATTCACAGAGCACCATTTGGTTCGATGGAAAGGTTCTGTGGAGTTCTAATCGAGCACTTTGCTGGTAAATTCCCGACTTGGCTTGCACCAACTCAAGTCCACGTGCTGACAATTTCAGAAAAGCAGGTAGAATACGGAAGAGACGTAACTGCCAAACTCAAAGCTGCTGGAATTAGAGCGGACTTGGATGATGGGGACCACACAATCGGAAAGAAAATCCGAATGCATAGAAAGTTCCAGCCTGCATACATGCTAATTTTAGGAGACGATGAAACAGAAAACAACACCGTTTCAATTCGAGCTAGAAACGGCGACCAAAGAGCAGGTGTAGAGTTTGACTCATTCCTAGATGAATTGTTGAATGAAATAAATACCAAGAAAGCCTCACCATCCTTAGTTCCACCAAAAGAAGAGTGAGGCAAATACATGGGAATAGAATTGGTTAGCGGAATAGATGCTATGGCAATTCTTGCCGTATCTCTTTCCGCAATAATCTCTTACCTATTCCAAGAATTCATCATTCCTAGAGGCTTATCTGGATTGCAAGTTGCTTTCCCCACTGGACCTAAACGCTACGAGGTACACACGGTTACTGCAACCAAAGAAGAAGCCAAAAAACTCCTCAAAACCAAGGGTATGCGCAATGGCCTAACTGTTTACGTAATGGCTTTGACTGGCGCAATTTTACTTGGAATGGAATGGCTATTTTTCCAAATGGACTTGACTGAAGGGCTACATCAAGTTTCATTGGCAATGGCGCTGATTTTGATTATTGTACCAGCCATGATTTCAACCGGCGTATCGATGAGCACGCAAATCGTAAACAGAACTGGAGGTCGAAGAGCGACATTGCAAGGTGCGAGTACCTTCAGAAATGGCGTAGGTGTATCGATTACTATCCTTTGGTTCACATCGCTAATCATGCTTTGGTACATCATGTATTTTGCAGAGGTTGAATTTGATAGAAGGCTTGCTATCACTGGCTGTTTGGCTTTCGCCCCGGGCTTCATCGCTTATGGTAGAGTAATGGGTTCTTCCTGGACCGCTCTTACAGAATCAAGCAGACAACTCTCTAAAGGTGAACCATCAGCATTCTATCCTTACAAGCCGCCAGCAAGAAAGCAATTCATCTCGACTCTAGTTTGGATAAATACAGCCGCAATGCCATTCATTGCATTCAACACGCTAGTTTCACTAATCTTGCTAGGTATAGACTCAACGATGTTCGAGCACTCTCAGAGAGTTCTAGATCTCCCTGAATATCGCCCTCAATCCTCGATTATGGAAGAGGGAGGAGTGATTGGATTCTACGCTATCGAACTGTTTTCTTTCATCTCTGAGCCCGGAATTCGAGTTCCACTAGTTACCATTGTGCTGTTGTTTTTGTTGCTTAACGTAGCCATTGTAGGATTCCTATTCGTCTATGAAGTTGCAAGAATCCTATTCCTAGATATCGCTGATGTATCTGGAAAGGGAGGTATACGCCTAGCAGACTCACGCCTCCTGCGTAGTGAAAGGTCCCAACAAGCGAACGTTCTGAACTTCTGTTTCACAGGTTTCGCTGGTCAATCGATGTTGTTGCTTGCTCTTGCAATGTTGACATTTTGGGATTCACAATACCTTCCACAAGGCTCGCAGTGCGGCTCATGGGAGGAGTCCATTTGTCAAGTTATTAGAAAAGATGCGCTAGAAGAAATGACGTGGATGCTAGCTTCTGGAGGACAAATTGTTTTCCTAGGAATATGGATAATGTCCAGAAGAACAGGGCAGCGATTGGATAACATTTCATTCGATGCAATGGCTAACCAAAAGAGAATCCAATTGGAAGCGATTGAACAAATGATTTACCGCCAAGGTGAAGATTTCAGACAACTAATCAAAACAGACAATTGGTCCAAAGCCATGGAGAAAATGGAGTTACTATACGAAGACCATGGTGAAGAGAGTATCGAAGGTCTTTCTCTGGTTCGCAGAACTGAAGCAAGTATGGAGATGCTGATGGGCTTTGGAAGATGGGACCAAGCTGAACAAGTCGCACTCTCTTTCCTCGCTCTTAGGGCTGGAAGAACCGCGGAAATCGCCAGAGTCATACTAGCAGCAGCATCACTAGCCCAAAGAGACATTCCAGAAGTAATTCCTAGACTCGAATACCTAACAGATGAAGACATCGAGTCTGCTAGACTAAAGTGGGTTACTTCCGTACTAGACCCTTCTGTACCGCTGCCTAAGTCGGTTCGACCACTACTGCGTATCGATGGGCTGACTAAGCGTAATGTGGATCTCTTGAAGAGATTTAGAGATGGCATTCCTGCAAGTGATATTCCATGGAAGTACAAACCTGCATCAAAGTTGCACATACTTGGAGACATTGCAAGATTCAGAATATGGTCGCAGCCAGAAATCGCCTTAGACAAGCTCGAAGCGTGGGCTAAGAAAAATGACATTGACATGGATGATTGGCCACATGGCCAAACTGCAAGGGCTCTGCTTTACATCGATAGAGGGATGAAGGCAAGCGCGATTAATATCGTTGAAAAGGCAATGAAGAAGCATCCAAGACATCCGCATTTGCGCAGACTAGCGATCTATCTTGCCACGAAAGGCGAACTAGAATTGCCTGAATCAGAGAAAACTGGATTGATTTGGGCCGATACTATGGAGGGCGACTGGGAAAAGAATTGGCAAAGTTCCCACAATGTGGTCGCCGCACCTGACAATAGTACTAACATGATGAAAATTCATACTTGGTTCGCAAATGCCTGGTTAACTAGACGGGAAACCACAACAAAGAAACTAGGAAAGAAAGGCTGGAAGAAGGCTGCTTGGCCAAGTCCACCTTTCGCAAATTACCTAATCATGACCGGAATCATTACCACAGTCGGCGGAGTACCTGTAGACTTAGGTATGCCGGGATGGATAGATTTCGACGCCTGCGAAAAAGCAGGATTATTCGACCTCTAATCAAAGCAAGTTGTCTACGAGTCCCTCGATTTCCTGAGTTTTTCCACAATATCTACATCTCAACTCAAGTGGATCTCTGTTTGTTACAACCAACCTGTGCGGTAAAGGCTCTCTAGGATTGGTTGTTATGCAATTGGAGAATGTACATCTCGCTAAATTAACAACTTCGTCTGTAAGATTAATTTCTAATTTCTCCGCAACTGAATAAGCACGAATAATTGCAACTGAAGCGTCTGGAGCAACCAAAGCAAGTCTATCCAACTCATTTTGAGTCAATTCCCTGTCCTCAACCTTGATGATATCTTTACCACCCATTTTCTTCGATGGAACATTCATTACGAGTGAGACTGGGTTAGACATATCGCCTTCAATACCCAACATCTTGAGCACAGAGAGTGCCTTACCTGCAGGGACGTGGTCGATTACAGTTCCATTCTTAATCGCAGTTACTCTTCTCATATTCGCTTCTTGACTCATAGAACCACCCCCTCGTTGGTTACGTCCTCAGGAACTTTGACTCCAAGCAGCCAACACATTAGTGCCATTCTTGCAACCACTCCATTGAATGCTTGCTCGAAGTATCTAGCGTGCCTAGTTGAGTCTACTGATGGATGAATCTCATCAACCCTTGGAAGTGGGTGCATGATAATCATGTCTGCCTTAGCACCATCTAGGTCACTGGCTTGTAATTTGTATGCGCCTGCAACCTTTGCATATTCATCCTCGTCTGGGAATCTCTCTTTCTGAATTCGAGTCATATAGATAACATCAGCATTATTGATCTGACCAAGCAAGTCATCGGTTTCAACGACTTCAGCTCCATGAGCTTTCAAGTCAGCCACTATTTCCTCAGGCATCCTCAAACTATCAGGTGATGCAAACGTTACATTACAACCGAATCTAACAAGCGCATGAGATAGCGAGTGAACTGTTCTACCATAGCGAAGATCTCCTGCAAGAACTACATTCAATCCCTCTAGAGTACCATGTGCTTGTCTAATTGTGAATAAGTCAAGCATTGTCTGTGTGGGATGATGTCCAGCTCCATCTCCACCGTTTAGGATTGGAACTCTGGCGCTGTCACAAGCATACTGTGCTGCACCTTGGCGTGGATGACGCATAGCGATAATGTCAGTGTATCCATCTACCATCTGTATTGTGTCGAATAGTGTTTCACCCTTGACAACCGATGATGTTTTGACGTCTCCTAGATTTACCACATCTCCGCCCAGTCTCTTCATCGCGGTTTCAAAAGACATACGTGTGCGAGTAGAGGGTTCGAAGAATAAATTGCCAAGTATCCTACCTTGCAAAAGAGGGAGATAGAGTTCGCCTCTAGCAACAGGAAGTAACTTTTCAGCATCATCAAGAATCGAGATAATCTCGTCATTAGTTAGGTCGTCCATGGTGATTAATCCGGGCATAACGCTCCCCCTTCCCACCGCCTTGTGCCAAAGACGACCTTGAACATATGGGCGCGTAATTCCGCTTTCTTGATGTGGTATGAATTCCTCCTAGGGTACATGCGCAGGGTTTTGTTGCTCGTGTTTCTGCTATTGGTTCCAGCTGCATGGGCCGAGGAAGGCAGCACTTGGGTGGTAGAAGTCGAGGACCCGTTTGGAAATCCAATTCAAGACTGTGAAATCACATTAACAGAGCCTTGGACAGGCGCCGTGATTAACAATCCCGGCAAGGGAATGTACCAAGCCAGTGCTACTTGTGACGGATATGTCGTCATGTGGCACCCGCCAGTTCACTCTTCACAAACAACGATTGTGCTGCAGGCTCATCCCATAATCGAAGATCTGTTTACCGTAACGGGCGCACAGACCATGCAAGCTCTAGGTAGCGACTGGGAAGTAGAGGTCAGTGATGGCACAGTGGATGCCCCAAGTGGAATACCAGTTGTATTGCTTGGAGAAGGTGGGTCTGAAACAAGGAACAGCCAATCTAGCATTACGATTCCAAACGCAACCACTACTTATGAAATCCAAGGAAATTATTCCGCAAACATAACCGTAAAAGCGGTGCATACCGGCACAGGGACAGTTATTCCATGGCAAGACCAGAACATAACTGTTGGTGAGTATGGAGGTGGATGGACTGCAAGGGCCTTTGACAAAGGAATACCTATTGGAAATACAACTTGGCCACCTACCTCTCAATGGCTTGATGAACAATTAAACTCTAGTTCTATGAATGGTTTTGCTGAAATTAACTTTACATCAAGTCTACAGCCAAATGAGAACATTACAGGGATTTGGCATGCCAATCACATCTTCAGTACCGGTCTTGGATTACCTTTCATGCCAGGGGTTAGTGCTGGTATTGAAAGCCAAGTCAACCGATACTTAGGAGGCGATGTATCTGAACTCAATGCGTTGCTTGAATCGATAAACTATTACAATGGCAAAAATTCTCTATGTTGTTTAATCGATAATTCAGAAGTGGTTTTTTCAAATCTAAACATCGTTTCAGAAATCGATTTCTCCAGTGGGTATTGGGGATGGAATGAGTCGGCTGAAATTTTCGCTCAGCGCTCTAGCATCAACCTTTTACGACTAGAAGTGCCATTCCAAAACGACATACGTCAATCAACACCTCTCACCGTTGTTACAGATGGCGGATGGCAATACCTATCCAGTCCTCTAAATGAGTGGATTGATGGTGAACCCAATAATTTCACCCTACAGAGAGACGAAACTTCGATTTCTGGATATTACACGATAACACTAGGGCAAAACAATGCTCCTGTCGTTTCAATCAGCGAAAATACAGCTTTGCCTTGGGAAAGTACCTCTTACAACTTCACAGCAATAATCGATGATGCACCGCTTTCAACGCATGTCTGTGAGTGGAATATTTCAGGATTTACATCAAATCTTGAGGTTAACCTCTCAGCATTCCCCAAAGGGTCATTGTTGCCTATATCTGTTACCTGCACAGACGAGGGAGGGTTAAACGGGTCACTCTCAACTTCACTGATTCTTGACGGTGGCTACCCGATTCTAAATTCAACAGATCAAGTCTTCGAGATTGCTCCAGGATACTTTGAGTTTGAACTAGACATAAGCGACGACCATGACGATGATTTAGAGGTCTACTGGACAAGTAACAAATCAGATGGTTGGTGGTATAATGGTAAACTTCTACAAACCTCATTTAGTGCAGATTCCAGTCTTAATTCGGTTTATGATAACATAAGCGAGAGACATAAACAAAGGAATCAGGTAGAATACTGGTTGGCTGCTGATATTACTGATGACGTGGGCCATACAACTTCAGGAAATTGGACTGTGAAATTAATGGACAATAATGGCCCAGTAATCATTGCGGAAATAGAAAAAATCGACGCTGATGGAGAATGGATTGAGGCCCCATCTGTAACCCGCCCTGGAGATTCTTTAAGGCTCAATTTAACACAAAGTTTTGATGACCATTCTTCAATTGATAAAATTAAATTTTCAATTAATATTTTAGGGCAAGAATATGCCGATTTATCATGGTCAGAGATACAGTATTGGGAGTTACCAGAATTCGCCGTAGGATACCATGAAATCAACGTTGCAGGTTTGGATGAGAATGGTAATTTAGCAGGCCATACTTTTGGTGTTGCAATAGCACCTCCGATCGCTAGAAATCTAGAGATTATCGACATACAATCCTCAACGACTGATATCGAACCAGGAGAGAATCAGTTCTGGATTACAGTTCAGAATAATGGAGCAAGCACCACCGAGTTCATTCTTTGTAGTGATGACGTATGTGTTGATTCAATAATAGGACCTTCGAGTTTCTCACAAACTACTACGACAATTGTCACTATGAAAGTAGACATGGATTGGTTCGAGACATTCTCTGTAGAGTTATCCTACCTTGATGATTCCAATCAGACTGTTGTCAAACATTCAACTAGCGAATACAACTCCGGCATCGGATTTGGTGGACTGGAATTATTCATTGTCGTGACACTAGGCATTTTGGCGATTATTTGGGCTAGGTCACGCAATGAACCGCGATTCTGATATGATAGAGTAATGGTGGGTTTGCTATGGATGGCTTTGTTGATTTGGAGGAAGCAATCAAAGCGGAGTCCAAATCTCGTCTAGATAAAGTCGAGAAACTTGCAGGTTTTTCCGCACTTGTACTACTCAGTGCAGCAGTTTGGTTAGCATGGCCAACTCTAAAATCAGGCATGGCAGGGAACTCACTAAATTCAGACTTGATGTATGCTTTGATCGTAATTGCGTGGGGAGTTTTTGTTCAAGATTTGGGAATAATGGACAAAAAGTCTAGGTCTAGAATAGGAATTATAGCAACGGTTTCATGGCTTCCTTTGGCCGTAGTCGCACTTTCATACTTTGAAGGAGACATTTCTGAATTAATTGGAATGTCTATCTTATTGATTGTCTCCTATGCGCTTTTTGCTACCAGTAGACAGATACTCCAAGGCGATGTAGCTGTTCTGAAATTCAGGTCGGTGATGGGAGTACTGGGATTTGTCCTGTCTGCTTCCCTCCTGACTACAGTGAGTTTTGACGATACATCTGCTTACCTTCAAACAGGTATTTGCACAGTTGGTCTTTTGTTGGTACTTAGCGATTGGTTTGGTAATGACGACCAAAGAGGTTTGAGAAAGCAGTTTGATGCTAGGTTAAACTCATTAGAAGAGAGAATTTTGATTCTAAGAAGTCAAGGTGCTGCAGTTGACCAAGCTGCTAGTCTGATTATGACGGCTAGAGAAGAAGGACACAGAGAGCCTGAATGGGGAATGAGATTACTTAACGAAGCAGAAGAAGACATCGAAAGGTCACTCTCACTTGCGGGCGACGTTGAAGAAATCAAAGCTGATTCATTGAATTCTGTAGAGAAATCCGAAGAGATCGCACCTATCGCTAAGCGACCAAGAAAAGCATGGGAAATGGGCCAGAGAGAAGTGAATCTAGGTAGCCTTCGAGAAGGGGAAGCATTGTTCCGTCAGGCAAAACAGAGAGCAAGCGAAATCATCGAATGGTGGGAAAAGGCAGAAGAAGCGATTAGAGAGGGATCTGCTTTGTTAGCAGCGTCGCAACATTCCCAAGAAAATCTAGAGGAAATCTTAGCAGATGCAAAGAAGAAACTCAATGCTGAGAATCCGAAAAAAGCATACGAATTTGCTATGGTAATCCCAGACCAAATCGCAGCATCAGGAGATGCTTTGGTCGCAGCCGAAGCGGCTGTCGCTGAGGCTGCCAAGCAACTTAAGGGCGCAGATGGAATTAACAAATCACTTCTTGAAGAGCGATTAGAAAATGCTGAAGACGCACTTGAACAAGGTAATTCATCCCAAGCAAAGGGACTGGCAGATGGAATTGTAAGAGAAATCAATGCTGAAAGAGAAGCAATGGACGACGTTAGAAGAGCACTGAGACAAAAAGTGCACTTGGTCTCTCGATGGTCAGATAGAGATGATGCAAAAGACTGGGATGACAGACTGGCAGAGATTGAATCATGTGCAGATGACCTTGAGTGGACTCATGCTGCAACCCTGCTTGAGAGGCTAACGAAAGACTTGGACGCTGAAGGTAAGGCTAGCGATGAAGCAAATGAGTTATTGGAATACGTCCTAGATGAGTGGAATGTCCTACGGAATCAATGCGATGCGAGCGGAATAAAGGTCGATGACGAGGATAGAAAGTCCGCTGAAGAGGCAATTGCAATAGCATCTGAAGCGCACAAAGCAGGACGAATTGATGAGGCTCTCGAATCACTAGGGTTAGCTGACGGCTTCATGGAAAGGTTGCGAAGAAGAGTTTGATCACTGCATCTGATTCTTCATTTCACAAGCCTTGCAGATTTCTCCACTACAAATTTGACCACATTCTGGGCAGTTAACCGCCTTAGCCGTACGGAAGCCACCATCAGCCAATGCGTGTAACTTCTTCACATCGTCAGCCATGCGAAGCAAACCATGCCTAGTTCCTGGAACGTCTGCTTCCATCATTGCTACCGTTTCTCGATGCCGAAATCGCAATGCTCCTTCACCATGAGGGCATTCCTCATGGTGTATTGGCAATCCACGATGCAGCGCGTAAAGATGAATTTCTTGTTCAGGAATCCATCGCAGTGGAACGATTCTTGGCACCATTCCTTCCAAAGGTGTGCTAGTGTGTGGAGCAAGTCTTAGTGTTCTTTCTAGGTCGCCATTTTGCATATTCATCATGATTGTTTGAGCCATGTCGTCTAAGTTGTGACCTAGAGCAATAACATCAGCACCTACACGGTCTGCAAGGTGATTTATTCCCTGGCGTCTAAAGACACCACAATAAGAACAGGGTGCTTTCTTTTCCTCCATTGAAACTATCTTCTCAACGACTTCGTCCATTTCTTTGAATCCTAATTCTGGGTAAGAAACCGTTTCAAACCTTATTCCCAACTCTTCACACAATTCTCTTGCGCACTCAAGTGAAGGAGGCCTGTAGCCCTCTATGCCTTCGTCAACGCAACCACCGACGATAGTGACATCTCTTCTCTGACCCAAGTTTTCATGGATTCTCTCAAGTAATACCGCTGAATCCTTTCCACCAGATATTGCAACGAGTATGGTAGTATGTTCACCTTTGGGCAAAACAAGTTGTTGACGCAGGGCCTTAGACGCCTTCTTTCGAACACTGTCAGCAAGGTGAGCTCCACACATCATTCGGCCGGAGTAAACTTGGTGATGAATAGCCGGATTGCGACATTTGTCACAACTCGGAACATCGAAGAGTTCGGCCATAGTAACTCCATGAGGTTCTCGACTTCATCTCGTCGGTAAAATTTTACAATTAAAAAATTAAATTTTCAATTAGAAAATTGGCATCTTTTTTGCTGCCAAACAAAAAAGCAGTTGGCGAAATCAAATAACTCCACAAACCGCCCTACGGGCGTTTTGAAAAGCCAAACTTCTTGAAGCCGTTTTCAACCTGCACCAACTTGAGCGCGCATGATGCAACGCATTTTGACCGGTTTCTCTGCCCTTCCGGGTGCAGACCAAGCATACATCGTTTCCAGACGAGAAGGCTTGGTTGCAGCGGTAGGGAAAAGAGGTCGTGCACCGGACGTTGAACACGCCACCCAGTTAATCCAAGCCTTGGATAAGCTCGAGTCAACACAGAGTGTAGGCAGAGGCTTGGAATTCTGGTCTGAGGGAGATGGCTTGTACCTCCTAACTCGAATAAACGAGGATGCAAGCATCGTAATCTCTGGCAAAAAGGGTGGCAGAATCGCTAGGTGGAGACACGCCGTCGAATGTGATGTAGACATGCTGAACTCATTGATGAGGTGATGGACATGTTCGATCTGCCATATGGAATGCCAATTGATGATGAAATCGATGTAAGCGATGGTTCAATCCTACCGTTCGAAAACGGTTCGGTTACGACATATCTGGGCCGCAGGTCAACTGCAAGCGGCCATCGCATAATCCGCGCAGGACGTGTTGTCGGATGGATAGCAGAGCCTGCTAAAGGCAAAGTTCTACTCTGTGGAAAGGCCGCTAAAGACAGGCTTGAAACCCTTGAAATGGAGCAACATCGCTTGATTGCAAAGGTTTGGACCCAATCTGCACTTGGTTCTGTTGCTGAAGTCATCCCAGAGGCTTTTGAGCACGCTGCGGACATGAGAGGACTCATTGGTGCAGGGGATTCATTGGAAAGACTGCTTTCAAGAGACCTTTCTGCTGTACTATCGCAGTTGATTCTGAGACCTGAGGTCAGAGGCGGTATTGCAGTTGATTCTGGAATGTTAATCGACGATGCAGGAGATTTACCTTCCCCCGCAGATATGTTAGCAGCCCAAGTTGGTGAAACTTTGGCAGGTAGGAAGGCCATGGCTAGCGACCTAGGACTTGAAGGCGCAGGCCACTGGACACTGCACACCGGTGATGGTTCACTACTACTCGCAGAAGCAGGTGAAGTTGCTCTCGCTGTATGGACCGAGGCTGATGTAGACCACAGCCGACTGATCAACCAAATTGCAGCATTGATGGATGGTCAGGTCGATGCGATGGGCTCGCAGGGCGAGGCACTTACCGATGGGCACGTAATTCGAGAAGGCAGGGGTGGAACCGATGCTGTTCTATCCATGCTAACGACAGCGATAGAAGAAGGTTTGACCGGACATCTGACTGCTGGAAAATCCTCTAAGGCGATTCGTGTTGCTCTTGTGAAAGGAATACCTGTAGCAATGCAAGCTCCTGGTCAAACAAAGGTAGTAGAAGCTGTAAACATGCTTTGCGAATCTCGCAGAGTGCTGGCACTACATAGGCTACCTGTTGGCACAATCCTTGGAACTGAATCCGGCAACGTAATCGATTTCAACCTAGGGCAATTCTGCGAAGAATTGGCCACAACTAGAACCCGATCTGAATCACGTCAGGTGCTACTAAAGCAGATGTTAGAGCAACTGTATGGATTTGAAATTGGTTTACAGAAATTGAAGAAAGAAAGGACTCGCTTTGAATTTGCAATCAAGATTGCAATCCCATCAGAAGGACTTGCAACGATTGAGAAATCCTCAGGTATCGACGACGGTTTGCGAAGGAAGTTAGAGAAATCTGAACTAAAGTTGTCAAACGCTAAGCAGGAAATTGCTGCGTTAACTGTTGCTCTAGAGTCTGCTCAACAATCGGAGAGTGCTGCTAAGGTTAATGCGAATGAAGCAAATAGACAGGCCTCGGATGTTCAGGAAAAGATTGCATCTTACAATCGCACAATAGACCAATTACAACTCGACCTCTCTGCTGCACAGGCTACTGCTGAGAATTCTGAGTCCAGGAGTGACAGACTTTCCAAGAGAATCAATGAATTAGAACACCAACTCAGCGAGCGAGCAGTCGAACTCGCCAGAATCCTTGGAGACAGCAGACAGAGTTCAGAGTTGTCAGCAAAAATCGAGGAAATGGCAACAAAGGAAGCCGCTCTATCAAGTGACATCGATTCCCATTCAGCAACTCTAACCAGTATCAGGTCAAGGATTGAGGACGACCAACGCCGCCAGAGGATGATTGAGGAACAGGTTGAAGCAACCCGAGATAGACACCGCAGAGCTCAGGGTGAACTTTCAGAATTAGAATCAAAAATCAATCAAGCCCAAATGAACCTCAAACAAATCCAAACTGAAGCTAGAGCCGCAAGTGAAAGAACTCAAGATGACCGAATAAGGCTCACTGAACAGGAAAATCGTGCTTCTATGATTCAATCTGAGATGAGAGAATTAATGGACGAAAGACGCCAAGTTCTCAAAGAATTGGGTGACTTAGGAGCAAGAAGGGGGCAAGCCGAAGCTGAACTTTCAACTCTGCTAGACCAAGCAGAAGCACTAGCAGTTGCCCATGAGGAAGCACTTTCCGATATCAAAGAAGCAGAATTACTCCGTGCCAAACTTTCCGAAGAGCCACTCGCTCAAGCCCTATTGGAAGATGGCGCACAATTCGACGGACTAGGACCAGTATTGGAAAGGCTAGAGCATGCTAGAACCCTAGGCTATTCCGTTTCACTTCTAGACCGTGCTGTCGAGAGGGCACTACAGGTCATCCAAGGTTGTGTTGACCACGTAGCAACCACACCACGCCACTTACTATCCAACGAAGTAATGTCTCTTCTAGAGAGGCAAGTGCCCCAAACGGCGGGTGCTGTTAGAGGCCTTGCAAGATGGTCAGTCCAACAAAGATTAGAACACCAATTAGGTGAGACAGTTACGAGTCTGGTTCTTGATTTAGAGAACTTGCTAGAGGATTATGACCGCTCTGTAACAATGCTACGCAGGATCAGAAACGTGCTAGAGCAACTGGAAAAACTCGGTGCGCCATCCGAGCAGGTTCAGGCATTGATGGTAAACACACGCAGACCAGAATCCCTACCGGTTTTGGCAAGAGAAACTCGTTCACTTATCCAGAAGGCGCTAGATGATATCCACCTAGAGGCGGATATGCGCGATGCTGGTTCAGCTGTGAAACTTGAGGGAACAACAAGTGCACTCGAAGAATTGCTCACACAATTAGATGCTAGTGGCTTCGTAAATGGTGAAGTTCGCGGTGCTCTATGGGATTTCAAGAGAGAAGGCCTCCTGCCATTCGAAAGAGACAGTGTGCCCGCAGGCGAAAGAGCACCAGTGAATGAGAACGCTTTAGAGCAAATGAAAGGCGAGTTGATCGATGAAGAAGTCGCTGTTTCAACCGAGGTAAGTGAAATAACCGAAGAATGGCAAGAACTCACAACCCCTGTTGAAGAAGAAAATGAAGTAATTTCTCAAACAGAATTGAAGATGTCCCATGATGATGAAAGGGCAACTCTCGAGGAAGAGCTCGCAAGACTAGATGCTAGATGGGCGAGAAAAACTGATCCTGTGGACGTGGAAAAATTCACCGATTCTGCTTTGGATGAATTAGAAGAATCTCTAGACGGAATCGACCTATGAGGCGATAAAATGGGCTCAGTTTATCCACTTTGGATTGAGAAACTGGTTTTCGTTCTAATTATTGCATCGGGAATTTACGCCGGTTATGCACTTGGTGAACATATGTCTGGAGCGACTTTACTCCTAACTCGACTCTGCGGTCTTCCACTTGCCATCCTATTTTTGATGGAAGGTGTTGGAAGGATTATCCAATCAGCGATGTCAAAGTGACTAATCTCTGCTTGAGAGTGAGGATTCAACAAGACCCCAAACTCTTTGCCAGGGCACAACAAATCGTAGTAATGCCATTATTCCAAGGAAGAGTAGCGCAGAGATAACCAACCCATAAGTCAGAGTCAATTCGATAGACTCGCTGACCTGTGATGCCCATTGAGAACCTGTTATTCCTTCAACCCAATCGAGTAAAACAGAGTGGAACCCTAGTGCAACGGTGGTTGTAACAACTGTTAGAGAGAGGAAAACTGCAGTGTGGCGGATGTGACCGTTTAGCAGGTTATCCATTTGTGCGACGTATTCGGGGTCTCTCTTACAAGACTCAGGAAGGCGATATGCATACTCGAGTTGTCTGATAACACCGAATGCTGATTCTTGGAAAACCATCATCAGACATGCGATTAAAATTAGTGAGAATTGTTCTTCTGTAACAAGGCCAAAGACCGTTGGTTCTGATACAATTATTTCCAGTGTGGTCAATTGAGCTCCATAACTACCCAGTTGGGATCTTATGAGTGGGAAAGTGAGGATTGCGTGTATTCCCAAGAAGAGAAGTGTGAATCCGATTGCCCATGCTACACCTCTACGGGATAAGCCCCAAATCCCTCTTGTTCCAGTAATAATTGGAAGAAGATAGAATGTCAAAATTATTAGTGAAAGCATCATCAATAGAGGCCACTCAAGAAGTTGTAGCACATCGTTACCAGGTGCACTCCAACCGTCATCAATTAGTTGCCAAACGTATCCTAGAGTGAATCTTCCTGCTAGCAGTACTATCATACTGAGGATGAAACCTAATTTGACCCTTTGTTGGAACTTCGGAGTTTGGAATGCAAGAATAGCCATTGCGCCGCCAAGCCCTAACCCGAGTCCCATAGGAACATAGAATCTAGCTAAACCATCACTGCTGCTTCCTGTTAACCAATCTGCAAGAGGTAATTCAGTACCGATACCTTTCTCGATTGTATCAAATAATTGGGTGTGATCAATACTACCTACAACGTAGGTGGAAACCACTTCTAAGTACATCCAAACTAATGCGAGTGTGGCTAGAACTTGTAATGTTACAATTTGCCATTGGACACGTAGTTGCCGCAAGTGTAGCGACCTTGCGCCTTCTGCTTGAGGTGTGACTTCTCCTGCCATTATTTCACCTCAGTATCCCCTAACCTGCAACAGCGCTTGTGACAGGTCCATATCCGGCATCCAATCTATCACTTGGCTACCGAATCCTGCCAAGGAAGTAAGCCTGTTCTGCCTCTCCAATTTGAGAACCTCGTAAGACATTCTAGGAATACGGCTGACCAATCTCTCAAAGTCGATTGAAGATGGTGAAAGAACTGTGACTTCATGACCTCTTCCAACTAAGTCCCTTACTGCGGAAGGAACTGTCCCATCACCTTCACATGATGAGATGATGAATACTGGACTTCCTCTGCTAAATCTAGCTGCAAGGCTGTTTGTCACAGCCTGTAGTGGCATTGTTCCTCTTGGCGCTACTCCGGCAAGAGATGATAGGATCTTGAAGTACTGCTTGTCACCAGTATCTGGCGGTAAAAACGACAATTTCTCATCATATATCGTTAAAGAAACCGAATCACGTCTCTTGAGGAAGAAGGATGCAAGACTTGCCGCAGCAACCGTACCCATCTCCAATGGATTCTTGAGAACCGTACCAATCCTTTGGATGTCTCTGCTATCAAGAATTATGTATAGATCTGTTACAGCATCTCTACACTTTTCGTTTATCATTAGGTCTCCTGTTCTAGCAAATGCCTTCCAATTGATATTCTTGAACGGATCACCCGGAACATACTCTCTCAAGGAATAGAATTCAGTACCGGGTCCCGGTGTCCTCAACGTGGTTGCACCGGTGTACATCTTTGCAGTTCGTGAACGGATGAATGCTTCTTCTACATCTCTAATTTGAGGGAAAATGATGATGTCAGAGTGGTGGTCAACATACATCTCATCAACTGACAAATTGAATGTGTTTCTGTATCTTAATGAAACTGGACCTATCGAATAGTGACCCCTAAGTGGACAGCGTAGTACGTAGCGAATTCTTGCGCTTTCTCCAGGCTTGAGGTTTAGTCTCATCTGATTTAGGCCGCTTCTAAGTTTCATTTCGTGTGGGACGTTATCGTAAACCTCGAGCTGTTGGGTTTTCCTTCTGCTGCGATTTGTAACTAGAAGTTCCACATACAAATCGTCACCTTTGTACAAGTTATCAGCAGAAAGCGTTCGCTGTACTTCGACGTCGCCGTGTCCGCTAACCCATGAGTTAACGACGATGAAGGCGATGAATGCAATACCTAAAATCATCATCTGATGATTAGAAATCATCATTCCGATTAGAATCAAAGCGATTCCACCAGTGAATGTGAATGCTGCTTTACGTGTCCACATTTACATCACCTCAGGTCCTTCCCCAGACCTTAATTCGTTTCACGATTGCAACAGTCTGTTCCAATGAATAATTCTTGTTTTCAAAGACGAATTTAACGAGCACAGGATCGTTAATCATGCCTTGTAATTCTCTTGCGGGCAATGAATCGAATTCTTCTCTAGTCAAACCATTCTGATTGCGTACTTTAGAAAGGAATACCTGTTTGATTTTGTTCGATTTTGCATAATATGTGTACCTATTAGCATCTCCAAATCCATAGTAGATGATGCTGAATACGTGTCTCCAAGGCTCAGGATCTTTCTTCTTGAGCAATACACCTTCGAATGCGATGAATAGAATTAGGAAAAGAAGTAGCATTGCCAAACCTTCACCAGTGAAGTAAACCAATAGGAAGTAGATGGTGTTGTAAGATTCCGAAGCAATATTTGGCTGTATGTGGCGGCTCTCATCGAATATTACCATTGCATTTGAGGCAACTCCGGGAACATCAGCAGATTCACCCGGCTCTTCTGAGTACACTAGAGAATCTGCGATGTAGTCTAATGCCCACTTGCGGTTATCATTTGCTGGAATCGGTTTGTCCGCCTTTCCATAGTCTCCATCATTGTATCCTTCGTAATCATACAAGGCATTAGTTAGGGCCGAACCATCAGAAATGAAAGTAATCCTACCGCCTTGAACAAAGTTACAGTCTTGTGAGATACAAACCTCGATTGATAGATTGAATTGTCCCCATAAGTCAGGTGTTTCCGAGGTTTGTTCTGAACCAACCCAAATCTCTCCGTCACCGTTTACATCGATTGTCGCTTCAGCAGAAGTCATGGCCCTTACTTCAATCGCTCCCATACCTGTTTTTGCGTTGGGAATAATGTCTATTCCTGTAATGTTATTCAATAGAATTTGATATGAGGAATTGTATTCGATTGTCCCGTCTTTCCAATGCTGCTCACACACTCCTGCATCGGATTTTGCCATTGACCTTCCATTGTAAATCTGGCAGATGTGAGCTCCGTTATCTTCGATGGACCATCTATTGTGCGTCTCAAGCGTTGTTGGGTCCAAACTTGTACCATCCATACCACAAGGTGATTCTTGCAGACACATCCACACGAAGTTGTAATCCAACTCAGTTACGTAAACTGTGTCATACAACTGCACTCCTTTGAAACGTACTCCAAAAGCCTCAGCGATGGATGATGAATATCCGAAGTCGTCCATGACAAGAACATCACCACCAGAGAATACGAATTCCTTGATTGCTTCAACTTCCGCAGGTGTGTAACCATCCTCAGATGCGAAAGTAAGGAATCCATCTGAGGAAAATTGCGGTAAAGAAAGTGTATCTCTTTCTACACCAGCGATGATGAATGTAGTATTCGCAGGGTCTTCAATATCAGCAAGAAGTAGTGGAGACGAGACTAGGGATTTTGTTTCAATTCCCATGTCTTTGATATCTTGCCGGAATGCAGACATGTCATCCCAATCATCGCCGTATGCGGATTGGCCGTCATTATTTCCAATGTTGATGACTTGTGAAATGACGGTTGATAGGAGCATTACGAGCACAAACCAAAACGCAATCTGAAGA
>CAXPMI010000007.1:0-47776 GCA_964218365.1 Candidatus Poseidoniaceae archaeon
CACCGGTTGCGCTCTCGAATTGGCTGTTTACACGGTCGTAGAATTTGTTCCATACACGTGGAACAGCTAGTAGAGCAGCCGGCTTGATTTCGATACACTCGTCTGCAATCTTGGTTAGGTCAGAGATTAGGTTGATGTGAACACCCATTCTGATCATCCAGTGTAGGTCGAATGTTGAACCAAAGGAGTGTGCCCAAGGAAGGAACGCTGCGTTCTTGTCACCAGGGTACAATTCGAAAACACCCTGTACACAGAGTACGTTGGATAGTGTGTTCCAGTTTGATAGCATAACACCCTTTGGATTTCCAGTGGTTCCTGATGTGTAGATTAGAGTTGATAGAGCACTTGGGTCATCAGCGATTTCTGCTAGGTCTTCGCCTGCTCTGCCAACCTTGACGAAGTCGGTCCATGAGCGGACTTCAACGCCTTCAGGAGGCAACTTGTTTGCTGGGTCATCGCCTAGTAGGATAACTCCAGAAGCAGGCCATCCGTCAGCAGGAAGTGCGTCACACAACTTGTCTAGGACTTCTGTGTTTGCAACTGCAACAACCTTTGGTGTAGCATCTGCAATAATGTAAGCCCAGTCCTTGCCGTGCTGGTGAGTGTACATTGCAGTGTAAGCAGCACCCAATGCGTTAGCACCGTAAGATAGTGCAGCCCACTCTACCGAGTTGTCGATAATGATTGCAACACGGTCGCCCTTTTCGACGCCAATGTCTCTCAGTCCCTTTGCAGTTGCAGTAGAAAGACTACCAAATTCATCGTAGGTTAGGTGGATTCTTGCCATTCCTGGACCAGGTATGTATCCGAAACAAGGTTCGCTTCCAAATCTCTCTTGACTGACCATCAGCATTTGGTACAAAGTACGTGGGTCATCACCCTCGGGTTTCTCCCATTGTCTGTCAGATGGTTGTCTTGGCCAAGCCATTTCTTTCTGTGGCATGAACTGGACAGATTCGGTATGAGTTATGAAGTCTCTGCCAGTAAAATTTTGCGAACATTGGCACGCCAATCGTCTCCATCATTGCGATTTGCTAGGGGAGATGCGGGTGAGGGGTGCCAGCAGGTTGTAATTTGAACATCCAATCCCTTTAGGGCAAGCAGTGCTCTTTTCTCCGCATATTTTCCTACCCCTATTACACGGGTAATTCCCATTTTGACCACCACTTCCCGCAGGTGATCATCGCATGCTTTCAGCAATTTTTTCACCGCATTTCCACTGATTTTGTCAGGAGTGATGTTCTTTCCCGTCTCACCTAGCAGCAATAGAGGACAGTGATTGACTAAGAATACGTTTTTGTGAATCTCTTCTGGTGTTTTCCAAATGTCACGTAGAAGTCCCCATAGTCTAGTGCCGCTGATTTCTTGTCTTTCGAAATCAAGTCCTTCAATGGGCCGCTTTGGATGCCTACCTTCAGGGTCGTGAAAATTCCCTGTAATGTTCAGGAAATCTCTAGCGATTTCAGTAGCTCCAAACGGCACTCCACACTGAGCCATTCCATACGGCCCAGGATTCATTCCTAGAAGTAGGGTTTTGGCGCCTAAATCAGAATACTGAGAAAGGTATGATTCATGATACTCCCAAGCATAATTCAGTGGATTTGTGACGTGTGCAAGAGAGGTTTGTCTTAGAATTGATTTGGTTAAGGAATCGCACTTGTCGGACAATTTCTTCGCCGATTCGATGACTCCCATGCTGTACCTTCCACCGATATATCCCAAAAACAACTCGCTAGAGGAGGTGTAGTTGCCAACACCTACTTTCGCATAGGATTCTACACATATACTCATATACAAAAGTCAGATGTTTTTACTTGATGGGAGCAAAAGTTGGCATCGATGACATGGCACTTCACTTTCCTAGGTTGTACATGGATATGGAAGACTTCGCAGAGATGCGAGGTGCCGATTACGGTAAACTCAACAAGGGTCTAGGTCTTGCTGCAATGGCTATCCCAGACGTACACGAGGATACTGCCACAATGGGTGCAAATGCTGTCTGCAGACTGATTGACAGAAATGGCATCGACCCGCGAAAAATCGGTAGAATTTACCTTGGTACAGAGTCTGCTCTTGACGGTGCTAAACCAACTGCAACTTACATCGTTGACATGCTTACTCACCGCTATGGAGAGCGCTTTGGAGAAGATTGCTTCAGAGGCTGTGACGTTGTTGACATGACATTCGCTTGTATCGGAGCAGTAGACGCTCTTCACAACACACTAGACTGGGTTGCAAGAGGAGGAGAAGAAGAAGACCGAATGGGAATTGTCGTTTTCTCGGATAATGCCAAGTACGATTTAGAATCCTCTGGTGAGTACACGCAAGGAGCTGGCGGTGGAGCACTTCTAGTGCGCCACAACCCTCGACTAATCGTTGTTCCAGACCGCTGGGGTGTCTCAACAACACCTGTTCACGATTTCTTCAAGCCAAGAAGAGAAGTTTCGATTCAAAGTGTAATCAATCACGTTTTGCAACTCGCTGCCGAAGCGGGTGCTACCATCAAGGAAGGAATGGCAGAAGCCATGATCAAACACTTGCCAGAATCAACAGTTCGCCGATTGGGTATCTTCGCACACGGTGAAGAGAACGTAAAGGTACACCGTGATGAACCGGTTTTCGACGGTCAATTCTCCAATCGATGTTATCGTGAAGCAGTAAAGCAAGCCTTCACCCACTTCAGTGAAAAAGCGATTTCACAAGGAAGATTTGACCCCGAGATGGATGAAATCCTAACCGAGCAGTGGGCTAGAATCATCATGCACCTTCCATATGCATTCCAAGCAAAGAGAATGTTCCCTGACGTGTTTAGACATGACAGGCAGCACCTAGAATCATGGAAGCAGGTCGAGGAAGAAATCGGTGCAATGCCGGAAGAAAGCGACTTCGAGACTACCGAAGAATGGGAGAAAGCGATGGACGGTTACCGACGTTTGGTTTCCAAGACAGAATCGTTCAAGCAATTCGTTGAAGACAGAATCGAGAAGGGACAAAGAGCATCCTCACTGATTGGTAACCAATACACTGGTTCCATCTTCCTAGCACTAATGTCTACCTTTGAGGCAGACTACGAAGAGAATGCTAACCTAGACAATGTGACATTCGGATTGTGTGGTTATGGCTCTGGTGCAAAGGCCAAGGTGTTCGAGGCTGAAGTACAGCCATCTTGGAGAGAAATCGCAAGCCGCTGGAATCTGTTTGAGAGACTAGAAGGCAGAATTGCAATCGACCGTGTAACTTACGAAGCACTACACAAAGGATTGGCCAAGGAGTCAATCATCACACCACAGGGCGAGTTCGCCCTAGTGGATGTCGGAGACGAAGGTGTCGAAGAAGGAATGCGAACCTATGCTTGGGTTGGCGAGTGATCAATTCAGAATCTTTGTGATGTCCACTGCCTGTGGAATTTGAACACCAGCTGCCTTGAACCAATCCTCTATCTCAGCGAATTCTTTCTTCTTTGAAATCGCCTTAACTCTGGTACCGATTAGATTCCAAGCACCCTTTGCAGAAATGCCAGGGATTGCAGCAAGTTGTTTTTCAGTTGCAGTGCGCCAATCTAGCCCTACCTCTATTCCGGTAATTGAGCGAGCGCCGTGACCTGTAACCATGATGTTGCTGTATGTTTCAAGTGGAGCCAGATAATTCATGCCGACAAGAATTGGATATGCGCCGATTTGGCGCCCGAACGTGATTCCTGCTTTACCGTGTACATCAGATGAGCGAGCCTCGGGCTCTAGATGCCTCGGCAGGCGAGTTCTTCCTTCATGCGCTTCCCACCAAATATCGTTGAGTATTGTGCCAGTGGGGAGCATTTCTTCGAGAAGGGGCCCGTCGAATTCATCACGCACTGTAGTCTTGAAAGCCTTGAAATCAGCATCGTCGATTTCTTGGAATCCTTCGCCTTCTACTTGGCGAATGTTAACTCTGCGAATCATGTGTCCTTCGGCTTTCAATTCGTTTAGGAGTTTGAGATTGATGTCATAGGTTTGACTTGTTTCACCGTTTAGACCGGCGATGAAATTCAAACCTGGTAGTAACTTTGGAAGTCCTCTTTCTCCACGTACACGCCCGTGTTTGTTAATCAGGGCAATAGCGGATTTGAGTTGTTTTGAATCGCAATTTAACCAGTTCGCTTCATGCACTCTTGGGTCTGCAGATTCGAGTCCGAAAGATAGTACTGCGCCGTCAGATAGAGTTTCAACAAGAGTCTTTGTGATCTCCTCAGACTCTTCTAGGTGCTCAGCAATAATCGAAGGGTTACCATTGTCGGTATGGAGGATTCCTAAGCGCTCATCATCTCTCAAACCGTGCAGCAATTTTGCGATAGGCTCTGGATTAGGTCGAGGGTATTCCATCTCAACAACACCTTCTGCCATGTAGGTGTAAGTATCAGTCATACCTCCAAGTCTAACGTGTTCGACACCCATGTCGTGAGCGATTGACACTTCCTGAATGATGTCCTCTGGACTGCGCCAAATTGGCACGCCTTTCTTTGGTTCGATGCAGAATTTACAACCGCGCTTGTATCGTACACATCCCTGATAGACTTCGACTTCGTAAGTTAGAGGTCCGTCTAAATCTGGATTTTGAGTGACAGCCTTAGAGCGAGCTCCGGCCTGTGCCCAAGTAGTCCACTGCTCAGCGGTTCTTCTCTGGTGCTTCCATTCATTATTCGATAGGAAGTAAGCAAGTGTAGCATCTGTATCTTGTAATGCTAAGAATAGATTTCTTCTCAGCGGACTCCAGCCTTGATGTCTCCACCCTCTAATCGCCCATCCTCCACATAGGATTGGAGTCTCACCAGGTGTTCCAGAGATAACCTCCTTAGTTTCACGAAGAGAAATAGGGGTTCCTCTGAGGTATTTTCCCGGAACTATTGCGCCGGCTAAAACGACAACACCGAGTCGATTTTCCAGTGATGGCGGATTGATTCTGTACGAATCTATGGGACAGTATTCGTAGTTGATACCCTTCTCTTCTAAGACCCCACAAATGTATCTGATGTGAAATCCAACATATGGCGGGACACCGAAAGCAGCCGGTTCATCTTCGTAGCCGTCAATGATGAGCCAGGAGGCATCTCCGGACTCACTCATTTACTCACCTCATTCCTTTCTTGGTCGTCGACGCTTCTTCTTCTTGGCGTCTTCTTCCTCTTCAGCAAGAGCACGTAACTCACGTGCGGATTTGCCTCCGGGTTTACCGCCAGACTTGCCCTTGTTGTCACGATTTTGAGGTTTGGATACATCTACCTTGATGTTGCGCCCCATGAAGTCGCTGCCGTTCAGTTTGCCTACGACTTCTTCACCCTTCGATTCTGGTTGGATGGTAACGAATGCGAAGGCCTTCTTGCGGCCGGATCTATCTGTTGCCCACTGAACATGAACACTGTCGCAATGGTCCTTGAACAAGGCTGTCAAATCATCTTCAGTAGCCTTGAATGGAAGATTTCCGACGTAGAGTCTTGCACCTTGTGGTCTTGGTGCGCGCTTTGGTTTCTCATCCCTTGGAGCATCAGCATCTCTGACACCGATTCTTCGACCCTTGATTTTCTGACCGTCCAGTGCTGCAATTGCAGCATCTGCCATGTCTTTAGATTCGAAAGTGATGAATCCGAAACCACGGAGGTTTCCATCATCATCACGCATTAGTGCGAAGTCCTTGACCTTGCCATGTTTCTTGAACATGTCACGAACTTCATCTTCCTCTGCTTCTCTCGATAGTCCGCCGATGAATAGTCTGCAACCAGGTGCAGCCTTTTCTCTGCGTCCACGGCCACCACCTTGGCCTCCTTCGCCTTCGAATCTGAAGTATTCACGCTCTCGACCATCTTCACGAATGTCTTCTGCGATAAATGTTGCACGACCTGCACTACCCTTTGCGAACAGTGCCTCGGCTTCTCCGCTCCAGCGCTTACCTGCGCCATTCATTGCAGCCTTTCCAGTCTCTCCACCGAAATCATCTGCCATTGCACGGAATGACTTGTTTCCACATGTCTTGCATGCTACGTTCCAATCACCGTTTAATTCTGCATGGAAGGTGTCGCCACAGGATGGACATAGAGCCCATAGAACTCCACAACTCTCATCCTCACGCATGTCGATTCTAATTACGTTCCCTGCTTCAAGCACCTTTGCTCTAACGATGTCACGTCGGCGCAGTCCATCAGCCGTGTTGTGAAGGAATCTGTCTGTAATCTTGGTTACATGGAATTGGGCATACTCTTGGTCTGCCATTACTGAGCGGTTTGCTTTTCCTTCAACGCTGATGATTCTAATTTCACCAGATTTTTCGTTGAGTTTTACGACTTCCCCAATCACGGTATCGCCAACTTGAACCCGCAACATCTCGTTGTGTGTGTGGATGCTAATCACGCCATCAATTTCGCTGACAACACCTGTCAGTAGTGCGATTAGGTTACCGTTTTCTTCTGCTGTGCCCTTACCTGGGCTGTTCTTATCTGCAGTTCCTACTACAGTTCCGGGGGTGACGATTGTCGTCATATTTTCACGCTCATGTTTGTGGGAGTCACCCTACGGGTGACGGGAAGGGGATGGTTGAGGCGGGGGCTGTTTGCTTTTGAACCCCTCTCATCGGGTGAAACGCCAACATTTGATATCGGTCGCACCCATTCTGGAGTTGTGGTGTTGGTAGGTGGCAGGCATTCTAAATTCGCCTTCAAGGATTACTTCTCCTTCCGGTAAATGTGTGGCTGCGGCGCTGTGCATCATGTGAACTACCGGCGCACATTCAAGCGCAGCATCGATGAAAGCACGGTCTGCACCATGGGTTTGAACTCCCCAAGGAGGGTTGGTAATCACAATGTCAACGCTCGGCAATTCTATCTCTCCGACTCTACCGATAATGGTAGGTCCGAGTTCTCGACAAAGGGCGGCAGCATCAGCATCGCATTCAACGAATGTTACCTCTGCCCCTAGCAGTTGTGCACCGTGGCCTAAGATGCCGTTGCCAGCACCTAAATCCAGAACGGTTTTTCCTTCAAGGCTATCATGAGCATCTATCTGTGCTAACCAAAGTGCAGCCAGATCGCCTTCGGTTTGGTATTGTTCTAATTCCACACTATTGCATGGATGATTAGGCAATTTAGACAAAGAAATCGCCAAGTGGCGAAGCTTCAATTCGATCACCAACGTTGTTGGTTCTGCTGTTGACCGTAGTTCATTTGCTGCATTTGTTGTGCTTGCATTTGCTGCATTTGGAATCTTATCGATTCGGCTTCCATGCGAAGTCTTGCAATCAACTGGTCACCGGGTTGCTGGCCTCCACAAAATCTGCAAAATCTTGTGCCATCATTTTGCATTTGACCGCACTGAACACAGAATGCCATATTTCTCCCACTCCTAACTTGTCTTTGAACCCTCGCATTCAACTAACCATTTGCATGAACACGGGCCAAGTTTCGAAATTTTGCGCTAAAGCCCTCTCGTTGATGTCTTCTAATCGAGCATCGCTCATCATTTCTGAAGGGTCGACTCCAGCATCCAATAATTCCTGTACAAGGTTTCGGAATTCTCTCTCAATGGCAGGCATGTCATCGATTTCTGGCTCACCACTCGGTAGTGGTACACTGCCATCAGAAGTAGGTGGAGCCACAGGTTGTTCTGTCTCTTCCGCACCAGGCAGAGCAACTGATGCTTCTTCCTTCACCTCGGGTAAATCAACGGATTCTGATTCAGCAGCAGTTGGTAGTGCAACTTGTGCCGCTTCTTCAGGAATCATTTCAGCGATGAATGCACTTTCTAATTCACTGGTTGCATCCTGCTCTTCAACCGCTGGTTGAGGCTTACTTTCAACCACTGGAACATCGACAATTTCTGGTTCTGGTTGTGCAAGTCCGACTCCCAAAATTTCTGCCTGCTGTCTCGCTAGTTCCGCAGCTTGCCTGCGAGGTAGTGATACGAATGCCTTGCCGACCAATGCATGGATTGGATAAGGCAGGAAGTACCTATCAAGTGGTGGCAGGCTCGGATGTCTAAAACAAAGAATTGAGTGCTTTTCAAACGGCCTTTGGTTTGGTATGTCCAGGGTGAAAGGAACCGGAGCGATTTCTACCGTACTGCGCAACCACCCTTCTTGGGTAACCAGTTGCTGCATCCAAGGTCCCATGTCTGCGTTTGAAATATTCACGAATTGGAATGACGCAGATTTTGGGTCAAAACCCTGTTCGCTAATCAACTCGGCTTCTGCTCTTGGGCGATGAAAAATTCCCATTACTGGTTGGCCATGGTCAATCATGTCGCCGTGTAATTCCAGTAATTTCCTTTCTTTGCGTGGACAAAGAAGCATTATTTCGAGTCTAGCAGCATTACCATCCCAGATTTCTTTCCAACGAGAGTTGGCTTCATCTTTCAATTGCTGGAAGGTCATACCCGGAATCATTGCTGTAACGCCCATGCAACCACCAAACTACCCACTACAGGTTGACTATTTGGTGATATAGGATTCTTTGACAGCAAATTCAGCCAATAGAATCACTCCACCAGCTGCACCTCTTACCGTGTTATGGGATAATGCATCGAATCTGATTATGTTGCCTTCAACTCTGATGTTACCGACAGTAGTGGTCATCCCGTTACCCATCCACAGGTGGTCTTCACGGTTCGGTGAATCTTCGATAATGTAGTTCACTTGTTCTGGAGATGAAGGAAGGTCGAGAGTTGGAATATTCATGAGTTCCAAAACCTCTTCCAGCGAGGTTTCCCTTTCCACTTCTACGCCACATGAAACAAAGTGACCATTTCTTTCTGGAACTCGGTTACATGAGGCGATTACTGGTATTTCCATTCCTAGCAAATACTTCAATTCGGCAATGAGTTTTTCCTCTTCTCCAGGGATCATCGGATTGACGTTACCTGCCAATGCATCTTCATCGTAAAGCAGTCTCCAGCCCGCTCCTGAAAGGGCTTGTCTGGTGTGGATTGTAACCGAAACCAATCCGAGCGACTTCAAACCGATTATTGGTGTAACTACCGGTACAACAGTGCAATTCGTTGCACATGCGTGACCATAGTAAGACTGCATATCTTCGGGATTAATTTCTGGAATTACAAGCGGTATGCCGGCAATTCTTCGAAATGCGCTAGAGTTTGAAAACACGTGAATACCTCTAGCGACTAAGGATGGTTCGACCACTTCAGCTACGTTATTTGGAAGTGCTGAAAAAGCGATATCGACGTCAGGTATATCGCTCATAGAACAAATGAGAATGTCATAATTAGGACGCCTTGAATCTAATCTCCACTCTATTTCTTCATGCATTAGTCCCACGGAGTTTGGTGAACCTGCGATTGCAACTACCTCGAAGAGAGGGTGGTCATGGAGCAATTCCTGAAGCCGTTGGCCAACTAGGCCACTCGCTCCCAGAATCGCAACATTGTACCGGCTCGTCATTGCTCCTCATGTGGTGTGGGGAAGATTCTCCTTATGATGAGTTTCCTTGCAATCGATGTACCATCTTTGATGGAACCGAGTTTTGCTTCTCCTACTCTTTTCGAGTAAGTGATAGGTACGTGACTTATTGGAATATCCAAATGTGCACAAGAAGTATACATTTCAGCTTCTATTTCGAAACGCATGCTGTTTAGGTGCAATCTTTTCAGAGAATTCCTCGAGAATGCCCAAAATCCTGAACATAAGTCGTTTATCGCTTTGCCGTGCAGCGCTACGGCCAACCATGTCAGCAATTGGTTTCCAATCCAGTTTGTACTTGTCATCGCATCGGGCTTGAGGTTACCATGCAGTCTATCTCCAATTGCTATGCCACCCTTGGGTATTGATTCAACCATTCTTGTGATCTCCTCAGGATGGTATGTGCCATCGCAATCTAGCATAACCAAAACGTCGTCTCCAGTTTCAAGGAATTTCTTGAAACCTTGGCGCATGCCTGCACCTTTTCCTTCCCCCCATTGCTCGATGACTTCACAGCCTAATTCGGCTGCTATTTCCAATGTATTATCGCTAGAACCACCATCTACTACAACCACTCTTGTAGTGTAGCCTTTTTGCTTTAGTTCCTCGATAGGAATTCGACGATAGATGTCTTCCAAAGCACCCTCTTCATCGAGAGTAGGCAACATGATGAAGAGATTTGTCACGCTCCTACGAGCGTGTGGTCCTTGTAGTGTCTTTCCCTAAATTTGGGCAAGATGGATGATTTCTATCCAGTGAATACGAATACCGGTTTCATCGAAAAGCATGTCTCCTCTGCCCGATGCTCCAAGTGGATTAATCCAGAATTCAGGCTCGCTTGTAATGTCGATTTCAAAACCTCCACCCCCTGCATATACGCAGGTATTGTACCATCCTGAACCGCTAATCTCTCTCGAGTTGATAGTTGCAGATACATCGCCAACGAACTCTGTCATTATGCAAACTTCGTAAGCAAAGCTGTCATTCACTGAAAATGTATGGCGGCCTTCTGTGATGTAAGACCTGTAATCCCCTAGGCCGAATGGGTCTCTTTCCCTGAGGCTTGACCAAGGGTCGATTCGCATGTTGTCTCCTTCGACTGCTATGAAGTCTGAAATCATCATGTCATCTTCTAGAACATACAGTGTAGACGCTCCGCTAGACCACATTTTTTCCCAATGCGTTGAAGCTTGAATATACTGCATCATCACACCTTTTGGCGATGCTATAGCATGAGTAATTCCTAGTTTTTCCAATCGTTCAATATCGTCTGTTACAATTGCCGTTGTCGCAGCGTTTTGGATGGAGTATTCTTGTTTCAAAATCCCAAGAGTGGGAACTGTTGTAATACCAATATGTTCTGGAATTGAATAAATGTGGCCCCAGTGTTCATTTTCAGCATATACAACAGAGCCCTCGGGCAAGTGCTCTAGTGCATCGATAAGAGCGGAGTCACCATCTGATATCGCATGTAATTCATCATGATTTGATAATTCTGAAAGAGCACTATGGGCGATACCACACAGCAGTAGTGTTGCAATCATTATGGCTCTACCTCCATCTGATGCAATGCCTCCTTCAATTTTAGAGAGGCGCATTCCTACCAACGCTGCAAGCGGGATGTGGAATGCATGCATACTCATTGAGTACAGTGCATAGGATAGCATTGAGAGTAGAGTTACTCCGGTTAGTCCATCGAAAACATGTACTCCAGATAGGACCCAATTTATCGCGAACCAAAGTGTAAGGGTCATCGCATTTTTGTCACCTCTCAAAGTCCATGCTGCCCATAATCCAAGAGGAAGTAGTAATCCTGCATACATCAGCATTGGTGCACCTCCCTGCCAACCATACTCTGCGAATACAGCAGTACCATCGAATGCAGGTGCTAATGCAATTAGGACGACTATAATCGAGACCCCAAGAATCAACAATTGAATCGAGTCTGTTAGTTCTAATGAATCACGCTTTGAAACAATCAATTGAGATACTACTAGTGTGGTTAGGTAAATCAGCCCGGTTGGATGAATCATTGCAACCACAACTGTCGTAATAGCAACAATCTCCCACTTGAGTTTTTCACCAAACATCAACAAGATAACTACGAGCCCAAGTTGACTAGCAACTGTTGGATATCCGGAATCCAAATTCTTTGCAAAGAGAGCTGGTGCTAGTAACATCGCCATTATTGTCCAGTGACCACAACCCATCTTTTCTCCAACCGCAGCGATTCCTAGCAGAAGAGCGACAAAACTCAACACTCCTAGCCAAAATACTCCGTCTAAAGATGAGCCTGGTAACCATGCAGCAAGTGTTGGGAAAGCAGGGGGATAGAGCCATTTGCCTACCGATGGCTCACTCAAAATGAATCCGCCATTCCTTGATACAGCGTCTGCAAGTGATGCGAATCCAATCCAATCAACACCCATTGGTCGCATGTAAGTCAATGGTGCAATTGCGATGAAGCAGGCGATTATTGTAAAGATCCAAAACCAAGGGTTCCTTTCTATTGTGATGTCTTCAGGAATTGGATTTAGTTCAACTCTAATTGCGATTAGTGCGAGAATATTGGCAATGATCAAAAGGTAAGTCAAAGCTGAAAGTGTCATCTCGAAGATAGAAATAAATCCCGCAATGCCAAAGCAAACCAGCAGGCCAATCGAGGGACTGAGCATTAGATGTCTCTTCCAGTCGCCCTCACAATCTAATCGGCGAGCGATAGCAAAGCCAGGAAGTAATGCTACTTCCAAACCAATTGCCATGTCTTTCGCTCTCTAATCTAGGCTTCAAACCTATTTGCGAAGGATGATGAATTAGAGCCTTTTGGGTCATGACATGGCAGAAGTCATTCTACTCCCAGAGGAGTATTGGGTATTTGACTTCACAAGAGGAGCCGACCCAGATTTTGTTTGCCCATTCCCGTATCAAATTGGACGCTATGATGAGGTCAGACCAGGTATGTACACTCACGAACTGTTCGGGGGGGAGAGAGATTTACACGTAGGAATTGATATCGGCACACCGGTTGGAGAGCCAATCCATTCTTTCGCCAAAGGCGTAGTACACTCTCTAGGTGTAAACGAAGAGGATGGCTCATATGGTCCAACAATCATAGTCGAGTATGAAATCGAATCAAAGCCAATTTGGGCTCTTTATGGCCACTTATCCATGGAATCACTAGAGATGGTTCACGAGGGAATGGTTGTAGAAGAGGGCCAAGTAATTGCAACCGTTGGCGATAAGAGTGTCAACGGTGGTTGGGAGCCACACCTCCACTTCCAATTGTCTTGGGAAAAGCCAGAAGGAAATGATATGCCAGGTGTTGTGGCGAGAGAAGATAGGGACTGGGCTCTAGAAAAGTATCCGGACCCAAGAATGGTTCTTGGCCCTCTGTACTAATCGATTTGAGACAGGTATTCCTTCAGAGAAATAATTGGGTCAATTGCAGATGGGTCTTTTCCATGTAGCAGAGCGAGGGCGATAGAGAGCCAATCGGTCATAATGCAAAGATGGAGTAAGCATTCTAGCAAATTTTCTCCATCACCGTGAATTTTCCAAGCCAATTCTGTCGGACAATTAGATACGAACCAATCCATTCTGTGTCTCACACGAGGATGCATTCCATCCCATGATAGCAGTAGTAATGCTTGGTCGGGCGCAGATGGGTCTTGGTCATCTCCAACTCCTCCCCACGCCACTGATTCGTTGTGATCAATTTCCGGGAATGCTCCAATACGTGCAAATCTGGAAGAATTCTCATTCAACTGATTCTTGAGGCGGTTAACCGCTGGCATCAGTTCATCAGGGCCCAGTATTGCGATGGGGTTTTGCATTAGGTTTAGAGCAAGGCTAGCAACATCACCCTCTGGATGGGTGATGATGTCATTATCCTCCACGGCTAACTGTAGTCTCATCAGTGCGTGTTCTGAAATTTCTGCCTGTAGTATTCCAATTTCCACAAGTAGTGATAATTGCCTAGCAAATATGTGGCCAAAAGCTGACCTTGGTGGCTGTCCTGATGGGCAGGAGATTAGGTATGCTCTTTCGGATAATTCACACATTCCCGCAAGTTCACCACCGCTTGAAATTACCACCATGGTGGCATCATTCTTCATGGCTTGGCGACAAGCCTCGAGAGTTTCCTCTGTATTACCCGAATAGGATGTTGCCAAGATTAACCAGTCCGGAGTCCACCAGTTTGGTAGGTCATATCCTCTATGGCATCTTACTGGAACCGCACCGCTTTCATCACACAAGACTGAGAGAAAATCTCCACCAGCTGCAGAACCTCCCATTCCAAGGCAGAGTACTCCACTCCAACCGGTGTCTAGGTCATCTAACCAAGGTAGCAACTCTCTGTTTACAGCCTCTCTTCCTTTGCGTATGTCGGTAACGAAGGAGCGAGTAAAACCAATCATGTCCTGCTTATCTAGGGCGGTAGCCAAGCGAATCATGCCTTCTTCCATGTCACTCACCGTCCATCCCTAATCTTGGCAGACATATCCATTCACCATCAATCCTTGCCAACAAAAGTTTCCTACCCGGTGTATGTTCAAACGGTAATCGAACAGCGGTCATCTTCCAATCGTTCGGGTCTAAGAATTCAGCAACAGATGTATCTTCATTTATCGAATCGGCATATACGAACTCATTTATTCGTGCTACTACATTTGCATTTTCCAAATCCCGCCAAGTCGCACCTGTTCTTTCACGTCTCTCGATTCTCTCGAGGATTGCACCTTCTCCGGTCCATGTTGAAGGCCTCCATAGGCTTCCTCTCCAACTAACAACATCACCTAATTCGTAGCCTGGTTTTCGATAGAGAAGAGTTAGCCTTGTCAAGTCTACACCGTCTTTTCTACCCACTACCGAGGTGGTTGTGGTAATTTGTCCACCATGCTGTGAGATTAGGTGCCTACCCCACGCTCTCGCTAGGGCTTTTGAGCCAAGAACGACGTCATATCCTCCTGTGACAGGTCCCTCTTTCGTGATGAAGAACATCGGGTCATCGGGCATTTCTGCCAGAACTGTGTCGAGCGTGGCTCGCAGTGTTTGGAATTCTTCTTCAGATAACCTGCGTGCGCTCGAGCGTAGTTGAACGGTGGCTTCGAAATAATTCCCGGCACGTCTTGTGCAAGTAAGGCACACTCCGTTTGACATCCGAGCACGCATAGTATGCTGCTCGGTATACAGAAGGTTGTCGATCACGCCTTCAATCTCCAAGTGGATTAGTGTATGTCTTCCATCAACCTCTTGGGCAATAAGTCCCAATTCTAAGTCCTCGATTTCTGAGTGGAATTCAACGTTTCTTGCCACTAATTCGTGCCATAGGTCTTCATCGTCGACATTGCTCCATTTGCCTTGAAAATCAATTATTCCACATCGTGCACATTTCGTCCAAGGAGCGTTTTTAGGAACTTTAGCAAGTGTTACTCTATCTCGAGTACACTTCTCGCACATCCTGTCCGTGAACAGTGGGGGCTCTGCTCCGCAGACTAGACAGAATTCACCACCAAGGTCCATGACTTCACCCCTGATTACTCAGATTCATCCCGGGCTAAAGCCTTCTCCAAAGAATCAATTTTGTTTTGCAAGGTTTTGGACCTAGCAAAAACAGTCCAAGTCCAAAGAGCGAGAGCACCAATCATACCTAGGTATGCTACTGTAAGGTAGGTTTGACCACTCATCTCATCCTCTCCTCGTATTGGCCCTGCAACTCCTCTAGTCGCATTTCCAATTTAGTTAGTCGCATTCCAGCCATGACGTATCCCACTGTTAGGGTGGTGAACGATATCGCTCCGAGGAATAGCACGATGCTCATGTCAGAATTGAGTGACCCTTCTGAGGTTGCAACAACCGGTCCCGGATGCCTAATTTGCCAGAGTCTAGTTGCGATGTAGGTCAGTGGAACCAAAGCGAATCCAAACATCCCAAAGGCTGCGAATGTGTCCCTGGTTTCAACCCCATCTGGTTGTGATCTTCGGCCCATTACTAGGTATAGAGAAAGTAGTGTTAGTATTGCAAACGTGTTCAACCTTACATCGGTCCAATCCCATGGAACGCCCCATTCAGCAGCACCCCAAATGCACCCAGACCAAACACACATCAGTCCAGTTGCTAAACCAGCCTCGCTACTAGCAACGTGCAACCTCCAAGCCCAATCGCTTCTCTTGAAAAACCAGTAAATTGAGCCGACAAAAAGCAAGCCAAATGCGATCATTGCAGCCCATGCACTCGGTACGTGCCAGTAGAAAATTCTCTGAGCTTCTGGTGCCTTGAATGCACTGATTGAAACTGATGGCGCCCACATCATTCCTAACCACAGAGTGACGGCAGCGCCGGCAAAGCCGAGCATAGCAACGACCTCACCTTTGATGTTCATGTCATACGCCCGCAAGGCGCTCATATTCAATGTTCACGCTGTTAGCGTATCAACAACAATCGCCCATGGCAGAATTAGAATCGGCGTGAGTAGGCTAATCATTACTGCATTGGGCCTTGCAAGGCGCAGAGTAGCATTGCTCAGCAGTCCTACGACTGCTTCGGTTGTAGCACCTAATATTGCACCTGCGATGATCAACTCCCAATTCAATCCAGATGTTATCGTTGATGCTAACAAAGTAAGACCGCCGCACAACATTAGTGAATGAATAATTGCATTTTGAGGAATTGCAGATTTTGTGCTCCACCATGCATATGCTCTGTTTTCAAGGCTTAGTCTGTGAATTGGATTGCCGCACAGGCCGGCTGTTAGAGCAGGTGCGAGGATAAACGCCGTCAGGATTCTTCCCTCCAGTTGAGATGGGTCTAGTAATGCAAGCATCGCTCCCAGTGTTAGCAGTCCAGCGATTCCGTTGTTCGCCAATCCTGAAAGAGTTCTCCGATTTAGGCGGTGACCAACACTTGATTTTCGGGCATTTCCTTTTTCGATAAGCGAGAATTTACCCTTGTCTTGGTCGAATTCTTCTTCTTCAAACGGGAAACGAATCACTCTGTGAGAAACTTCGATAATCCTTGAGTCATGACTTGAAACGAGTATAGCGTGGCCACCTGCAGCTAAATTTCGTAACGTTTCTGCTAATTTCTTTATTGAATCATCATCAAGTCCACTGTCCGGCTCGTCCAATAAAACTGCAATTGGAGTTTGGGAAATCATCGCAGGTACCAACCCGGATAGAAGAGCGACCTTTCTTCTTTGACCACCAGAAAGCATAGCAACTCTGTCGTGGATTCTATGGTCTAATCCCCAAGTTTTCAGTAAACCTTGGACATCAAATTCAAACCCTGCAGCATCGAGAATTCTCTCTCCTACCAACTCGTCCCCCATCACGCAATCATCTTGTAAGCAGAGGCCAAAATTCGGTCTTCCTCTCCTACCTTCGGAATCTCTGACCAAGTGCTCAGAAATCGTCGCTGAACCATTTTCTAGAGGAATCAAGCCAGAAGCGGTTTCAATCACTGTTGATTTACCGCACCCGTTCTCTCCAGCAAGGCACACAATCTCGCCGCTGTTCACCGATATTGACCATTTGTCGAGAACCTTTAGCCGCCCTCTAAGGACGGTGGCTTCAGACAAGTTGATGATGCCCATCGTGACATGCGAGGGACCGCATTGCCTTCAAGCCGACCCCTCCTCCGGCTGTACATGGAGGAGGTACTTTTCGCGCTTTGGATAGCGGCGATAGTTGGTCCTCTTGCTTGGTCATGGTACCACAAGGCATCGATTGCCATGGCAATGACATTGTCCCTTCTATTCGGATACATAGTACAGTTGATCTGGGGTTGGACTTTGGAGAATGACCAACTTAGCGAGCTTTACGTCCGAGTCATTATGATACCATCTTTGGTTGAAAGTGGTCACCTTCACACCTTGATTACGAGCGGGTTTTTACATTCTTGGAATAGCCCTCTCCACGTCCTTGGAAACATCGTGATAATTGCCCTAGTTGGCATACCACTTGAGGACAGGCTTGGAAGAGGAAAGTGGTTGATTTCATACATGATTGGATTGTTGGGAGGTTCTATCGCTTGGACGTTAGCAAATGGAGGCTCAAATACTCCTGCTTTAGGGGCTTCTGGTGCTGCATTTGGGATACTCGGTGCATACCTCTGCGGATGGCCAGAAGATGAGGTCTTTTTCCCAATGATTCTAATCAGAAAATGGCCGGTTCAATTTATCGCTTTGTTTTACTTTGGATTTGAGATTTACAAAGCGTGGCAGGTATATGGATTATCACAGGCTAGCCATGTAGCACACATAGCTCATTTTGGTGGTTTCATTTTGGCTTACGCAACTCTACCGATTTTGAAGAGAAATATCGAATGGGAAGGTGAAGTTGAGTTAGTTGAGATTTCTAGTGAAAATCCATTTGAAGGCGTTGATGATTTAGTCAAGCGCCTACAAGAAGAAGGTGACGAAAAAGAAACACGACAAGCATGGTTAGAGGAAATTGCTGATAGGGCAAATTGTCCGGTTTGTGGAGGAAATTTGCACCTAAAAAAGATGAGAATTAGATGTGACTCCGATTCATCCCATGTAGCCTGGCCTTGAGTCCCGAAGGGACTCGGAGCCACCCAAGGTTCATGTGTGATGTAATCCGCCCGTAGGGCGGGTTGGAATCCATGAGAGGAATTAAAGCACTACTTCTCGCTATCGTTTTTCTCATTGCAGACATGTCTGCGTTGACTTCCGCAATGCCGGCTGATGAGCCGGAAATCGAGGGAGATGTAACCGAAGAAATAGCAGATAGGATGCCATTTAGAGGTGACAGGCACGCAACCGAGGAATACGGTTGGTGGTTTGCTTACGGCCCTGATTCAAACTTTGACGGCATGGATGACCGCCTCGAGCAGGTCATAGCAGGGGAGGAGTCGCAGTCCACAACAGCGATTATCGGCGCAGATGGCAGAAAGACAGTTGCAATCGTCGTCGATTATGCATGGCACCCCGGACAAGAGGAAGTCGATGAGTTAGTCGCTTTACTGCAAATCCATGGTTGGGAGGCTGAAGGTTCATGGTTCCAAGTTATGGACTCAATCGATTCTATTGTAGTAGACCACGTTCCAGTCAGCGCTCTTCTTGAGATTCATGCTATCGAATCAGTTGTTGTTATCGAAATGCAGAACGTGATGTATCCAACTCTAGAAAGCGCAAACCCAGCAACTAGAATTCAACCATCAGATGTCTACAGTGGAACAGTTTACGACAGAGGATACGATGGAGAAGGAGTTGTAATAGCTGTACTCGACAGTGGAGTTGACAATGAACACCGCTCTCTGAATGACTTTGATGATGAGAATGATGAACCTGATTTGGATCCTAATTCCTATGACGACCAAAAGTGGGTTGCAGGATATGATGCAACTAGCCAGGCATCAAACCCGGATGGTTCTCAAGATCCAGATGACGGACAAGGTCACGGTACTCACGTTGCAGGAATTGCCCTCGGAACAGGTGATTCTAGCAGAGTCCACATCGGCGCTGCACCTGGTGCATTCCTTGTCGATATCAAGGTATTAACCGATAGTGGTGGTACAAATTCACAGAACTCATTGAACGGGATTCAATGGATGATAAATAATGTTGACACGGATTGGGGCAATGGAGCAAAGGGTATCCAAATTGGTCAGATGTCGTTTGGTTCAATTGGAAATCCAATCAATCAAGACAGTGGTGATAACGGCACGGGAGCCGAAGCACGTCTTGTGAACAATGCAACATACAATGCAGGTATAGCATGTATCATAGCAGCTGGAAACGATGGCAAGCAAAGAATTGCATCACCAGGAAGCGCAGATGGTGCAATTACAATCGGTTCAGCAGACAATGCTGACACAATCAACCGTACAGATGATTTCATGGCGTCTTACTCCAATACTGGACCTAGATTGAGCGACAATGATAATGATGACTGGGACGAGCTAAAACCTGACTTGGTAGCATTTGGTAGCGGAATTTACTCAGCATCAGCAGCAACAGGGACTTCATTCCCCGGTACCCCTCGACCAGAAGCTGACAATGCTTACGAATCAAAAGACGGAACATCGATGGCAACGCCTCTAGTCTCTGGCGTTGTAGCCCTAATGCTACAGGCTGATTCTAGCCTTTCACCGGTTGAAATCAAGGATATACTTCGTAACTCCAGTGAGCAAAAGGGTAGCCCATCTGAGCCTAGTGTATCAAACAGGTGGAATTCTGATTGGGGATTCGGTTCTCTTGATGCATCATGTGCAGTTGACACAGTCTTGCGCAGGTCATGCACTCCTTTCACCGATGGAGGTGGCGGAGGTGGAGTCATCGTCGACCCTCCTAACGAATCCGATGAAGGAATCATTTTCGATACTCCAGAGAATGGAACGTGGTTACTAACTGGAGATATGATGGAGTTAGAAGGCCGAATTATTGCCGATACAGGTCCTTGGAATAGTGTTCAGGTTAGATTAACTCAGTACTACGAAGAGGATGATGAAGTTGTATTGATGGATTGGCAACAAGCAACGGTACAAAACTTGTCTTGGTCTTTCAACGACCTTATCCCGACCAGTTGGTATAATGCTGATGAAACGGCTGTGGTCATCGAAATACAGGCATTAGGTAGTGGAGACATGGTTTCCAACGCCGCACATTGGGTAAGAATTGGAAGAATGTCGGCTACATTTGGTTCACCATCATCCGGTTCTACGCTTTCAGACACGGTTTCTTTCAGCGGTACAGCTCAGGGTATCGAGCCAAGCGAACTAATTTTCAGAGTAGACTCTGGTGAATGGAGTTCTGTTTACACATTCGACGAGGAAGACTACGAATCGCAAGATTGGTCCTTCACCTGGGATTCTACCGAAGTTGATGATGGCTCCCACAAAATCTCAATCCGTCTGGTCAACAAGAGTGGCCTTGAATCGGATATCGTTCGTAGAACTTATACAATTGACAATTTACCTCCTGCTCCTGAGTTGAGGTTCCAAGGATCGGTTGAGATCTATGACCAAGACGACTTGCCAGCAAGCAGTGCAATCGCAGGAACAATTCTAGAAATTCGTTTCAATGTAGTGAATACAGGAGATTTAGACGCTACTGATTTGCATCTGAAACTAGATGCCCCAGGAAGTGAATCTAGCACATATCCAAGCGAAGGTAAAATTCCGAGGCTAAACCAAGGTGAAACCATCGCTGTTACTCTGTGGTGGTGGGCAACTGAGGCCGGTACTCATGATGTGACCATCCAAATAGACCCCAACGGTGTAATGAATGATGATGATAGCGACAATGAGTACACATTCCAATTTGAGGTCGAAGAGAGACCTCTTGAGCCAACACTTCGATTCCTCAGCGGTGCAGTCACAACCACAAAGACAATCCCGCAACCTAGTGACGGCGATAACAAAAAACCGTATGAGATAAGAGTCAGAGTCGACAATTTGGGTCGCACTGATGCTACAGACATCAGGATGACACTGTACACCTATGTCGAAAATGGGTTTACCGAAACCGGCTCTAACACTATCTCGGTTATTCCGGGGTCTGATACCTCATCCGGAAAGGCAGAAACTGTGTTTTCATACACCCACGATGAGATTGGAATGGTACGTCACAAAGTAAAACTAGAGGGTAACGGGGTTGAAATTGAACATTCAGAACTGTTATTCAACGTCGTAGTAGATGAGTATTCGGTGGGCTCAAAGACAGGATTAACTCTCTCAGATGGTGAGGCAGTTCTAGGATTTGTGGGTATACCAGAAGGAGTGGAAAGTGAAGACGGCGGAGGTCTCTTATTCACAACAAAGGATGGAGAGTTGCATGCCAGAACACTAACTTCTGGCTTCTCTATACCAGGTGACACCTTGATTGAGGACAATTGGGCTGGAGAATTCGCATTCGCACTTCGTGACGATAACCGTGTCCATCTCGCATGGACAAAAAGAGCCACAACTCAACAAGGATACACAATGACCGATATTGGGATGGCTAGCATAGGCATGCTTGGCGATTTGAGTTCGAAGTCGTCTCACATGACGCCTCTGAAACTCTCGGAGGGAAGTTATTGGGGATTCGATTTAGCAACAAATGGCGATGAAATAGTTCTTGCAGGATACCATAGGGACATTTCGACAGGTGGCTCATGGAATGATTTAACCAATGTATTCATGATTTACAATGATGATTACAAATCATCAAGTTGGACTGTGAAGATGAATGTTCTTTCAGATGTTGATATTAAACCACAAGATGGCGATCCTCTCGCTGTAGCAATTGGTGAAGACGAAATACACCTGTTGTACCAAGCAATGAGAGACGATGTCACAGGAATCGAGCGTGTGGGCTTATTCTATGCACACGGAACTATCTCTCAAACTCCATTCAGTTTCCAAGCACCAGCCGGTGATGACGCAAGGATGCCGGAGTTGCTTGTCCTAGAAGAGGATGACGAGGATGTTTTAGTTGCCGCTTGGATTGAAGGCAATGGTCGGGCATCCGAAATTGTAAGCGTTGTACAAGACTCAGTTTGGTCTGTTGATGAGTACACAATCACTCCCTCACCGGGGGCAACAAAGGTCGTGATGTTCGAAATGGGAGATGACAGAATCAAAGTCTTCCATGACGAAGTAGGAGTCTCAGGCCCCGTCACAAGGTATGGACTGTTCAACTTAGGCGATACCAAAATATCACTTTCAAACATTATTGGTGGTGGGCATATTGTTGGAGCAGGTTCAATTGGTCAAGATGCAATCGTAATCATGACATCACCATCTGGTCAAATAAGTGGAAAGACCATTGCTAACATCAATCCTGACAAAGGTTCGGAAGGTGACGGAGGATTCCTAGATGTTCTATTGAGTCCTCTTCCAGGAGATACCCAACAAGAGAAAATGGTTGCATTGGGAGCAATCGGCGGGGTTCTATTCGTGATGTTCGTAGCCGTTGTTGTTGTACTAAGGCGTTCTCATCGCGAAGAGGAAGAACTCGAAGTGTCAACTGAAACTGGTGACTTGGAATTACTCGTAGAAACCGAGGAAGATGATGGCCCATTGGTTGCAATAGATACCGACGGTGAATCAGATTTGGTAGTATCGACAGCACCGATTAATGTAATTCTTGAAGAGGAAGAGGAAGAACCAACTTTATCTGACGAATTGAAGGCGAAGGTTGAAGCTGGTAATGCTTCAAAGAGGCTAGAGCGAAGGATGAAGCGAAAGAATGACAGAGAGGCGAAAGAGATCTTTGAGAACTTATCAAAGGCATTGCCTGCTCTTCCAGCACCTGGAGAAATGCCTCCTTTGCCAATGCCACAGAACGATGACGCACCACAAGAAATAGTCCTTCCGAAGTTGGACGAATTGCCTCCTTTGCCTGCTCCCGGAGAATTACCTATGCCACCTGCACCTGGAGAATTACCAATGCCTCCGGCACCAGGCACACTTCCGCTGCTACCGGGAATGCCTGCGCCTCAGAAAACCGTAACATGCGGTTCATGTGGCGCAAAGACTACTGTAAAGGACATGACCTTGCGAAGAATGAATTGTCCGGTTTGCTCTGAAGTAATCAACATGTGAGGCTTTCCTGTGTGTGGAATTTTTGGATTCATTGGAAAACGTGCAGCGGCACCATTACTTGTTGATGGACTGCGGAGACTAGAATACCGAGGCTACGATTCTTCCGGAATTGTTGTGAAAAATGGAAGTTTGCAGGTTCACAAGAAGATTGGGAAGGTCTCGGAATTATCAAAAATTCTGCCAAATCATATTGAAGGAAATATTGGAATTGCTCACACTAGATGGGCAACTCACGGAGGTGTTACCGATGAAAACGCTCACCCGCACCTTTCTCAAAATGGAGATATTGCACTGGTTCATAATGGAATTATTGACAACGCTAGAGGGATAAGAAAGCGCTTGACCGAACGAGGCTTTCATCTGAAATCGGAAACCGATTCAGAAGCCCTAGTACACATGATTTCAATCGGAATTGATTCTGGTCAGAGCCCTCTCGAATCAGTTAGACAAACCCTAAACAGAGTTACTGGAACTTGGGGGCTTTGTGTTTTGTTCAAAGAACACGATTTGATAGTCTGTGCTAGAAATGGCTCACCTCTAATAATCGGTAAGGGGGAAGGAGAATCATTCGTATCATCAGATCCACACGCATTAACTCAACACACCCAGAGTTTCTATCTCCTAGAAGACGGTGACATGGCGGTTGTAACAAGAGATGGCATAGACATCTCAAGGCTAGAAGGTGGAGCCTCTTCAACTGGCCTTACGATATTGGAAGATGAGTGGGGAGAAGCAGATATGGCAGGTTTCCCTCATTACATGCTCAAAGAAATTCACGAACAGCCTGAAGCGTTGCGCAGGTGCATAACAGGGCGGCTAGATATGGCAAACGGTAGTGCAAAATTAGGTGGTTTGCGGCTTGATCCTCTCCGGTTGAGAACGGTTCCCCACGTCAGGCTAATCGGCTGTGGAACCGCACTAAATGCTACCAAGATTGGTCAATTAGCAATCGAGAGTTTAGCAAGAATACCCGCTGTTGCACACGTAGCGAGTGAATTCAGATACAACGACCCAGTAATCAATCCAAACGCCATACATTTTGCCGTCTCGCAATCAGGAGAGACTGCTGATACTCTTTCAGCTGTAAAAGAAATCCAACTCAAAGGAGGAGACGTTCACGGCATTGTGAATGTTGTAGGTTCAACCATCGCAAGAACTTGTGGCCAAGGCGTATACATACACAGTGGTCCAGAACAAGCGGTTGCATCAACAAAGGCATTCACAAATATGGTGGCATCATTACTACTGTTTGCAATCAGAATTGGCCGTACACGTAATTTTTCTAGAGAAAAAGGTCAATCAATAATAGAAGACTTCCAAAGAATCCCAGATTTAATGGAAAAATATCTGCAAAACCCTGGTCCAATAGATGAAGCGGTTGAGTTGGTGAAGGATGCAAAATGCGTTCTATTCCTCGGAAGAGGCTTGTCTGCCCCGGTTGCAAGTGAAGGGGCACTAAAGTTGATGGAAATAGCATACATTCCATGTTTAGCATATCCTGCAGGGGAGATGAAACATGGGCCAATCGCTTTACTTGAAGAAGGCAGTCCAGTAGTTGTCATTCTTCCAAATGACAAGCATCGCGAGAAGACAATTGCTTCAATGCACGAATGTAGGGCGCGTGGAGCAAAAATAATTCTAATTCACGAGGAAGGAGATGTCGAGGCAGCGGAAGAAGCTGATATTTCGATTCCAGTTCCTTCTTGCAGTTACTTATTGACGCCTCTACTAACGGTGGTTCCCACTCAATTGATTGCTTACAGGACCGCTCTAGCACTTGGTTGCGATGTAGATAGGCCAAGGAATTTGGCAAAATCTGTAACAGTTGAATAATCAACTGATGCTGAATCTCTGGTCAGCAGAATTCCAAAGGATAGGGGAATATCCTAATTTGTGGTGAGTGTGTCTCATCTTAATGACGCCCAGTTTACGAGTAATATCGTCTCCTTTTCTTTCCATGGTTAGGTGCATTACACCATCTGAGAGATAGTCTTCAACTCCGTACTCTCCGAATTGCTTGTGGTCTTCCCCAGTCATTTCACAGATGAAGAAGGAGGTCAATTCCAGACGTCGGCATGCTTCGAATAATCTGAAAATTTCATCACGTGGGTTTTCCATCTTTGTTAGGGTGAAGAATGCTCCCAGTGAGTCGAATACAAGCAGTTCAAACCCAATTGATTGTCTGTATGATGTAAGCTGCTTGATTAACTGGCCCATCCAATCAATCCTATTGCTCATGCCCTGTTCATCAAGTTGCACACGCAAATCGGATAAGTCAATGATTGCGATTCGATTGCGAACACGAGGGTCATCAACATTCATTCCCATATTGGACATGTGCGATCTCAAGGAATCTTTTCCTTGCTCAAGAGTGACGTAAATGCCGCTTGTTTCTCCATAGAGTACAGCATTGTAAAGCAGTGAAAATGTTACTGATGATTTCATAGCACCGGATTGTCCAGCAACGATACAGATGTGGCCCTGAGGTATGCCACCTTGCATATTTTCATCTAATCCTGCGATGTGTGTTGGAATCCTTTCAATGTCGCCCAAGTCGTCTCACCACTTGGGTGTAACAGCGATGTTCTCTTCAAGGTGACCCCCAACCAGGGAGTTATGGGAATCTGGTTGGCAAGTGCTTCCGAGCGTCGCGCTCAGATTCTAAATGACAGAATCGGACCAATACATGTTGAAGGTCTACCGGATGTTGATGAGAGCCATCCGTCGGGTTCAGTTCCAAATCAAGTATTGGAAATTTGTCGCAGAAAAAGCGATGCAGTACCCCAAAATCACGGCTTCCAAGGAGTGGTAGTAGCTGATACGATGATTGAAGACCCGGATGACCCCAATGTTGCGATAGGAAAAGCTGAAGACGAATTTTCTGCGGTCTCTATGATTAAGAGACTCTCAGGGAGGCGCCACCAAGTATGGTCTGCCACTGGAGTTCAGATTTGTGGCGATTGGACATTCTTTGTTGAAAGTGCTGTTGTAGAAATTGATGAGTTGAATTCAGATGAAATTGCCCATTTGATAGAAACAGAATCTTGGAAAGGTAAGGCCGGTTCTTACGACTTAGCTGGTGAAATGGGTAAACACGCTAGGCTCGTTGACGGAGACGAATTAGCGGTTTTGGGTTTTGCTCCCAGCGCTTTGAGGCTGCTAGATTAGTTTTCGCGGGTGTATCCTGAACCTTGTTCTGGATGTGCCAAATACCGGTCGTAGAACATTGGGATCTTGTGCCAGGTGTACAAACAGATGAATGTCTCCTTAACCCAATAGATAAGAATAGAGAAGTAAGATAATGCGTAAACACCGACTCCCAACCTTGCAATATCATCTCTAGGTTCTCCAGTATGCCAACTAGATAACAATGCATACACAGTAATTAGTGCACCAATATTTACTGTAATTAGTGAGACCCAGTGTGTCTTTCTGACCTTCAGCGGTGTCTTTTTGTGGTCTTCATGGAGGTATGCTGTAAAACCCCAAAAGACTTGGAACGCCACTCCAAAAATCAAGATCCAGCGATAGTAAGACATCATCGCATTAGTAGTCTGTGCATATCCCATCATTTCTATGTACGATGCAACACCAACAACAGGTAACCAAAATACAGAGGCGAGCACCATTTTGTTGTGTGGCTTCTCATTTCTGATTTGAGAAATTATCTTCATTGGCTTGAGCATTATGAAGATGGAAATATACGGAATAAATTGTAGTACTGCTACAACTCGAGTCGATATGTCATCTGCTTCATAGAGTGATTTTGAGACAATAGATACCAGCAACAAAGAGGCATATACTCCAAACACCTTTCCTGTGTTATCTGGTTGAATGATTTGCCAATCCAATCTTCTGTTGATGTGCGAGATAATAATCGCAACCAGTGAAAGTGAGAAAAACAAGTCAAATAATATTCTTTCAGATAAATCTAGAGAACTCTCGAATTCATCTCGCAAAGCCCAACAAGCCATGGTGAAAAGACCAATTATTGGCAAGAATGAGCCTAATGCATACGAGAAAGGCCCGACTTTCTTGCCGTTATCTGAATTGCTCTTGAAAATCGTTAGGGCAGGAGACCATAAACAAACAACTGATGCCGCTAGTAAAGTAATTCCAATCGTAGTGAATGAATTGAAAATAGACAGGTTGCCACTTAATATTCCGGCGGTAATTATCATCTGTCCACTAACATTCATGCCAACATAAACTCTCATCAGTGTTCTTTCGAATCCTATTACATCGTAAATCAGTGGTAGTATACTGAATCCTATTCCAGCAAGTATACACATTAACCAACCCAAGCCCAACTGAATTCGCATTGCGTGATTTACTTCAACTGTGTTTTCCTGGTAGAACTCAGTACCAGATGTACCAACCCATAATGCGGTGATGAAGAACAGTATCTGCATTGAAACTGCAGCTAGTACCAAATCGATATACGACCCTGCAGACCAATGTGGATTGCGTTGGAGGTCTAATCCCATGCCACTCAGTTTCAACTCACTACTTTCGTATAAAAGTATGAACCCTATCTTTTCATATCAAAAGGGGAGTTAGTCCAAGGTTATTTTTTGACACGTCCATTGTAACATCCTTTCCTGGCATCAATAGCAACTTATCAGATTCATCCAAGGCAAAGATAGGGATATTCATTTCATCACCAACCTGTTTTAACACTCTTCTGCAAGCATTTGTTTGAGTATCCATATGTATCAAACTGTTTAGGTCAACGATAATCGTATCTCCTCTCAGTATCCTGTCTTGAATCTGCCTAACAGGTAACCTGTGCATTTGGTCCGGAACCACATATCTAAGCGCCCGGTCAGGGAAATCCGTTGGTTTTGACGAGTAGTTTGACAGGTCGTGAAACGCATCCCCATCAGGAGTAAGAGGTCCAGTCCATCCTTCAGGAACGTTTTGTGACCTTGTAACAGGAGGTGGGATGTTAACCGTTTGCTCATCTTGAATTTTATCTGATTGATTTTCTTGAACATCTACAGGTTGTTCTAAGCCATCATCAGGGTTTACCAAGGTGAGTTGTTGGCCAGGAGCTTCCTCCACCTTCCTTGCTTTCTTTCTCTTGGGTGTTTTTGGTGAATCAACGCCTGGAGTTTCAGGGTCTGGAAATCCGAAAAATTGCCAAAGTGTTCCCATAATTTTCACTGCTCACAGGTCCAAGTCGTCAAGAATGTCGGCTAGGGCCTGTGAGGCAGGCGTCGGTGGTTGTTCTTGAACCATCGTCCTGTCGAGCAGCGAAGGAGCGGGTTCTGAGACGATCTGCTGTGGCAGCGGATTGTAACTCTGAACTGACTGCTGAGGTTGGTATGTTTGCTGCACAGGTTGTGCGAAATCATTCACTGGAGCAGGTGGCATTGAAGCCAGATACTGCTCGCCGTAGTATGACCATTGCTCCATTGTCCACCCCTGAGGTAATCCCGATGCAGGTAGAGGCGGTCCACTACTCACCGGTTGTGGTGGGGGGGTCTGGTCAAATTGTTGAGGGGCAGCGGTTGGCGCTTGTGATACAACTGACGGGGGTGAATCATTCCAAGCATAATCTCCCATGTGTTTTGTCTCAACAACGACTGTGTCTGAATCTCTTCTACGAATTAGTAGTAGGGCGAGTAGAACCACTATTACTACGCCAAGGATACCGCCAACTGCGGTGGTTGTCGTAACTCCAAACAGTCCTTCACTTTCCTTCGCACTAACTTCGACTAATACAGAAGCAGTGCTTGACTTTCCATCGTCGTCAGTGACAGTTAGGTTGACGAAGTATTTTCCAGGAGTGTCGAATTTGATTGTGAAGGTCTCTCCAGCTCCATCTTGGGTTGCTCCTGCTGTATTCGGATCGTCCCAAATGAATTGCAGGTTGCTGCGGTCTGTAGCGGAGTCTGTCGAGTTAGCACCGTTGAATGTGATAGAATCGCCCTCAGTAATCTTGAATCCATCTGCAGGAATGAATATGTTAGCTGCAGGAGGACGGTTCACGATTGTTACATCAATCGTGAACGAGTCAGACGCGTTATCATCATCCCACACATTTGCAGTCACGCTCTTGAGCCCAGATAGGGACCAAGAGTAAACGAGGTTCGGGCCTTCAACGTCACAATCGTCACTCATTATCCCGTTTCCGTCGGAATCGATTGATGACAATAGGTCCCAACAGTACATCAAATCATCTTGGTCAGCGAAGTCTTCAGCAAATGCACTCAAGTTCAAAACTTCATCTTCGAACAAGGCCTGCTGAGCAGGGAGTGTGTCTAATACTGGTGCAATGTTGTTTACACGTACATACCCGATTACATCATCGCTCTTCACACCGTCGTTATCAGTTGTAAATGTCTTCACTTCATACAACCCAGATTTACCCCATGACGCTGTAACTGATGAAGAGGGACCGGAGGTTGTGATGCTCCAATTTTGGTCTGTTGCATCTGGATACCAAGAGACCAGAAGACTTTCTTTGTCGCTTAGAGTATCATCAGCATCTATTTCTAGAGTCGCAACTATGTCTTCATCGATTGTCCATGTGCCATCTTCGGCAGGTAGGTACGGTATACCATCGATTGAGAATCTCATTTCTCCAGTTGTTGGTGCTACGTTTAGAACTTCATATGTGAGGAATGCAGAGGTTGATTTGTTGTCATCGTCGGTGACTAATACCTCAATTTCCTGAACTCCCTCTACCTCTGGAGTAAAGGTACAGATGGGTCCTAACAGTGTTCCTTCGCATGTACTACCCGGCCACGAAATTTCTACTTCTTGGCCTTCTTCAGAAATTGTATCTATATCCCCGCTGTCCGATGCATCGAATGTGATTGATTGACCTGCTTCAACGACAGGGTTAGAGGTGGTCAAGTTCACATAAGGTGCCCGGTTCAGAATTGTAGCATTCAGCGTCATATGGACTTCGTCCAATTCGTCGTCAACAACAATCACCTTGACTTCCCAGTCTCCGTCATCAGCCCAAAACCAACTGGTAATACATGTGGTTGATTCGATTAATTCTGTGCGAATTCCGTCAGATGTTGGTTCTTTAATTTCGAAGTAGCATTCGACATCTCCACCATCGTTATCATATGATGCAGATGCATCGATTGTTACATTTTCAAAGGTGTATACATTGTCGCTTAAGGTTAGGTCAGCAACCGGTAGCCTGCCAATGAAAATATCTAGTTCAGCGTAGTTGTTTGTTCTATTTGCATCAGCGGTTACGACGTTATCTGGGTCAACCATAAATGAGAGCGTTTGGATACCAATTGCAGCATCTAGTGGAACTGACCAGTTCACACTTACCCTCGCTTCATTGTAAGGAGAAATTGGAGGAATCGTCCCTCTTACAGTGGTGCCATCCGGTGTTGTAATTTCCATTTCAGTAGCCGGTGATGTTAGTACACCTCGGTTCTGAGCAGGTATTTGGAATTCCAAGGTATCACCAGGTAGTGCATTGTAACCACTTGCTTGAGACAAGATCGTCGAGTCTGCACCCCTAGTCCTAGTAACGATCATGGAGTCTGGTTTCGCAATCAAGTCAACCCCTACTACAGACAAATCCATGACTATAGTGCTAGCGCCGACAATTTTGTTTACAGGGTCCCAAATGATGACACCGTTACTCGACCAGTCATCGGATGCAATCGATGAATCTCTTGAATCTCCAACATCCAAATCGGGTGCAACTTTACCGTCAGAGTCAGTGGTTAGGCTCATGATAGTGCCTTCAGATTCATAGCGTAATTGGAGGTTAGTGCCGACTTCACCAACGCCGTTAACGGTTAGATAACCTACAACTTCCTCAGTAGCATTTGGCAGGATTGCGACAAACTCAGGAGTGACTCCGATTGCTACATTCCTTATTCCAGGGGAAGATGATGCTACAACTCCAGAACTATCCATAGGTTCGTAGGTCTTCAGTTTCCAATCGATAGTGAATCCTGCAGGGTTATCGATTTGATACCAAGCATAATTCCTCACGGCATCACAATACCAATCGAAGCCACCTGCTACGCCAGTATTGTTCCAATTGTTTACTTTAATCGAATTCGAGCATCCTGTGTATTGAATGCCATCTCCATCCTCGATAGGTGTTCCATTTAGGGTTGCTTGATAGGTTGTATTATCTTCAACATATGGAGTGCTGAATTCTCCCGGGTCAAAGTAGTCTGAGGTACCTGAAACGTTTGTACTTGAATTGTAATTTGCAACCCATTGGTCACCAGTTCTTAGTGGGAAGTCATACTTCTCTCGTGGCGGGTTGTAAATTGTGGCGAATTCTAAGTCTTCAGCCAAAACTTGAGTGAGTGATGTCAAAGGGAAACCGAAGAAATACGGCACAAACCTGACGGTTAGAGAAAAGGTTTGGTTCCACTGTGCAAGGTCTGCAACAGTGAATATGTCCTGCCCACGGTAGTCAATTTCTACTCTGCCGGTGTAGGTATCGCCTCCAGGGGTTGTAATCTGAGAATTAGATCCTGTCTGGAAATCTCCGGAGACATCCACGATATAGACAAGCGTTTGAACTCCTTCAATCATCATGAATGTGATGTTTACAACTTCAACTGTGGTGTCTCCAGTAAGTGTATCTATCGATGCTGAAACGTTGGCCTGCGCAATCAAATCATTGACGTCAAATCCGGTTTCGTAGACCCATTTGTCACCGATTCTCCAATTAGGTACGTCGAATACGTCGTTGGAGTTTGCACCGCTAAATTCGATGTTCTTCTCTTCCAATTCATCAATCATTGAAAGTGGTCCATATGCTGTCAAAATAACGACGATTAGAATCGGAATTACCTTTCGCATGGTGGTGCGTACAACATCACTTACATTTGATTATGTTTGTTTAAAGTGTCTTGCTGTTGTACGTATTGGTGGCCATAATGCTGCCACTGCTCCATAGTCCAACCCGCAGGAAGGCCACCCTCGGGAAGTGGCAATGTTTCCACTATGCTTTCCGGCCCATGGGTGCCTGCATTTTCATCGCTGAACATGTCCATCGATGGTGCTTCCATTGGAGCGATTATTTCAGGCAAATCATCTGTTTCCCAAACTGAATCTTTCTTCTTCTGTCCACGCTTCAGGAAGAATACAATCGCAGCTATTCCAATTGAAATACCCAGTAATTGGAGGAATGGATTCGCGCTTTCTCCACTAAGCGATTCAACAACTTGCTCGAACGCAGTCATGTCGGGAGAATCAACTTCGATAACCACACTTTTGCTGCTTGGCCTGAGTATTTCTTCATCCCAAGCGATTGCTTTGATTTCGAATTTACCTGCCCTTGGGAATTCGTACTCAACGATCGAGCCAACCAAGTCTGCATCGTTATCTTTGATGCCATCTCCATCGCTATCTACAGAGCAGTCGACATCCCATACTACGGTGAGATATTCTTTGTCAATTGGCGAATCACGAGTTGCTGAAGCGTCTAATTTTACGGTCTCTCCTGCAATCGCCTTAGTTGGAGTGTTTACCATAACCAATGGTGGAAGGTTGAGAACTGTTACCGCAGCAGATGATGAGTTCCTTGCCCCATTATCATCAGTTGCGTGGAATACTACGTTGTATACGCCCGAGTTTTGCCACGACCAAGTGAGGTTTGTACCTTCAACATCACAGTCGTCATCTGCAGAACCAATGCCATCTGTATCTGCACCAGGGTCCGTGTCCCAACATACGATGAGTGATTCCATATCTGATGGAGTGTCCCAAGCCACTCCTGAAAGAGTGAAACTTTGTCCTTCTGCAACAGCCATTACTTCTGGAAGTTCTTCAATTTGTGGCTCTAGGTTTTGTACGTCTACCCATCTCTCGACCCACCCGCTGTCTTCTCCCTCAGAGTCGATTGCTTTGACTAAGACTGTTTTCATTCCAGCATCATTCCATACCATTGGTACCCTTGATTCTCTGCCGTCTGTCTTGAACCCGAATGACCATTCGTAACTCAAATCTGTCAGGTCATCGATGGAATCTTCAGCTCTGGCTGATAATTCAACTTCTTGATCTTCTTGAATTTGCCAAGTGAGTTGTGCACCAGCATCGATTAGGTTATCGTTTTCATCCCACATTGCAACAGCAACATCGTGGGGTGCAATATTAGTAAATTCAATATTTATCGATGCATAGGTTTGGTTTCCATCATCGTCGGTTCCAACCGCAGTGAATGTTTGAAGACCTTCTTCCCAGGCAGTGGTTGTGCAAACTCGTGTGTAGTAACCTTCCTCACAATTTGCGGTAGGCCAGTGAATGTCGACTAAACCCGGCCAACTGTCTTCGGAGTCTGAATCATTGGCGAAGACATAGAGAGTTACAGGGTGTTCAACTTTGACTTGGGAGCGCTGTGATGTGATAGAGACGCTTGGGGCTCGGTTTAGAATTTCAAATTCAATTGAATCTGTTGTCTCATCCCCTTCTTCATCGTATACAGTGACTAAAATCGAGTAAAACCCGTCGTCTATCCAAGTCCAGTTAACCGAACACCCATCTCTCATAATTTTCTGATTCGCAGTAGTTCTGCTTCCATCATCATACTCAATATTGAACTCACACCAAACATCTCCGCCATCCTCGTCGTAGGAAGCAGATGCGTCGATGAGGATTTTTTCGTTAGTCCACGTGGATTTGTTTTCTGCGACAAAAGTAGGAGCACTGCCAACGAATATCGAAAGGATTCCGATGTCGTTACTTGAATTAGCATCGTTCGTATTGATAGATTGCTTGTCAACCTCATACTCTACTGTGATATTTTCAATGCTAGAATTAATGTCAACAACCCATTCCATCTCAAAGATAAATTGCTCATAAAATGCAAGAGCAGGAAGGGACTCTGCAACCTCATTTCCATCCGGATAGGTTATGTGAACTGTTGTAGGGGCACTAGTTGTAACACCTCTATTGTAAACAGGTAACTGGATTCCTAAAACGTCACCTGGTAGAACATTGAATCCAGATATTGAATTCAATGTTGTGAGTTCGCCGCTTCGGTTGCGCAGGATACTTGCTCTCTCAAGACCAGCGACTAAATCCAAACCTACTATGTTCTCGTCTAGAGTTATTGTTGCTACTCCGTACATACTTCCACTAACAGCAACGATTCCATGACTTGCCCAATCAACGGTCGTTGCTGAAGTGTCTGTGGCTTCTCCAACTTGGACAATTGCCCAGAAACTGCCGTTACTTGATGTCACTCCGCTAGTGGTGAAGCCTTCAGCCTCGTGTCTTATTTCCACTGTTTGTCCTGATTGTGGTGTGCCAGAGGAATCGGTAACGTTTGCCCATACCTCAATTGGTGTATTCAATGCGGTAATTTCTGTGGATAGCTCTACGTCCAAATTCATGTTTCTGTAGCCAGGGTTAGTATTTGCTACAACGCCACTTGATGCGACTGGCATGTATTGTTTTAGTCTGAAATCTATTACCAAACCAATATCTTCCTCTGTGTTGGACCAAGCGTAATTTCTCACCTCAGGACAGAACCACTCAAAAGAAGTCTTAGTTCCATTATCATCGTAAGATGTCATTTCGTACGATGCATTACATCCACCGTAAGCAATTTGCTCTCCTAGGCTATTAATCGGCTTTCCAACATCTGTAATTTCCCAGTTTGTGTGATTTGCACCACTAGTTGGTTGCGGGAATGGTGTGATGTAATCAGATGCTCCCGACCAAGCGGTTGAGGAAACATATGAGGTATTCCAAGTCTCACCAATTCGTAGTGGGAAGTCGTAATTTTCACTCATAGGATCATAATCTGTACTGATTGTGATGTCTGCAATTTGTTGGGTTAGTGAAGAGATTCCATAGGGGACGTATCTGACATTCAACGATAGGTCAGTTGACAGTTTTGCAAGGTCTGAGACTCTCCTAACCTCATCGACTTGGTATTGAATAAACAAATTCCCAGTATATCCTTCCAATGCGACACCACCTTTGTCAAAGTCAGCCTTTGATGAGGTTTCATAGACAAGAGTTGGAATACCATCTACATCGATTTCGTTAACAGCATCTACAGTCGTTGTTGCATCTCCGTTGATGGTACCAACCACAGCGTCAACACCTGCGTCTTGTACCAAAACAGTTGGGTCAAATGCACCAGCATATACCCATTTGTCACCGACTCTCCAGGTTACAGTATCGGTAACTCCGGGATCTTCTCCACCTAAGTTGGATGCTTCAACAGGAGAGGGTATCACCAAGGTCGAAAGGAGAATGATGATGGCGACCATCAACTCCCTGCGCATGTTGTCCCATGAGTGAAGCGAATAGATATAGATGCGGGCAGATATTGTAATTATTAACATCTAAAAAATAAATCAATGGCTCAAATCAAGGCATACACTCATTTCTAATGTCACACTCGCCAAATTATGCGCTGGTATGCATACAATGGTGATGCAGACGGCATTTGTTCGATGGTTCAATGGGGTTTAGTCTACGGAATCGAAGGACATCGGGTCACCGGAGTGAAACGCGACATTGAATTGTTGGAGCGAGTTAATCCCAATCCCGATGACGAAATTATCGTAATGGACATTTCATTGGCGAGAAACCACGCCAGAGCTGTAGAGTTGTCAAGTCAAGGATTTGATATTAAATGGTTTGACCATCATTTAGCAGGTGAGCCAATCGATGCAATTGCCACAAATATCGATACATCTGCAAATATTTGTACTGCTAGAATTGTCGAGAAGTTTCTAGGCGTCGAGTCTGACTGGGCGCAAGTTGCACTGCATGGAGACGGCCTTTCTGTTCATTCGAGTAAACCCGAATTCAAAGAACTTGGAGAGTTACTGAACTACAACGGGTATGGAGCAGACCTTTCGGATTTGCATTTCCATCCCGATGAACTTTTACTGCTCTGCCTTCAAGCAAAGACACCACAAAATTTCATGGATACACAAGCCTTCATGACCCTGAAAAATGGATTTGAATCTGATTTATTAAATGCCAAAAACATTGAACTAAGCAATGGATATTATCTCCTACCAAATGAATCATGGGCAAGAAGAGTTGTTGGAGTAATGGCGCATAGAATCAATGAATCAGGGAATGGTCCTCACGTTATTGCAATTGACAAGGGGGAGTCACTACAAGTATCAATTAGAGGCACTGAAGGCATAGGCGATCTTTGCAAAATGTTCGGTGGGGGTGGGCGTGCTACTGCTGGTGGCATCGATGCATTACCTAAGGATGACATAACAGCCTTGATGAATGAAGTCAACTCCCGAAGGTCTGCTTGAGGTGATTCTTTGCAGGATAGAATGACGCATCTTCAGAGGTTGGAGGCAGAGGCTATCCACATCATGAGGGAAGTTGTTGCAGAGGCAGAGAATCCAGTTATGTTGTACTCCGTGGGTAAGGATTCATCGGTTATGCTTCATTTAGCAATGAAGGCATTCTACCCGGCAAAACCTCCTTTCCCTATTATGCACATAGATACGATGTGGAAGTTCTCGGAAATGATTCAATTTAGAGATAAAATGGCTGAAGACCTCGGCTTAGAATTGATAGTTCACATCAACCCTGAGGGTAAGGAAATGGGCATGAATCCATTTGTTCATGGTTCTTCTACACACACGGATGTGATGAAAACCCAAGGCCTCAAGCAGGCTCTTGACAAGCACGGATTCGATGTCGCATTTGGTGGTGCAAGAAGAGATGAAGAGAAATCTCGTGCAAAGGAGAGGATATTCTCTTTCAGAAATGAAAATCACCACTGGGACCCAAAACGCCAACGACCTGAATTGTGGAATGTTTACAATGCGAGGAAAAATCAAGGAGAATCTATTCGAGTATTCCCACTTTCAAATTGGACAGAATTAGATATCTGGCAATATATTCATTTGGAAAATATACCAATTGTGCCTCTTTACCTCGCCAAACCAAGACCGGTTGTAGAAAGAGATGGAGTCCTAATTTTGGTTGATGATGATAGACTACCAATGGAAGATGGTGAAGAACCGATGATGAAAACGGTTCGATTCAGAACTCTTGGTTGCTACCCGTTAACCGGTGCTGTCGAATCAGAGGCAGATACATTACCAGATGTAATTCAAGAGATGTTACTGACAACAACTTCCGAAAGAGAGGGCAGAGTCATTGATTTCGATAGCACTGCTTCGATGGAGAAGAAAAAGCAAGAGGGGTATTTCTGATGGCACACGTCAGTGACCTAATCTCTCAGGACATAGAGTCCTATCTTGCTGCCCACGAACAGAAAGAACTGTTGCGTTTCATTACTTGTGGTTCTGTTGACGATGGTAAGTCCACATTAATCGGAAGAATGTTGTATGAATCCCACATGCTTTTCGACGACCATCTTGCTGCCTTGGAAGCGGATTCAAAGAAAGTTGGAACTCAAGAGGGAGAAATCGACTTTGCATTATTGGTGGATGGACTGGCCGCAGAGAGAGAACAAGGGATCACGATTGATGTTGCCTACAGATTCTTCTCTACCGACAAAAGAAAGTACATAGTTGCAGATACTCCAGGTCACGAGGAATACACTCGCAACATGGCAACTGGCGCATCTACTGCAGATGTTGCAATCATCCTTGTAGATGCTAGCCAAGGTGTTCTGACACAAACTCGCAGGCATTCATTCATCGTTTCAATGGTTGGTGTTAAGCGAATTATTCTGGCGATCAACAAATTAGATTTGGTAGATTATTCAGAAGATGTATATCACCAAATTAAACAGGATTATGTTGAGTTTGCTAATGAAGCTCTAAACCTCGATGAGATTACGGCAATTCCAATATCTGCATTGAAGGGAGACAATATCGTTGGCCCTAGCGAGAATACACCATGGTATGATGGGCAGTCAGTAATGCAGTATTTGGAAACAGTCGAGGTTGCAGCAAGTTCCCAATCTCGTGCTTTCAGAATGCCTGTGCAGTGGGTCAACCGCCCCAACAGAGAGTTCAGAGGATTCACCGGATTAATCGGTAGTGGTTGTGTTTCCAAGGGAGATAAAATTAGAGTATTGCCTAGTGGAACTGAATCGACAGTCTCTAGAATTGTAACCTATGATGGAGACCTGGAGCTTGCAGGAGCAGGCCGTTCAGTGACAATAACTTTGGAAGATGAAATTGACATTTCTCGTGGTGATGTAATTGCATCTGCTGATTCCCCTTGTGGTACTGCAGACCAATTCCAAGCACGTATACTTTGGATGGATGATTCGGCGATGGCTTCAGGCAGGCAATACTTGTTCAAATCTAATACCCAAACTACTCCAATGACACTTGGTCATTTGAAGCATAAAGTAGATGTTAACACGCTTGAGGAATTACCTGCCAAATCACTTGAAATGAACGAAATTGGAGTTTGTAATATCTCTCTTTCATCTAGGATTGCTTTTGATGCATACGATGATGACCCTGTGATGGGAGGTTTCGTAGTAGTTGACAGAATGACCAACAATACTGTCGGTATGGGCTTAATCGACTTTGCTTTACGCAGAGCTGACAATATCCATTGGCAATCGATGGACGTCACAAAACAAAGCCGTGCAGAGCAAAAATCACAACAACCAAGATTGATTTGGTTCACAGGTCTATCTGGTTCCGGGAAATCATCGATTGCAAATATCCTAGAAAAGAAACTGCAATCCATGGGTCGCCATACAATTACACTTGATGGTGACAATATAAGGCACGGTCTAAACCGTGATTTAGGATTCACTCAAGCAGATAGGGTCGAGAATATTCGAAGGGTTGCTGAAACTGGTAAACTAATGGTAGATGCAGGTTTAATCTGCATCACATCATTCATCTCTCCATTTGCAAATGAAAGAGAAATGGCAAGAAATCTGCTTGAAGATGGTGAATTCATCGAAGTATTCGTTGACACACCTCTTGAAGTGTGTGAACAAAGAGACGTAAAGGGCCTCTATGCCAAGGCTAGAGCAGGTCAGTTGCCAAACTTCACCGGAATTTCAAGCCCATATGAAGAGCCGAGATCTCCCGAAATTAGAATTGATACAACATCGATGACGGCAGAAGAAGCTGCTGAGCAAATTATCGACTACTTGAGTCGCTCTTGAATCCCTTTAGGATTCCCACAGCACTTGCGTCAATGTTACAACTCTCGACCACATTGGTCCTGAGAGGCTTATCGTAATCACAGCAAGTCAGCTAACTCGTCTTGGATAATCTGGACTGCCTCAAGAATCTCATCCTTGTGGCGAGCACCGGTGATTACCATCTTACCTGATCCGAAAATCAGACAGACTACCTTAGGATAGTCTAGGCGGTAGATTAGTCCTGGGAACTGCTCTGGCTCGTATTCAACCTTGTCGAAAGGTAGGTGGAAAGTTAGGTTGTTCAAGTTCAACTTCCTTGGCTGGCCTGCTTGTGGCTCACCAGTGAATTTGTCGTTTCCATCGTAATCTTCAGGGTAGTGAAGTGCGTAGGTCGCAACCATGTTCTGAACTTCGATTTCGACGTCCTTAAGGTCCCAAGTGGTGATTCCGGCTGAGCGTAGATCGTTGATCATTCTCTCGATACCGGTGTGGATGTTGTCTTCGTCCTTACCACCTGTGCATACCGCACGTCCCGAGCGGAACATTAGGATTGCAAGTTTTGGGTCAGAAACTCTGTAGACGACACCAGGGAATTGCTCTGGTTCGTATTCACAATTCAATTGAATTGCGATGTCTGGGAGGTCAAGTTCTTCAGCCACTCTTGTGCTAGCGACTACGTTAACAACTGTCAAACGGTCTTCATCGTTCATAAAAGGGCCGATTATAAACCCCTATATAAAGAACAGTCCCTATTCATGTGGGTCCCAAAGGGGCGCTCCTTGGTCTGAATCAACAGTCATTCCAGCAGCTCCTAGCTTACTGATTAAGGTGCGTCCGCCTGCCAATTCAATCGCTTCACTGGTTGTTTTTGGGTCCCTAGTCAATGCGATCATACAACCGCCCCCTCCAGCGCCAGTGAGTTTAACTCCAAGTGAGGTTGGAGCAGCAGCAGAAATCAACGATTCCAATTCAGGACAAGACACACCTAGACTTCTGAGAAGTAGGTGATTCTCGCTCATTGCCCTACCAACAGATTCCATGTCTCCTTTCAATAGAGCAGAAATGCCTCTTCGAGCAACGATTCCTATGGTTTCAATCTCTGTCATCTTTTCTGGATTCGAGTCTAGTAAAGATGCTACCTTTGCGACTTGTTCAGACGTTGGTGCGTGTATCCCAGTGCTTCCAATTACTAGCCACACATCTTCAGACTCTGATAAATCAACAGAATGAACTTCCCAAGATACATCGTTCAATTTTCTTGAATATAACCAGTTGAGGCCTTGCTCAACTTGGTCAGAAAGCACGATACAACCACCGTGTGCACAAGTGCTTGAATCCATAGGAGATGCTCTGCCGCCCTGAGCAAAGGCTTCAACGGCATGCGTCAGAATAGCGCATTCATCGACATCTACAGCGTTTGCTCCGTATTCAACAGAGTCTCCCTTTTCAACATCCCAAGGGCCAAAATAGACATTATTCGGTCGTGCAGCGGTATAGCCTTCAGCCCAGTCATCATCCTTGAGTTGCCGTCCTCTTGAACACCTCAATGCAGCACTGGCAGCAACAGAGAGTGCTGCAGATGATCCTAGACCACTTGCTGGTGGAATATCTCCTGTAATTTTGATTGAAAGTGGAGGTCCTCCATCCCAGAGTCTTTGTTTTAGCGCTTCGACATGGGGGTGTCTTTCAGGGTGAAATGTCATCCCATCGATTCTCCAATCGCTATTTAGTTCAAGATTGACATTCATTCTTTGGTCGATTGCTACAGCAACTGCCGGCTGTCCGTACACAACCGCATGCTCACCGAAGAGAATGCACTTGCCGGGCGCGCTAGCCTGCACCATGCAGTGCGGTTGTGGATGAGGTACTTGGCCGTTGGGTTGAAGGAGTGAATCCACCTCGACCCTCTGATGCAACACCCACTTGATGTCACATATGCTGGAATTTCTGGCTGGTACATACTTCTAGTGCTAGGAGTTGTATCCATTGGTTTCTTTACATTCCAGGTTCAGAAAGCAACACGTCTTGTACTACTCGGTGCTAAAGACAACAGGTTCGACTCTTGGGGGGCGCGAATGAAGGAAACTGCAAGCGTTTGGCTTGGACAAAAGAAGGTACTCGAAGACCCGGTAGCAGGTGTCATGCACGTACTGATGTTCTGGGGATTCCTAATGCTATCAACAGACATGTTTGACCTCGCAAGTGGAAACAGATTCAGCGAACATATACTTCCTGATATGATTAATCCGATTTGGAACGGGATGGTTGAATTAGGATATACAAGCGCTTTGATCGGTTGTTTCCTAGCACTCAACCGAAGAGTACTCTTCACTCCTGAGAAGTTGAAAGGTAAGAGCCAATTGGAAGGAAACGTAATCCTAATATTGATTATGACTATCTGTACTACTGCATTCGTAATCGAGGCAGGCGAAGGTCCCGACCCAACTTACGAGATGATTGGAGCATGGGTTGCAGACACATTCACAATCACTCAATCTATTGTAAACTGGGCATACTGGGCTCACATGTTGGCAATATGCACCTTCCTTTTCTTGATTCCTCTATCAAAGCACATGCACTTGGTAATGGCACTTCCAAACGTCTTCTTCTTTGACACTCAACCAATGGCAAAGATGCGCCCATTACAGGTTGATGAAAACGGCACAGCCGTATCATTGGATGAACTTGACCTAGAGACCTTTGGAGCAGCAAGTTATACTCAATTAACCTGGAGGAGTTTAATCGATGGTTGGGCTTGTACATCTTGTGCAAGATGTCAAGACGTCTGTCCTGCATACGCTTCAGGTAAAGCATTGAATCCAATGCAGATTGTTCATGACGTGCGTGCATATGCTAACGAACACTCTGAACTTTTGTTCAAGGGTGAAGCACCTGAAGAAGACATGATTTCCCGGTTCGGAGAAGCAGCGATTTGGGCTTGCACAACATGCAACGCATGCGTTGATGTCTGTCCTGTTAACATCGAGCACGTTCCAAAACTGACCGATGCGCGCCGTCACTTAATGATGGAAAGAATGGAGTTTGACGAGTCCGTTGAAGACACAGTCATGCCTCTAATGATGACAATTGAGAATCTCGAGAGCGATTCCAATCCCTACGGTATTCCAATGCACGAGAGAGGTGATTGGGCTGCTGACCTAGATGTCAAGGTTGCAGAACCGGCTGAATACATCTACTTCGCAGGATGCGCTGCTTCGTTTGATGAACGCAACAAGAAGGTGGCAAGAGACACGATTTCCATAATGAAGGAAGCAGGATTGGATGTTGGTATCTTAGGTATGCAAGAAGGATGTAGCGGAGATGCTGCTCGCCGTGCCGGTAATGAATATCTATTCCAGATGCTAGCTGAAACTAACCTGGCAACATTTGAAGAGATTGGAGTCAAGAAGATTGTATCTTCCTGTCCTCATTGTTTCCACACCTTAGGAACCGAGTACAAGGACTTCGGTGGTCAAGACATCGAAGTAATGCACCACTCGCAACTGATTAACCACTTGCAGAATGAAGGCAAACTACCAGAGCCATCACACGATGGAAAGATCACTTACCACGACCCATGTTATCTCGGTCGCATCGGTGGAGAATTAGATGCTCCACGCAATGCAATTGGCGGTGTTGATGTAGAAACTGAGAACCACGGAAGAGGTTCATTCTGCTGTGGCGCTGGTGGAGCACAAATGTGGATGGAAGAGCACGTCGATGAAGGATACGACCGTGTGAACATCATTCGCTCAAAGGAATTGGCTGCAACCGGCGCAGACACTGTTGCAGTGGGATGTCCGTTCTGTTCAACAATGGTCACAGATGGTCTATCCTCAATCGGTTCAGAGATGGAAGTCAAAGACATCGCTGAAATTGTATGGGAGCAAATCAAAGCAAACGATGCCAAGATTGAGGCTGCCAAAGCCGAGGCCTGAATGTCCTGACTAGAAATCTGGATCTACTAACGACTTCGTGACATCGAGGTCTTGTTGCCCATCCCCAAAGGCTTCTCTCTCCGACGGGGTCATGTCGCCGCATTTGAGTGAATAATTGAGAACAGATTCTACTGCTTCAGGATGAAATTGAACGGTCTTTATTGGCCTTGTAGGATGCTTGCATACTGCAATTCCACAATGCTCAGCTGAGCCTACAACTTCCATTTCTCCAGAGTCGATAACATGATCTTGATGGGTGAACAACTGCTTTGTTTTGGTACCGTTAGTGTATGTGACTTCAGCGATGAAAGATGACCCCTCATCTGCCCGAATAACTTCTCCACCAAGCGCCTTACAGATTATCTGGTGGCCGAAACAAATTCCATAGAGAGGTACTTCACATTCCCTAATCAGTGTTGCAACATCGTCCATCCAATCCTCCCACATAGAGACATTTCTTCGACTTCCTGTGATAACTACAACGTCTACATCGGTTGGTTCTTGGATTCTAATTCCAAAGCCATAATCTCTAGCATCATCTGTATGTGGCGCCCAAAGTAGAACCTCGTGGTTTGGGAAATGTCTGACAATTTCCTCAACCCCCTTGCCACCAAATGCTTCTCTTTCCGCAAGTAAATCTACGACCAGTAATTTTTGCAAGATAATCACTCTACCCTCTCTAATTCGTGTTCGAATGACTTCAGAGTAACCATGAATGAGAATACCATGAGGTACTCTAACGGTGCTGCCCAGTCTATCCACGGCTGCATTTTGTCCAAGTCCCAATTTCCATCGACGTATTCAGGGTATACCTCGAGTCCTAAACTAATAGAATAGACCATGCCAACGAAGGCTAAGATGGATGAACTGATTGAGATGTACCTCAATTTCTTGCTTCGCATTTCAGCATCAGGGAGTCCCAAATGGGTTGCAACACCCCAAACCAAACCCAGTTGGAATACGTTAGATGCAGTGAAAACGTGCAATCTTTCGTAATCATAAATGTCCCAAATTGACATGAGAGTGAGGTTGATTCCAACAAGTATGCCAGTTACACAAGAAACGTGCATCATGTACCATCTTGCTCTAGGTTTGCATGCTTTGAACAGGAGCCATGAAACGTAAATTAATACAAGTCCATTTAGGAAAAATCCTACTTTGAATACTATTCTCTCAAGTCCTGGATAGTCTGCTTCTGAAATGAAAAAGGGGAAATCTCTGTAGTTTCCACTGACAATATGGATGAGAGTAGTCAAAAGAACGGTTGCAAGTGGTATCGACCATCCAAGCCTTGCGACCATTCGACTTGCAATCAACGGTAAGCCTCCACTGTATCATGTATGCAATCGTCATAGGACTTCCAATTTAGCCCCAATTCTTCTTCCGCTTTTTTGCTAGAATACTTTGAATCTCCTGAAGAAAATGACTTTGCTGCAGAGCGAGTGAGCAACCTTTTGCCAGTGAATAAGCCCATGAACCAATCTTGCATGACTACTACTGGTAACAGCCACAGAGGAATTCCGAATCTAGGGAATTTCATTTTTGGATAGAGCTTCTTAGCACGCTTCAGCAAATCGTGTATATTCCCATCCTGATATGGAGCTAGAACGTATCTGCCACTCGCTTCGTTTATCTCGTAGGCATTTATGTGAGCAGTAGCAACATCATCTACGTGAACAAACGCAAGCGGAATTTTCGGTACGACAGGATATTTTCCTTTCATGGCATCTCCAATAATGTCTGTTGATGGTGTTGGGCGAGAGAATGAACCACCTAATACTCCGCTTGGATTGATTACTCTCAAGTCTAGATTCATTTCTTCAGCGAGTTCCCATGCTTTTCTTTCCGATTCGGTTTTGCCTTGTGTGTAAGGTAGCGAGAAGTTCTCATTCCAATTGGATTCGTCCTTTACAACCCCCTTAGGACTAGAGCCAATAGCGGCGACAGATGATGTGTAGACGATTCGCGAAATACCAGCTTTGGCGGCGGCTCTGAACACAATTTCCGTGCCCTTGTTTGCGGTGTCAAGAATTAGTTGACCATCGCCGCTTGTTGCATAGATAGTCGCAAGGTGAAACAATCCAGAAGCACCTTCCAGAACCTTGTCCCAGCCTTCTTCCTCTAGTACGTCGGCTTCTACGAATTCCATGTCGAGGTTAGGCGCTTTATCCAATGAGCGGACAGTACCCCTTACAGTGTAACCCTTCTCGAGTAATTGCCTGCAAAGGTTGTTGCCAATGTGGCCATTGGCTCCTGTTACGACAACTAGCCCTTGCATGTTCTTCCGTCCACCTACCTGTCTTGAATCATACCATTGTTTGAATATATGTGTGCTACCCCGGATTACCAATGCCTCTGCGTGTTCATGACACAAGACGTCGGGAAAAGGTGGATTTTGCCACCATGAATCCGGGCATTGTAAACATGTACGTATGTGGTGTGACGGTGTATGATTTGTGTCACTTAGGACACGCTCGCTGCTACCTCGCATTCGATTTGATTCACAGATGGTTAGAGAAATCTGGATATGATGTAAACTACGTTCAAAATTTCACTGATATAGATGACAAAATCATCAACCGTGCAAATGAGACCGGTCAAGATTGGAGAGAATTGGTTGACAATAACATCGCAACCTATTATCGAGATATGGATGCTTTGAATATACTTCGAGCAGATTCCTACCCACGCTGTACCGAGTACGTTGATGATATGATCCGCATAACTCAGGATTTAATCGACAAAGGAAATGCTTACTCAGCGGACGACGGAGTCTACTTCAGTGTTGAAAGCGCTCCAGAGAAGTACGGTCAACTAACAGGGCAGAACATCGATGCAGTGCGCAGTGGTGCCGGAGGAAGAGTCGATGGAACCGGTTCAGGAAAGAGGGACCACAAGGACTTCGCTCTTTGGAAAGCTGCAAAACCAGGCGAGCCAACTTGGGATTCACCATGGGGCCCGGGAAGGCCAGGATGGCACATCGAATGTACTGCTATGAGCATGGATGCATTTGGCGAACAATTCGACATTCATGGCGGGGGTCATGACTTATTATTCCCTCACCATGAGGCTGAAATTTTCCAAGGCGAATGTCACACTGGATGTTCACCAGTTGTACACCACTGGCTTCACAATGGATTTGTGAACATTGACGGAGAAAAGATGAGCAAATCCTTGGGGAACTTTTGGACAATCAAAGATATTCTGGAAAAAGTGGACCCACTTGTTTTGAGATTCTCTCTAGTCAATGCTCACTATCGCTCACCGATTGATATGAACGAGCAACTATTGAAAGATGCAGAAAAGAATCACACGAGGTTGGTAGCAGTTTACAAGGCTGCTCTGGAATTGGTAGGAGTAAACTGTCCTCCACTTCCTGAGGGAGATATCACCTCACAGGTACCGCTTGTGAGAAGTCTTGGACTCTTGGAGAAAATGGCACAAGGATTTGCCATAGCGATGGATGACGATTTCAATTCAAGAGAAGCTTGTGCCAAAGTATTGGGTGCAATCAGAGAAATGAGCAAAATGCTAGGGGCATTGGAGGGCGATGATTTGGGTGCTTATGCGCTACATTGCGTCGAGTGGCTAGAAGATACTGCTGGCTCAGTACTAGGGGTCCTTCCAACTAGGGAACAAACCCTCGCAGAACCAGCGGATGACCCGAGAAGGGCTGAAATTGCGGACCAAGTTGAGTCCTTGCTGTCTAAGAGAGCCGAGGCAAGGGCTGCAAAGGATTGGCCTGCAGCCGATTCTATTCGTGACGAATTAGCAGCGCTAGGTGTGGTTGTAACCGATACCGCAGAAGGACCAATTTGGGACCTAGTCTAATCTTTAGGCGGTTCCAGTGGCGGTAACTCAGGGATGAAATCGTCATTTATTTCCTCATGGTGAATATCCTTTCCATCCTCATTGTCTTTTGAAACAATGATTACTGTAATCGCTGCAAGGAAGATGATTACCATGACTACTGTCAATGCGAATACGGGGTCAGTTCCGTCTGATTCTGCTTGGTCGGAAACATCCTCGTCGCAAATACCAACGCAGGTGTCCCCTCCAGTAGCATTGTTGTCTGGATTATCTCCGCCGTTGTCAAATTCACATGAACCATCATCTGTATCAGCGTTAGAGTTGTAGTTGGTTGCAGTTGAATCTGTACAACCTTCAATAGGGTCTGGCTCATCTACAGGAACTGTGTAATTGGAATCCTCGATAAAAGCTCTATTTCCATCTGCGTTGTATTCAACGTCGTAGTAATCGTACAACTTCGTCATATCAATGTGATAATTTGCATGACCTGAGCGGTTAACTACATCAAAGAATCTGTCATCTCCGATTGTGTATATCGGGTCTAATCCTACGGTGGACAACCTGTTTACGTTGTCTTTGTAGTCGCCATCAAAGTTTGAGCCTAGCCAATCCTCGATTTCAGAATCGGTCATTCCTTCAACATCATCCCAGTTTGCTTTGATATCGTCGAATTCATTTCTCATCGCCATAGACAATCCGGACTCTATCTCTTCCCAAGTTTGCATACCATCAACATCTGATGTTGAAGTCACGTCTATTGCCTTAGAGAATCCAGAGCCGTTGATGTATTCCCAGTCATCCCCCTTCATTGCACTCATCAAGTCAATGTCTCCGAACACTGGCTTTCCGTGGACAATTGTCAAGCGAACATCAGGGTCAATCGCTTCAATCAAGTTCCTGTATGGATTTTCATGGAATGTGTCAATTACTACGATATCTGCGTACATGTCGGTCTTTAGTTGCCCCACGAATGCTTCCCAGTTGCTAATCTCTGCAGGATTGCTTGTTACCATTTCTG
>CAXPMI010000008.1:0-29798 GCA_964218365.1 Candidatus Poseidoniaceae archaeon
ATATCCCACATCAATTCGTGGGCCTGCTCAGCAACCAATCTTGTGAATTTTAGAACTGCGGGGTCGATGACAACTTGGTCACGGTTTGGAAGTATTGCAATCATGTCTGGTTTCTCATCTAGTATCCCATCCATTACGCCTTCAATTTCTTCTGCGATCCCGTCTGCTTGGTTCTGAAGAATCTCTTCCATCGAACTACCGCCGACTTTCATTGTGGAAGATTTTGAGCCTAATGTAGCGCTTTTCTTGCTAGATGGTAGGTTCTGAGGTAGTTCCCCTGAAGACTCACCTTGATTACTGGAATCAAGGTCACTAACTATGCTATTCAGTGCGACTCTGAGGATGTTTGACATCAAAGAAGGGTCAAGTCCTTCCTCGACCTCAATTCCTTCTTCTCCTAATTGCCCAAGAATTTCATTGATGAAATCCACATTGATTTTCTCAGGAGTAACAATACCTTTCAGCATGGGCAGGGCCCATTTTCCATCGCTCATTACCATCGAGACATCGAATGAGCCACCTCCACCTCCTGCTGCAGCGTTTGAGACGTCTGCAGGGGGAGGGACGAACTGCTTTCTAGAGTGCTTTTCGAGTTGAGCAAGTAGTTTATTCATGTCAACCGGTTTTGGAATTACTTCGTTGACGCTTGCCCTAGCTGCGGATACGAGGTAATCTTGTGATACATTTCTTGAAAGAATCACAATTCTACATTTGAATGCAAATTCGGGGTCAGACATCAGCCGCTGAGATGCATCTATTGCATCTCCAGTTTTCCATTCACCATCAATAAGGACAATTTCAGGCATTGTGGCTAGTGCAGTACCCTCTGCTTGTCTTAGGGTTCCTGCCCTAGTAACATCATAGCCTGCCCGCTCAAGAGTACCAGCGAGAAGGTTACGCCGGCCTTCATTCTCGTCGGCTACGATGAGTTTCGGCACAAATCACCTTCGTGCAGTTAACCCCTTGAAGGTTGACCCATTAGTTTCTAATTTAACCGTGAATTATACCTTCAGGGTCAACGCCGGCCCAGCCAATTATTCCGTCTGAAAGATTGTACAAATTTGCTCCATCATAACCGGCTTGGATTAGATGCATAATTGCGATTTGTGACCTCATTCCTGATCTGCAGTGGATCAAGACATCGGAATCTTTCGGGACTTTGTCTAGTGAATCAGCTACATCCGTGTGTGGACACAAGTACGCAGCCTTAGAGATTCTAGCTTCGCTGTTTTCTTGCTCTGAGCGAACATCGAAGAATGTTGGACTCCAACCCTCTTTCATCTTTGCAATCGCTGTGGCAGAGTCGATTTGTTGGAACATCTGTTCAGGCTGTGGAGGATTAGACTCTTCAATTTGTTTGTTGGGGATTTCTCCGAATTTCAATATTCTTTGAGAAGAATTCAGTGCATCGTAGACTAGTAACTTACCCGACAATACTTCTCCAACATCAAGAATAATCTTCAATGCCTCATTTACTTGTAAGCATCCGATAAATCCAGGTAGTACGCCTAGTACTCCTGCCTCAGAACATGAGGGAATCAATTCTTCTGGTGGAGCTTCAGGAAATAGATCTGAGTAGGCCGGACCACCTTGGTAATTGAATACAGAGACTTGTCCTTCAAATCTATATACCGACCCATAGACCCAAGGGATTCCAAGTTTTTTACAAGTATTGTCAATAAGATATCTGGTCGGAATATTATCTGTTCCATCAATAATTAGGTCATGGCTTTTGAACAGGTGTTCAGCATTTGATTCATCCAATCTCTCTGTTATTGCATCGACGGAAATTGAGGGGTCTAATCTCTTGACGAACCTCAACGCAGATTCAGCTTTTAGAATTCCAATTTCTGATGTACCATGAATCACTTGACGTTGTAAGTTCGAAATATCTACTCTATCGTCATCAACAATTGTCAAATGTCCGATTCCTGCTGCAGCGAGATATTGAATCACTGGGCTTCCAAGACCTCCAGCGCCAACACAGAGTACCCTAGTCTTGGATATCTTTGCTTGACCTTCTGCACCCACTTGAGGCAACAAAACATGCCTAGAGTGGCGGTTTAGGTCAACCATGTAGTCACCTCAGTGTACGTTTTCTTCTAGCCAACGTTCACAATCAATCGCTGCTTGACAACCCAATCCGGCTGCTGTTATCGCTTGCTTGTACCTTGTATCGACTACGTCACCTGCGGCGAAAACACCAGGGATGCTTGTCATCGTGTGTTCTTTGTGAATCAAATATCCTTCATCATCGGTTTCTAGTTGTCCTTCTAAAAATCCAGTGATTGGAGTATGACCGATTGCAATGAATGCACCAGATACTGCGATTTCTTCTGTGCTACCATCACGGGGGTCTTCTAGAACAGCCCCTGTAAGACCTGAATCATCTGAAAGCCATTTCTTGACTTGTCTGAATGTCTTAATCTCAATTTTTTCGTGGTTAGCGGCCCTGTCATACATGACCTGTGATGCTCTAAACACATCTCTGCGGTGTACAAGTGTGACTTTTGATGCAAATCTAGTCAAGAATGTCGCTTCTTCCATCGCAGAATCTCCTCCACCTACAACCAGAATTTCTTCATTTTTGAAGAAAGCACCATCGCAAGTTGCACATGTGGAGATACCTCGGCCCTTCTGCTCTTCTTCTCCTTCTGCTCCTAGCCAGATCGACTCAGCACCTGTTGATACAATGATTGAATGCGTTAGGAATTCTTCACCCTCAGTGTATACTTTGAACGGCCTCTGTGAAAGGTCAACCCTTTCCACATTTCTGTCTTGAACTTCAAGACCGAATCGCTCAGCTTGTTCCCTCAACTGCATCATCATCTCCGGGCCCCCAATTCCTTCAGGATAGCCCGGGAAGTTTTCGATGTCGCTTGTTAGCATCAATTGACCACCTGACATATAGCCTGCAAACATCAATGGTTCGAGCATTGCTCTTGATGTGTATAGCCCAGCAGTGTATCCGGCAGGACCACTCCCAATGATAATCACGTTGCGTATCTCGGCGCTCATGCTCTCTTCCAAGGCGATAACCTCCTTGAACATTTTCTCTCAATTATCATTAACAGGACTCTGTTCCCTAGGGATATGGACGTATTTTCTCACTGGCTTTGGGGCATGGCCCTAACAAGAAAAAAAATCTCTTGGAAAGTTAGTGGACCAATGGGTGTTTTACCGGATTTACTTGCTTTCATCCCAGCATCAATTTACAGAATGGCAAACGGGATACCAAGAACAAGTGTTGACGATGAAACCGTTACATCAGACATGCCTGTGGCTTGGGAAATATACCAGTGGACCCATTCGCTAACGATTGTCGCTTTCCTGTATGGATGTGCTTACTATTTCTTGAAATCTAAGGGGCATGAAAAGCCCGGCTACATGGCATCAATCTTCGTGCTGCCTTGGTTTTTCCACATTTTGATCGATATCCCAGGACATACATTGAGGTTCTTTCCAACTCCTGTATTCCATCCATGGAGTGACCTAATGTTTGACGGCGTTAGATGGAGTACATGGTGGCTATGGTTCCCACAATTATTCGTACTTCTGGGAATATGGTGGGTGATTTTGAAGAAAGAAAATCACGTGCTGCTAAGACCTAGAGCATGGAAGATATTGCCGAGATAGCTGCTCTAGCATGAGGCTCTAGCCTTGGTCCAATATGTTCTGGTTCAGCACCAGGACCGATTATTCCTAAACCGATTGGCTTATTCCATGAAAGTTGTAAATCGATTATTGACTTCAAAACTGCTTGACCCATTGCTAGACCATGTTGTGTTTGTCCCTTCTCGATGATTCCAAGACATGCTGCTCCGACTAATGTTCCCCCACTGGCATTAACAATCCTGTTTAACGCTAGAGGAACCTCCATTGCTCCAGGAACCCAAACGACCTGTGAGATTGTTAGTCCCTCTTTCTCTGCTTGGTCGCTAGCCAATTTAAGCATCATTTCGATTTCCTTCTTGTGGTAACTGCCACACACAACTGCGATGTTCTTACTCAATTTCTCGCCTCCAATAATCTCTCAACTGTTGTCACAATTGTTTGGGTCATCGAGTCAACTTCAATGTTGACTTTGTCCCCGATTTGTTTACCGCCAATTGTTGTGAGTGCTAGTGTTTCTGGGATTAAGTGAAGGGAAAATGAGGCTTCGTCAACGTTTCCAATCGTCAATGAGATACCATCTATTGCGATGTAGCCCTTTTCTTGGACGAATTTCATTATGTTGTTTGGACAACTAATTCTCAAATCCAAGTTTTCCTTTCCTTCGACTCTATCAGTTATCTCACCCGTACCCAAAATGTGACCGGAGAGCAGGTGGCCGCCCAATTCATCGCCCATTTTCAGAGCTCTCTCAAGATTGACTGCACTACCTGCAGACTTGCTACCCAGTGTGGTCTTTTGGAGGGTTTCAGGAATAACATCAAATGAGATTTTTGGCGAGTTTATCTCGACTACTGTTAGGCATGTACCGTCGATTGAAACAGAGGCACCGGTTTCCAAATTATCTGTTGTAACCGATTGAAAGTCTATGACAACTCTGACAACATCCTCGCCAGACATTTCGCTAATGGTACCGGTTCCAGCTACAATTCCTGTGAACATCTTTCCACCAACTCATCCATTTTTTGCAGAGGATAATTCCAAAATTCTTGCAATGATTTTTCTCGTTCCGTCTAAATCATCAGAAAGGCCTTCAACTCTCACGACTTTGATGTGGCCTAATCCTCTATCGGTTAGAGATGCTCTAATCCTCTCCTCGGCATGTTCTTGGTCATAGCCCAAGGCAATAATATCTGGTTTTACCGCAGGTAGAATATCAAAAATGGGGACGTTGGGAGGATTTCCAATCACCGCTTCATCAACAGGTTTCAACCCCTCAACCATTCTTTTACGAAGATCTTGGCCTGTTACAGGCTCATGTTTGCGCTTACGAACCGTGTCATCATGCGCGACGACAACCGTCAAATGATCGCCGAGTGATTTTGCCTGCTCCATGTAGTGCAGATGCCCTGCATGTAACAAATCAAAAACTCCGACTGCCATCACACGAACCATGTCACTTACTCCAGTTGTTGGGGTATGTCGGCTCACAAGCCTAGGGCTTTAATGAGTTCCTCTCCGGTCAGAAACGGGATTCCTCTCTCTTCTGCCCAAATTCTTGCATCTGCAACTGGAAGCGCCAAATCACCGTCTGGTTGAAGCATTTCTGCACCTATTACTACAGGGGTCATCCCTGAAAGTCTAGCCAATCCTACTGCCAACTCTGTGTGACCTTGACGGCGTGTAAGTCCTCCTTCTGCCTCCCTGCAGACTGGTATGTGACCGGGTGTTCTGAACTCCTTTCCTAGCAGTTCGAGCGCATTATCAGCTTCTTCTAGTTCTGAATACAGCTCTGCAAATCTCCGAGTTGTTAATGCACGGTCTCTATCGGTAATTCCAGTGAAGGTTTCACGATGATTTAAGGATAATGTGAATGCTGACCTTGTGTCATACTGCAGGTCATCAGTCTGTAATTCCCTCAAGACTGGATGGTCCGACATTAGTCTCTCATCCATGTGCAAGTCTTGGAGATAAGGCAGCGAAAATCTCTCACCAACTTCATGGCCAATTGCGAGGAAAAGTAGGCCGCCGCAATCGAATCTTAATTGTCTCATAGTCGAAGCCTCTGCAAACTGACCCGGGAAGAGTAAGTCAGTCTCTCCTTCCCTGTTTTCAGCATCAAATAGACAGACGGGATTACCGTTGCGGAAGGCCTCTATAGCCGCCTCAACATGTTGCTCCATATCCATACCGGCTGGGTTCATACACATGAATCCAATCCCTCGCTAATTAACCCGAGTTTTTCCCTTCTCACGGAAAGGGGTTAACATAGGGCAGCCCTTCGGCCTGTTCTGCGGGGAGTGGGTTATGCCAGTAAAATTGGGTCCAGCGGGAGTTCCACTATCATGTAAAGGCCGTACAATTGTGGAGGGAATGGACGATATCATCTCTCTTGGTCTTGAGACTATGGAAGTGCAAACGGTAAGAATGGTAGCGCCTCAGCACTTCGAACAGTATTGGCAAGCTGGAGTACTGGCTAACAAAGCCGGTTTCGAAATGAATATTCACGGACCATACTATTCTGAACTCCTCGGTGACAGGCTTCAAAGAAACCGAAGTCTGGCAAAGGTCGAAGCCGCTCTACAAGCAGCGAAGACAATCAACGCTAGGCACATTACTCTCCACGCAGGTCATTACGGTGAAACAGGAAGAGGACAAGCTGCTAACGAACAGGTCGCGTCTGTGTTCAAGGGAATCGTTCAAAGAATTCATGAAATTTGGAACGATGACGAAGAGATTTATCCTGTATTCCCATGGTTGAAGGAAGGCACACCGTCAAAGATCGGTGTTGAGACAAGTGGGCGTCAGGAATTGTGGGGAAGTTTGGAAGAAGTTCTCGAGGTAGTAAACCACGTAGAAGGAACAATCCCGGTATTGAATCTAGCACACATACACGCTAGAGGGCACGGCAGACTAAGAACATCCGAAGATTATGGTGAATTGTTTGACCAAGTAAGAGAGACAATTGGAACCAAGGAATTCTATTGCCACTTCTCAGGTGTCGAACACAGAATGGGTAACGCAATGCACTATACACAAATCAAGAAGTCCGATTTGAACTTTGAACCACTTGCTGAATTCATTATCGAAGAAGGTGCATGGTTGGACATGACACTAATTTCAGATTCTCCACTCTTAGAGCACGATGCTATGTACATGGTACAGAATATCGAGAGGGCTCGCCACAAGCAACTTGAGAGGAAGGCTCGTGAAGACCGCCGAAAAGCACTCGCAGCACAAGCAAATATCTCTCCAGAGGAAATGGCTGCAAGAGAGGCAGAAATTGCTGCAGCAAGAGCGAAAGATGCTCTCGCTGCATCCAAGCCTCCTGAACCAAAGAAGGAAGAAAAGGTCGCTGATGAACCAAAGAAGGCTCCCGCAAAGAAATCTGAACCAAAAGAGGATACAAATGACGACCTATTCGCACTTGAAGAGGATGATGACGACCTATTCTGATTACGGGCCGATCACATGTCATTACCAATCCTGTACTCGTTCAGACGGTGCCCATATGCAATGCGTGCTAGAATGGCTATAGTCAGAACCGGTTTCCAAATTGAACACCGTGAGGTTATTCTCCGTGACCGACCTGCACACATGATGGAAATTTCGCCAAAAGGTACCGTACCGGTATTGCTACTTCCTGATGGCACGGTTATCGAAGAGAGTTTAGAAATCATGGAATATGTTCAGGCTTGGCAGTTAACAAATGTTGAGAGAGAATGGATTAAAAGAAATGATGAAGAGTTTAAGTTCCATCTTGACCGCTACAAATATCCTAATCGATATGAGGATGTAGACCATATTGAGCATCGCAAAGCAGCTTCTAAATTTATTCAAGATTTGAATGAAGAAATTCCTGAAGGTAACCTCAGCGATGCAATTTTCCCATTTATCAGGCAGTTTGCAAACCATGACCGAGAATGGTTCGACTCACAGAGTTGGAGTAACATACACTCATGGCTCGAAGAAAATCTATCCAGTGACGAATTCAAGATATGTATGATGAAATATCCTCAATGGATACAAGAATAATAGCGTGAAATTACTGGATTCATCCAATAATGTGCATTTTTTAGAAAGTTCAAGCGAAACCCCCTAAAGGGAATTGATTAGCAGAATCTCTCTATGGCTCACATTGCGGTCCTTGGTTTGGGCAACTGGGGGAGTGCTATAGCACGATTATGGCTCCTGGAAGGGCACAAAGTCAAAGGCTGGACTATCGAACAAGAAGTTTACGAATCAATCACTATGGAAGGAATGAATCACAAGTATCTCCCTGACCATTCTTTAGAAGGCTTAGAAGCAACTATGCACGTCGAAGAGGCACTTGAAGGCAGCGAGATCATTGTTCTTGCAATCCCATCCTCGGTAATTCTGAATGTTGTTGAAGACATTATTCCACATCTTAGACCAGGACACGTTTTGTTGGATTTAGCAAAAGGATTGGCACCAGGAAAGAGATTGATTAGCGAGGCGATTCACGAAATGCTGACTGACAATAATATGCATAATCCACTTGCTGTGTTAACCGGGCCGACAATTGCTCCTGAGGCTGCAGGAGGGGTAATGACAACTGCCTTGGTAGCAAGCGAAGATATGTCGGTTGCAGAAAATTTGGCAACTACCCTAACAACTCCTACATTCATTCTACATGCTGCATCTGACCCTGCGGGTGCTGAACTGTGGGGCGCATTCAAGAACGTCGTCGCCCTTGCTTGTGGCTTAGTTGACGGTCTCAAGAAAACCGGAACACTAGGCGGAGATAATCTCAAGGCTGCGATATTCAATGCCGGATTTAGAGAGGGATGCTTACTATTACCGCAACTTGGAGCAAGAGCTGAAGTTGCGTTTGGCCCAGCAGGATTGGGCGACCTCTACGTAACTGCAACATCTCCACACGGAAGAAACCGCAGAATGGGGGAGAAACTTGGAAGCGGCCTCAGCCTCGAAGAGGCTTTAGAAGAAATGGTGATGGTAGCCGAAGGTGTAAGAGCTGCGAGAATGTTCAGAGATAGAGCTATTGACATGGGAATTGATGTGCCATTCGTCATCGCATTGAACACACTCCTTGACGGATTTATTACATCTGAAGAGTGTTGTCGTAGGATGGTAGCACTCTCCTGAGAGCAGTAGTATTGATTTGCTTTGAGGGTGTGGGAATGTTATGTCCGAGTTAACCGAGTTCGAATTGCGCCTATTCGAATGGATTAGACAATCCGATTTCGAAAGCGTTGCTTGGTCTACAAAGAAGGCTGCTAAGTCTTTCAAGTGTACAGAAGATGAGATCTATGAAGGTGTAGCTTCTCTAACAAAAAAGGTCCCAACAAGAATTCAGGTTTACTACGAAGAAGGAAACCTACACATCGCTGCAGAGTGATATGACAGAAGATACTCTACTCATCGACGGATTGTGCGCCCTCTGCAGTAAATCTGGAAAATTCATTACCAAAAGGCGAGTTAAACCTCTGGCTTTGGTTGAACAGAATTCTGATGAAGGATTAGAGTTGCTAAAAAGATTCAAAGTAAATGTTGACTCTGTTGTTCTAATTAGAAATGAAAAGGCATACACACGGTCTAGCGCAGCGATTAGGTGCTTGCTATACATGCGTTGGAATTGGCGATGGATGTATCCGTTTGCTTGGATAATACCTCTTCCTTTGCGAGATTTAGCATACATGGTAGTTGCTAAGTTCAGAAAGAAAATCTGACATTACTCGGATTCATCAAGAGCTTTTGTCTCATTGTAGTAATCAGCAGCAACTCCTGCTGGAAGAATAACTGTCCACCACTTTGGCCTTTTGAAATCCCCCTGTTCAGTAACAAATGAGCGCACGAACATCGATAGAAGGTCGATAATAACAACCACAACAAATACCACAATCAATAGAGCAAAGGCCTTGTCATACGCAAATGGAGGATTGATGTAATTGTCAATGTACATTCCTATTCCACCTGCACCGACCAAACCGAGCACGGTTCCATGCCTTACATTATACTCAAACATGAACATCAATTGACTTAGTAAGTCGTTACTTGCTTCTGGTATGACGACGTGAACTAGACGTTCAGAATGTGTCAACCCCATAGCCATAGCAGATTCCAGAGGAGCATTTGCAATACCTTCCATTGACTCATATTGTAACTTGCCGAGATAACCAACGGTGTAGAGTGTCATCGCTAAAATTCCTGGCAGAGGACCGAAACCTAACGCAATTGCGAACAACAAGGCCCATATTATGCTTGGAAGACTTCTGAGACCCGCTAGAATGACCCTAGCAGGTATAGCAACAGGTAGCGGAACCAAATTGTTTGCAGAGAGAGAGGCAAGTGGAACTGAAATTATGAAACCAATTAAGGTTGAAACAAAAGCCATTTTTATTGTGATCACCATACCGACCCATGCCTTTGAGCAGAAGATTTCGTATTTCTCTGTGCATAACTCACCATCTGGTTTGTGAAGTGTACCGTCTGCCCATTCTTCCGCTTCGAGAACCGACCAGTCTGGTGGCCACAAATCTTCGTAGAAGAACGTCTCTAGCCTATCTGGTGCGTCCTCGATTTGACCCCAATCATCAACTAAATCGTCAAGAAAGGAAAACGATAGCCAAATTAAAACTAAGGAAGTGACAATGAATTTTTTATTCATTTTACCAACTCCTCGATTACCTTACCATCGATAATTCTCCAAATTTTGTCAGCAATTTCCTTCGCCCTATCTTCATGGTGTTCAACCATGATTAATGTTGCACCAATTTCGGATACTAGCTTCTTAGTAGCTTTAATTATAGATTCTACATTATCATTATCTAGCTCGCCTAGAAACTCATCTGCGAGGATTAGTTTCGGTCTTTGGACAAGTGCTCTGGCGATTGCCACCCTTCTTTGCTGTCCACCAGATAAAATCCTCACAGGATTTTTTGTGTATTCCTCAAGACCCAAAGCTGATAACGCTGAATCAACATCTGAATTGAGTTCACTTCCAAGTGGGAAAAATGATGGAAACCACTTCGGTTTCCTTGTTCTCGCACCGATAGAAACGTTGCTCCTTACGCTCGAATGCTTGACCAATCCAAGTCTTTGTGGGATGTAACCAATTCCACCCCTTTTGGGGAAATCATGAACCAACTCTCCCGATAATGGAACAATTAACCCTGCAATAGTTCTCAAAAGGGTAGTCTTTCCAATTCCAGATGGGCCGAGGATTGCTATTGTTTCACCGGGTTTTATCCTAAGGCTGATGTCTGAGATTAATGACTCATCATAGCCAACCGACAAGTCTCGTAATTCAAGAGCACAATAATCGAAGCCATGTTCTAAATCATCGATATCTGAGGAGGATTCTTCATCATTCACATAATTCCCCCCTTTGCATTTGCAGAATATTTTCTTTGAGTCGACTGATCAATTCTGCACAGTTGATTCAGCATCATTAATCCCATATTTTTCTGAAGAATGGTAGTATTCAGATAGACCAGGAACTGCGCCAAGTAAGTCTGAGTAACTTCCCAAGTGATCTTGGCTATTTCCTGCAACTAACTTGTAACCCTTGGAGGTAACTGACGAAATGATTTCTCCACCGCATTGGTTTGCGGGCATTTCACTGACTTGGTGAGACACTAGGTTGTAACATCCGGTGTAAGTTTCATTGCCTACTTGGTAATCTTCAACCCACATTTCATTGCCCCAACTCAACATGGCTTCTTGGATTGCAGCACTCATTTCTTCCCCTAGGTTTTCAGAGTTGTACATCACTGGGTGGCTAGGAGATTTTCCGAATGATGGAAGTTGGATATATTCAGCAATGTCCAAACACCACTCCTCATTGTCTGCTGCATCCTCATTGTCACAATATTTGTGAGGTGTACTGAAATCGTCACCTTTCGCGAATGCGACATCTCCGTAACCTGAACTCAGGCATTCCAATGCTCCACTGTACCCTGAATAAAGTGCCCCTGAATCCGGGACTGATGCTGGATTGCCATTGCTCTTTGAACCATCAAAATAGTTGTCAACTGTGTTTCTGAGGGAATTGATATCGGATGTGTCGCCCACCGGAGTTACGTAGCCATTCTTGATTAGATAGCCCATAGGCATCAGCATCCCAGCGGACTTTAACCACCCGGTGTGGCATGATGTCTTTCCTTGTAGAAGAGCGAAAGGATCTGTTGATTCGTTTCCATCTAGGTGTGCTTCAGCAATATCCGAGCCGTTCAGAACCCAAGCAGAGGCGTTGTAGTGGGTTGCTCCTTCAGGGGTTGTAGTTTCAACAGCCAATACAGAAAGTCCGTACTCTTGCCAGCCAATCCAGGCTGGTCCACCTTCAAGGAAACCAATATCAGCATTTCCAAAGCGTAGGGCTTGTATGATCATCCCTTCAGATGAAACGTCGTACAAATTTACTTTGACTCCTAAGTCTGATGACAGCCTATCTGCCATACCCTGAGCTTGCGCATTCGACTCTGAATCGTCAGCGAGGTAATATGCGATGGTGATAACTTGATCATCTCCTAAATCATCGGTATCTTCGTTACCTATACATCCTGCTAATGAGGCTGTGCACATCAGTAAAATCATCAAAATTGTCTTTGTATTTGTCACCACTATCGTCACCGATTTAGGGTGCCCGAAAAGTCGGCCATTCATAAGTTTTAGGCCTCCCTAAAAATTAATAATTTAGGGCTCCCTAATTATTTATTTCTTGAAATTCAACAACTATCTTTTCTTCGAAAACGTCATCCTGCGACGATGTTATCGGGCGCGTTATTGTTAGTAATGTTAGCTCACCACCAACATTTGGGAAGCCAACAACTAGAACTGTTGCAAGTATTGTTTCAAAGCCATCACGCTTTACATTAAATCTTGAGATGAATAAATCTTCACCTCCATATTCATGTCCACCTTCGCTTTCAACATCTTCAAGCCAGAAAGCTTCAGAGTCGATACTAAACCCAGGGATGTAGGAATCCATAACCTCAATCGATTGTCTCATCCTTTCTTCATGGACACCTAGCATAACACCCAATGCCATGCTGGATGAATCCTGGGCGAATGGGGAATATGTGTGTGGTGTTCTTGCATTAACAACTGCAATAACTGCCCCGTCATAGAACCAAGTGTACTGTTCACTAGCTGGCCATGCTGGAGCATGTGGGTTTTCTGTCGCTATTGGATTACCCCATTCACTTGGAGCCTCAGGCTCACTGACTGGATAAAATCCGAAAGAATTCAACAATAACACAACAATGATTCCGATTGCTATTCGTCTATTTTTGAACTTAGTCCACTCTTCTCGAGCAGCCGGACTTGAGAAAGATACCGCAAATGTCAGCGGAATTAGTACGAATATCCCCCATGGCACTACCCACAGTAGTGCAATGAAAGCAATCAATCCAAACATCATTGTCCTGTCGAAATCGTCTGCGCGGAATTTTGCCATTCCGTAAAGCGCAGCGACGATAACCAGTGATGCAATTATGCCACCCAACACAAAGCGGCCTGTGAACTAACAAGGATAAGTTCAACCCTAGAAGAGCAGGTCAAGCGGCACATTGTAATGGGTGAATGTGGGCTTCCGGTTCGATGGAAACTATCCTGAGTCTGTCCGAGGTGTCGTGGCGGCACCAAGTTCGAGACTTTTCATCGTGGAAGCCTTGGGCAAAGAGGGATGGTGCAGGAATTTATTCGATTGACCTCGAAATCAAAACTGGGACAATATTGGGGCTTATCGGACCAAACGGAGCTGGAAAAACCACTCTGATGCGAGCAATATGCGGATTATATGATTGCGAAGGATTCGACAAGTCATGTGAAACTAGGAGGGCTGAGATTGGTTACATGCCGGAACAAGTTCGTTGGGAAGGGCGAATCACGGTAAATCATGCATTGAAATCCATAGCAATGATGCGAGATGATTCAGTAGATGTAGAGAGTTTGATTCAAACCGTTGGCCTTTCATCTAAGTCAGACCAAATGCTTGATAATCTCTCTCAGGGAATGCGACAGAGGTTATCTCTTGCCTGCGCTTTGATAGGTAATCCGAAACTTCTGGTTATGGATGAACCTTTGAATGGATTAGACCCACTAGCTCAAAGGGCATTATCTAACCTATTGAAGAATCTAGCCAAGAAGGGTGTTGCGGTCGTTATTTCATCTCATCAAGTTTCAGACCTTGAGGCACTGGTCGATGAAATAGCACTTCTTCATCAAGGCCAATTATTGATTGAAGGAAGTCTAGCAAAAGTGAGGAAAGATCTCGGGCTCGAAGATAATTCTGGAATTGTAGAAATGATATGTTCTGCTACTGGCATAGACCCTGAAGAAGTAAGTTTGGAGTTGTCTAGAGACAACATGCTTCCTTTCAAAAGTCTAGGAGGTGAGGAGGAATGAACGCCTTTTCACTCGGAGTTCAAATTATGAAAGAACGTCTGACTGCAGGGCGAATGATGGTCATTTGGCCACTTCTTGCTATGTTTATTCTATTCTCGAGTTGGGGATTGTCTGACCCTAAAGTGAATCTGCCGGCGAGTATTGTAATCGATTCAGCATACGATGTGATGTTCGTTTCAACAGCATTCATCATTTTCTCTGCGACTTTGGGTGCCGTACTGATCTCATTTGATGGAGTTAGCAGAGATAGGTTATCTGGAGTACTCGAAGTGAAGTTATCCCAACCAATCAATCGTTCAATTTTTGCAAAGTCTTTGTTGTTTGGACACTGGAGTGCAATCTTCCTGCCTGTTATGGTTTTGAATTTGGTAAGTTTGTTTGTAATATGGTACAGAATGGATGATTTGCCTAGCATGGAGGAATTATTCATTCACACCCTAGGAACTGCCTTACTGCTGCTGTGGTATACTTCAATACAGCTCCTAGCATCCTCCTGGGCCAAGGACATGGGTTCCTCGATTGCTGTTGGATTAGGAGTTTGGATGATTTTCACCCTCCTTTGGTTAGTGTTGACCACGGTAGTTGCAGGTTTGTCCGGAGTAGGAGTGGATGACCTAAACTCTGCAGAATACGTAAGAATAGATGCAATAATGGATTTGTTTTCTCCAAATGGGGTCTATCATCATCTTCTAGAGATGCCATTAGATGATGTTGACAGGGGCATGTCTCCGCTTTATGTCAGCATCGCAGCAATCCTGTGGAGCATAATTCCAATCCACCTATTCACTAGGCGAATAGAACGCCTCCAACCTTAGCAAACATAGGAACACACTAAGAGGAGTTTGCCTTACGCACAGAACATGAAGAGAAGGTTATGTGCGGTCTTGCTTGCTGTTTTGATGGCAACAGTGTCATTGACCAACACTACAATTGCAGAGGATTCTGGTCGTCAAATGGATGACGTGGACTGTTCTGGTTACACATTCGAAGACCTGTTTGAGTATGATAACGCTGTTTTCATGTTCGAGATATTAGACGATTGGGCTACATCCGACTTGTATGCAAATTCCTGGGTTAACGAAAGCCGTGCTGCAACGGTTCGTGAAAACCTAGATGGTTTGTTTGAAGGATTCCCCGGTGGAAACAACTCTTGGATTTCAACTGACGAGAGAGATGCAGTGAGGTCAATTGGTGCAAAGTGCATCGCTGACATGTACACAAGAATCGGAATTCGTGAAGGACTACCACACAGAGGCGGAGTAGATTGGAACGATGTAGAGTTCGTAGAAGAGGGCATAGGCCTCGAAGAAGTTAACTTGATTCCAGAAGGCCATCCTGAAGAGAGGTCTTGCTCTGGCAGGTATGCTTTCGCTAGTGCGGACTGCCAAGAGGTACCAGTGACTGCAACAAATAATCTCGAAATCTCCATGTTCACCTTAGAAGGAGAAACTCATAACACTCGCTTCAACAAGTTACCAAATTCCGGACAAAGTGACTTCACAGTGGCAATGAATGTTACAAACGTAACGAGTGCTACAATGATGTTCACATTCCCGTTTATTGACGGAATGAGAATGGCTAACTGGACAATCCAAGATGATGGTGTTGAAAACCTAGGCGCAGGTTCAATTGAGGAGATATTCCTGCCTGACGGTAGCGTCAGAGTAAGCGTCGACATACAATATGACAAGGCAGATTACCCAATGATCCGTAACATATTCTTCGACATGACAACTTCACCTCCGGATACAAACGACTTCCCTGTTTGGACAGGTAATGAGCCAGTGGATGACACAATCATTCCAATCATTAAGGATGGTAGCGAGGTTGTTGCTATCTCTGGCGAGACTATGGAAGACTGGGCATCGGACAACGATGCTTGGGGACTTGATTGTCAGTTCACTGAGACCGGATGGTCAAGTAGGATGAACTCAAATGGAGAATTGCTAGTCACATCAGGAAGTTCACAATCCTCTGACGCAACTTGCCACCTTGTAGACCCATACGGAGCTACTAGCAACGCAAGCCACACATGGAGATTTGGTCAGCCTGCAAGCTTTTCGGCAACCGCAGGTATGTTCACTGATTCTGTAGAAATTGATTCTACTCCTTCCCTACTCGTGCAAAACCTTGCAGTAGCAATCTCTGCTAGCCAAGGAAGCACAAACGGGATTGCAACAAATGTGAACCTAGGTTCCACAACTTCCAGTGATTCTGTAAGCCTATCTGGAATCTCTCCAGGTGCCTTCATGATTCACGTTACGGCAACATCCCCCGGCATGTTGGATTGGGAAGCAGAATTCGATTTGGGGTTGGAAAAGCAAAACTCCTTGCCAATTGTTAACATCAATTATGACTCAATCGAAGGAACGTACGCAACATGGTCTTCAGACCAGTATTCATTCACACTTACCGGGACTGCGGTTGACCCTGACGGTGGTAGTGTAACATTGTCTGCTGATATGTGTGATGAGACATCAACAGGATTCACCACCAATGGTGACGATTGGAGTGTTACGCTATCAATTGCAAATTGCGTCGCACAAGGCCTGACAGAGTACTATGTCGTAATCACAGCAACAGATTCTGTGAATGCAATAAGTTCCACCGATATCACTGTACCTGATCCATATTTGGCTAGCAACTCAGGTACAGATAACACAGATGATACGTCTGAAGAAGAGAACGGATTACCATCCCTAGGCATGTTTGCATCAATAGTTGCCATGCTTGGCGCTGCGCTACTGGCCAGAAGAGACTGAAACCGGCATTAGTCGGAGGTTTTTGCGATGTTCAAAGGAAGGGTGGAAAAGGTCAGCCATGAGGGCGGTCTTTTGGTGAGTTATACTGGTGCATGCCCTGCATTGGGAAGTGTGATGGTAGACTCAAGTGAAACCTACATCGGCAAAGTCGACGGCGTAATTGGCAATCTTGAAAACTCTCTAGTCCACGTTGCTCACCTTGATAGGAAAGCGAATGCATAAGGAATGGTCGGCCTAGAGATAACAATCCGAAGCAAAAAACCTCGAGATAATCAGCGCTCAAGAGACTATAATCACTCTAATGACGATCGTCGAGGTCGAAATGACAGGCTGTCAAATGACAGAGAACGACGTGACGACAGAGACAGAGGTCGCTCGAGGGATGACAGGGGCAGAGGTCGCTCGAGGGATGACAGAGGCAGAGGTCGCTCGAGGGATGACAGAGGTAACAACCGTCGTCAAAATGAAAACCACTCCAGAAATGACTGGGATTGTGGAGAATGTGGCAACTCTAATTTTTCATTTAGAACAGAATGCAATCGTTGCGGCGCACCAAAGGGACGCGGCGGCAGAGGCCCCTCCAAACAGTGGACTGGTAATGACAGAAGACCTGGCGATAGAAATGATGACCCACAACCTCGTGCAGGAGATTGGGAATGTCGCAAATGCAAGAAAATGAACTTCGCAAAGAGAAACGAATGTTTCAGTTGTAGAACTCCAAAACGTGTTGGTGGACCAAAAAGAAAGGGGCACCATAGAAGTCATAGAGACCCTCCTCCTCTTCACTCCGCAAAATATGGCAGAGGTAGGAGGGATGACAGGTGAGTGCAGAAGGCCATTACCTCGATGCGATTGAAGCAGAGGAAGAAGGTGATTTTGACGCTGCTCTAGAGCACGCGCAAAAGGCTGTAAAATCAGACCCAGAACATTCCAATGCTTGGTGGATGGTCACCTGTCTATTAGCACCAGATGGAAAATACCCTGACATCGAACAGGCGTCAAAAGCCCTTGCTGCCTGTACAAAGGTCGTCGAATTAGACCCTACAAGAGTAGACGCTTGGGTCAAAGGTGGACGATTGATGGTCGACCACCTAGGTCTGTTTGAGGATGCACTTCACTGGTGGCAGAGATGTAGAGAGGCTGCACCACTTGAATCCGTACCCATTCTAGAACAAACTACGATTCTAGCGGACCTTGGAATGTACCCCGAGGCAAGGGACAGATTGAGTGCTCTATTCGAGGAAAACCTGGACATATCAAACTCCCAATTGGCAAAAGTAAGTCAGTTGCACAAGACTCTGGAAATGTCTGCTCAGCAGGACACTAATTCCCATTTCAAACCGTGGAAGAAGAATGATGGTGGATGGACTGCAATCAAAATGCGTGCTAACAAAGCACCGGTTTCTGAGAATTTGCTATTCATGATGACTACAATTCCTTTCCTTATGCTGGAAGTGTTTCTATCTCGATCATTGTTTGGCGATGGATGGCAGGGGTTCTGTTTCACTAGCTTCCTAATCCTAGTAACCGTGATTATTGGTATGGGATTCACAAGAAGACTATACAGAAGTGTGAACAAGCCTGGATTCAACCTACTTAGAGCGATACAATTTGAAGCAAGTAGTGCTAGATTAGTTATCCCTAGCGATATTCGAATGGGGAAACTATACTTGTTCCTATTCTCAAGACACCCGCCAGCATTCCAACAAAGGCTTGAGAGAATAATTGAATCTGGTAAGAACCTTCCAAAGAATTGGAAGATGAATCTGCCGGATTTCGATTCTCATCTCGATGAAATAGGATACATCGAGGATGGTAGCGAGGACTCGTCTGAACTCTCTTCTTACGAAGAAGAGTGATCATGTACCTGCAGTGTAGTCTTTAGAGTATGCAATCTGCTCTTCTGTTAATTCATCGATTGAGAATCCTAGAGTGCTTAACTTTGTGGTTGCAAGGTCCATGTCTTGCTCCAGAGTGATGTCGTAAACCTTGGAATCCATGTCAGAACCTTCTGCTGCAAGGCGGCAAAGTGAAAGGAATTGATTTGCGAAACTCATGTCCATCACCTCAGAAGGATGACCTTCTGCTGCTGCAAGATTGACCAAACGACCCTCTGCTAGAAGGTGGACCTTTCTGCCATCCTTTAGGGTGTATTCTTGATTCTCAGCACGAATGGTTCGGACTGATTGTGACCTTTCTGCTAGATCTTCGATATTGATTTCACAATCGTAATGTCCTGTGTTTGAGATGATTGCACCATCTTTCATCACGTCAAAATGACGTCCAACAATTACGTCCTTAATTCCAGTTGCAGTGCAGAAAATATCTCCTAAAGCTGCGGCTTCATCCATCTTCATAACTCTGAAACCGTCCATTACTGCCCTTAGCCCAGGAAGTGGGTCAACTTCTGTAATGATGACGTTAGCGCCCATTCCACGAGCGCGCATTGCGACTCCTTTTCCGCAGTGACCATATCCTGCAACGACGAATGTTTTTCCTGCAATTAGGACACTTGTTGAGCGAATAATGCCATCAATTGTTGATTGCCCGGTACCGTATACATTGTCAAAGTCCCACTTTGTGATTGCATCATTGACTGCGATTACTGGATACTTCAAGTCTCCAGCTTCAGCCATTGCTCTAAGTCTGTGCACACCTGTTGTTGTCTCTTCTGTACCGCCAATTACCCCTGGCGCATATTCAGATTTGTCACCATGAACTCTTACAATTAAGTCAGCACCATCATCAAGGGTTAGTGTTGGTTTGAACTCCAAGGTTTTATCGATGCACCAATAGAAGTCTTCAACCGATTGACCGTGCCAAGCATGTACAGAGTAGCCTTCCCTTGCTAACCATGCTGCTACCTCATCTTGAGTTGAAAGAGGATTACAGCCTGACCATGACAAATCGGCGCCAGCTGCTCGAATAGTTTCGATAAGAACTGCAGTTTCTTTCGTGACGTGTAAACATCCAGCAACACGCATACCTGCTAGCGGTTTGTCCTTCTCTGCCTTAGCACGTAATGCTGCTAGAACAGGCATTCTAGACCTTGCCCAATCTACGAGTAAAGCACCCTTATCTGCGAGGCTCAAATCTGCAACGGTATACAACTCACCCTTGTCCATGGACACCGGCGAGTACGCATCCCTCATAGAACAATCGGTTACACAATTCACCCCCATTTTAAGGGGGTGAATTATGCCCTAATTCCGCTATTGCTGTTGCTGGAAATGTGCAGCATATTGTTGTGCATAAGCCCGAGCAGTTTCCTCAGGGTATCCCTGAGCAATCAGTTGTTGGACATATTGCTCCATAGGATCCATCTGAGCAACACCAGCGTATCCCGCTGCGGTTGCACCAAAGTCATCACCCATTGAAGAATCGATGATGTCTCCTTCCTTACCGCCTCTTAGAACAAAGAAGAGGGAGAGAATTACCAATACCGCAAGTCCTATTCCACCGCCCAAGTATAGCATTAGATTGTCTTCTTCACTTGCTACTTCGTCACTTTCAGGTGCCTTATCAGGGATACCGTCACCGTCAGAGTCGGTATACTCGCCAGACCATTCACAAGAACTGGTTTCTGTATTCCAAATCCAGTATGCATCTGGTTCTGCAGCCAAGACATCAACAGGTGGGGTCAAACCTTGACATGCTGGCAAGGTAATTGTGATGTCGTAGATAATCGGCCATCTCTTGTCATCTCCTTCGTAAATCTTCAGGTAGATCTTCCTGTCAAATTGTGTCACGTTATTGTATAAATCGCCGATGGTTAGAGTTAGCGAGAAGTCATCTTGGTCACCTAAAGCTTCAGATTTTGCCCACTTACCTTCCAACTGTAGTGTGTACTTCGCTACAGCAGTCTGGTCAAATGTGGATTCATCTAGGGCTGCTTCTACGTAGACATCTCCCTGTTCCGCACCATCTAGAATTGTACCGCTAAGAGTAATTGTATCTGTTACAACCTGTGTGCCATCCAAAGACAAGTCAAGTTGGACGGTTGGTTCTGCATCACCGAATCCTTCTGGAACTACTGAGAAGTACATCTTATACTTATCAGAGCTCTTTCCTGCTTGGTCGAATACAACCAACTCGATACGAATCAGTGATTCTGTTTGACCACTTGGATCAACTGTTACGTTGTTGAATTGATATGACCACTTACCGTCACTCGAACTAGGAGTAACGAATGTGTGGCCGTCCAACTTGTAGTTGTCTTCATCGTATGGCTTGTCGAATAGTACAGTCCACTCATATTGTTCAATTCCGTTTCCACTTAGAGCGTCAGCGTCTGAAGAGTTGCCAGCGTCGAAATGGATGACGAGGGAACCTGTGTCATCTAGGATAATTCGCTTTTGAGGCCAGTCTACACCTGAAACGGTCTTGAGACCTTGGTCTTCAATACTGTCTTCGTATTCAGGACGCATGTCGATTTCTACATCTGCAATAGGTCTGAATTCGTCTGCTCTCGTGTCATCTGTTTGCACAGTGACTGAGATTGTTCGGGAGTGGCCTTCTTCATCATGCAAATACAAGATAATTTCCCATGTTGCTCCTTGAAGACATCCAGTAGCAGAGGACAGGTCAACCTTACAGAACTGAACAATTGGGTTTGCTACGTCTGTGTGGTCTGTGCCACTAGCCATCGAAGCTCCCATCCAATCGGTTGGTCCGCTCATTACCCAATCTGTGTTTAGAGTCTCTGTGGAAGTTGTCTGGAATCCAAAGGTTACCTCAGAGTTACTCTTCATGTAGTGATACGCATATCCACCTGTTGATGGGTCGAATGATGGCACTTCTCCATTGATGGTCAGGTCCAATCCGTTTCCTAAGGTACCAAATCCTTGAGGGTATGGTGACACGTGGTAGTTCAGCATGTTTCCTAGTAGTGGGAAGGTTGTGCTGTCTGCTCTCTCAGATACGCTTTCCACGTCGATTGTAGTGACTATTAGTCCCCCATCTACATAACTGCATACACCAAGAACTGTATCCTGGGAATCCGCCTGAGATTGTATCAATCTCTGGAAGGAGCCTCCTTCCTCTGAATATCCGCCACATGCACGTGGTATCGATGTCGAAGATGCGCTCTTCGTGTTGACAATTGCCTCTGTTACGGTTCCAAATTGGTCGAATCCTTGGAATGCTGCTAGGTCAACACCGTCCAAAATTGGATGATATGGGTCTGCGACTTCCATGTTGTTGTAGGTAATTCTTGTCTCTGGCGTATCTCTAGGCTGAATGTGCATGTCAAACGGCAAGAGGCTCTCACCTGTTGACGATGAGTACTCATAGTAGTCAGTAGCACTGGAGAGGTGTACTTGTACAGTACCACCAGATGACATGAAGTTCTTCAATGCGTTTTGGTTTGTAGATGAACCAATCAACTCATAGTATCCCTTTCCACCTTCATCACTCGGCTTAGCTGTGTTTACATCTTGCTGAGGCATGATGATCTTGTCGTAGTGTACAAGCCATCCTAGGTCTAGGTATTCACTCCAATCGTTGATGTTGTACTGAGTGTATGTCATTCCAAGAATTACCAAATCTTCCTTGATTGCTGTAACTCTTGCTGAGTCTCCTGATAGGATTGCGACATCAACATCGTATGCAAATCCTGCGTGGAAGTATCGTGTGTTACCGGAGGAACTGCCGTCTGGCAAGGTTGCGTGGTAACTGATGTTGTACTTGTGACCGTCCATCCAACCGTTCCATGGTGTGAATGTGACCGTAGTCCTCTCGTTTGCTGCAAGGGTTTGGCTAGGTCCAGCAGTTGTTGTGTGAACTTGTGCTCCAGTATCCATGTCGACTACAGTCATGTGGAATGTGTAATCTCCTTGTAGAACACCGTTTGTTGCAGATAGCGACCAGTCGTGTTCTGTGACATTGTCGATTGGTAGGATACAATCTAGAACAACATCGGACAGACAGGAAAGTGTATCTGGTTTACCGAGTGTAATGTCCACGCTTTCAACCGAGAAGATTACTCTTGCAACGTTGTTTGCTACAGAGATTTCTTCGAATCCATACCATGGTGTTCCCTGGGTAGTGTTGTCAAAGATTGATTCAACTTCAATCATGTAAACTCCGGAAACGAAGTCGTGGTTTGATACTGTGATTGTTCTGTTTTCTTCAGCATCGAGGTCTACAACAGATGTGCTGTAAACCGCATCCTGAGTGAATGAGAACTCTTGTAGAGAGATGTTGTCAAATGCAACACCACGGACACCGTCATTCTGTCCGTTGTGGATATCATCATTGGAGCGGAACTCGAAGTTGATATCTACTACAGATCCTGCTAGACTGATACACTCATCTGTCCAATCGTTTGTATCTGCAGATGTTGTGTTGAAGATGTAGAGGTGAGTCAAGTCTATGCTCCTGCTCTGTACAAGTCCATCAGTGTTGTAGAATACGTTGTAGTTTCCGGAACCACCGTTTACGTTAGTAGGGTCGCCGATATACTCGATTTCTGTGTTGTCGATTGTTGTCTCGTTAACTGGGTCAATGAATCCATTGTCGTCCTCATCAACGATACAGAAACCGTCTTCGTTGTAGTCATTCCACTGACCGTAAATTAGACCACTGTAGTCGTTGCCTCCAGTTGTCCAATCAGCTGTAATTGCAGCGTAATCGTTCACGTCAGTGGTTTGTCCAGATTGCTGAATGTCAAACCATGTCTCAGCGAAATATTCGAAGTTTAGAGCAACGAAGTCTCCACTCATGCTCGTCAAATCGATGTCAGGAATGGTTAGGGTTTCATTCTCCCAAACGCTGCCATAGCTGTTTGGAGTGTCACAAGGATGACCGAACCAGTATGCGTTTGAACCGAATAACTTCTCTGGGCATGATGAATCATCTAGGATTCCACCGTTAGCGTTGCCGTCATCGGTGTATCTGAATCCTGAAGAACCTCCCTCGAATCCTTCGTCACAAACAACGAGTGGAGATCCACAGTAGACATCTGTTGGAATCGCACTGAATACCGTAGCTTCAAGGTCAAATGTTACGTTGGTATTTCCTAGATGCTCTACCTTTACGTTGACTGGGAAGTTGCCCTCTGCGTACAAACTACCAGGCTTGAAATCTTCTATTCCGACAACTCCGGGGTCAAACAGGTTGAACGCAGTAACATACCCAACAATTTCATCGTTTGCAGGTTGTTCGTCTTGACCGTAATTCAATACTGCTGATATACGATAAGTAGTACCATTTGTGAAATCTGCTGAAATTGAAGAAGTGTAGTCCTCGTTCGGAGCGAGGTTGTTCATGTTGATGGTTGACTGATTGGTCTGAACATTACTTGTGAATACAGTGTTCTGCTTCCAAATAGTGACATTGTCAATTGCAAATCCATCACGACCACTCCAAAGTGATTCATTGGAACCTAAGGAGCCTTCCCAACCAGACTTGAATCTAAATCTGATGTCGATAGTTTCGCCAGCGAACCTAGACAACTCGAAAGCACCGAGTCCTTCTTCGGTGAAGTTGCCCCAACCATACTGAGTACCTGGGATTGCTCCTCCATATCGGTAAATTGCTGCATCCAGACCTGTGTTTAGTTCACTTTCTACTCTACCGTTGTCATATCCACCCCAGTAGCTAGTTCCTGAAGCACACTGCCCTGCGAAGTAGGCTGTGTTTGGACAGTTCAGTAGAACCCATCCAACATCTTCTGAGAATACTTCAATCATTGCTGCATCGTCCCATACTTCAGCCAGAACAAATCCATTCTGATCCTGAGAGTAAAGGTCTGCTAAACCGAGATGACGGAAAATTTCCAAACTCATCCAAGCACGGTCTGCACCAGTCAAGTCCACGTCGTTTAGGACCAAACCTTCGTCCCAGTTTGGCTCATATCCTGACCAAGTGTCTCCGCTTGAGTTTGTCTTCATTAGACCGGACCACATGAAGTCAGTTGGATTGTTTGCGTTAGCAGCTTCTGTTGCTGCGTTGTTCCCGGAGGTGTGACCCACAGTGCTGTTTGCCGCTACCTCCTCGTGCCAGTGAGCAACTCCGTAGTATGCTTCAGTAGACCAAGTACATCCTGTTCCACAGCCACTTCTGTCTTCAGGGTTGTCCCAGTCCATTGCATAAACAGTAACGTTGCTTGATGCTGCTTCATCAACTTCCTTGATTTCAACATCAAGAGTTGCTTGGCCGTTTAGAATATCCATTCCTGTGTTGGTTACTGTAACCTCGACTTCACGAGTTCCTTCACCGAGTGCGCCAACGTATGCATCTGTTGGGCTGATATCAATGCTAGAAACTGCCAGGTCCTTGTTATCCATTTCAATTACAACGATTCTGTCATAAGAACCATCCCAACCAAAGTTGTCATCGTAAGTGAATTGGTCGTAAGCACCGTGTCCAACAATCAAGTCAGGAGCACTATTTGCTCCACCAATGACTTGTCCAACAGCGACCGTGGTAGGTCTCATTGCACCGAAGTATTCCAATGGACTCATGTGACCTCCACCGCCGTTTGATAGAGTCACCTGAACACTGGTTGGCAGGTTCAGGTAGTAAGTTGAGGTAGTCTCTCCAGTTGATGAGGTAGAGTTAGATTGCTTAAACTTCGCTGCATGAATGAAGTCTGGTTCTCCATCACCGTTCAACTCAGCAACTGTAACTTCCCATGCGATGTATGGTCCGAAGTACACAGTCTTGGTTTGGCTGTAAGTATGTGTTGACTGAGTAATTGTTGCGTAACTCACGTTTTCGGTGTTTGCGTCATTCATTGCTACCACGTCAATGATGCCGTCTTCATCCATGTCTCCGATGTCGAAGCCACCGAAATCAGGGCCGAGTGCGTGAACGTGGAAGGATTGCGTAGTAGAGGCGATTTGACCGCCAGCTTGGTTCCAAGCAAGAGCGAGTCCGAAAGTATCCTGTGTACAATCGAATTCTACAACAGTAACGTTATCAGAAGCTCCGGGTTGTGTGGCTTGTCCGGTTAGATAGTCCACACCTTCTGCTCTAACAAGCCACAGGTCAATGTCATCGCATGGGTCGACAATACCTTGGCTTGGCTCTCCCCAATCTCCGAGTTCAAGTTCTCTGTAAGCGTTTTGAGTTGAGTCACCCAAACTGAGAACATTGGTGGTTTGAGTTGAGGAAGTGATCGGACCCAAATAGGTCACAACACGCTGATTCTTCAAGTCTGCAAGCAACTCCAGAGTGACGATGTCATCGTTGCCGTCTCCATTGAGGTCCGCTACTGCGAGATCCCACATCCAAACTACGTCGAATTGCTCTCCGATTGAGAATGTTCTCTCATTGCATCCGCCGTTCTCGATAACTGTTACGTTACCTGGCTTATCGACAACAAGTGCTCCCGATGCGTCTTGACGCAGAGGTCTGTTTCGCGCATAGATGACGATGTCAATTGCATTGTCGCCTGTGAACTCACCGACCTCAACCTGCTGGGTGTTGGAGTGATCTTCGAAATCTGCATCCTGATTTGGATTAGCAGACGTCCATATATCGGTCCTTTCTTGGAAATGACCGTTCTCATTCCACAATACCGAAATCTTAGTACTGCGATCGTTTGCTGTTACAATATCCAAATCGCCATCACAATCGAAGTCACCTAGAGCAACATCTACAGGGTCTGTGTCAGTTGTGTAGGTCCTTGAAGTCGAAGCGGACACAAGGTTTGCGGCGGTCGTTGAAAGTAACATTACTAAAACTAAGAATAACGCTCTACCGCGTCCTTCTACATTCATACTCTTCCAAAGCATCTTCATCACTCGTTTCTGCGGACTCTAACTACCACTTTAATTCCTTTGGAATGATGTCTGATTTCAAATTACTCAAATGCAGCACAGTACATCGATTTTGTCAGAGGGGGCAAAATTCGATTAATTCACAATCCAGACGCTAACCAAGCGGGAGATGGCCCCCAACCTGTGTTGTCTCCACCATGGACTTTGACGAGTTTACCTGACCTGAACATTGACTCCAAAAATAGTTCAAGTTCCATGCCTTCTCTATCACCAAGATAGTCGCTCGCAGCTAATGCAATTGTTTCGGTTGTTATTGCAGTTACTCCATGATTTCTTACTGCGATTCTGAGTAATTCTTTGAGCCAGGCTTCAGCCATTGGGTCTTTGACCATCGGCCCTTGGGCTGGCAGAGGTTCTTCGATATCCTGCAACTGTTCTCGTAGCTGATCTGCAGTTGGCCGAATCGGTTTTTCGAGTCCAACCTCCACCAATTTCTTTGCTAAATCCAATTCTCCAATCGGTCTTCGAATAACTGGAATCCTAGAGGGGTCAGGTTCGGGACCCATATCCTTCGGTTTTTCCTCAGGCATCGAAAGATCACTAGCAAAGCCGGAGTTAGACAAAGAGGTGCTATCAACAGCCATCGGCATAGCCCAACCAACTTTGGAAAGACCTAGTTCTGAGACAATGCTACGGACCCAGTCTGCCTCTCCCTCGAGTAGAACATCGACGTCATCGTCATCGCTACGAAATCGGTAGCGAATGTAACCACGAAGGTCCTGCATAGTACATCCCTACTGGTGAAAGGAAATCAAACCACCGGTTACTGGGCTAGATTTCTAAGTACAGTGTGAAGGATTCCACCATTTCGATAGTAATCAACCTCAACTGGAGTGTCTAAGCGTACATCTACTGTAAATTCAACAGAAGTTCCATCAGATTTGTTAGCAGTGACGCTTAATTCCTGCAAGGCTTTTACGTCATCAGTAACAGGAATATCATAAGATTCAGTTCCGTCCAATCCTAGGGAATCTGCATCTTGACCTTCTTTGAAAGTCAGAGGAAGAACACCCATTCCAACTAGATTAGACCTGTGGATTCTTTCAAATGAAGTTGCGATTACTGCCTTTACACCTAACAAATAGGTTCCTTTTGCAGCCCAATCTCTGCTGCTTCCAGTACCATATTGTGAGCCTGCAAGTACGACCATTGGGCCATCGTTATCCATTGCTGCCTCGAAGACCGAAGAAACCTCTCCAGTCTTGTGATTGAGAGCATATCCACCCTCTGTCCCTGGGGCCATTTGGTTGCGAACTCTAACGTTAGCAAATGTTCCTCGCATCATAATCTCGTGATTACCTCTTCTACTACCGAATGAGTTGAAGTCACCCTGTTCGACACCCCTTTCAGTAAGCCACTTCCCTGCAGGACCATCTGCGGGGAAGGCTCCTGCTGGAGAAATGTGGTCGGTTGTGATTGAATCGCCGAGTTTCAACAGAACTTTCGCACCGTGAATCGACTCAATTGGCTTCGCTTCTTTGGATAGCCCTTGGAAGAAAGAAGGAAGTCGGATGTATGTTGAATCATCTTGCCAAGGATATAGTGGAGATGCTTCGCTTGGTATTGAGTCCCAACGTGGCTCTTGCATTACAGTAGCATATCTCTCACGGAACATTTCAGGTGTGATTTTTGCCATCGCTGCGCTCAATTGCGCATCCGATGGCCAAACGTCAGACAGCATAACAGCCTCACCCGTTCTGTCAAATCCAATTGGTTCAGTTGTCAAATCAACATTCAGGTTACCTGCTATTGCATATGCGACAACCAAAGGAGGGCTTGCCAAATATGATGCCTTGACCTTTTGATGTACTCTTCCTTCGAAGTTACGGTTACCAGAGATTACAGAACCTACAATCAAATTGGATTCGTCGATTGCAGCCTCAATATCTGAATCGAGTGGACCTGAATTTCCAATACAAGTGGTACATCCGTATCCAACATTGTTGAATCCAAGCGCTGCTAGGTCCTCATCAAGGCCATTAGCTTCGTAATACTCTGTAACTACTCTGGAACCAGGCGCCAATGAAGTCTTGACCCACGGCTTTACCATCAGTCCACGCTTTCTTGCATTTCTTGCCAATAGGCCTGCTGCAAGCATAACACCTGGGTTAGAAGTGTTGGTACAGGAAGTAATTGCAGCGATTACCACATCTCCGTGATTTAGGTCGTAATCATCACCCACCAAGGATGATTTTGACAGATCTGCCTCTGAAAGGCCATGTCCTTGATGCCCAAGTTCATGGGTTAGTGACTTTTCAAAGTGAGATGCCATGCTTGACAAATCGACTCTGTCTTGAGGGCGCTTTGGACCTGCTAATGCAGGTTCGACAGTGGACAAATCCAGTTCGAGAAGTGCTGTGTAACTCTTTTCTGGAGCACTTGAATCATACCATAGGCCTTGAGCCTTACAGTAGGCTTCTACTCCCGCAATATCCTCTTCAGTTCTACCTGAGAGCCTCATGTAGGATAGAGTGTTATCGTCAACTGGGAAGAAGCCACATGTTGCGCCGTATTCAGGAGCCATGTTAGCAATTGTTGCACGGTCAGGAAGTGATAACGCAGCCATTCCTTGGCCAAAGAATTCAACGAATTTACCAACAACCCCGTGCTCACGAAGCATTTCTACGATTCTGAGCGTCATGTCCGTGGCCGTTACACCAGCGTTCAGAGAACCTGTCAGGCGGAAGCCAACCACATCTGGAGAGAGCATGTAAATCGGCTGACCGAGCATTACAGCTTCAGCCTCAATTCCACCAACTCCCCATCCTAAGACACCAAGTCCGTTGATCATAGTGGTGTGGGAGTCGGTTCCAACCAGTGAATCTGGAAGCCAAATTCCATTCTCTTGCCGTGCGACTGTAGCAATCCATTCTAGGTTAACCTGGTGAACAATTCCTCTGGAAGGAGGAACTGCTCTGAAGTTTTCAAGTGATTGTTGACCCCACTTTAGGAAAGTGTATCTTTCCATGTTCCTGTGATATTCGATATCCAAGTTTAAGTCCAAAGCCTCAGGATTTGCTCCTGAAATATCAACCTGAACAGAGTGGTCTATAACAAGGTCAACTGGCACCTGAGGATTCACTTTCTCAGGGTCCCCTCCCATCTCTACCATGGCGTCTCTAAGCGCTGCCAAATCGACAACTGCGGGTACGCCTGTGAAATCTTGGAGAATTACTCTTGAAGGACGGAACGGAATTTCTCCTCTCTCGCCATTTGCACTCCAAGATGCGATATTCCTAACATCTTGTTC
>CAXPMI010000009.1:0-68083 GCA_964218365.1 Candidatus Poseidoniaceae archaeon
ACGGACAATCCGTTCCACCAGCGAATTCCGACCCACGTAAGGCCTATTGTGATGATAAGTACAGCACCAATGAGTACTTCTCTATCCAGAAGCCACCAGATTGCATCGAGTGCTTTTTTGCCGTAAATTCCGATCAAGAGAGCTTCCAGGCCAAATCTCAAGCCCCTGCCTAACAAACCGGCAATAATAAACGGCTTCATCTTCATTTCACCCATGCCCGCAGCCCATCCAAACACCTTGTAGGGAATTGGAGAAAATGCAGCGATAAATGTTCCAACTGTTCCATATCTGATAGTCAGTGCCTCTATTTTCTCTAAATGTCTCTCTGCCTTGAACCGAGTGAAAACAGAGCGGCCCCATTTCCGTCCAATCCCGTATCCAATAATGCTACCGAGTACACTAGATACTGTAACAACAATCCATAGCCAGAAAATTAGCGCAGTATCTCCTTCAGCCGCAACTAACATCGGTAGAAATAGCAAATCTGGAGGGACTGGCTGAATAATTGCCTCGGTAAATGACATGGCTGCTAGACTAATCCAGCCGAACCCGTCAAACCAGTCGACAATCGCCTCCTTCCACGACATCTATGTGCCGGCGCACCTTTCACACCCATGAACCCTTTCTCAATCGAAGTCTTGATTGAGGTAAATCTTGACCGGATGTTAGATGCCGGTCCTAGATACAGCTGCATTACTTCACTGGCCGGCAAATCGGCTACAGGGAGGCATTGTGGCACATAGCCAGTTGGATGAGCTGAGGAAACTATCCCCCGAACGAGCAATGTTGGTCGAATCAATCGACATGAATTGGATGAGTTGTGGATTGGATGAGGCAACAGAAGCAGCGTCTAAAACAGGAGACTTGGCCAGATTAAGTCCGGTTGATTTAGAGATTTTAGCACTCGCGATTTCCACTGGGGAGAAGTTATTCACAGATGATTATTCACTTCAGAACGTCTGTAGGAGCCTAGGTCATCAGTTTGAAGCGGTATCGAACAAGAAAAGCACTCAGCAATGGGGCTGGCAGTTGAAATGCATTGGCTGTAAAGCAACAAAGAGGGTTGAGTCACAATCAGAGCAGGAATGCGATATTTGTGGCTCACCGATGAAGGTGAAGAGAGTTCGATGATCTAATTTCGAACTCAGTCCTCTTTTTCTGAAAGTTCCTTTTCAACTTCTTCAGTTGTCTTTCCTGACGGGTCAATGCCGGCTTCTTCCGCCTTTTGTGCTACGTCAACTGCCTTGGTCTTACCGCCGGCTTCCAAATCTGCTTCTGTATTCGCAGTTGATGGCTCTCCAGTAACCTCTTGTAGGCCTTTATGGAATTCTCCTTTTGATTGCCCGGCAGCTCTCGCTAGTTTTGGTAGACGCTCTGCTCCAAATAGCAAAAAGAAGATTGCAAGTAGAATCATTATTTCAAATGGTCCGAACCTCATGGTGTTCCCTCTGTATGCTGCCAAACGCTTGGGCTTTGTCAATCAATCGGCTCTCAACCGCCGGAAACCGGCGGTAATAGGGCAATTTCATCACCATCACTTACGGGTTCGTCTTCACCAACTCTAACACCGTTAATATTCAGCATCAGTCCCTTGTTTAACCAATCATCTAAGCCAAGTTCTTCCAACACAAATCTTACTGATGAGTTAGGTAAGAGCTTCACATGATGTTCTCTTCCACCTAATGACTCAGCAATCGGGCCGAATGCGAGAACTTTGGCTTGCATAACCACGCCAGCAAGCGGTATCTTATCAACTCGTGGCGCTGTGTCTCGGGTAATGGCGGTTGCACTTTCTTGTCAAGGCCTTTGGAAAATATACGAAATGGGCGATGAAAAAGTCCAAGCCGTACGCGGTATAGACCTTGAAATCACTGAAGGTGAAATGGTTGCAATAATGGGTCCATCAGGATGTGGAAAAACAACTCTGCTAAACATACTTTCAGGAATTGATGATCCTTCTGCAGGTCAGGTAATGGTTGCAGGTAAGCCATTGTTTGGTATAAGTGACGATGAAAGAACAGACCTGCGTGGAAAAGAAATGGGGTTCATATTCCAAAAATTCCATCTCTTGGATGTAATGAATGCAGTAGAGAATGTAGAGATTCCACTCTTACTGATGGGCAAGGAACCGTCAGATGCAAGGACAAGTGCATCATCTGCATTGGAAAAAGTGGGATTGGCTGATAGATTGACACACCGTCCATCCGAGTTATCTGGTGGGCAACAGCAAAGGGTATCAATCGCCAGAGCAATCGTACACAATCCTTCAGTGATACTTTGTGATGAACCTACGGGCAATCTTGATTCTGAAACAAGTCAACAGGTGATGGAATTACTTGTTGATTTGAACCGTTCTGGCTCTACACTTGTTATAGTTACGCATGATAATGAGATTGCAAAACAATGCTCGAGAATTGTGAGGATAAATGACGGCAGAATTCTAGTCGAAGAGGAATAAGAATGTTGATAGAAACCATCGCGGTTATTGCCCTAATTACTCCAATTAGTGCATCTGCAGCATGGTCTCTAAGGAATGATGTAGAGAAGAAATGGCAAATTTTGCTACTATACATTGGACCTATCATTGATGCTTGGTTTGTTTGGTTGTTAATGGACTGGCTCGATTTTGGCTTTGTGGCAACTTGGGGCTGTACAATTTCAGCAGGAATAATCTCGAATCTGCTTATTCAACCGATGTTGTCGCCACGAAGATTGATGGTTTTCAGGCTCTCTTGGCAACAGGTTTTGCGAAGGCCAAGGCAAGCGGCTTTGATGATGGCAGGTTTACTTGTAGCCTCCTCAATCATTACATCGTCCCTTGTGATAGGCGACAGTTTGGATGCCACTCTAAGCAAAGAGGTCGAAGCGGTGTACGGAGATACTGATGTCCTGATTTACCAGAAAGATCGCAGGACAGGCTTTTCATTCGATATTGATAGTAATTTGACATCTTCATTCGGTCAACAACTAACAGCACAAGGTATTGCAGACAAATGGTCTCACGGCATAGAAACAACCGTTACACTTTCCAAGGCGGATGGATTAGCACTCCCTTCCGCTGGTTGGTATGCATATGAGGGATGGAGTGGAGTTTCAATAAATCAAATCGCCGCTGACGAATTAAGCATAGGTAAAGGAGACCCACTAGAAATCGCTTGGTTTTCCTTCACAGACGACGGAGAGCTGCTCAGAGAAAGCAGGAATGTTACAATCACATCTGTAATCTCTATGGAGGGGAAGGGCTCCATGGCAGGTTCAAAGTCACCAGCTTTATTCTCGTCTTTGGAGTTCGCTCAGGAATTACAATCCAAAATATCGAAAGTCAATATGCTACGCGTTTCACTAGTTGATGATGACGATGCTACTGGAACTATTTCTGCAATCGAAGAAATTCTTGATGACCTAATCGATGCCGAAGACTCAGGTTTCGAAATAACAACAGAAGGAGATTCGATGTCAATCTCTAATGGAGACGGATTAGGTAGGCTAGACGTTGATTTTATGGCATCTTGGTCTGAAAATAAGTCTGCCCTAATCGGTACTGGAACCTCGATGGAAGTTCTACAGGTGCCCCTTATTCAGATTCAACAGGGTGGGAAAATTATGTCTCTACCCGACGATAGAATCGAAGAGATACTAATTGATGATGAAGGAATTTGGTACGTGTCAGGCGGTGCAGTATCATTTCAAAAGCAAAGAGGTGGCTCAAGCCATGAGTGGCAAGTTCCGGATGGTGGCCTAGTCAACGACGTAACCCTTCTCGAGGATTCATTATTGATTGCACACAGTGATGGTTTAGTTGAGGTATTCACCGATGATGATGAAGACGAAGTTCATCATATCAAAGGAGAAGAAGTAATCGTTGCCGCTCAATTTTCTCAAGATTTACCGGATTTACCAAGCACAATTTTCTCGATGGATTATCTCCAAAATAATGGCGAGGATTGGATTGCAGTCAGTCATTTGACAGGAAAAGAAGTCTATCGCTATCAACAGGGTGAATGGAATCTTACCGAATTCGAAGGGGAGTGGCTGCATTATGATGGAGAGATGTTAATCGGTTCTCCGACGAATGGATGGGTCACCGAGTCTGGAGTGGAATCTCCCTCATATTCTGCAGTAAAGGGTGGTTTGTTAGTAGAGGAAGGTTCAGTTTACCGTTTCGATGGTACTGCCACTCTAGTCACGGATTTTACCCACGAATGCGATGAAAGAGTGTTCGCAATACAACCAGGCAGCGAGCAACAGAATGAAGCACTTGTCTGTAGTACTGGCTTTGGAGTGATAATTGATGATGGCAACCTATCACCTCGCTTACCTCTAACGGTTGACATAGGCGGCTTTGGTATTCTACCTCAGATGTTTTTGGCAACAGATAGTGATCTCTCACCACCGAGTGGAGATATTCTAATCTCTTCGCGCCTTTCTCTGCTCAATCAATCAGAAAACGTTCTGGTCAACGGTTTAGTTCCGTGGGCATATGGAGATACGTTGCCTACAATACTGCAAATAGAAGGAAACATGTCTTCAATTGATGCTCCTGGTTTAGACGAATTGGAATCAATTATCATCGGATTGATCAATTTAACCGATGCCGAAGAATTAGCCTCTGCATCTGAAGGAGAGCGTAGCATTCTAGTTGTAAATCAAGGGAATGAATCTCAAATTCTTGAGTGGCTAGATTCAGTCTCAGGTGTAAATTCAATGAATTTGGAACTAGTTCCTGCGAAAGAAAACGCACTCGCTGCAGCAGAGGAAGGAGCTGGAGCGTTATCTGCCATGTTCCTAGTATTCGGTTCGTTCACTATAGGTGCTGGATTGCTACTCGTTCTTACCATTGTAATGATGTTAGCGGAATCAAGGCGAGTGGATGAAGCAATTATTCGCTCGATTGGACTGAAACGTTCCGACATGCGTGCATTGGCGCTCATGGAAGGTATGTTCACTTCCTCGATAGCATCCTTGCTGGGTGGGCTGTTCGGATTATTGCTAGCTTGGATAGTTTCTGCTGCATTTAGCAGCGTTTTTGCTAGTGCTGGTGCAGATGGCATTGCCTATTCATTCAACTTTGAAAGCGTACTAATCGGGATGTCTCTAGGCTTTGTAATCGCAATGCTGACCCTGTGGTTGACCGCTTTGTGGACAAGCAAACTGAATATAGTTCAAGCACTACGCAGTATCTCTCCTACGAGAAAACGAGGAATTCCGTGGTGGTTGCTATTGTCGATAATTCTGTTCATCGGGGCAGGTGCATTATCCGGTCTTTCGATATTCACGATTGAATCATCGTCTTCGCTCAGATTTGCACTATGGAATATAATGGCATCTTGCCTAATTATTGGGATAACACCAATTTTCACTTACATAATCCCGCATACCAGAGGATTTTCAATAAGAAATACAAGTCGAAACACAGTTTCCGCAATAGGTATACTTCTAGCACTGTGGGCGTTATCTCCTGATTCATGGGCACCAGTGGATTCAGGGATTAAGCCCGATGAAGTGACATTTGCAGTAATGGGTATTATTCAGGTATTCGCAGGTGTGATGATTTTCACCAGTTTCGCTCCTATGGTAGTTAATTGGATTATTCAGAAATCATTCTTGTCCAAGAAAATTGGGCCAGTGGCTAAAGTAGCGCTTGCCTATCCTGCTGCAGTACCAGTTAGGACTGCAGTAATCATGGGCATGTTCTCCCTAACCGTATTCAGCGTGATTGTTCTAGCAGGATATTCTGTTCAATTTGAAGAACACTCTTCGGGTTATGTTGAGGATGCAAGTGGGGATTTCGAAATCCTTCTATCCTCCTCTAGACAAATCCCTCTAGAACTCTCTTCAAACAAATATGAATGGAATTTGACCCATACCGATCCGAATGAAATCGATGCGGTTGGAATTGTGAATCGGGCAGTAGTTTGGGTGGATGATGGAGAGGATAAAATTGGCTATATTTTGAGAGGTGTCGATGATGGTTTCATCAACCATGGGGGTATACCCCTAGAAGATTGGAATCATGACCTTGGAAGTACACAACAAGAAGCTTGGAATTCTTTGAAAACAAACCAAGATATTGTGTTTGTCGATAGTTCATTTGCTTTGATTGACCCTAACACAGGAGAGTCGATTTCAGGACTGACACTTCCAATTGGAAAATCAATTTCGCTAATTGATATTTCAAACCCCGGAAATTCCAGAGAAGTGGTGGTTGGAGGCGTCCTCTCTCAGTCTAGTCAGTTATTCTCACAGGGCATATGGATGAACGGTGAAATCGTCGATGAACAATACGGCGGGGTGCCCACTAGAATTTACGTTTCTCATGAGCCTGGAGACTCATCAAGTCTACTGGAAAAATCACTTTCAAAAGACCTGGCTGGAGATGGAGTTTACACCTCTGTGATTGAAGATGAAATATTAGTTATTCTTGGATTGATTTTTGCCATTCTGGCAATTTTCCAAGCATATCTTGCTCTAGGTTTGATTGTCGGAATTGCAGGAATTGGTGTTGTCACCTATAGGTCGGTTTCCGAAAGGTCGCAACAAATTGGAATGCTGCGCGCCTTAGGATTTAGGAAATCATCTGTCATGAAAACAATGCTGACCGAGATTTCTTGGGTTTCTCTACTTGGTTTGCTTAATGGGGCATTGGTGGCCCTAGCTTTCCACGTTGCATTACATCGGACATTTTGGGAAGAACAGGGTGCAGATCTAATCCTTCCTTGGTTTGAGGTGACTGCAGTGGTGTTAGGGGGGTGGATTCTAGTTTTGGTAGCCACAATAATACCTGTAAGAAAAGCTACACAAATTACGCCTTCAGAAGCACTATCTTCTCCGGACTGAGATTTTTCGATATTATCTTCAAAAAAAGATAGAATAAACAAATACATTGTACCAATGATCGAATATTGCTTAGAAATCATCGCCAAATTATGATAGAATCGGATTGCTGCGAGCAATTTATAACCTCATTATTTCGTTGGTTGGTAAGTTAGTGTTATCTATCATTTTTGCCAACCCATAAATACCGTATATGGCGTCGGAGGTCATACCGACCCCAATTTGGAGGAGATGACAATGAGCAAGTTAACCCCAATTATTTTGGCAGCAATCATGCTTGCTAGCACCTCGCTAGTAGCACTTGATTGGGCTGAATTAGAAGAAAAGAAAATGACAGAAGCAGATGGCCGAACCGGTGCAGACGCTAGTGTTGAAATCCTGTCTCCTAGACAGACAACAGTAGATCTGAACGGTGAGAAAACACACACACTCGATGCAGGTGAAGAAACCGAATTCGAATTGTACGTAAAAAACATTGGAGATGTAGACATTGAAGAAATGGGTATTTCTCTTACCATCTATCTAGATGAAAACGGTGCAAGAGGTCCTATTGCTAAAGATTTAGCAGGAAATGACCTGCACTGGACTAACGGCGACGTAGTGTGCGATGACACATTTGTATGCCCATGGTCAACTCTAGCAGCAAATGAGACTTTGAACAACGGTAAATACACATATGCTTACCAAGGTTCAACCGTTACATGGGCTCCAACCACTGGAGACTATCAGGTTGTAGTATCTCTTGATGCGCTTGGAGATGTAGACGTTGGAAACGATGAATGGGTCACAAAGGTCTCTGTTGTAGACTGGACTGACATCATTGTTGACCTATCCTGGGACTCAGGAAAGGAAACAGAAGGTGGTAGTGAGCCAAAGGCATTCACGCTAGCTGTTTCAACTGGTGGTTCCACTTCCTGGTCTGCTAGGTCAGTTGTACTAGAGATGACTGTCGAAGGTACGTTGAGCGAAGCACAAAGTGGTGGCATGGACATTATGGGAACCAACGATGTCACAGACATCGGCGTTGGAGGCGACACAAGAGTGTTCCAGCACCAAGAAGATGATACCAACTTCACCAACGATACACGATATGTTATCGATTTCGAAGACACTGCAGAATGGTATGGTTCAGTTACACCTGATGCTTCTGGTGGAAGCGGTGACTACTCAATATCCGTTGTTGTAAAGAGCTACGTGGTTTACGGACAACTTCCAGATTGTGAAGAAACAGTAGCGGCTAACACTACAGGTAACAACAGTGATCCAAACGCAACTGAAGAAGACATCACATACTTGCACTTCTGTGAAGTTACATTCTACGCAGACGCTGACGCTGCAACAAGTGAGGATTTACTAGAGGGTACAATAGCAACATTCCACGACATTGGCGTATCTACCTTGGTTATCAATCAAGGATACGTAGTTGACGAGAATGATCAGCCAATTAACATGCCAACGATGCCAGGAATGGTAGAAGGGCCTCTGAATCCTGCTTGGTCAAGTATTCAAGCATCAGTTAGGCACTTGGGAAGCGACTTGACTGTAACATACGACTGGGAAGTAACATTCGACGTCGAAAACACAGTTACAGGAATAACTTCAACCCTAACCGCAGATTCCTGTACATTTGGAACAGGATTTGAGTATGTTCACGCAGAACTCGGTGATGACATGGGGCAAGGCGGTGCTTTCCCATCCGGTGAGGCTTGTGTAATGTACAACTTCGCACCTGGTATTTACACAATTACCGCAACTGTTGCTATGGTCAACGGCGAGGTTGGACAGGAAGATCAGTCTGCTAGAAACGATGACATGAGCATTTACGAGATATCTGCTCTCAACAACAGACCTTCCGTCTCTTTAACCGTGCAGGAAGAAGAGTTCTCAATAGTAATGAGTCCAGATAGTACAATCACTCTTGAGGCAGATGCATTCGATGCTGACGATGACACTGGTGAATCTCTGTCCTACGTTTGGACACACCCAGGCATGGACGCAATCAACGGTACTGTACAGCCTTCTCCATGTAACGGATTTGGCCTAGCATTCGCTACATGTGTGCTGACACCATTCAACACCGATTGGGCGGGAGTTAACTCCTACTCCGTTGAGGTGTTTGATGAGCACGGCTCTTCTGACATGGACTTCATGAACATCTTCGTTTGGAACCAAGTAATTGCTACAGCAACGACTGCAAGCGGAGTAACTATGGATTACAACTTAACATATGATGGCGCTAACGAATTTACCGTTACACTTGTCGACAGTGATGCTGAATACACACAAGATCTGACAGAGTTTGGTTACGCAGGAGAATACACAACAGTTGCAGTAATGGATTACACACCATCTACAACATATTTGCCTGAGGACGTCTATGAACAAGAGATAATCATGACTTACGATGCTAGCACTTTGTCACCAACAGGAGTATTCTGGGTTAGCACAAACGGTGCATGGGCTCAGCTTGATGCATACATTGAGGCTGCAGGCAGTTCAGGTACAATTACCATCGACATGGGAGAAGGAAATCAAGTCCTATCTCAAGGTGAGATAGTATTGATGGGTGGCGAGCTACAGGTAATCGAGATACCAAACGCACACCCGATGGATTTGACTGTAGTGGCACAAAAGGGCGGTACTATCGCCGCATCTTGGTCTTACATGGGTAACACAGTTCCAGGAACAGACTGGTTGGAAATGGAAATCTGTGATTCTGCAATGGTTTGTACTACAACTATGGAGAACACCACACTCGTGGCTCACTCAATGAGTGGACAAACTGACACAACTCACGGCGAAACCTACACCTACACGCTAAAGGTATGCAACATCGGTGGTTGCAACCCAACAATCGCTACAGGCTCTGCAACTGCAGATAAGATGGTAGATGGTTCCCCAACAGCAACTGGAATGTCTGTTGGACCTGCGGCTGCAGGTAACGCATGGACTGTCAAGTGGGATGCATCTGGCGACACTTCAGACGTTGCTGGTTGGAAGGTCTGCTACGCAGATTACAGCTGGGACAGCTCAGGTTCAATGCCAACAACAGATTGTGTTGACGCAGGTTCTGCTACAACAGTGGATATTAACCACCCTGCAGGAACTGGAACCAAGACCTACTACTTCGCAGCAGTAGCTTATGATGACAAAAACAACATGGAAAACGCTCTGCCAGGTACTGATATCAGGCTAACTCACAGCACAGTTGTTGACGACCCTTGTGAAGTCAACCCTGACAGTGAAGAATGTGCTGCTATTGGCGGTACCGGTGACAGCGCAGACAGCGGTGAAGTCCCAACTTGGACATGGGGAGTAATCATCGGTCTAGTTGTGGTCGCATTTGTAGTCGGAGCTTTCATCCTCTCCCGTGGCGGAGATGGTGACGACGGCAAGGATTGGGATTACTGATCCTTAGTTTGCAAGAACCAAGCATACGGTGTCAACCACCGAGGCTGCCATGAGGGGCGGTTCGCCGCTCCTCATGGCTCCCCTTCTTTCTCTTATTCTCAATCACTGCAACTACTAGATTCGGTGAGAACCAGGTTTCGCTGCTGAAGATTCTAACTCTGCCAAGTTTATCCTCTAAAATCTCATCAATTCAATCTAGAATCGTACGGAGAGAAATACTAATTTTTGGCGAATTTTAATACGGTGTAATTTGTAAACTGAATTGGACTTCCACAATCTTCGAAATTATGCAATTTTTTGTTATTATTTTGTGGAAAAAATAATTGTAAATCTATATTCAATTACTATGTTGATTTATTGGGGTGGTTGGAATACAATATTGGAATGCAATTCAGTGGCCTTTCTAGAGTTATTGTGTAAAGATAAATCGATGAACTGAGTTTGATAATTTCCTCGTGGGATTTTTGAAATTGAAGGTTCTGTTAATCGCAAAAATTGTGACATTATTTCAGTTGATTCCAGTATTCTGTAAAAGGACATGTACCCCAATGCTCATAAGGGATACAATACCTGAGGTGCTCTGCATACAGTCCGTAAGGAGATGATGACGTGATGTTGGGAAACAAAAACACGAATAAAAAGACCGTACTGGGAGGCGCAGGAATTGCAATATTGCTGTGCGCACTAATGGTTGGTATGACAATGACCAATCTGGTGCCTTCAAGCGCATCCCAGGTAGAAGCCGAACTTGCAGTAGCAAACGAGGAAAGCGAAGATGTCTTCGCTCTACCAGAGGTCTATGAGCCTGTAAATTATGAATACGATGAAACCTCGGAACTCGAGGGAATGAGGACAATGAACCAGAAGGCTTTCCGCACTGATGACGGAAAGACCGCTCTGATCACTGCCGCAGAACCATTGCACTACATCAGTGACGTTGGTTCTTGGGAGGAGATTGACCTCAACATCAAGGCAACCGTCGATGGTTGGGAAGTAACTGAAAGCCTCTACAAGGTTTCTTTTGCTGCTGAATCAGAAAACGGTGTCTCGGTAATTGTCCACGATAACGTGGACCCGATTGTAACTGGTATTAACCCTACAGTTGTTACAATCGACCAATCCGGGACAATGCTGAAACCTCATCAAACCGCACCTTCATTGAACGAAGTTACAGTCGGTGGAAACGTCCTGCGATATCCTATCGCTGAAGGATTCGACCTAGACTACACCGTAACAGAAGTTCAGTTGAAGCAGAACTTGGTCGTAAGAGACCGCCCAATTCTGCAAGAAGATGCTGCCTACTTTGGTGTTACTGAAGAAATGCGCCTGCCAATCGGTTACGGACTATTCCTTGGAGACGACCTACTAGGCGAGGAGATAACCCAGACTCAAGAGGAACTGACAATCAGGAACCTTGAGACTGGAGAGGTCCTTGCAATGGTTCCAGCTCCTGTAGTATTTGGTCCAGAAGGTGAAGAGCCTTACCACGCTACATTCTTCGTACAGTCCTTTGGTCCAATTGTTGTACTAACAACAGCAGTTGATACCGATTGGCTGATGGAGGAAGATCGCCAGTTCCCATTGGCAATCGACCCTTCACTGAAGGTAATGCAAACCGGTGGTGGCGACTGTTATTCCTACTACGGATGGTGTTACAACAGCGCATATGGTGACCTGTACAGAAACAGCTACAGGATTTACTACATGCCATGGTACAAGTACACATTCGGTGCCAACAACGCTCTACCAACTGGAGCAACTGTTGACCAAATCGATTGGAAGATGTACATCAGGTATGGATACTCTTACTCCAGCAACAAGATTACTGCAACAGTCCTAGAGAACTGTGGTACTGCTGGCAGATACATCAACGTGCCAGCAACTGCAACATGTTCTGGTGCAATCACTCCTTCTCTTCTGTCTGGTTCAGGAACCAGCACTAACGAGAGAAAGTTGGTAAGTTCACTATGGAACTCTGACAAGGTTGGAGAGTACACTGTAGGTACTGGTTGGAAGACTGCAAACATCTGTAGCAGTTCTGGAACAACCTGTTCCTCTACCACTGGTAACCACAACTATATCATGAACGCTATCAGCAATGGTGGCACAATTGGTATGGGTGCAAAGTATACCACTTCTACTACAATCAGACAATACAGTTACAATACTGGAAGCACAAACAGTTACCTGCAGATTACCTACTCAGGTGGTACTGACAGCACTCCTCCAAAGGATGGATTTGTGCCTTACACTGGAATAACCTCTTACAAGGAAGGTGCGAGAACATTCTTCACAACCTTGACTGACATAAGCGGTATTGACACCACAAGTTCAGGCGCACCGCACCTGTACTATTCTCTAAACAATGGATCCTACACCGCTGTTAAGTCAACAACAATCGGATCTTGTGGATCTAGTGATACAGAATGTAAGTTCCGTGCTACAACTGCAACAATTTCAACAGGCGACTATGTCAATTACTTCTGGGCTTTCAGGGACGCATCAGCGACACCCAACAACGCTACAAGTCCAAGCGGTGGCGATGCTGGTAACCCAAGCAGCGCAACCGCTCCAACTAGCCCGTACTGGTTCTTTGTTGACGACGCAGCAAATGCTGGCAACGATATGAAGTTCACAGTCTCAACAACAGACGTTAGAGCTTACACATCAAGTTCTGCCGCTGTAAACTTTGACCGCCAGATGACTTACTACGAAGACTCCAAGGAATACGTCTTCGAATATGACACATCTGCATGTGGCACAGGTAGCAACTCCTGTTTCTACACCTCCACCTCCACGTTCTATGCTAACTGGAGACTGATGTGGACAACAACACCGTCTTCCGGATACAACGGATATGGTGGAACCACTTCAGGTTCAACACAGTTGACAACTGGAAACGACGGATATCTAACCATCTCCGCTGACGATGGGCCAGGAATGAACCTAATCTTCCTTTATGACTCTACACTAAACGAGTTTGCAATGGTTGGTCTAGGAACTGACACTGGTATCGATGAGCCACTAGGCTCCGGAACAAAGGCTAACCAGAGATCAACCTATGGCTCAACAAAGGCTTTCCTAGTTGACATCCCAGCGAACATCACTGGTACAATGGGTAAGTTCGACTGGAACTCTGTCTACAGCAGTTCTAGAGCGAATTGGATGTGTGTCGGATCAAACGGATTCATGTACTTCTTCCGTTCGACCAGTTCCAATCCAGCATGTAACACAGGTTACTACTACACTTACAGTAGTTACTATCGCTGGTCTGGATTCGCTCTAGGTACAGGTTACTATGGTGTAATGGCAAGTTCTGGTGAAGTCGTGTACAAGGTTGCAAAGGTTGCACCTGAACCGGACGCAACTGCTCCAGAAGTAGACCACAGCCCTCTGCGCGATTCTCATTCTAGAGACCGAACATTCACCTTCGGAATCAAGGATGGTGGAGAGCCTCCAACCGGTATCAACACTACAAAGACTGTAGGCGTTGGACCAACATTCTACTGGAGAGTTACAGACGCTAACGGAACCGTTGGTTCTTGGAGCAGCAAGTTGCTGACTCCTGAAGGCGGCTCTTCTGGTTGGACTACCTGTGCAGGAGTCGTATCTTGTGATTGGACAACCACTCTTGAAGACATCGAGCGTGGAGCATCTGTAGAATACTACATCACAGTTAAGGATACTAGCAAAGCAGCAACTGGTACAAACACAAACACTACCACTACTACCTCTTTTGAAGTTGGAGATCCAAACAAGGTGTTTGTAGTCGAATGGCACGACATGGGATACTCAGGTACAACAAACCTATGTACATTCCAAGCGTTGTTCTATGACGTAACCAACGAAATAGAGTTCCATTACGACACTGCTTGTAAGGCATCTTACGACTACTCTACAGTAGGCTACCAAGACCAAACAAGAACCAAGGGTGCTACCGTAAGGGGTGGCCAAGGATACGTGAACGGCGCTAATCCGCATACTAATAACTACAGAATCGGAACTGACAGCAGTGGCCACTCATACGAGACTTTCGACTTAGGATTGAAGGAATTGCCAAGTTGGGATACTGCAATCGCTGGTTCTTCTAACGGATATCCATACGGATGGTACTGTGTATCTAGCTGGTACTGGAACTCCTACAAGTCCGGATGTAATGCTAACATCGACATGCCTGATGGATTCAGTTTCGAATACTTCGGAACCGAGTACAATGGTTCTGATTCCAAGAACAGAGTCCACCTCGGTAGAATGGGTAACATGTACTTCAAGGCTGATGGTTCAACCGCTCTAGAGCGATCTCAGACCTCTTGGGGATCTAACTGGCCTCAACTACCATATGCGGCAAGCACATACAGCAGGCCTGGTACAATTGCTCCATGGTGGGGTTACTACACAAGCTACTACTGCTATGACAACAGCGCAGCAGATTGTTCAGTTAGAACTCGTGTGATACCATTCGAAGGAAAGGGTACAGACGTATCTGCGGACATTGTAAACCCGACAACATGGTCACTTGTTGACTCTCCAATTAGAATTAACCCAAGTTCTGCAAGTGGTTATCTATCCATTGGAGATGACTTGACTATTGAGCCAGGTGTCGTAATTCAGGTGCAATCCGGAAAGGGACTATCCTTTGATGGTGCATGTAATTCGTTCAACGCTACAGGTAACGCATCTCACCCAATCCTATTCGAGGGAGCAGGTGGAGCAGAGTGGAAGGGACTAGCCTTCACTGCAGCATGTAGCACTGGAACTGATGACCGCCACAAATTGTCTTACGTAGATTTCGCTAACACAAGCGATGCAGCAATTTCAGCAGGAAGCAGACACGGATCTGCACCTTCTAGCAGCGCAAACGTAGGAAACTTCACGATGGACCACGTTACGTTCACTAACGTCGGTACAGCGTTCAAGCACGGCTCTGGTCAAGGCACTGTAATGTCTATGACAGACTTCGAAATCAACGATGCATCTGATGCATGTTTCGACCTTGCTGAAGATTCCAACGTGACTCTACGTGATGGAGAAATGACCGATTGTAACTCCGGAGGAAACTCTTGGGGTGGCGCAGTCATCAACTATCCAGGAAGCACAAGTGGTGCATTGACCATCGAAAACGTCGATATTGAAGACTCTCTAGTCAACCTAATCGATGTAGACTTCGAAGATGTATGGATTCAAAACCTAACAGCAACAACTGCATCTACTCAAACTGGTGCGGCTCTTAACGCTGAAGGATTAGGCCTTGATTCAACCATTTGGATATACAACATGGATGCTGACGGATACAGCAGCGCTAACATTTACTCCCTAGAGTCAATCGCTCTAGAAGATGTGGACTTCGGAGACGCTACCGTTGCAATCGCACCGGGCGGTACAACATCGAGCGCACCAGGTCCATACGTTGGCGGAAGTAACCCAGCAATGATGGATAACTTCACATCCGGTGACCTATCTATGGCTAGAACAGCACCGTCAATGCACGACATCACAGTCGGAGCCTTGTCAATCGTTGGTAACTCGCCAAGTACAAACGGAATACTAGGTACAAACTGGGACACAGAAGGAATCTCCATCTCTGGTTGTGGTTACAACTTAGTGATTGAAACAGTAATCAGCGATTACATCGCAGCTTCCTGTTCCAACTCCGCTGCACCAAACAACCTAATCATGGAAGATGTTGATGCCACATACACTGGTACAATGAACGCAGTCTACGCAAGAAACTCTGCGATTGCAATCGGTGATGGAAGCATTTCGATGCCTTCTTCATACGATAAGATGTCCAAGGCTTCTACAAATGGTAGAATCGTACTGATTGATGTAGACCAAGATGGAACAGATTGTAACAGCGCAAGCGATTGTGATGTTTCATCCAGTTCTTCTGGTGCTATTTACTTCGGTAGCCTTGCAACTGTGAAGGTATACAAGTTACTAGACGATGGTACAAAGGACTGGAAGCAAGACCACACAGTTCAAGCAACAGTCATAGATGGTGGTTCACCACTATTTACCGTCGGTACTCACAAGACAGACGCTAACGGAGAAACTTCAGTTTGGGTACTTTCCGAAAACGATGCAGGTGATACATATTCTGATCACAACTTGGTCGCTTTCGGTCCATCCGGACAGAATGAAACTATGTACACAGATTCATGGTACCCAACCGGTGGATTTGGTGTAGGTGACTCAATTGAATTGAGACTTGAGCCTACTCCTGTCACACTGAACGGAACCAACATGGATTGTGCATATCTATTGGGTAACCCTGAAGCAGCCCTTGGATACGATGGCTCAGTTGGTTCAGGTGGTACTAACACCTTCACATGGGAAGGAAAGGTCACAATGACTGGGGATCTAAACATCGATGATTGTAACGTCGTAATGCGCAACGTATTCACCGTTGCATCCGATGCTACAAACAGTCCAAAGTTGACCATTTCAACTGGCGGTATGCTAACTCTAGAGAAGATTCCAACTTCCACAGGAGCTCTAAGAGCATCTTCTAGCACCTACCCGCTAGACCTAGATATGGATGGCGGAACACTCAACCTAGTTGGCGGTACCATGTCTGACATTGACGGTGGAATCAACTTGGATTCAGGTGTCATGAAGGTAAACGAATCTTCTATCATCTACGGTAATGCAAACGCTGGCGCAACTGTCGCAACACTACGCGTCAACGGTGGTACTCTAGATTGGGATGACTCTACTATCCAGAACAACGGTCAAACAGGTATCGGTATAATGTTTGATGGAACATCGGCAAATGTCGACAACATCATCGTCAAGAACGCTGCTGTTGGTATGTATTCAATGAATTCCGCACCAAAAGTCAACGGATTTACTCTGAACGACAACGATGTAGGATTGGATGTATACGGTGGAATGAGCTTGCCAACACTGTACAGAAGTACTCTATTGTCTGGACAAAGCAACGGTTGGACTACTCACGCTATCGACATGAGTGGATTCCTTGGTGAAGAATATGTCCAAATCGGATACAACTCTGTATACGGTGGAGGTAACGCACACCCAACATACAACTGGGCATCTGCAAGATACTACATGATCACTGATAGAATGAATATTCAATTAACTGACAATAATGGAAACTCCTGGAACATCACTAGTACATCTGATGACGGATACTACAATGGTGCAATGGGAGGAGACTCCGGTATCCCATCTTGGGACTGTCAACAGTATGGTTACAGTTACAACCCAGCACGCTGGGACTACAACTATAGAGCACCAACAGGATGGGATTGGGTTGAAACAGACAACTCGCCTGTACAATACTACCCAATGCACTACTGGGGTTACTACAGTCCATCATGGTCATGGGGTAACTATGCTCCTCCTGAAGGATTGAGTGGATACTACAATGTCTGTCTAGACTATGCATCTGCATACAGCAACAGACCTGGTGACTCGGTAAGGCTAACTATGCCTGTTGTCGACCTGAGCGGTATGAACAACATTACTGGAATGAAGGTATACATTGATGTGTTCCACAACCGTGCTGACAACTATCAAGACAGACTTGAGTTCGTTGCAAGATCTGGTGACGACCCAGCAGACTTAGGAGACTACGTAAGAGAATCTGGTACGCCACTGTTCTCAACCGGTACAATTACTGGTGCAGACACTGGTGTTGAACTCGGCGGCAACTATGCAGCAGCTGAATTCGTTGATATCACTGTTACATCACCTAACGATGCAGGATTCGAAGTTGTAGGAACAACAACATCTACAGTTGATGGGTTAGAAGTTACTGGTGGTCCTTACGGTATACTAGTAAGCTCTGGAGCGGCTGGTTCAGTTGATTTCACTAACGTGGATATTTCAGGCACCTCCAACTCTGGAGTATACTACAGCAAAGACCTGAAGGGCGCCTTAACTGGAACTATCGGTACATCCGCTGGACCGGGTATTAAGTTCGGCCCTGCTACTTCAAGTGACATATCATGGGAATCCATGGACTTGTCAACGAACGCAGTGGGTGTAGAAACCGCAGGTAGCGGTATCCTAACCTTCGTAGACAGCGACTTTGCAAACACAAAGGATGCAGTAATCAGTGGTTCAGGTACCATCGACTTCATTGAAGGTACCGTTGACGCAACAACTGTAGAAGTTACAGGCGCAGGTGTCTTTAACAGACTAAGATCGTTAGATGTTACAGTTACAGCAGATACAAATGCTGTTACAGGAACCAACGTCCTTCTAAAGGACGGAAACGGTAATCCAACAGGATCTGCAATCACTGACAATAGCGGTATCGCATCAGGATTAACGTTCCCAACAGAGACCGTAACTTCCTCAGGTTTGAATGTAGAATCACTTACTGGATACCAAGCAGTAACAGTCGCAAAGGTTGGTGCATACAGCTACACTAGCCCAACTGTAAACTCTGCTGACTTCAGATATGCTCTAGAAAACCTAAGCCTGAACGATGCACCAGGAAACGCTCACAGCCTAGCGCTTGTTGAAACAGTCGATGCTCGTGTATGTTACCCATACACCATCTCTGGTTACCCAGCAATTTCCAACTGTCCAGGTCTCTCAACCTCTGGTTCGAGAACCTACAGTTCTGGAATGAAGGAGTATGGATACTACCGTGCATTGGATACTAACATGGCTAACAAGGTAGTAATGATGGATTTCGGTTTAGTATACTTGACTGGTAATACAGACTTCAGCTTCAACGGAAGTACTGTCCTTGTTACAGGGTCATACTCATACGATGACGCTGCTAGAATCTATGGAAGTTCTCCATACAACACACGAATGTATGCGCACAACTCCGAATGGATATCGATTGCAGTCGATGACGAGGGTAATGCACAAGGATATCAACTGGGATACACTGGTAGAAACTACCTTGTTCCTGATATTCAGAATTCCACACTGTCTGGACTATCTAGTATTTCGACCAACTATGGTCCTAAGTACGCATGGTCTAATTTCTACCAGTGGAAGGCTGACTTCTTCAACGTTCAGAACAACACAATCACTCACTTCAGAGATTCTGATACCACAAACGGTGTATACTACCAAGATATGTGTATGAACACAGGTGTCAAGAACACTGTAATCATGAACAATCATGTTAGCAACTGTGCAGTCGGTGTGTTCTTCCAGAGAACAGTTTACTCCTACTACCACGCACAATCTGAGTGGGGTGCTGACGGTGCAATCGTTGAAGGAAACACTTTCCACGATTCAGAGTACCTAGATGTATGGTTCTACCTGAACGCTTATGCTGACAACGTAACAGTCAGAGACAACGAGTTCACAGGAAGTTCCGCTCCAGGATACAACGTTTACACCCAAGATCGCACAACAATTGGTCTAGTGATTGACGAGAACACATTCTCTAACGGTCAAGAACCAATTTACATGCGTGGTGGACTCGACTGGGAAATCACAGACAACACAATCTATGGTGACGGTGATGCATCGCACGTTGGTATCGCAGCAAGAAACGGCTACGGTATCATTGATGGAAACACTCTAATCGATGCAGATGGTGGTATTCTTGTTGATGGAATTACAGCTAACCAAGTTGTAAACATCACAAACAACGATATCTCACAGAGCACAGGTAGAAGCGCACCTTCCGCAGTCGGTATTTGGGCTGAGGATTGTGCTTCTTCAATCATCAACACTGGTGGAAACACAGTCAGTGTGATGGAGAACGCTTTGGTAACCGATGGTTGTGACATCGATGATTCAGGTTCTACCTTCACAGCGATTGGAGGAGCAGGTGGTACAGTATACGGAGTACAGATTCTGTCTTACTCTTACTCACCACAGAACCTAACCATCAACGAAGGTGACTCAGTCCGTTGGAGATCTGTAGAATACTACAACAACAGCGGTACATGGGAACAGCACGACATTGTTGCAAACGACTCCACATGGGGCAGTGGCACAACAATGAACTTAGGTCAGACCTATGTCAAGACCTTCAGCACTGCTGGAACCTACGAGTACCACTGCAGTATTCACCCAGATATGACTGGAAAGATTACAGTTGTCTCCGGACAAGGTAGCGGATTCTCATCTACTGGTGTAAATATTATCGGAACAACCGATGAAATCACACTAGATGGTACATCGGTATCTGGATTCGAGACAGCAGTTGAGCAGTATGGTGGAGAACTAACACTATCTGGCGACGCAATCGTTTCTGGTGGAGACTACGGTGTGTACGTCGAAGACACAGACCTGATTGTTGACGGTGCAAGAATTTCTGGTGACTCCGCTGGAACTGGTGTCTACGTGACAGGTGCTTCTACATTCGACGCGACTGACATGGACACATACGGTCTAGTTGGACTAGAAATCGATGCAGTCGACTTCCGCTGGAACGGTGGAGACTCTGGTGCCACAACAGCTCTAATGGCTGACGGAGGCGCAGAAGGATCTGTAGAGAACGTAACATGGGCTGATGTAACCACACAGATTGATGCTGGTTCATACGTGACAGTAACATCTGTTGGTAACTCAATCGATGCGTCCAAGTTGGTCCTTGACTCAACTGCAGTCATCCATGAAGGTAACTTGCTGAACTTGAACATCACCCACAAGGGTGGCGATGCAACAGATGTCGGACTTCTAATCAAGTCCACTGACGGTGAGCAAGCAGCATACGTATCTCCAGGATACCGCACATCTTTCATCAACATCGATGGTGACCTCGAAGAGTGGTATGGTAACGTAAAGAACCCATCAGATGACGCAATGCCTGGTGTATTGTCTAGCGACAACGCTGGCGAGGACTTCCTTGCTACATGGGACGCTAACAACCTATACCTTGCTCTAACCGGAGTTGACATGGGTGCTGCTGACCTGCAGATTTACATCGATTCTAGCTCAGGTGGAGACACAACTGGACAAAGCTGGTATGTATCTCACGCTCTGCCATTCGCAGCAGACTATGTCTTCTGGGCAGAAGATGGTGCAAGCGGTAACTCCGGTCTGAAGGTCAATGGATTCAGCGGATGGTCCGATGTATCCTGTAGCAACCTTGCTACATACATCGGTCACTCTGGTGATACTGACACTGAACTAACAATCCCATGGGATTGTATCGGACAGCCTGACAGCACTGTCAGACTAATCGTAGTTGTTCAAGATGAATCAACTGGTGCAGTATCCTCTGTACACCCATCACAAACAATTGCAACCGGTGCAGTAGGTCAGACCTTCAGCGATGAAATCACTCTGCTAATGGGTCACAGCGACCTAGACACAGGTGCGGATCTGAAGAACCACCTGCTAATCTACCGCAGCTACGTTGGTTCTAACACACCAACTGATGCAAAGACATACGACATCTCCGCAAAGGTAGATGCTGTATGCGCTGAAGACTGGGGTACTCTGAACAATGTTGACATGAGCACAAACGTCGATGAAGAGATCGACATCAAGAGAGCATGTCCAGAAATTCAGAACTTGGTTGACATCACTGTTAACGAAGACAGTGGTGCATACACCCTGACTCTAACTGACAAGGCAGACGATGTGCAAGATGATGAGAGCACTCTAACATGGACTGTAGCAGATGATGCAGACCCATCAAAGAGCCCGAGCATGCTACTAGACAGTGGACTATCAGGTCAGACAATGACCATGACCCCTGACCACGACCAGTTCGGAACTTACACCTTCCACTTCGGTGTTGAAGACAGCCACGGATTGACAGACAGTGCAACCATTGTCTTCACTGTAATCAACGTCAACGACGCACCAATAATCTGTAACCAAGAGAGAGCAGATTGTATGCCTGTGTTCGCTGATGACGGTGCAGGTAACCTGAACGTTCTAGACGAAGGATTCGGAAGTGTCAGCAAGGTCCTAGGATCTGCCGCAAACGCAACTGGTTCCTATGTAATCGATATGGCAAGCGATGACATGGCTAACGAGCAACCTCAGCAATACACATGGGGTGCTTCAATCAAGTCAGAAAACGTCACAGTTGAGCCATACTGGGTACAGAAGAAGTTCAGCAGTGTTGCTGCACTATTCTCTGAAGCAGGTGCTGCAGTTACAGCAAACGGTGGATTCCAAGACATCCCAATGACCGGTGACCCAGCAGCATGGTCTGCTGCTAACGCAAACGGTTCGTACACACTACCAACATTGAACGATGTTGCACTGTTGACTTACCTACTAGCTCAGAATGGTTGTGGAACAGTTTGGTACCAAGAGTACATGGATTCCGGCGGTAACAAGGTTACAGCGGTTCGCTCAGACGACGGCTGTGACAGTACAATCGATGCTAACGCAGTTGTATACAACTCAATGAACTACACAGACTTCTGGAGTGTAGCATACGGAGTTGACGTCACATCCTTCGACACAACATGGGACGAGATCTTCCCGAACGGTTACACAACTACCGGTGGATACGACCCATGTCCTGCATACTCTGTATCTGTTGTCAACAATGAATTGACAATCACAGAGAACCAGGCTAACGAACTCGGTGGAGAATGTACAATCATTCTAACTCTGAATGACGACGGTGGATACTGTCAGAACACCTACCTAGGACGCACATCTGCATCAAAGGCTGCTTGTGTCTCCTACACATGGTTGATCGACTATGATATCACACACCCAGTATACGGTCCAATGACTGTTACAGGTTGTTACAACCTATACCTAGGACTAGCTTCCTTCATCCCTGAATACCTAGCACCAGGAGTTCCTTCTGGAATGACAGAGGACATCTGTCTTGCATACGGATGGGTTGGAGAGAACACAGATGCAACACCAATGGAAGTAACCTTCGCAGTTACTCCTGTAAACGATGCACCTGAAGTACTAGAATGGGACCGCCAGGAAGGAGTTGTAATCTCTGACGGAAATGGAGAAGTTCCAAACTTCCCATGGAAGGTCACTCTAACCGAAGATGACGAGAACGTCAACAACTTGACATACGATCTGTCTGCAATGAAGCATGACAACGATCACGAAGACGATGACCTCGTCTGGAGTATCGTCAAGGCTGACACCTGTGACTATGAGAACTACTTCTCTGCAACAATCGTAGGTGACGACATCGTCTTCGACCTGATTAAGGATGCTACAACAAACGCACCTGAGTGGGAACGTGACTACCTGAACAACGGTGGTATCCACCAGAAGAACCCTCTATCTGGTGAATTCTGTCCGATCACACTGTACCTACACGACACAGAGACTGCACCTGACTACATACCGAATTACGATATGAGCACAGCTAACTACCAGCAAGGTGAAGACAGTGTCACAATGTACATCCGTGTTGACAACGTTGCAGAGAACGTACCTGACTACTTCTTTGACAGTGTTTCCAAGTTCGACTACAACGAAGTATCCAACATTATGCCTAAGACAATGGTTCCAACAACTGTAACCATTGGACACGGTGGAGATGAAGGTCCATACAATTACGACCACATGCTAGAAGTTACCTTCTACAGCAACGGTTACAACAGTACAGACCAAACCGCTGAAGGATACGTCAACCTAGGTACAAACTATGTCATCCCACCTGCATACGGTGAGACTCTAGAAGTCACTGACATGGTTTACATCACCTCAACAACAACCAAGATTTGGGTTGAGATGGATGTCCTAACTTGTGTAGACGAGAACTGTGACATGACAGCATCTCCAGAAGACAGATACTTCGGATATGCATTCCCAGAGGCACACGCTTGTATCAAGAGCGATGGTACTCAGGGAACAGCATGGAGTTGTCCTGGTGAAGTAGGAAGTTCGAGTGTCGATGAAGATGGAAACCCATCTGCTGTCACACTAGAGAACAAGCGCCGACCAATGTTGGAAGACCAAGACTGGTGTAACAACTTGATGACCACAATGGGTAACGGATCTGACTGTGCTCAGCCAAGAACATTTGGCAAGACCACAATCGGTACAAACCAACAGATCCCAACCGTAGTTAGACTAATTGGAACTGCAGACGTACCATCGTTCGCACCATCACTGATTGCTATCAGCGCAGCTGGACTATTCGTCAGCGCATTGGTTCTACAGAGCCGCCGTGACGAAGAGGAAGAAATCCTTGAAGAGATGACTCTTGAGGATGACGAGCAAGCGGTGAGCCCAGTTATCGCTACCATCCTAATGGTAGCAATCACTGTGGTTCTGTCCGGTGTAATCTACGTCTGGGCATCCAGTTTGGCAGATACTTCTGCCAAGGGTGTCCCTCGAATGACATTCACTGTCGATTCGAGTCAGGCTGCTAACGGTGTAGACTCTTTCCACCGCATTACTGTGACTGGAAGCCAAGTTGAATTGGCTACCCAAGCTATTCGAGTAACATACGAATACACAGACCCTGCTGACGGAGAGACCTACAACGAGGTATACAACCTAGCAGACCCAACTGTCTACGGATTCTACCCAGGAAACTCACCTAGCATGGTCACCTTCGGTGACTCTGTAGGTAGTGAGGGTGGAGCTGTCAAGTCAAGCCTAGACACAGGTGACACAATCTACATCCGCTCAACCAACGACAACGGTGACCTCCTAGAGAATCTGTACATCGATGTCAGCTACGTACCAAACAACGGAGCTGGCTCTGTACTGAGAACCTGGACTAACCTTTGATACGGTTGACAGTTGAGTACATCTCATCCTTCCTTCGGGAAGGATGGGATGGCTCTAGTGTAGTATAATACCCAACTCCCACGGGAGATGGGGGATGCCCCACAAAGGAGTGTGGCCCCCGGCCTTCGGTCCTGGGGCCCTCCCCTCTGTAACTTTCTTTCATCCTTTTACTTTCAACAAATCCAATAGCGATAGCCCTGAGGGGTATATTGGTGAGACAAATGGAAAAGCCACTTTGTGTAGCATTCGATTGTGATGGTGTACTCGCTGACTCAATTTCGTCCTGGAGAACTATTCACGACCACTTTGGTACAAGTTCGAAAGATCTCCTTCAGAGGTTTATGGCTGGTGAGTTGACCGATAGCGAATTCATGGCTGCAGATATTGCACTATGGAAGGGAAAATCACCAAAGATTCACAGAGATGACCTGTTTAGGGCATATTCAGGTTGCAAATTGATGAAAGGTGCAAAGGAATTAGTTGCAGATTTGAAAGCAGCTGGTGTTCATGTCGCCATCGTATCTGCGGGTGTTGATTTGTACGTTCAGTCGATAGCAGCTATGGTCAAAGCAGATGATTGGATTGCAAATGGATTCGTATTCGATGAAGATGGATGGCTGACAGATGAGGGGATTGTGAGGGTTCCATCTATGGAAAAATACACTTCGATCAAAAGATTACTAGAGATACTAGATTGCCCACCAAATCGTCTAATCGCAGTAGGAGACTCAAGCATGGATTTGTCAATGCGAGTCGAGGATTCAACATTTATTGGCTTCAATCCTCAAAGGGAAACTGCAATCCAAGCCTTTGAAGAGGCAGGAATTACTGTTGTTAATTCAAAAGATTTGAACGACTTAAGGCCATTTTTGGGTCTAGATTAAACACGCTCATCCGGTCACAATCCAATTTAGCATTTGGAAAATTGATGGTTTCAAATCTTCAGTGTATTGCTAAACGCTACGCTGTGTCTCTGTTGCGAGTGTGGTGGGCCCGGTGGGAATCGAACCCACGATCAACTCGGTGTAAGCGAGGTGTCATAACCGCTAGACCACGGGCCCAACCCACCCTAGGTCCACCTCTTTTTGAATGATACCCCTGTACATTCAAGAAGTATGGGTGACCACAGCGACACAATGGATGAGGAAGTCCAAGCCCTGGCAGCGCGTCTCGTGCGTCGTCTAAGGGAAGTAAATGCGACAATTACTCTCGCAGAATCGTGTACTGGAGGTCTCCTTGCAAGTACACTTACCGATATTGCAGGGGCGAGTGAATACTTCAATCAGAGTTGGGTCTGCTATTCATATCAGTCCAAGATTAATGAATTAAATGTTGAAAAGGAATTGTTAGCATCAAAGGGTGCTGTAAACGCTCAAGTTGCAATTCAAATGGCAGAAGGTGCAAGGGAGAGATCAGGTGCAGATATCGCCATCTCAATTACCGGAATTGCGGGACCAGTAGCACCTAATTCGAACAAGCCAGTCGGTCTGGTTTACGTTGGTATTGCATCAGCACATTGGGCTAATGCAGAATCTGTGCAGATGGGGGGTAACAGATTTGAAAACAAGGTCTCGTTTGTTCACTTTGCTCTTAAGACTGCAATCGATTGTTGGGATAAGGCCAAAGTTAGACAAAAAGATGCAATCGCTGAAAAAGAAAAAGCAGCAGCTGAAGCAGCTGTTGAAATGGCAAAATCGGAGGCTGAAAAAGCAAGAAAAGCAGCCGAGGCAGCAGCAAAGACACCTTGGCAAGATGAATCTTGGCAAGACCCCGGTAAGGCAATTGGAGATGATTTAGACGTCTCTTGGGAAAACGAATGATTTTCGGATTCTGCAACTTTTTCCGAACACCTCAAGAACATCCGATTATGTCTTCACGATATGGCAGCAGACCGTGCGCAGATAATGCAGCACCTTCGGGCTGCTGGAATTCCATTTGTTCCAAGTTCCGTGATGAATTTTCTTCTTTCCCATTCGGACCCTGTTTCAGTGATTGAGGAAATAAAAAAATCAGGACTGAATGCCTTAGCAATATCTGTAGATAACCTCAGTAGTAATCCAGGCAGAGTCATCGCACCCATTGCTGCTCCAGAAACAGAACAGATTAGCATGCGAAATAACATGCCTGATTGGAAGAGACAAGATTTCCCGATGGATGCAATCGATGCAATGATCGACATCAAAGTTCACTACGATATCACAGGGAACAGCATTACAGAAGGGAAAATGGGAGATATCAACGACGCTTTCAATGACCGATTGGAGCGCTTAAGAAAACTGATAATTGCTAATTCTAACCTTCCACGCAGGCCAATGGAAATTGCACGACTGCAAGCAGAAAAGAGCCGATTCCAAGGTCGAGAAAATATTGCTGTAGCAATAGGTCTTGTGAATGAACCACGACATACCAAAAATGGACATTTAATGTTCAATATTGAAGATGCTAGCGGAGAGATTAGTTGTCTATTGATGAATAGAAAGGGTGATGATAGAATTATCGAGCATGCTCAAATTGTCGAAGCCGGTTTGATGCCTGATGATGTAATAGGTGTTTCAGGAACATTCTCTCAGAATGGAGATATGTTCTATGTTGATGATTTACACTTCCCAATGCAAAGCAGTCATGATAAGAAATTTGCAGAACAAGGAGTATCAGTAGCCTTCCTTTCTGATATTCACGTTGGAAGCAAGACCTTCCTTGAGGCACAATGGCATAAGATGGTTCAATGGTTCAATACAGACCCGCTCGCTCGTACAATCAAATATCTGGTTTTGTCAGGAGATTGCGTAGACGGTGTAGGAATTTATCCTGGACAAGATAAGGAGTTGTCAATCAAGGATTTGTATGGCCAATATTCACGATTTGCTGAGTTATTGGAACTTCTTCCTGAGTGGGTTGAGTGCATTATGCTGCCAGGAAACCACGATGCAGTAAGGCCTGCTGAACCTCAGCCAACACTGGAACCAGATATTCAACAGGATTTCAACACTACAACTTTCGTAGGAAACCCTTGTGATTTCAGTTTAGATGGAGTAAGGTTACTCTCTTACCACGGTAAATCGATTGACGATTTCGTTGCCGGCCTGCGAACAGTAACCTACCGTGATCCGGTTGAGGCGATGAGGCAGATGCTAAGGCGTCGCCATCTTGCACCGCAGTGGGGTGGAAAAACACCTCTTTCACCTGAGCCTGAAGATGGTTTAGTGATTAGAGAAGTGCCAGATATCTTCGTTACAGGGCACGTCCACGGTCATGCCTGTATTGATTTCAGAGGAACCACACTTGTTTGTTCATCCACATGGCAAGACCAAACTTCCTACCAAAGGATGCTAGGTTTCCAACCTAAGCCGTGTATGTTGACAGTAGTTAACCTTGGAACTCACAAATCAATTTCGATTCCATTCGCTTGATTACCACAAATGGTCTTCAAGTTCCCCTTCAGTCACTACTTTTGTGATTCCAGTAATCCCTTTGGTATCATCTACCAACAAAAGATGAATTGCTCGATTATGAATTCCCGACGTGAACTCTACTCCTCTATGATCAATCCCAATTAGTGTTCCATCGAGTTCTGCAAACATCCATGCAGAAGTCGCTTTGGGCAAATCTTCCTGCCTTATCAATAGCCAGCGTAGTCCCTTCATCTCTTGGCGCAAATCGCCTTCGACTTCGTGAAACCATCTACTGTACATATTCACACCTTGAATCTCAGAAGAGCCACAGCTCCCCCCATCCCAAGCAACTGTTCACCAGCATCATGGTCTGTTGAACATTGCACAAGTTTGGCACCGATTTCATCTAAGCCCGAGACTGTAGATTCCCATTTATCTTCCCTCACCAAGTCAGCACTGATGAGGAGAGTTTCTATTGCCCCTTCCTCTAGTGCTTTGTTGATCATTTCAGCACCATATGCAACTGGGCCGTTGGTCGAGATTCTAGTCCAGGCCTCTTCCAATAATGCTGTTTCTTGGACAACAGCGTGTTCTGCGAGAACGTCGCCTGCTAGACCTTCTGAAATTACCTCGTTGGCAGCTCCTCTACCGCCCATACTTGTTGCAACCAATTTGGTTGGTCCATTGATTAGTGGTGCTAACTTCTCTCTAGCGTGACCAGGTCCACAGATTACGATTGGAGTGCCTTCAGCAATGGATTCGTTTGCTTCGTTGGAAATTTTCTCAAAGAATGATTTCGATACCCCTTCGCTAACTTTAGCACCAGTGTATTTCCCTCCACCTCTCATTGTCCAAGTGGAAACTTCACGGATACCTCTTCCAGTAACCTCGTAGAGAATCGCCTCATCAGATTCCACTACGATAATTACAACTTTGGCTTTACCACTGTTTGAACAAGCTTGGGAAATGAGGTCATGGTCCACTTTTGGAAACTCCTTTTGAGAAGTTAATTCGATTTCATCTCGTACCTCGACGATATGTGTATGGTGGCTACCAATGTCGAAATGCGCTTCCTCAATTATTCCATGAACCCTGAGTGTGTCTGCGAATGTGTGAAATTGATTTGATTCGATTGCCAACTTAATCCACATTTTCTTTCTCTCGGCAGATTTTGCTCTGCTACCTTCTTGGCCTGCAGTAGTTTGGTCCCTTCTCTCGCCAAGCATTCCAATACTTCGACCTTTGACACAAAGACGAGCTACCGTCCAAAGGTCGTCCTCACAATCGATGCGAATTCGGTACAAGCCGAATTCACGCTTTAGCACCTGCATCAGTTCACCCGAATACGCCGAGCAAATTACCATTTTCGTCCATGTCCATGTCTGCTGCTGCTGGACGTTTTGGTAATCCCGGCATAGTCATAATCTCACCAAGGACGGCAACTACGAACCCTGCACCTGCATTCAATCTAAATTCACGGATTGGGATTTCAAAGCCAGACGGTGCGCCCAACAGGTTAGGGTCATGACTGAATGAATACTGTGTCTTTGCCATACATACTGGAAGGTTACCATATCCCCAAGACTTGATTTGTTTGAGTTGTCTATCCGCTTTGGCATGTATGTTAATTCCCTCCGCACCATAGATTCTGGTGGCTACTCGCAGGGCTTTTTCTTCGATTGGCGTATCTTTGTTGAAGAGTGGTGTAAATGGTCTTCCTGCTGCAATGTGATCCTGACATGCGGAAACCACTGCCTTAGCGAGAGGTGCTCCACCCATTCCTCCTTTGGAATGGACTTCTGTAAGGCATACCTCTGCAGCGCCTGATGCGGTTGCGCAATCTATCAAACACTTTAGTTCAGCATCCGTATCGCTTGCAAATCTGTTTACGGATACTACAACAGGCATTCCGAATTGACTCATATTCCTAATGTGTCGGTCTAGATTCGTCTGTGCTCCCGCTCTTACTGCATCAACATCCTCTTTCTCGATTTCTTCTTTTGAGGGTCTTCTCGCAGCACGTTCGCCAAATGCGCCACCATGTAACTTCATCGAGCGTACAGTTACGTTCATAACAACACAATCTGCTGATTTACCAGAATTTGCTGCCTTGATATGCATGAACTTTTCAGCACCCATATCAGAACCAAATCCGGCTTCTGTAACTACGAAATCAGCAGCGCTCAGAGCCAATTTGTCAGCGATAATTGACGAATTACCGTGTGCGATGTTTGCAAATGGACCTCCATGAATAAACGCAGGATCTCCTTCAAGGGTCTGTACGAGATTTGGTAGGAATGCATCACGAAGTAGTAGACTCATAGCTCCTGCAGCATCGATGTCCTCCGCCTTTACCGGAGTGCCATCGAATCTTTGTGCGATTACAATTTCACCTAGCCTCTTTCTCAGGTTAGCGTAATCTGTTGCTAAAACTAGGATTGCCATGACTTCACTTGCAGCGGTTATGTCGAATCTGTCTTCCCGAACCATTCCATTTGCAGGACCTCCAAGTCCTACCGTTACATTTCTCAACGAGCGGTCGTTTAGGTCGACGACTCTAGGCCAAATGATTCTTGAAGAGTCGATTTGTTGGTCATTACCGTGTTTCAGGTGATTATCAATCATTGAAGAGAGAAGGTTGTGTGCACTAGTAACTGCATGGAGGTCGCCTGTAAAGTGAAGGTTGATGTCTTCCATTGGAAGGACCTGAGATAGTCCTCCTCCTGCAGCTCCACCCTTGATTCCAAATACTGGCCCCATAGATGGCTCTCGAATTACGCACGTGGCACGCTTACCGATTCGGTTTAGTGCTTGTGTAAGACCGATTGTGGTTACAGTCTTGCCTTCTCCGAATGGAGTTGGATTTACACTGGTAACTAGGATTAGAGATCCTTGGGGTTTTGATATTCGATTCTTCAAAGCATCCCAGGTAATCTTGGCTTTACCGATTCCCATAGGCATTAATTCGCCGTCACCAATTCCTAGTTTCCAAGCGATGGCGGATATATCCTCCATCTTTGCTGCTCTTGCAATTTCTAGGTCGCTCTGCATGGGCCGTTTGCGGCTTAGAGGGTTTTTCAAACCACTGTCCCTTCAAGGGATGCAAATGCGGGTTTCACTCCTCTTTCATGCTACCCAAGTAGTCCGGTAGGTCCACTCCAGCCATCTTTGCAACATCATGCACAGGAGGCAGGGAGTGGATTAGGCTGGATACGAAGTTGGCGGTTGAGCCTTCACCCTTTCCTCCAGCAGAATCCCAAACGGTGATCTTGTCGATTTGTAGGTTGGAAATTGCTTCGACCTGGCGAGCAACGATATCCTCAATCTTCTCAACCATCAATAGTGTGGCAGCAGCCTTAGGGTCGCCACCTGCACTTGCAACTAGGTTGGAGTAACCAACAGCCTTAGCCTCCAGAACCGCTTTCACACCTTCCGCCTCAGCACGGTACTTTGCTAGAATAGCATCTGCTTCACCACTAGCGACACGGCGTTGGCGTTCTGCTTCTGCTTCTGCAGCGATCTCGATCTGAGTCTTGGCGATTTCTTCACGAACGATTTCTTCAGCCTTGAGTCTCTCTTGCTCTAGCATATATTGTGCCTTTTGAACTTCCATTTCCGCAGTTCTACGTGCAACTTCAGCACGCTGCATGGCTTCCGCTTCCTTCTCTGCTAGGTTAGCATTGTATTCTGCAATGCTTGCCTTGGAGGTGTTTTCACCCTCGATTGCAGTTGCTTCTAGAACAGCGACTTCCTTTCTTTGTGCTGCATCTGCACCCTTCTTACCGATTTCACCAGCTGCTGCGTTTTCTGCAACTTGAATGTCACGAACTCTGTGTGCTTCTGCTTGTCCGATGTCACCATCACGGTTTGCTGCAGCGACATCAGACTTTGCCGCGTTGACAGCGATTGCTGCTGCCTTCTTACCGATAGACTCGATGTAGTCTGAGTCGTCAGTGATATCTGTGATGTTAACGTTGATTAGGTTCAGGCCCAACTTGTTTAGTTCGTGGCCGACGTTGTCACGAATAGACTCAAGGAACTGGTCACGGTCTTGGTTAATCTGCTCAATAGTTAGGGATGCAACAGTCAGACGTAGTTGACCGAAAATAATCTCAGAAGCCATTGACTCGATTTGATTTGGTGTCAAGTGTAATAGACGCTCAGCGGCATTGTTCATTATTAGCGGGTCTGTGCTGACACCCACCGTGAAAGTAGATGGAACATTGATTCTGATGTTCTGTAGCGACAGAGCGTTTGTCAATGGGATGTTGATAGTCATTGGAATTAGACTTAACTTCTTCCAATCCTGAATTAGCGGCCACACAAGTGTAGCACCACCGTGAATACAGCGAGATGCTTTACCGCCACCAACACGTCCGTACACGACGAGAATCTCGTCGGACGCACAGCGCTTGTATCTTGTTACAAGCAGTATTATTCCGAATGCAAAAATCAGTCCAAAACCTGCAATTAGCAGGAATAGTGTTACTCCAGTATCCATATTTGTTCACCTCATTCTTCTTCTGATGTTAGTTCATTACCCTCACTTAGCGGTTCGACAATCAAAGTAGATCCAATTACATCTACTACCTTAATCAGTTCACCGCTTGGAATTAGTTTGGTTTTGTCCCTTCCTCGGGCTAATAGAGTGCGAAGAGTTCCATCTACCGCAACTTGGACTTCACCTTCTTCGTTCGGCTTGATGCGGGAATATACGTGACCTTTGGCCCCAATAGCGTTAGCATGCTTCATGGTTCCATCGGCTTGCAGGTTAGAAATTCCTGCCATCATGTATCTTACCATGTATAGCGAGCCACCAGCTGCAAAGCCACCTGAAAGAACTGCGATAATTTCCTGGTCTGTCGCTGAAACTACGAACATTCCAGTAAGACCAAACATCATAATCGCTGCAGCAATTCCTTGAAGACTGAATAATTCGAAAGCGAGTGTGCTGTCCATACTAACATCTGTATCAAACGCAGTATCTATGACTCCTCCTAGAACGTCTCCAACTAGCATTAGTAGCATCATTACAATGAAGAATAGAGAACCAAATACTGCACAGCAAACAAAGATTATCTCGATCACAGATGGTGCTGTGAAACCAAATATATCTGCAAGCCAATCAAAAACAGCCATTGCGACCCCAACCTCCCCTACATTCGTTACTTAATGACCTTATTGCCGTCATCATTTTTGGATAATTCTTCTACGATTTTCTTTTTTTCATAAATTGCAACCAGAGAAACTGATGCTCCACCTATGATTGCTGCAATAATAATGTTCAGCCCAGCAGAATATCCAATCAAAAATACCCACAGAGGGAGAAAGGCAAACAGAAACCTTCTCATTACCGGCCAAAAACCGCTAAACAGTTCATCAGTTGGGTCGGTTACAACCATCACAACCACTCAGAAGAATAGGGTACCTACGATGATTGTTAGGATCCACATTCCAATTCCGAATCCAACACCTTTCCCTTGTTTTGCCATTTGGTCAGCGTGGACTTCCTTCTGCATGTTCTTCATCGGGTTGATTAGCAAATCCCTTTGTTCTTGTCTAAACACAACTAATGCGAGAACAAAACAAGCCGCAGCACCCGTTCCGAATAAAGTTGTAATTGCGGCATCGACTTGTTCCATGAGTTTCAATGAAAGCCAAATCTGAGTAACAGCCATCATGAACCAAAGGAAAGAGCCCCTCTCAGCAACTGCCATGATATTCTTAGACGATACTCCTTATTGAGAATTACCTCGGTTTGCCCCTAGATGACTCAAACTTAACACAGACTTATTCAAGTACTAATCGCGAAATCTCTGTTCATGGGGAGAGTGCGTCACGCTGTTGCGGGCAATCCTATTGTCCACTCTCTCTCTCCTGTGCTCACAGCACTGGTACATGCTCACCTTTCAAGACAAGATGATGTTGAACTTCCGGGATTGAAAGGTGTGGTAGTTATCCCAACTGAGGGGGTTGAGAACGCACTTGCTTGGGGTTATGCTGATGGACTCCCGTCTCCTCCTGATTGGGAATATGTAGGCTCTCCGTTGGGAAAATTCAGAGCAAATACACTGTTGGAGAGAGCTGTTGCCGCCTCTAGCTCTGAACATAGTAAAGCAGATTCCCGCCTACCCAATGCTCCACTTGTCACAGAAAAAATTGAGAGCCAAATCTTAGGGGAGGAAGAGGTTTGGTTGTCACTAACTTCTCCTCTGAAGCATCAACTGTCAACTGCTGCAGTAAAATGCATAGACAATGCAATGGATATAAGATCCGTAAACTCCCTGCGTTGGGATGGAATCACATGGTGGGCCGGTTCTAGTGATGGGGCAGGAATGTGTATGGTTGCTGAGGCTTTCGGAAAGAAATCTGACGGCGTAATGGGAATCATCGGTGGTGGAGGAACAGCTCGCTCTGTTGCAGCAGCATGGACTAATTCCGGCGGTAAGATTACTCAGATGGGTGGTAGAAGAGAACTCGATGAGGATGGTCCATGGAATCTAGTGGAATCCAAAGCAGATTTCGTTGTAAATTTTGATGATGATGGAGGTGACCTCTCTGTTAGGTATGAGAAAATGGATGGAGATTTCGAATCTCGGGTCGAGTATTTGTCAACAAATGCAGATGGAAGATGGTTGCTTTGTGCACAGCATCTACATTCTTGGGCAACACTTTGGGCGCCACAATACTCAGAAAAACTACCATCTCTATCGCTTCTAATGACGCGGTTGATTGCTGCGGAGGTGCATTTAGGTTGAAACGAGTATATCTGGTTTTGATTATTCTTCTTGCTCCGGTTGTGATGGCAGATCAGTTTCCAAATCAGAATCAAAATTCAGGATTCGTAGGCTGGCAAGTCGGCGAAGACGAAAAAATTGGAGAATTCAGAATATCATACCCCGCAGTTAGTGATGGAGAAGAAACCGATATGGCTCAAAGTGGGCCATTTGCAGTGGTTGTATTCTATGGCGATGATGATGAGGGTATCGAACAATATGAGTGGTTTCAAGACGTAACGTCGCTTTGGGGATACATTACTTTGGTAGTTGAAGATGAAACCAGTTTCGAAGCAGTAGATTTCACACTTAGAGGTTGGAATAACGGTTCTATATCCACGGTTCCCGGGGCGCAAGGAATGTTTGCACTGAACCACGTCGCTTTGGGTGGACACGGAACTGGGGCTCACTATGCAGCAGAGGTGGTGAAGAGTACAGACTACCGAATCGACGGTTTGTTTGGACTTGGGTTAGATGGTTCACAGAGTGAATATTCTGAATCTGTCATTCTTTCTCGTCCTTCAATAGCGTTGTTTTTGACTGGTACGACCGATGACATTGCTCCTGCAAATGAAAACGTAATCACTTACCTAAATTCATGGCCAGGAGCATGGCAAGTCATGTACCCAAGGGGCGCAAACCACATCGGTTATCAGACCACTGACACCTTCTTTGAGCGGTTTGCAGATGGTGATTCTACCATGGGAAGAGATGGCCAGCAGGACCACGCTATGCAGCATATTTTGCCATATCTGAATCTCTCGCTTAGAGGGGATGATTCCGCTTACCAAGTAGCATTCAACCGAGAGGATAAAACTGTGTCATCAGACTCCGATGCTTACATCGACGAGGACATGAACCGCTCGAGACTGTATAAAATGGAGAATATCACTTCTAGCCTACCATCCGTTATGCTGTATCAATCATTCACCATATCTGCGAATGTGACTATGCGTGATGGAAGCACTGCGTTTGGCAATGTCTCATGCATTTTGCCAAATGGTGAGATAGTCCTAGGTGTTCTCCAAAATGACATTGCTTCTTGTGATTTGAATGGTACTTCTTTGTTACCGGGTCCATCGCTGATTGAACTAAGAATAGAGGACTACTCTTTCTCTGATTGGCTAGACATATTCGTAAACCGAGTTGGGATTCCAATGCAAATTTCAGAACCTATACCTGAAATTATTCTTGACCAACACGCATCTGTTACCATTGACGCTGATATTTTCGCTACAGACCCTGACGGTGAGGATATTCAATTTCAATCGGCGGAACTGTTCGGACAGAATTCAACCAAACTCGAGGTCGTAAATCTAGTTGATGAAATTACAATTTCTCACGTTGCTGACCAAGAATGGGACGGTAAGTCAAGAATTAACCTCACACTGATGACGAGTGACGAAATGGTTGACATTGTTGCAAACATCACAGTTCTTCCAGTAAATGACCCTGTTTCACAATACGAAACGGTGCCGCAGCAGGCGACTATTGAGGACGGACCAAGTATTGTGGTTGATTTCTCAGATTTCGTGAGCGACCCTGAGGGAGATGAATTGGTTGTTGTACCGGCACGTGAATACCCAGGGATTAGGATACAGCCAACCTCCTCGACCGTCTTAATCGACCCACAGACACACTGGAATGGTGCCGAATTGATAGAGTTCTATGTGTCAGATGGTGTTACAGAGCCTGTTCAAATATTCGTGCCAATAAACGTAGAAGCAGTTGATGACCCAATTGAATTTTCATCCACATCTTTCACTGTTGAACTTGATGAGGATACATCCAAATCGATTAATTTAGAAAATTACACAATCAACGTCGATGACGATACCCTAACATTCACAATCACTGGTGATTCAGAATTGCTAGGCTATTCTCTGAACGATGATGAATTACTGCTCGTACCTTCTCCTAATTTGCATGGCTCTGCAATATACACAATTTCTGTTACTGATGGGTTTAACTCAACAACAGCTGTTCTAAATATCAACATCAAACCGGTAGCTGATTTACCAACTGTTAGCATCTCTTCATTAGATTATTCAGGTAATGTCCTTTCTGTTCTGTGGACCATATCTGACAACGATGGGGACGAGGGTTTGATCTATTCTGTCAAGTTTGCAAATAACTCGATTGAGCAGAATACTGAGTGTACTGGTAATGTACTACTGACCTGTCTAACCACATCCAACACAAATCAAGTTGGAACATTCGAAGTCGAAATTAAAGTCTGGGATGGCAATGCTCAGGTTTGGTCAAATGTTGAGACAAAAGAGATAGATCTAGTTCCGGCTACTAGTACCAATGATGATTCCGAATCAGAGGTTGTCATAAGTGACTGGTTGCTACCTATTGGTTTGGGTATCGTGGCCATACTTCTTCTTGGTTACATGGTGATGACCAAGAGGGAATGATCACAGTGGAATATTTCCATGTTTCTTTGGCGGAGACCATTCCCGTTTTGAGGATAGGATTCTAAGCGCACGAATTAGCCTAAGCCTGCTTTCTTCAGGTTCAATGACATCATCTAGCCATCCATTTCTCGCAGCAACATATGGGTCGCCGAATTTTGTTTTGTACTCTTCAACCAACAGTTGACGAGTTTCCTCTTTCTTATCTTCATCTGCAGCGGCAATCTCTCTTCTGTGAATGATGTTTACCGCACCTTCTGCTCCCATGACCGCTAACTCTGCGGTAGGCCAAGCGATGTTGTAGTCTGATTGAAGGTGTTTACAACTCATTGCGAGGTAAGCACCACCGTAGGCCTTGCGAGTTACTAGTGTCATCTTTGGGACAGTAGCTTCAGCATAAGCAAAGAGTAGTTTTGCTCCGTGGCGGATTATTCCACCCCATTCCTGAACAACTCCGGGCAAGAAACCGGGTACGTCCTCGAAAGTTACCAATGGAATGTTGAATGCATCACAGGTTCTGATAAACCGGGCGGCTTTAATTGAAGCATCAATATCCAAACAACCAGCGAGTACTTTGGGTTGATTTGCGACCACTCCGATTGTTTTGCCGTCCAATCTAGCAAAACCGATTACAATGTTCTCTGCATAGGAGTTGAATAATTCCATGAAAATCCCATCGTCTACAATTTCTTCAATCACTTTGACCATATCATATGGACGATTTGGGTTATCTGGTACGAGTTTAGTGAGATTAGGGTTTAGTCTGCCTGGCTCATCTGCGGTTAACTCAACGGGTGGGCTAGACTGATTATTGTCAGGCAGGTAGCCGAGTATATCGGCAGCTAATGCGCATGCTTCTTCTTCATCTTCTGCAATCAGGCAAGCTATTCCCGAGCGACTTGCATGTAATGTTGCTCCACCTAATCCTGCTGCATCGACTTCTCCATTGATGCATTCTGGTGTTTCGAGGGGAGATGACATGAAAAGTTGCCCGTGGTCATTTCCTAGAATTGTGAAATCTGCTAGACTTGCTCCAAGAGCTGATACGCCGACTACAGGGCCAAGTACGAGTGAAATCATTGGAATCCTGCCCGAACATTGTACCAATCTGTCGAGTAACTCGCCAGTTCCTCCAAGGGATGCTATGCCGTCTTGAGCACGCTGGCCACCGCCATCCCAAATTCCGACTATTGGGACCTTTGAGCGCTCAGCCATCTCGACAACTTTCGAGATTTTCTTGGCATGCATTTCACCCATTGACCCACCGTGAACAGAGAAATCTTGAGCGAAGCAGTAAATTCTCCTTCCATCTACTGTTCCGTGACCACATACCACGCCGTCTCCTAAAGTCTCGTGCATGAACATACCATGGTCAGATGTTCTGTGAGTTAGGAACGTGTCAATCTCAACAAATGAGTCCTCATCCAATAGGTTACGGATTCGGTCTCTTGCAGTACCTCTGCCCGAGGCACGAATGCTTTCTTGGCGCTTCAAACCGCCTCCCATTTGCACCTTCCCTCGTCGGTACTTCAAGTCCTCGAGAGCGTCACTCGAATCCCTTGACATAGCACTCCTAATCCTTTACGGTTATTCATTAAAGCGGTTATGACCTTAGAGTTGGCTGATTCTCACCGCAGAGATTTTTACCCAATATCGACAGGTCTTTTCCATTTGATAATGCCCAATGGACCTTTGTAAGTAGGGCTTCTGGTGAAGAGGTTTCACCGTGGCCTAATACGCCGATTTCCTGCTGGTTACGTCCCTTTGAATAGACGTTCAAATCAACTGGTCCGTTGATACACTGGTTGGCTATGACAATTGGTATTGGTGAGGATTTGATTGAATTGTACATATCTTCATTTTCAGGTGCGTCACCATTTGGGTTTTCGATTGGAAGATGACCAAGTCCTGTACCATGAATGATGATTGCTGAATAGCCAGAACTAATTGCAGCATCTAGTAGGTCGCTGTGCAAATGTGGGCCTGCGATAAATTGAGCAATTCTGATGTTTTTGTCATATTTTGTTGGGCTTGAAATTTCACGGTCACTGCTGAGGCTAGTTGGTGTGTGCGAAAGCCCTTCTCTTGTGATTGTGATTTCGCTAATTCTTTCACCGTTTACCATCTGGAAAGCATTCCTTCGAGTAGAATGCATCTTTCTTACAGCAACACCTGGACTAACTGCGCAAACTCCGTCACCGGAGCCTGCGTGCATTACAGTAACCGCTGCATCACCTTCACCAGTTACTTCTGGGCCATTAGCAGCCCAGTATACTGCGGATAGCAGGTTTTCTGTGGCATCAGATGATGCCCTATCTGATGATCGTTGTGAACCTGTGAATACGATTCTGCCTGCGGGCTTTCCACCATTCCCTGCAAAGGCAAAAGAAAGTGCAGAGGCACTAACGTGGAGAGTGTCAGTTCCATGTGTGATGACAACTCCTACCGAACCAGAATCGAATGCATTTTGACATGCATCAATCATCTTGTTCCAATGAGTTGGCCTTATGTCATCAGACCACATATTGCCCAATTTTACTGCATCAATATTTGCGATCTCAAGAATTTCGGGAACGCTAGCCAAGAGTTCTTCAGGCTCGAATCTCGCAATTACAGCACCTGTAGTGTAATCGACTTTAGACGCGATTGTTCCACCAGTATGGATGATTGTTACCTTAGGCAACTCTTGATTCTGGTCAATTGAATGTTCAACTTTTCCGGGAGTCGTCGAATCTCCGATTTCTTCAATTGAATCTACACTGCTCAATGGATAACTTATGTTGTAGCCATTTGCTAGTTTTATTGTCAAATGGTCTGGTGCAGCGCCTGGAAGTACAACTCCTTGATGCGACGTACTGCCGCTTGGACTTTGTGCGATAATTTTGACTCGTTTACCAAGCGTAGGCATCTCAACCATGGTATAGCGTGATTCTGAAGCCTCTTGAATGTTAGTGGCATATGCAATCCAAGATTGCCAAACCATTGGTTGCTTCGAAACACGGCTCTTCTCTCAAACCGTGTAGCCGAAAAAGGTAGATTCACTCTTGGCCTACAAGTTTGTAGTCTTCGGAAAGTGGTGTTGCACCAGTTTCCATCGAGATAATCTTACCATCCTTGAATTTCAAGAAGGACATCACTGCTTCAGAAGCAGATCCATTTGAAAAGTGTACGATTGAGTGTGCGACTCCTACCTCGTCATTCTCGAATAGGATTCTATCGTTTTCTGATTTTGGTCCTCCCTCTGAGCCAGCAAATCCGAGCAGGTCTGACTTGCCCATTGTTATTCCTCCAACGTGAGGGTTGAACACGAAATCATCGTGAATAATTTCTGCTAGTGCCTCTACGTCGCCGTTTTCCCAAGCCTCATTGTATGCTGCAATAATTGACATGGTAAACCGTATCCGTCCAAACATATAGTATGATTGAAAGGAATCTATTGATTCATTTATCAGAATTATTCAATCTTTGCTGGCATTGATGAATGATGTAGATTTATTCTCAACTTGCCTTCTGAATCGGTAATGTATCCAAAGGTATACTCTACCTTTACCTCATCCCCTTCGGGAGTGGTGAAAAAATAATTTCCCATTGCAGTAGCAGAATTTCCACTCAATATCACGTCTGAGTTTTCGAATCTAACTTTGGTCCATCCCTTGATTGCGAATCCTTTGTCTTCTGGGCAGACGTTATTTGATGCAACAAAGTAGGATAATGCACTTTCGAAATCAGGCCTAAACTGCTCCTGTGCGGCGAGTGTGGGTTTGAACAGTACCTTTGAAATTCCATATGCGTATAGTGTGTCTACGTGGTTTCTTGCAATCGACACATAGTCGCTACCAGAAGAATGCGCTGTAGCAATGGCAACAATTCCATTTCCCCAAGCAGATTGTGCGCTATGTACATCATCTAAGGTAAGCATGGCTATCCCTAACTTTTCTCCGGTGATGGAGATACAAAGTCTTTCTTAAGACTCAATCTTCAGCCATTTCTGCTTCTAAGACATCATCGTCGTACTCTTTGTGTGATAGAACTACGCGATTGTTTGACTCTTTGAGGCTGTACCCTAATCCGACCAATGCAACTACCAGTATCAGAGATAGGAAGGACATTGCTAGTGGGTATTCTGTGTAAATACCTGTAAGTGATGAAAAGAATCCGTCTTCTCCTTCCTCTCCACCCGTGTCTTTTGGCTTAATTAATGCCACAACAGCAGCTTGATCGTAGACTAGTCTAGTGAAAGTTAGTTTGCCATCATTATCTGAATCATACACCTCAGAAGGAAGTGCGGGGTCAAGGTCAGAATAGAAATCAGGTCTCTGTTCAAACGCGATGTCAACCGGCTGGCTTAGGTCAAGTGTCAGTAACACGTCAACAGTGTATGGAATTCTTGATTCAAAGAATTCAGGGTCCTCAATTACACCGAACAGTGTGATAGCTTGTCCGGTCACATCGAAGTGAGCCCACTTGCCCCAGTGTGAACTGTCTACATCCAAATCATAGTACCAAGTATCAGCTATTCTGATTCCCTGTCCTTGTCCATCATTTGAGCCGTCTTCTCCCAAATCAATTGAAAGTTGGAGTTGACCGGCTTGTGCAGTTTCCAACTCGAATTCAGATGCGGCGAGTGTTGCTTCTAGTCTCTCTGTTCCATTCGGAATAAAGACGTAGTGAGAATCTTCAGTGTAATATACAGCGCCGTTTGCACCGTTGTTGAAGTGGTTCCAGTCACCCTTCCAGGAGTGCTTAACTCTGTCAGTGTTCACAGGAATTGTTGCAGTACCCATCATTTCTTGGTAGATTTCGTAAGCATCCCAAACGTTGTATTCAGGGTGGTCTACAAACCCGTCTCCATTTTGGTCTCTCATGAGTTGTAGGGTTCTTGCTAGGGCGACAGCAGCGTCGGTATCAGTTAGTCCGTGGCCAACACGCCAGTCGTGACATCCTCCTGTTGCGCTTCTGTAGCACTCTTCAGGAATGTCTGCACATCCATCTTCGCTGTTTCCATCTTCACAGGAATTTGCCATTCCATCATATCTCGATGTAAGTTCAAGGATTAACTCGAATTCGTGGACTCGGCTGTAATTTTCACTGTCCCAATTTTCGTACTGTCCATATGCAGCAGTGCCATCTCCTCCAACTAGACTGTCTCCAAAGTCGTGGTCGTCTCTATGGTAATCTGCAACTCCAAGCGAAGGTGCTGCATTTAGGACCAGCCCTGCGATGCCTCCAACGTGAGGTGTAGCCATCGATGTCCCTGAGATTGCCATATAGTACAAGTCGCCCTGTGTGCGGGTGGATGCATCGATTGCGGTACCTCGTGGAGCAGTAGCCCAAATATCACGGCCGGGCGCACCCACGTCCGGCCAAGTGTGCTGCTGATTCATACAACCTCTAGACGAGAATGATGTAACTGCAGTTCCGTCGTGAGTAAGTGCTGCAACAGATACAGCTGAAGGAGTGTTTGCGTAGACATTGGTTCGCAGGTCACCCGAGCACTCTGCTCCAGATCCTCCTGAATTAGATGCAGCAAATATTACCGCAACTCCGTTCTCGTAGGTCAGTTTGTCAGTTAGTTGGGCGATTACGCCTTGTGGGTTGTAATCTCCGTCGGTTCCCCATGAATTAGAAACAACACGAATGTGGTGCTGATTTTGTCCGGGTATCGAGTGTGCATATGTCCACTCTAGTCCTTGCTCAGCAGCGAAAATAGAAGCGCCATCACCAGTTCCTAGAGCAACAAGTTGGCCGCCCTTGGCAACACCCGCTCTGCGTCCACTAGAAGCATCACCGTTTCCTGCGATTGTTCCTCCAACGTGAGTTCCGTGCCCTGACGATGTGTCAGAGTTCCTAGTTTCAGTCCAGCCAACACCATCGAACTTAGCGGAATAAATCGCCTTGTCTCCCGTCCATGGTTCAAGATAGTCATAGTCTGGATGCCCGGCATCAACACCTGTGTCCAAATCCACAATTGCGGTTCCGTCACCATCCCACTCAGTGAATGATTGGTCGATTTCGTATTCAACTTCGCCAGTTGGAGAAATGATTGCACGACTCCAAGAGTCGGTAGCAGTAACAACGTGGGTGGTTTCATGCATCATGATACCTGCATCGGTAGTAGGTTCTCCTCCCCATTCTGATGGCAAGTAGAAAAATTCGAGAGGCTTGTCAAGTTCAAGGTACTCGATTCTCTCCCAATTCGATAGTTCACGAACTTCTCCAATTGTTCCTTCAACCAATCCACCATCAACCAGTGGTGCCCTTCCAAGCACCTCAAATCCTAACTCTATCAGGTGTTTCTCATCACTCTCGGTCATTGGGGAGTTAAGTTGGAATATTACTGGGATCAGTTTTGAGTTGTCGTTATTTTCCAACTCTTCCAATAGGTCATCATTCATTTTTGTGAGGTCTCCGAGTGGGTTTACACCATCTGCTAGAGGAGAAGCAACTGCGCTAAGCATTAGCAACTGGATGAAAAGTGCAGACGAAATGATGTAGCGTCTAGACGATGCCATTGTTGTAATTTCACTGCACGATTCTTATAACAATACTGATATTTTGCACTCAATGTATCTTACCGATGCCACGAGTGGTGTCGACTTCTGATGCTATCTGCATTGTTAATTGCAGCCTAGGTAATCATATTCCATGAAGGTCCTTTGATTTGTTATGGCTCCAATGATAAGCTAATTTCAGTATTTCAAGATAGTGTCCCTGACCGTCCTTGATCAACTTCTCATGAAGTGGTTCGTTGTTCATTAGGACATCTCCCCAAACATTTGCAGAGGTACCCTTCTTGCCCTTTGGCAGGTCGAAAACCTCCTTGGTTGTGGGCTCTAGTAGGTTCTTCCAGACAACGGCAGGGTTCACTGCCATTGTAACTTCGACAATGATTTCATCTTCGTTCAGTCCAGTTCCTGTTTGCCAAGAATCTTCTCCCATATCTGCAAGGAATGGTAGGCACAGGTCACTAATTGATAGTCCAGTCATTGGGTCCGCTCCAGTCATGTTTGCGAAAGCCTCTCTCATTCGTCCTCTGTCAGCACCTCTTGCTCCTGTTATGGAGCGGAGCTTGTCTATTGAGGTAGGTACTAGGAACCTGATGTCTGTGTAGTAAACGAGCGCTTGGTCGCTTCCTCCTTCCTTTGGTGCGAAGATGTGTGAGAACGGCTGAACACCGCCTGATTCTCCTAGCATATCAAGTGGGAATAGCGTCTTCAGAGCGTTTGTTGCAACAGATTGAACAACACGTCGTATCAGCCTCTCCGGTGCAGCAGAAACATCGTTGAAAGTTTCCATATACTCGTCAAGATTCAATACATCATATCCACGTACAGCAAGGATTGAGTGGACATTTGGTCCAAGTTTCTTGTTGTCTCCAACCTGCGCTTGGCTAATCCATCGAGCACCCTTGGCTTGGTCACTTGCGGTAATCAAGTCAGCATATGCCTTGTATCTGCGAGTAACTCTATTCATGAAATCAGCTTGGTCAAGTTTTGTGAATACCGTGGCTGCATAGTTTGACTTTAGTGCATGGTCAGCAACTTGGCTTGCGTTAACACAGGTCAAGAGATTTCCTTGGTCTTGTGGGTAAACCAGTAATCTGCGTCTCTTTGATGCTCCTCCCAAAGTTCCGATGTTAGGGTCGGTTAGTAAGTAACCAAAGGTTCCAGTAACTTCGAACAATCTTGAATACTTGTCTTCATCTGTTGCGTTCTTAATCCACTCATCCAATCCAGGTTCAATACAGTGGAATTCTAGAGGCACCATCTCTGAACCAGCGCCGAACATTTGGCGAACGGTGGATGATGACATCATGCCCATCATTGTGTAGAGAGATGTTTTTCCTGTGGTCAAATAAACGTCAGTGATTCCTTCTTCGCCGAATGAAATACGGCGGTCTGGTAGATTGACTAGCAGATTGAATGCGGTTGCAGTGTCTCTGTTTCCATCCACTGCAGGAGTGATCCAAGTAGTTGGCTTTGTCATAATGTAACCACTAGCGTCCTTTCCAAATCCTGCTGGTGAGTATCTAATCCAGCCAAATCGGTTGTTGAATGCGACATTTCTGTGCATAAGAGATGGGTAGTATACCTTGTCTTGTGGGTCGGAGTCCGGAACAACTCCTCTGTGGCCAAGTCCCCACAGGATTGGCTCCCACTCGGCGTCTCCATCTTCATATCCACCAGTTCCTAGCAATGGGTGGTTGTTAGACAGGGTTTCTCCAGTAAGGAAAGAGCCTCCGAGTCTGTCTTCATCTCCGGTTGAACAGAAAAAGAAAGTCTGTGTTGTAACCAATTGCTTAGGAGTCCACATGTTAGCATTAACTACGGTCTTCTGCTTCAAGAAGTCAGAAATTGTGCTGATTCTTCTTTCGAATTTGAATCTCTCTGACTCAATCCAAGTTGATCCCAATACCAGGTTAGTGTTGAGCAACTTAGGAACTCCTGGGCCAATATATCGTGTCCTCGGGTCTTCCTTGGTATTATCAGTTGCATGCACCATTTCCCATGGTCCCTCACGAGGTACATAATTCAAGAATTCCTCGTGGTTAAATGGCATCTTCGATGCTTCTTTGACTGCGTCTTCGACTTTGTCCATTAGTTGGACATATGTCTCTGATGGTGAAACTCTGCCACTTTCTTCAAACTGCTTTTGCGATACTGCTCTATGTTCCCACATTTTATTTTCACCTCAGAATTTCTTCTTTTTCTTTGGAGTTTCTTTCACAACTTCTTCAGTTGTTTCTTCGCCATCAGACTCGTCTTCTGAATCTTCCGCTTCTTCAACGGCTTCATCTGATTCAGACTCGTCAGATGCATCTTCGTTATCATTTGATTCCTCGTCTGACTCTTCAACTTCTGTTTCTTCTTCAGTTGTTTCTTCATCAGCAGCCTCTTCAGTTTCTTCAACTTCTTCGGAACCTTCTTCCTCGGATTCAGTTGCAGGTTCTTCCTCTGCTTCGTCTCCGGTTGATTCTTCATCAGCAGCCTCATCCGTATCTTCCTCAGAGTCGTCTTCTACAGATTCTTCATCTTCGGATGTCTCAGTCTCTATGTTTGTCTCCACAGATTCTTCGTCACTTTCTGTTGTATTATCGGTTGATTCTGGAGCCTCTTCAACAGTTTCTTCTTCGGTTACCGAGTCTTCTGTTGCTTCCTCTGAATCCTCAGCAGCTTCTTCCTCTGTCTTCTCTTCTTCTACATATGGAATGAATTCTATACCGAGAGCATTTCTGATGTTTAGTAGTGCGATGTCTAATTCAGGAAGGTTGATTCTGCCGTCTGAGTTAATGTCCATGAGTTTGACTAATTCCTCAATTTCCCACGGTGGCAGGTTTGCAATTTCAGCAGCACGTAGCGCGTTTGCGAATTCCACCATGTCGATAGAACCAGAGTTGTCTACATCTGCCCACTCAAAGAATTGGACAGTTGTAGTTCCTCTGCTGCAAAGCCATTTTGTCAACTTGACCAGGTCTTCATCAAATACAGGTCCACGCTCTGGTTCTTGTTCTTCTTCTCCTCTTGGGATTAGACTTTGGATTACAAGCCCGAGAGTTCCAAGCACAGCACCAAGGCCGATAATCACTCCATTGTTTGTCCTTTGTGTGTCATTCGGGTCGATGTTGGTAGCCATGCCTGTTTCCGGCGGTATTGCGATGCCCGCTACGTTAGAAATAGCTTCAATTCCTACCCAAGCTGCAAAGATAATCATGATGATTGAAACAGTGTTTGCTGTCTTCACATCTTTGTTAATCCAGTCGATAAGGGGTGAACTAGCACCTTGCATGCTTGCGCGTTGCAATCTTAGCATATAATTAGTATCCCTTTTTTTATGGGGTACTAGCATCAATTTTCGGGCTTCATTCCTGAATCCATTCTTCATCCTTTGGTGATAGAACAAAGTGTACTGCAATCAAGGATATACCTAAGATGTATAACAGCGGTGCAACGTAGTCGAATGGAGTGTCGAAGTTAGTCCACCATGTCATGTACTCCTGGTTGTGAACTATTGCATCTTCCATCTCCTCAGCATCGTCATCTTCGATTTCAGAAGCGCTAACGATTTGGAATACAGGCTGCAAGTCTTCCATGGTAGGAGTAGTTGCAAGGTCGATTCCAGTTCTTGTATCCAAGTAGAATGTCGATGTTGAAGATCCTGCGATAATCAGTCCCGAAACATCCTCTGACATCAGAGAGATTTCGCTTCCGAAGTAGACAGGAAGTGCAGGAGTTGTGGCATCAAGTAGCGTGAAACTCTTGACCAACTTAGCAGTTATTGGATTAGTTGTAGGGTCTACAGACGCTGAACAATCATCGACTAGTATTCCTTTTACATCATCCTTGCCATCGCAAACAACTTCAGCGATTGCATAACCGCCTGCGTTTACCATGTCTCCTTCACCGGTAAGGAATCCACCGGTTGTGCCGTTTAGAGTTTCAACTGTAACGAGTCCGAAGGTAGCATTCATCATGTCCATATTTCGCCAAGACAACTCGTTTGAACCATCTTCTGAGACAGCTTCACCCTTCTCACAATCTGGGTTGTGGCCTGTGCACATTACGTAAACACTAGCGTTTCCGGTAGAGATTCCGCCAGAGCCATAGTATGTTTCATTGGTCTCAAGTTTTGACCATCCTAATTCTGGGTTAGAAACATCTCCTGCAGCGAAAGCGCTTACAGGATCTCTCCAACCATAGAGCCAGTTGTTCAATGGCATGGTCATGTATTGTCCACTGCTTCCAAATGTTCCAATTAGGAACTCAGGGACGAAGTCACCGTAAATCGCTTCCATCATTAGTGCACGCATTGCTGCTGCAGCGTTTTCATCAACACCGTAAATCATTGCAACAGTGGAAGTGTTCCACTCCATTGCAGGTCCGGGTGCCATTGTTGCCAAGTTAAGAGGAGGGGTCATACCTGTAAGTTCACCGTACAGGAATAGGGTGGCGCCAGTCGAACCAGTCAAACCTAGTGGTCCGTATAGGATATTTCCAGATTGTTCTGCAGTAAGGTCAACCGCGGGTGAACCGGGAGCGAATACTGCAGACCATGCTCCGCCCATGTTGAGGCTGTTTGCTAGGTATCCTCCGTTAACAGGGTCTTCTGCACCAAATGAGACGTTGACGAATTGCTCCGCTGTCATTGTTCCAGAGCTGCCTAGAAGGGCCATGTTTAGAGAGGATGTGCTTGTCATCCATCCGCCAGCCCAGGTTGCAATTGCGCCGTACTGGGAGGCGTCAAGGCTGTAAGTTGCCATTGCTGTTGCTGCATCCATTGATGCGAATGCTGCAAGTCCGAATGCAGTACTATCTGCATTTGTTGCTAGCAATCCTGTTGGCATGTCAGTGTTTGCTCCACCAAATAGTAGTCCTGTAGCAACTGCGTTATCGATGTCAACGCCTAATAGGTTCATCAAGCGAGTTGATGCATTGACGTTTCCATCGATGTACCATGTGTCATCGCCGCCGCCGTGAAGTTCAGCGAATTGGCCAGCGACTCCAAAACATAGAGCCCAGTCTCTAGCGATTGTTGCATTGATGTCTGGAGTAGTTTCATCCATCATTGCTGTGAATCCCCAAACGGATGCTCGTTGCATTGTTCCAACGTTTGCAAATCCATTTGCTGCATCTGCCATTACTTCATCGTAAGTTGCTGTAGGGAATGCATCACAGTGGCCTGCTAGTAGTAGGACACCCTGCATTGATGTTAGGGATGCATCATCTCCTGTAATCCATGTAGCGGATTCGAATGCATATGTCAGGTTGCCAATCGATGCGTTTCCAGTGAAGGTGATTCCGGATGGATCTCCTCCTGCTAGAGCCATTTGTTGTCCTTGGATTGCTTGGGTGTAGGTAACCATTACACCGGCGGAATCATTGTTCATCATCGAACCGTTGATAGAAGCGAAGTACATGTCGAACTGGTCGTACATTCCAACTCCGATCATCATTGAAGCAGTTGCTGCATCAACAGCAACACCGTCAGTCATCGCACCTGCTTGTATAGCCTGGTACTGCATGTCCAGGTCTTCAGCAGTCTTCTTTGCTGCAGAGAAGGATTCTAGCTCGATGCCCATTACACCTGCAGCGAACCCAACCTTGGTTAGGTCCATGATTCCGCTAATTGCAGTTCCAGTTGCTCCAACTACTTGCGGTTGGAATGGAATGTTAAGTTGTGTAATCTCAGTGTTACAGTCATTTTCTGTGTCTTCAGCACAGGTAAATACCTTGGATTCGGTGTAAGTCAAAGTACCAGCGTCCTTGTCAAAATCAACGATTTCACGAGTGTAAGTAATGTCATAATTGAACGGACCGAGTTTCTCGTATACGGCCGCTTCTCCAGCCATCACTTCATCAACGTTGGTAAGGTTCCATGCGTAGTATGTTCTTTCTGACGTTGATGTTGCCCAGTCTTCCTCAGCTTCAGTACAGTCTGCATTTGCACATGCAGAGTCGTAAGGATAAGTTTCGAACTCCTCCTCGACTGCTACTTCTACCATGCTTGTTGCAATTGGTGATAGTAGTACCAAGTTCAACAATACCATGACTGCTCCGGCTATTAATTTCTGATTACCCATAGGTGTTCCCCAAGTAACTTGGGTGTACCTTTACTACTTAATGTAAAGGGCGGATTTTTTGCCGACTTAGGCCAATTTTCGCTTCTAATCCTGGTGCCAAAACAATCACTGAATCAGATTTTCAGATGGTACTAATTCTGCGCTCTTAGTGTAAAATTCGGATTATCTGGATGGGGAAAAAGGATGGTGGACGCTGTGGGATTTGAACCCACGGCCGCTTGGTTGCAAACCAAGCGCTCTTCCAGCTGAGCTAAGCGCCCCTGTATCCGACCGGGTAGGCTTCTCCCTTTTGAGGATTCACACGCGGTCAACTGTAGCATCACGGTCTGGGCCTAGTCCAACAGAAGAGATTGGAACACCTAAAATCGATTCTAATTTTTTGATGTAATTCTGGGCAGCTGCAGGCAATCCAGTGAATCCGATTCCTTCTGAATTGCACTTTCTTGCGATTCCTAGCCACTCTTCTAGGGAATGCGATGGGAAACCAGGAACGGTGACGTAGACTGGTTCACAATTTTCTAGGGCAATAGCGCTTGCAGGCATCTCATTGACTTCCGTATCTCCCATTTTGTATCCAACACAGATGTTGATCTCATCCAAACCGCCAAGAACGTCCAATTTTGTTAACGCTATCTCAGTGAATCCATTGACTCTGGTGGAATGTCTCATGACAACTGCATCAAACCAGCCACACCTGCGCCTTCTGCCGGTTGTGGTTCCGAATTCGTGTCCCACACTGGTAAGGTGCTCTCCGACTTCATCATAGAGTTCAGTGGGCATGTGTCCGTTCCCCACACGTGTGATGTACGCTTTCGTAATACCAATCACGTTGTCTACGTGACCAGGATGAATTCCAGCACCGTGAGTTGCGTTTCCTCTTGATGTTACGGAGGATGTCACGAATGGGAATGTTCCTTGGTCGATATCGAGTAGGCAGCCTTGTGCACCTTCTAGTATGATTCTCTCACCCATTTTTAGGGCATTGTCTAGAAGGATTCCAGTATCTGTAATGGCATTGCCAAATCTTTCCTTTATCCAAGTGATTTGCTCTTCTAATTCATTAGCAGTGACTCTCTGTCTGCATCCGGCATTCTCTAGCGCCTTATTTTGCCGCTCAGCCATCTCATTGAAATCACAATAAGGCAGGTCTGCGAACCGCAGCCCAATTCGGTTGATCTTGTCCGCATAGGTAGGACCAATCCCACGACCTGTGGTTCCAATTTTCTTGTCTAGGCCATCGATGTAGGTGTGATATGGAAGTATTATGTGTGCACGGCTTGAAATAAAGAGTCTCTTTCCTGAGGGGTCTGTTCCTCCTCCTTCAACCCAATCGTTCAATTCCTTGTCTAATACCCACGGGTCGATTACCATTCCATCCCCTAGGATTAATCCACACTCTTCACGTGTAATTCCAGATGGCAGCAAATGGAATTTGAGCACCCTGTCGCCAAGAACTACAGTGTGGCCTGCGTTATTTCCTCCTTGGAATCTCGCCACCCAGGTGGCACTTTCAGCCAATCGATCGACTAGTTTCCCTTTACCTTCGTCTCCCCATTGGGCACCGAGTACAACTGTGGCTGGCATGCTGCTCAGGTTCCCGGCATAGCATGTAGTGCATGAACTATGCGCCTGTAAAATCTGACGGAAAAATTGAAACTGAACTATTCTAATGTATGATTTGGGAGGTTTATGGCAAGAAAATCCGGGTGTGGTTTTTCACAAAATCCATGTGTTTAAATAGGTCGGGTGCACATAACTACTGTTGGCCCGGGAAAATATTGCAATATAGTGTAGTCAGTCGGATAATCGGCGGGTTACCCTGCAATATGTTTATATCCTAGTGCCCTCACTAAACAACTCGGAGTTGAGAAGTATGGCGTATGATGACGAAGCATGGACAGAAGCACGAACAAAAAACAATGCACAGAGAGACAATGTTGCCCGTAAGGGATTGGGCTCAACAAGGCCGCAGCGAAGAGTTGTCGACGGACATACCAAGCCTTGCATAGAGTGTGGAGTTCTGGACTGGTCTGTGGATAACAGTAGAGGCGAGATTTCTTGCGGTGGTTGCGGATTAGTGGTAGAAGAAAATGTCATTGACCCTGGTATCGACTGGACTAACCACGACAATACTACCGACCGTTCTAGAATTGGCGCTCCAGTAACTCATACTCTCGCAGACAAAGGATTGAACACGAGTATCGCGAGTTCAGATTTGACTTCTGGAGCTGCAAGCCGCCACGGTATGTCTGCCAAAGCACGCCGTGATTGGAGACGCCGCAGGGTCATGGACGAGCGTTCCAAAACTCGTGCAAGCCGTGCTCGTAATCTAGTTAAGGCGAATCAAATGGTTAGAGACAAATCTGGACTTCCTAAATCCATGCAGGAAGAAGTATGCAGATTGTACAGGATTCTGTCCCATCAGGGATTCGTTACTGGTCGCTCAATCGCAGGAGTTACTGCTGCTTGTACATACTTGGTGGCTAGGAAAGAAGGCGTACCTCGACAAATTGCAGAGATTTGTGAAACATTCCAAGTCGATGAAAAAGAACTGTCTAGGATGATTCGACATATTTCAAGAAAGTTCAACATGCACAAGATTTCCTGTCCATCTGACTACTTTGGCAGATTCATTAGTGACCTCAAGCTTCCACCAAAGACTTCATTGGAAGTTGACGCTTTGTGGGAAGCTATGAAGCCCCACGTTGATATTTGGCAGGGTAAGAAACCGATGGGTGTTGCTGCAGCAATTATCTACAAGGCGGCTACAAAAGCCGGGCACAAGAGAACTCAAGCAGATATATGCAAGGTTGCTAACGTTTCAGAAGTCACACTGCGTCAAATCAATCGTGCGATTGACAATCTGTTATCTATGTTAGATAGCAACATCTGAATTGAAGATATATTCATTTGATTGATGAATGCAGGGTATAGACATGAGCCGTGACACTAACCGCGTACAACGCAAGGTAAGGATTCCTTCCAGTAAGGGTAAGAAGTCTGGAACAAAGAAAGAGAAGAAACCCGGAGAAATCCCTTGTGGCATTTCGAGTTGCGATGGTCATGCAGACAAGCACCTTGGCGGAAGATCTCTCAGTCAGGAAAACGCTATTGATACCTGGGGAGAAGGCGGATTCAATGTCCGAAAGAACAGAGTCAGAGTCTGTAAGTCCTGTTACAAGGCGTGGAAGAAAGACAACAAAGATGAGTCAAACTCACATTACTGATTCACTTTCACTTTCACTTCCTGTGTGTACAGAATGAATGTACACCCCCGGCTATCAATTCGGATGTCATGAGACAAATGAGAACCGTAATACGCTCGATGCTGACCTCTGATGGGGTAGTTGTCGCTATGGATGATGCCGCAATAGTTTGGAAGCCTCGAGATGGTAAGCAAAAAAGAGTGAGATTAGAAGCACGAGCTAGCGTACTTCTTGGATTGATAGGCCCACTGGGAGTTGTCGAAAAAATTGTAGTTGGCGATGTATATGGCGGGATAAATTTCATTTCATTGTCCACAATGGAACTTGTTGACAGATACGTGGTTGGTACTTCCAAGGTGAGATCACTTTGTGCTTCATCAATCAGCGGTGAAAGCATCTTGGTGGGGTGTGAAAACGGTGGTGTTTTCCTGGTTGGAAGTAACGTGCCAAACAGAGTTCTGAATTTGTTTGATTTAGATGGCCCTGCATCAGCATTGAAAATCATAGGCCAAGACCTACACATACAACAAGGATGGGAAAAGAAAATTGTTGCTTGGGATGGTCAAAAATCACTTCTCGTCGCCTAAAATTTCTTTCTCAATAAGAGGCCAAGGTGGCTCTGAAGTAAGGAAATATGCAGTTCTTGCAGGTCTAGGCCAACTCCTAGGTGCGTTCCCGTCGTTATCCAAGCACTCTTCGTAGAATGTTAGGTGTTGATTTAGGACCTCGGAAATTCTGTCGTAACCCTTGATTGTGGGCCCCCTCGCAGGAACTAGACTCCTAGGGGATAAGTCGATTATTGTCTCAAGTGAAGATACTAAATCCGGCAAACTTCCACCCGGCATGTCCCATCTTGACGGGCTATCTGCCCGAGGTAAAACTGGTCCTGCAACCAATACTCCACGTTCTTTCTCGAAGTAACCCATGCCATCAGTGCAATGTCCTGGAAGTGAAATTGCAACAATTTCACCATCGCCTAAATCAAATGAGTCGCCTTGAGATACAGGCTCACATTCGGTACTTGGCATATCAGAATCGTATCTATTTGCCCATGTTGAGTAAAAATCACCGGTTTCCAAAACCGAAATTGCGTCTTGATGTATGTGTATTGGCACATTTCCATTTTCTTCAGAGATATGCTTGGCACCTCCCGCAAATGGATATCTGCGGCAAGTTAGAAGGATTCTATCTAGGCTCTGATTGGTTTCTTCAGATTTATTCAGATGTCCTGAAATTCTCTCTACTTGCAACATCTGATACCACGTAGTACCCGCATCAACGAGTATGTTGGAATCACTACCGGAAAACACTACGCAATTCGCGTCGTGATGGATTCCAGGTAGTCTGATGATTCTCATCAGACAGTCCGAAGCGTACTCAGTGCTTCAAACAGTGGGTAATTTTTACACGGTTTGGGTTAAATAGAGGGAGTGGGTCGGCGGAATATGGCTCGATTCCCTGAAGCTGAAGCACGTTTGCTTCATGTCAAGATTTGCATGAAGTGTAATGCTCGTAATGCAAAGCGTGCAACATCTTGCCGTAAGTGCAGTTACAAGGGCCTACGTCCAAAGAACGTAGAGAGAAAGGGTGCATGATCATAGGCCCAATAATGGCATGATGAAAACCATCGGTCCACCCACTAGAGTTAGCGGGATAATTGCTGGCCACAAGAACACCAACAATGGATACTTCTTCGTAATCCAGACTTGGTTTACTCCATTTTCTTTCAATAAATCAATGTCCGATTGAAGTTTTTCTTTAGTTGGAGTTTTTCTAGGCGCTCTTGTGCTGTGTACAATCTTCTTTTCACCACTCGGCATTTCTGCAATTGATGTCAAAAGCCATACGTGATTATTCACCACTTCATCAACATCCATTCTCTGGGCATGCCATATCAACTTTAGATTCGTATTTCCTTCCCTCAGGTTTTTGAAAACCATGATTAGGGGTAGGAAAAGGAAAGACAATCCTCCCCAAACTAGCAGTGCTATTGCAGGAGGCATTGCGATTACAGAATTCTCCATGGCTCCTGGGAACTGTATGGGAATGCTAGTCCACGAGGGCACTAGTATTGCTACCCACATTAGCCCTTTGCAATCAGCACCACCATGAATCAAGCGCATTCTCCATGCCATGTCTACCAAGAATATTGGAATGAAGACGGCGAAAGTTGACCACCACAGTATTGCTTCTTCACTTCCGTCCCCCGAAATAATTCCGAGAATTGATTCGTCGGTATGTAATAGCAATCCTTGAACAACACCTGAAATCCCGATTACATACCAAAAGCTGACCAATATGTCCAATGAGTTGCCGGACTTAATGTCCTTTAGTGAAGGTCTTCCAATAACAGCAATTGATGCATATGCTACCATCCCTGCAGCAGTTGCAAAGACATACCATTCTGCCTCTGAATTTAGTAAATCTAGGACCCAAAGAAAAATCGCAGGTTTGGACCAAGTTATCCAAAATTGGTTAGGAACTCTACGCTCTTTATGGTCTAGCCATGCAGCGATTCCAAGAGCCCAAAACAACACAACAAGGCGAGTCCAAGATATCACACCTGCTGAATCCATGTTTGACGGATGGCGGCAATCACCTTAAAGGAGACACTCATGACAGGAGCGTGCGCAGGTCTTTGTGCAGGTGTGAACTATGTCCGATATCGAAACTAAGTTGGGGCAAATTGCCACTGTGATTAACCAGATAGACGACCCAAAAGTACCTAGAAATATCCGCAAAGGTGCAAAAGAAGCGTGTGAGCAGTGGTTGCTCAACAAAGCGAAGGAAATGGATATCAGAATTGCAATCACTCAAGCGAAACTTGAGGAATTATATGAGGATCCAAACATCCCTCCAGAGTTTGGAACTCTTATTCTAATGATTAATACCGAACTTGAAAAGATACTCAGGGAAACGCTTTGATTATTCTTCTTCAGATTCCTCTTCTAAGGCTTTAACCAAATCTTCGAGTCTAGATCTTATTGGTTTTGTCACCTTGCCCTTGGATATCGCTTCGCCAAGGTCATTGAAATTTGGTCTTTCTGCAACTGCACTTAAGATGAATTCGACTTCATCTAGGCGTGCCTTGCCACGCTTCAGAATGGTTTGTGCGGCAGACCTGGCAGAAATCCGTGAGACTTCTTCATCTGATACTCCAAGAGTCTCTTGTAATTTCGAAAGTTTGTGATACTCTCCAGAAGACAAGTTTCCATCTTTTAGAGCATCTTGCCATGCTTCTTCCAATGTTGGGGCTCTTTCAGATAGCATGATTGCAATCGGACGTGTTTCCTCAATATTCTCAAGAACGATTTTCACGATAGCGAACATTGGTATTGCTAGGATCATACCAAGTATTCCCCAAAGCCAGAATGAGAATGCAGTAATCAATAACAAGACTACAGGAGAAAGGTCCAGTGCTCTACCTGCCCATTTTGTCTCAATGTAATTACCCCATACTTGTTGATTGACAAGCAATAGGATTGTCAGTGTTAGTAAACCAGTTGGAGTTAGCAAAATTAGTCCCAAGATTAGAGGTGGAATTGTGGCAATCAACGAACCGATGTAGGGTACATAGTTCAGAATAAATGTCATGACTGCCCAAACGAACCACAAATCAATTCCATAAATCGCCATGATTATCCCAGCAATTACGGCACTACCTAATCCACAACCTGTTTTTACTATGAAATATGTATTGATGCCCTCTTCAATCTGGGCTTGAATTATCGCAACACGTTCACTTGCACCATCTGGCCACGCCCTCTCTATCCTGCCGGGAAGAAGATGTGCTTCGAATATTATGAATATGAGGAAGAAAAGAACCGTTATGCTAGTTGTAACAAATGTACCTACTTCCGAAACTACGGCAGTTATCAGGTCGGTAGCGGAACCTCCCGAGCCTATGCCAAGGCTTTCCAAATCACCTCCTACAGTTCCAGTGTCTTCTTTTATGGACTCTTTAATCGCAGGACCGACTATTGGAGCGTTCTTCAGAGCCTTCCACTTTTTGTTCAACTTTTCATTATACTCGTCTTGACGGTCCTCATCATCTATAAGATCAGAAGCCTGAGTCCATGCAAAGAAAGCTGTTGAAATTAGAATAAGAATGAACAATAGAAGTGTGGTTAGATATGATAGGAGAACTGGAAAATTATTCTTTGAAAGCCAATCTGCCCCTGGCTTCAGAACAAAGTAAATTCCCATTGCAATGAAGAACGGCTTTAGAACTGTTTCAAGATATATCATTGATAGAACAAAAACTGTCATCAAGATTGCAGCGTGAGAAGCTGTCGCAATTCTACGGTGAAATGAATGGCTATCAACAAGGCTCACACTCTCTCCCATGTTGCGCCACAGAAATATCCAATACTTGAGTTATCACCCAAAAAAAACACCTTTTGGGTAGGTTATATTTAGAAAACTTATTGTTTCAAGAAATCTGTCCGGTAGGCGAGATTTCAGGGGTTAGTCTGTCAATAACTGCAGATAATCTCTCAACAAGGCTAGTTTTCATCTCGCCCACTAGAAGTGCATGCTCCATGACTTCATCGAGGGTGTCTACTGGAATGACCTCAATGCTCTCCCATTGTTGGTCTAAGAGTACGTCTTGAGCGTTGGCCCTTGGAATGATAACGGTCTTGATACCAGATTTAGCCGCAGACTCGATCTTCGCAGTTACTCCTCCGATTGGGAGAACTTCTCCACGAACCGATAGACTACCTGTCATTGCTAGGTCTTGCCTGATTGGGATGTTTTCCAGTGCTGAGATGATAGCTGTCGCAATCGTAATGGAAGCAGAGTCACCGTCGACTCCATGTGTATCTACGAACTGAATGTGTATGTCGTAATCTGAGACATCCTTTCCAGTAAGTTTCTTGATTACCGCACTTACATTTGTGACGCTTTCTTTAGCAAGGTCAGACAAACCACCAGTTGCTAGTACTTTACCGCCTCCACCAAGTGATGGGGTAACCAATGCTTCGACAGGTAGCATGATTCCACTGTAGTCAGATAGTCCAGAATCTGCTCCTAGTACAGCAAGGCCGTTCACTCTTCCAATGCGGTTCCCAGAGTTGACTGTTAGTGAGTACTCTTGTCTGCGCTCAATCATTCTGTCAGCGACTTGCTGCTCTAGTGGCTTGGCTATGTTTCTAGCCGCAAGGACATGTCTGGATGTTGTGTATTCTGAACCTTCCTCAGTTGCAAGGTCACCAGCAATTCTGACTAAGCCACCCAACTCACGAAGTCTAAGCGAAAGTTTACCGCGACGCCCAGCTCTTCTCTGTGCTTCTCTTAGGATTACAGATACGCCAGTCCTGTCGAAGTGAGGAATCTCTCTTGAAGTTCCCAAGTCTCTTCGCACCTCTTGTGCGATGAACCTAATCAGACGCCTTCGGTTTGCAGTAGTGTCAGGCATGTGGGAGTTAACGTAAACTTCGTAGCCATATCCACGGATACGACTGCGCAAGGCAGGGTGCATTCCCTGTATTGCATCAAGGTTACCGGCCGCGATTAGAACGAAGTCACAAGGTACTGCTTCGGTCTTGGTTAAGGCACCGCTAGACCTTTCAGAGCGTCCAGAGATCGGGAAAGCTCTCTCTTGCATTGCAGTTAGGAGTGCTTGTTGCTCTTCTAGTCTCAACAAGTTGATTTCATCGATGTACAGGACTCCACCATGGGCTCTGTGAATTGCACCGGGCTCTACCCTTTCATGCGCAGGTGTTTCCATTCCACCACTTTGGAATGGGTCGTGTCTAACGTCCCCAAGTAAACTGCCGGATAGCGTTCCAGTCGCGTCAACAAATGGTGGCGGGTCTTGTCCTTGGTGTTTTACTAGCACTTTGGGAATGCGAGCTTCGTCAGCACCACCCATTCTAGATCTTAGGAACATGTATCCAAACATCAGTAGAAGCATACCGAATAGTAGTGTCAAGATATCTCCGCTTTGAATTGCGACGACTGCCAAAAGGAATGCGATTGCTACGAAACCAATCATCAGCATTTTCTGACTTTTCTCTCTTTGAATTCTAACAGCCTCTTTCTGGCTCTTGACAATTCTATCGCCTCTTCCAGCGGGAACTGTCCGGACTCTTGGCTCATTCTCATCGTCATCATTAGGATAGCATAAGATGTCCTCGAGTTTATCTTGAGGCAGTAGTTCTGTCATTGACCTAGCAAGCATCGATTTACCAGTGCCTGGGTCACCAATCATCATCATGTGTCTGCGCTGTTCAGCGGCCTTGCGGATTACTACTGAGCCTGCTTCTTGCCCGATGACTTGGTCAACCAACCTTTCTGGGATTGGCACGTCTTCGGTGGACTTGAATTCGATACTCCTTACCCACTCGTCGATTGGAGTGTCATTTAACTCGATAGCCTCTGATGGTTCTGGGCTCCAAACTGTGACCATTACTTCCTCTTCATCAGAGACTGAATCAGCCTCGTCTGAAGCGGTAGTTTCGGATACTTCCTCTTCGGTCACAATATACCCTCACACACAGACCATTTTAGGCGTTTGGCAAACACCGTAGGGGTTTGCTCGCTCAATTTTGCAGTATTCACTGTTGGTACTGGTGGCCGTAATACGCCCACTGCTCCATTGTCCAACCTGCAGGAAGCCCGCCTTCTGGAAGTGGAGGTGCTCCTGGAGGTACTTGTTGCGCTACAGCAGGCGCAGGAGCCGCAACCGGTTGCTGGAATATCTCTTGAGCTCCTCCGTACATTGAGTTAGCAACTGCATCATTCGCTGGAAGTTGGTTTGCCCAATCTACAACCTGTACTTCATTACCTCCGTTTCCTCCACGCATGAACATTAGTCCTGCTAGAAGTGCTACGATTACAACACCGATTACGATTAGTACAACGGTTAGGTCAAGTCCTGATTCGCTAGAATCGTCGGTTGTTTGGCTAGATGCTTGTTCTTCACAAGTTGTGAATTCACAAGCCTCTTCTTTCTCAGCTTCTAGGGTATCCAAATCTTCAACAGCGGTTTCGTATTCGGAAGTTCCCTTCTCCATATCTTCAATCTTAGCCTTTAGGACATCAATCTCTATCTCAAGTTCCTTGATTAGTTCGATGACTTCTTCTTCTGTCATCGAATCAGGTCCAGGTGCGTAATCTGTAGCAGTCCACTTAGTAGGACCCTTGAACTCAAATTTCTCTCCGTTTGACGCTTGAGCAACTACTGTCTTTAGGGCTAAGTAATGGAATTGGCCCATTCCTGTATCGTCGATTTGTCCGTTGACAGGATCAAAAGTCCAACCAACACTCTTCATTGTGATGTCGTGTTCGAAAACCTCATTGTACATGCAATATTCAGGGTTGCACATTTGCCAAGTTGAAGATAAGGATGTGATTGTTACATCGTCCTTGTTCAAAAATAGTGTAACTTCTGGTACTTCTCCAACGTAGATGTCTCTGACACTTACTGAGATATCTGCATCTGGTCCTTCTCCAACCAATAGTGGTAGACTGTCATAAACGTCTACAACTAGGGTGTAGATGTTTGAGTCGTATCGGTCTTCGGTTTGGATTGTTACCGTCTGTAGGCCTGCTGTTTCCCAAATTAGAGTCAATGTGTTGTCGAGGAAACTAACTCTTGCAGCACCTGGTACTGGGTTAGATGCAGTAATAGTAACTTCATTGACGTTGCCATCGATGTCAGTCAAGATCTCGTTTAGGAAGATTACTTTCTGTGTGTTGACCTTCAGTCTCATGTTCTCAAATTCTGAAAGGTCTAGTCTTGGAGCATCGTTGATAGGTGTGATTGCAATAGTGATTATTTGGTCAGAGTATTGCTCACCGTCGCTCGCTCTAATTGTTATTGTTGTCTCACCATTGATGTCTTCATCACTTGTTGCATAGTTCAAAGTGAAACCATTTAGGGTGATGTCCAACAGTTCTGGATTGGTGTTATCAACGATAGCAAGCATCAAATCATCTGCTGCTGCGATGTTTCCATTTTCGTCAGTATCTGATAGGTATGGGAGAAGATAAGTGGAAGCAGAAGATGCTTCATCGACGTATTGCTTCTCTACACCAGCCCATCGTGGTTGACCATTTTCGATAACATTGAACAGAAGAGTGCCAAATGCCGTGTCTGTTCCATCGTTGACTGCGATTTCGATACCAGATGCAGTTGGCTGACCAGAAACATACCTGATGTTCTCAAAGTAAACTTCAATCTCTTCAGTTGCTGGGTGCCATGCAACAAAGTTAGGGCTGTTGCTTGTGATTACTAGTTGGTCTAAGTCGGTTTCAGCATCGTTGATGTTGTTTATGATGGAAACCTTGGTCGAAGTCTGAACCTTGACTGTTGGTACTGGCTCTGCAGTGATTATTGGCATTGCGTTCTTGAGAGTAAATCCTCTTTCTGTAACCTGCCAGTCACTTGTTTGCATTCTTGAATCGATTGCTCTGACACGGATGTCATAATCTCCTGCACCCATGTTCATGCTTGGCTTTACGAGATACTGGCGGTGTTCGTTAGATGTTCCTTCTTGGAAGACTTCATCTCCGCCGACAATCATATCGCCACCCATCCACTGATCCATTCCAGTAGGTGAAACTTCTACATCGAATGTGATGAATGAAGTGTTGATGTCAACTCCATCGTTGAAAGTCGCTTTTGCTTCGATTAGGAAGTTATTTCCTCTCTCGATTTGATTATTCCCGATAACTTGTGCTTTGCGTGCAACTGGAATTAGATCGTGTGGTATAATTTCAGTTCCTTCGTTGTTTGAACCGGACTTGTCAGCTACCAAGTTGGAGAGTTCTACCCCAAATGTTGTTTGGTATGCAGATGATGGCAGGCTTGTCGTGTCAATCTGTCCGGTGAAAGTCTGTGTTGCCCCGCTTGAAGCGAAGTTACCCAGAGTTTGAGTTGAACCAACATAGGTCTTGACGTTGTTTGCCTTGTAGAAGAATCTCACATCTCCACCGTCAGTGTAAGCGTCTACTCCGTTATTGACGATGGTTGCTTCAACATTCAACACGTCTCCGTTGATGTAACCGCTAGTTGCGCTTGGGTTGGTTGCGGTGAATGACTTCACTCCAACATCGATAGTTGGAGCCATGTTTGAGTCCGCTGCAGATACAACATTGCGGTGAGTTGTGTGGTCTCCATCAAGTAGGGCTGCAACTGTTAGGAAGTTGTCAACCGCAGTGTGTCCGCCGCCAGCACGTACTGTTGAGATAGGAACTGACCAGGACTTTGTAATTGAACTTCCAGATGTCAGGGTTACGGATTCGAATCCGTTGTTGTTACTGTTTAACAACCACTTCTTCCAGACGTGATGAGGGTTTGGTGAACCGCCACTGTAGGTTTCAGGGGATGTCTCTTCTGTTACTGCTGCGTAAATGTAGACAGTCTTGGAACCGGTTCCCATGTAAGATGCTGTGATGTCAATATCCATGTTGTTTCCATTTTGTGATTGAATGACGCTAACAGAGTAATCGTTTGGATTGTTCATGTTGCCACCGTTCTGATAAAAACTGTCGTAAGATTGGCCACCGACAGTGTAGTAGTTACCGCTTGCTGCATCTCCAAAGACTACTGTTGGGTAACCAGATGGATTGATGTGTTGTCTGCGGTTGATTGGTGAGTCGGAAGGCCACCCTGTTGCTGCAGACTCCCAGAAGGAAATGTAGGTGAAATCTTCAGATTGCGTACCTCCTCCGCCATTTGTACCGTAGAGGCTGTCTAGGTTGGTTGAAGATGTTTTACAAGGGCCACACCAGTATGCACCTACGTATTCAGCAAACACTGGGTGTCCGGGGCTTGTAGCCTCAAACTGAGTAGGTTCTTCTTTGAGTTCAGGAGTTGCGTTTTGATTTTCTGCAATGAGTCCTCCAAATGATGCAAGGATGCTAATTAACATCAATCCAACAATGGAATAGGCAGTCTTACGTGTGGCCGACATGAGTATCGTTCGAAAAACATGGTATTTGAACATGTGCTATAAATGTCAACACCCCCTACGGGGGTATGGTGGTTCTAAGATGCGAATCTTTCTTCAAACACTCCTCCTCGCACATGCATGGCAGACTATTCGATCCTGATGGAAAGTGAAGGTCGAATACACGTGGTAGAAGTACTTGATGAAATGGTCAAGCACAAGGGTCTAGGAGTGCTCAATACTGCGGAACTGCTCAAAGGAGCAAAGGTAGGAGATGAGGTTTTAGTAGGCCAAAAATATCTCACAATTATGCCACCTAGATTGCAAGAGTTAATTTCTGGAATGGCAAGAAGGGCACAAACAATTTCCTCGAAAGACGCAGGTTTCATCATCACAAAATTGGGTGTAGGTCCTGGTGATACTGTATTGGAAGCAGGATTGGGCTCCGGAGGCTTATCCCTTCACTTAGCCAAGGTTATGGGAAATTCCGGTCATTTAGTAACAGCTGAGCCAAGAGAAGAGCATGCAAGCGTTGGATTATTGAACCTCAGTAGAGCAAATGATTGCTTTGAAGAATTCCCAAGTCACACCCACCTGGATGGCTTGGTTGAAGATGTCGTACCAGATTTGGAATTTGACTGTGTAATCCTCGACATGCCTTCCCACAAAGCAGCAATCGAAGCGTGCACACCTAAGATGAAATTTGGAGCAAGGCTTGCATGTTATGCTCCCACTACCTCTCAGTTGGAGTTGTGCTGGAAAACATGTGAAGATTCTGGATTAACTGTTGAATGGGCTGGAGAGTTGATGGAGCGCCAGTGGGGCTTGACTTCGAAAGGAGGGATGCGTCCAGTAAATGGCCCATTCGGCCATACAGCTTTCTTGTTATTTGCACAAAAGCGATAGAAATTACTCTACCACTCTTATTCGTGTTTCACACTGTGGGCAAGTGAATCTGAATGGTGGCTCGCTTCCCTCTGGAACTCCTAGTCTAGCCTCACAACTAGTGCATGTGACTTTGTTGTACTCGTCGATTCTGACCTCATTTGGTCCAAGCGGAATCTCTTCTTCGATTTCTTCCTCTTCTTCAATCTGGGCAGGCTTTCTGAAAAGTTTGATGTAAAGAAGCATAATTGCTGCAAGTGCCCACCCTGATGACAGCAAAATGATTGAATTCTTGTTATTCAGTTCAAGAATGCCCAAGTCCATGCCGTCAGGAGCAAGTTCTGGCCCTCCTACCTCTGCACGCAATTCAGGGGAAACATCTCTTACCGTTTGCCCGAGTAATTGGCTAGATGCATGAATGGTTAATTTGGCATCGAATCCATCGAGATTAAGCGGTGTGAGCATTAGTTTGAAGTCTTGACAGCCTTTGCTAGCCAACGAATATGTAGAGTTAATTCCGGTCTCTCCTACTCGGAAGAATACTCCGTCCATCTGTGGTTCGTTCTTCCCAATCAATTCTAGACTACCTTCAACAAATGTGTTAGCTTCATTGCAGATTGTTAGTGAGATTGTGTGTTGGTCTACACTTTCATCGAACACCAGATCATTTTCATCGAATGTAAATGAGATGACTTCCCCACTCCATGAAGGTTCCACAGTGTAAGATTCGCTGAACGTTACAACCATGTCAGACCTAGATGCTGATGTTAATCTGAATTCTAACACCTTCATGCCAGCAGTCTCATCGATAGGAATTGTGCAAGACCAAGGTATTGGGCTTGAGGACATACTTGGTCCTAGTTCAATTTCAGCATCTGTTAAGCCACAATCAAGGTCAACGGAATTAATTCTCATAGTATCTGTAGATGTTCCAAGATTTGTGATTATTACATTGCCACTAATAGTTTCACTCGGTTTGCCACTGTCTTTATCACTCAGTACAGTGATTTGACCGTTTGCAATTGTTGGAATAATGCTGATCTGAAGCGAATCAGCAACAGTTGAGTCGGTAGCGCTAACAACTGATACAGTCATGTCAATGCCAGATTCAGGTGCACCGGTTGCAACCTCTATCGTCGAGAGTGTAATTGTTCCTGATTCGCCAGAGGCAAGTGTTAGGGTTAATTTGTCTACACTGATTGAGAAGAAATCACTCACTTGGCTATTGTTGATATCTGCAACAAAGGTTTGAGTTGATGTGCCGAGATTAGTTACCATCAAGGTTAGATTGGATTCACTTACTGGTGAAGCAATAATTCTGTTTGAACCCGCATCTATTGATACTTCATTTCTGTCAGTAATTTGTAGGTCAAGTGTGATTGACTCGGTGACATATACTGCATCAAAGGTTACTGTGAAAGAGTTACTTGAGGGCTGTAGGGAACTTGCCGCTGACATTTGCAGTGTAACATCGGTTGATTCACCGGCCAATAGCGATACTTCCTCGAGGCCGGATAGAACTGTAATGCCGTTAGGGAGTCCGATGATCGTAGTTGTGAAGTCTAGGTTTCTTGTTCCTTGATTTGATAGATTTAGAGAAATTGAAGATTCTTCACCAGGAGTAATGATGATTCTGTTGTCAGATGGACCACTGATTGAGAACTCAGCGAATTCTCTTACCTCAAATATTCCGCTTTCAGTCACTGTTTCAGAACCGCTATTAGTTGATGACATGCTGAAGTTTAGCGTGATATCTCCAACAATTGATGAATCAATAGTAACTCCAACAACGATGTATTGTGACTCTCCCCTCTGTAGAGTAACAGGGTCAGGATTTGTGAATGTAATCCCCTCAGAATCGATACCAACTAGTGAGATTGTGTCCTCTTCAGTCCCGTTATTTGTGACTGCCACGTTGAAGGTTTCTTCCGTTTCCACATCGAGGGTTATCATTGATGGAAGAACCATCGATAGACCCCATTCTTCACCGACGTAAACTGAAAACTCGTAAGTTTCCGTAATCGAAGAATCATGGTCCAAAACACCGTCAATTCTGACCTCGCATTCGTCATTGACGTGAGTGTTTACTCCTGCTGTAACATAGACCTCGATTTGGTAAACTTGTCCTTCCATAATGTTGCTCTGTAACTCCGATAATTCCGAAGAACAATCCCCTGCAACAACAGTCGATGTCCAAGTCCAATTGCCATCAGAAGTTGATAGGCTAGTTATATCCACTTCAGTGGTTGAACTTTCACCTGGAAGTAGCATGCCGAGGTTTGTGTGAGAAAACGATAAATCATGGGTTGCACTAATATTGACAACAAGTGTTGTGTTCACCGAGAAGTTACCTAGAGAACTTGCGGCATATAACTTGAATCCGTAGTAACCCGGAGCAGCATTAGAAGGAGTCGAAATAATCAGATTAGCTGTTCTGGTTTCTCCTGGATTCATTACCTCGATTAGGTCATCAACAAACCTTACTTCCCATCCATTTGGTATAGAACGAGAGAATACACCATTGCTTCCATTTCCAGTGTTGTTTCCAGAGGTATTGTTGCCACCGGTGTTATTTCCGGACGTATTGTTGCCGCCGGTGTTATTTCCGGACGTATTGTTGCCGCCGGTGTTATTTCCGGACGTATTGTTGCCGCCGGTGTTGTTGCCAGACGTGTTGTTGCCACCTGAGTTGTTATTTCCAGAGTTGTTATTTCCTCCACTTGTCCAATTTGACCAAAATGCGACCAAATCAGGACTTTGGTCCACAGATAACAGAATAGTGTCATCGACATTTCCGTCGTTGGTTACTGAGATTGATAAATTCAAATCATCACCTGGTACAATGTTTACCAGTCCATTGTCGCCGGCAGAAGTTGCATCGATAGACGGAAGATATCTCGGCAGAACCGATAACTGAACATCGATCATGCTAGAAACGTTAGCATCTGGTTCTGTTACGGTGATTGTTAGTGTTCCTGAGTTACTTGGTAAAGCTGTAGTGGATAGTCTAATTGCAATTGTGGTAGTAGCGCTCAGAGTTGGTATTACATTGCTGACGTTCGAATCGGCAGGAATAACCTCCCACACGTTATCGAAACCTGAAACAGATATCGTGTAGGATTCTATTGCTGAGCCATTGTTATGGATTGTAAGCGTTAGATTTGTCGCCTCTCCAGGGGACATAATCACGTGACTAACATCTGTTGAAAGACCGATAGAGGGGTGTGCGCTTGCCATCGGAACTAGAGGTGCAATGGCCATAATCATGACCAAAACTAGTGCGTTGAGTCTGCGCGTCATGCATAATGCGACTCAATACTGACTTTTCATCCAATCGGCCCTAAGGGCCGAAGCAAGTTAGTTTCGAAGTGCGGATAATTTAGCCTCATCCAATTTTTCCCAAGGGAACTCTCCTTCGACACCAGGTGTTCTGCCAAAGTGGCCTCCTGCAGCCGTGACTGAGTAGATTGGACGGAGCAAATCCAATTCACTGGAAATGGATTTAGGTGTAAAGTCAAAAATTGAATTCACTTTAGCTGTTAATTCTGTGTCAGACAAACTCGAAGTTCCAAAAGATTCTGCTCTGACGCTGACTGGTTTTGCTACTCCAATCACATATGCGAGTTGTATTTCACACTTTGATGCTAGTCCGGCAGCGACAACGTGCTTTGCAGCCCATCTTGACGCGTATGCTGCAGACCTGTCGACCTTTGATGGGTCCTTTCCTGAGAAAGCACCTCCGCCATGCCGGCCCATGCCTCCGTATGTATCGACGATTATTTTGCGGCCTGTTACGCCAGCGTCTGCATATGGACCACCAGGGTCAGCGAACCTTCCAGTTCCGTTGACAACCAAATTGTATGGTTCTTGGATTAGAGACGCAGGGATGCAATGTTCAACAACGTGCTTTGTGATTTCACTTCGAACAAATTCAAGTTCTTCTTCCTCAGAACCGTTGAACTGTTCCTTTAGATGCTTGTCGTGTTGAATTGCGATGACAATTGTGTGAACTCTGCTCGGTTTTCCATTCTCGTACTCAATGGTAACCTGAC
>CAXPMI010000010.1:0-46627 GCA_964218365.1 Candidatus Poseidoniaceae archaeon
GATTAAACGCCGTCCTGCTAACCCTACTTTTGTGTGCATCTTTGCTACCACAAAATGTCGCTGCGGATGAAACAACAACCGAACATTTTGCCTTCGGAATGGAATACGATTGGAGTGATATGGACACTGATTTCGAGACGATGACTGGATTGCCATTGGACGAAATTTTGGGTGACATTATGCAATCAGCAGATGATGCAGGAATGGACTTGCTAATTCTAGAAGAATTGACAGGTACATCTTCAATGATCATTGACCAGTATGAAGATGGTACAACTATGCTTGACTACGACGGCAGTACTGTCGAAGTTACCAAGCACGTCACTGAGCTGACAGTAAGGCACGGTCAACTTGCTGACTTAGCAATCATCACTGAGTGGTCAGACGCAAGAGCTGGCTGGGATTTGACAATTTCAGCAAGTGCTGACGGTGTTTTCAACATCGATGCATTCTATGTCGAGTACCGTGACGCTGATGACTTACTTTACGGCCACGACCTAGAAATGTCGATGGAAGCTGACCAAACATACGGATTCGGTCTTCAAGGTAGCCTAGAAGCAGATGATGGTGACAAGGTCATGCCGTTGAACATCCAAATGGGAATGAGTGTAGATTACGCAGTATCAAACGCTGAGAGTTCAGTTCTATACACAGAGCCTTCCGATATCCATCAGCAACTCTCTGCTCTTGAAGGCGGAGATGACCTAAGTTGGGAAGTAGGAAGCGATGATGACGATTACGTCTACTGGAGAGATTTCGATGCCGACGAGTGGACTTGTGAATGGAATGCATCCTATGATTACTACACATGCGAAAACAATTACTACGGTTATGACGATTGGTGGTACTACTGTGAATATTATTCCAGTTTCGATACGTACTACTGTACTGACGACTTCGACCAGAACAGCGACTGGGAGAATTCCCTCTCTTGGACTCATTACTATGACGAAACAAGCCCAAACATGGGTGATGAGGCAGAACCTCATTCCGGTGATTTCTCAACATCAACTGGATTTAATTTCGAATTGACAGGACTTCCTGCTGAAGAATTTGGCTTCCCTGCCGGAAAGTGGGATATCTCCGCATCAGATTCTGCAACGGATACTGGCAGTTTCTCTGGTGAAGAATACCGCTGCGAAATGGGGATTGAGTTGTTTGAGGGTACTCAAATGATTACCACAGATGGTGAGCAAATCGAGGTAATGCAGGCATACACATCTCCTCTACCATGGGGAATGACATGTCACATAGCTAACCTATTCATGCACGCATTCGAGGGCACTGAAGACGCACCAACTCTGGCAGACATGGTAGAAGACAGCACAGAGGAAATCGCTGAGAGCCTAGATGGCGGTCAAAGTGATGCTTACGCAGAAGGAGATTACATGTCATTGGATATGTATGTATACAATCAAGATGAAATTGACGTTTATGTGAGCGCATGGGATTTAGATCAGGGTAGTTATGAGATTGACATACTTCTAGAAAATGCCGATGGTAACACCGAAGACTTTGATTCTCTAGATTTCAGTGATTCCTACTATTGGGGCAACTCATACATGTCTTCAGATTCTTGGGGTGAACACTGTGTTACTGCAGAATTAGAGGACACAATTAATGGAACTGTCATTGAAACCCTAGAAGTATGTGCTGACGTTCCACAAGAAATTAAGCCAAGTCAATTACTTGAGGACATCGTTGAAGGGTTCTCTGAATCAACTCTTGAAAACGTCATGGAGAATTTCGGTGAGAATCTGGAATACCGTATGGAAGACTATGAAGCGGACTTCCCATACGATGACGGTGATATGTTCGTTCTTTGGGACACAAACAGCAACATGGTAGTTGGATTCCAGATGGTTGTAACAACCGATGAAAGCAACTTGTGGTACACTTTGATCGGTCCAGAATCCGATTCATACGGAACAGCACCTGCTCCACTTTCTGTTACCTATTTCTCAGGTTCACAAGCAATAGTGCAGGAAGCTGAAATCGTTGATGACACAACTCTGTCAGACTTAGTTGACTTAACCCAGCACAACGATGACATCATCGAAGATGCTCTTGAGGAAGCTCTTGCTGAGTACGGCAGTGGCGAAGATGGTTCTAGTGAAGAGACCGAGGAAGAGACCGAAGGTGGTCTTCTTCCATTCGTCTCTCCAGTCCTAACAATCGCATTGATTGCTATCGCTGGATTAGTCGCTAGCCTTCAAGGCCGAAAGAACTAGGCAAGAATTGATACCAAGAAGGGACCCCTCCCTCGTTTATGAGGGAGGGGAAACCCTATGCTAAGCTGCTTTTACATGCAGTTCAGTTAGTGGTCTTGTTTTCTCTAATACAGGCTGTAAACTCCCATATTTGGTACACTGGTGTTGTGGACGTCGAATACACAGACGGCTTGCCAGAAAACTCCGGCATGGAAGTAGAATTACAAGTAGACCAAGATTCAGCGGACGTAAGCATCCACATTGATGGATTGTTTACGTTCATGCAGTGGCAAAATACTCGTAATGATACTACAATTCCCGCTGAGAGTTTAGATGAAAAATCAGAATTCGATTCATCAGAGTTGAAGCCATTATCCGAGTTACAGGAAGAGATTCCAATCATGGCAAAGATTGCTTTCTCACTAGGGATTCTATTAGCAGGTTTAGCAATTTTCCAGATTAAGTACAGTTGGATTATCGGCCTAATTCTGAGCGGTTTTGTATTTTGGATATGCATCAATTTGGTTGTTTTAGCACCACTCGGATATCTCGGAGGAATGGATTTCGGAACAGGTTCATTCGAGGACGACAATAGGCAATCAACAGTTCACAGTACAACGGATAGTTCGCCAGTATTTGATCTACTCAACGGAGAATTGGAAGTAGAGTTCACTACAGAATCCTACGACTTAGGCTTGGTAGATGAAAGCGAGTTAGATTCAGTTGTGGAAAAGGCCCCAGGAAAAGATCATTATTCCTTCATGGCTTTGGATGGTGTTGCAGGAATTCACTACAGTCCATTTGTTGTAGAATTGGTTTGGGCTTGGCTAGTACTGTTCTTCTTAGCACCAACTGTAGTGAACGTTGTGTCCAGAGTGAGCATCGAAAAGCCACAATTGTTGTGATTACTTCTGTTCGGGAATATCTCCGTTTAGAGAATCGGGGTTATCATCGAGTGGACCCCATTCGGTCCGTGTCCTGTTAAGTCCGAATCTCTTTGCCCAGATGAATTTCAGGTTTTTCCAACCGTCTCCCCAAGTGTGAATTTCGGCTTCACCAACTCTTGGTCTGTATGGGACTGAAACTTCGATAGCTTTTTTCTTCCCTAGCACGCGGCGTGCTAGAATCTTCATCTCCTCTGACAGTGGCATTCCATCATTCGTTGGGCGCATCTTTTCATTATCGAAAATCGACTTCCTGAATACCCACATTCCGGATTGGGAGTCTTTGATTCCATATCCGAATGCAAGCCTTGCATTGAATGATAACATCCAGTTACCAAACCCGTGAAGCCCCGACATTGAACCTTCTTCAGCCAATGTGAGTCTATCACAAGTGATGAAATCTAAATCCTCATCGATTAATTTCTTGACCAATTCAGGAACAACCTCAGCAGGATAAGTACAGTCCGCATCCATTGTTACGATGATGTCTCCTTTTGCAACAACGAATCCGGTTCTGTAGGCTCTACCATAGCCCTTTCTAGGCTCCAAATGAACACGAATTCCCTTTTGGAGTGCAATTTCTCGAGTCTTGTCTGTAGAGTTGCCATCCACAATCATAATCTCAAGTTCATCACACCAATCTCTTGGAATGGAATCCACTGTAGGTGCAAGGGCTTCTTCCTCGTTCCTAGTGGGTAGGATAATGGTGACAGAGACTGGTAACTTGTCGGCCATGTAGCGTGGACTGAAGGATTTGATTTGAAGGCACCTATCCGTTGGATTATTTAGCACAAGACGAAGTCGGGTGATTGTTCGACATGCACATAGCCATAGTGTCCGGCGAATACCCACCAAGATGGGGCGGTATTGGTTCTGTGGTTTTTCATCTTGCAGGACACTTTGTCGAATTAGGGCACGAAGTGACACTTATCACTAGGTCTCATCAAGATGCTGCCCCCTCTCAAGAGGGAGTAACAGTAATCCCAGTCCGATGGGCTAAGTTACCGATGGCGTTCACCCGCTCCTATGGAAAGAGTGCACTGAAAGCGTTACGTAAATTGCATTCGAACAAACCGATTGACGTTATTAATGCACACTTACCTTTGGTTTCTTGGAAACGAAAGGACTTCCGTTGGCTTGAGGATAATATTGCTCCAGTAGTATCTTGTTTACATGGTTCATGGCTTGGAGAAAAAGAGGGCGTTAAGAGAGCAGCAGCAGCAAAAGAATCTGCAACTTGGAAAAATCCGAATGACTTGGCAATACTTACAACGGCTAGATGGTACTCAAAATACGAAAGAGCCGGAATACTGGAATCTAGCATTTGTGTTGCTAATTCTCAATCTACATTGAAGGAATTTAAGCGGTGGTACAAGCCAGATCACAACTTTGACTGTGAAGTAATTCTGTGGGGCTGCGACCACAAGGTATTCCGCCCACCAAACATCGATAACGAAGCCGAACAGTTAGAGCATGAAAGGATTAGAAAACAATACGATTGTGGTGATGAGGCATCACTAAATTATTCATCTGAAACCAAAACTCCAATGTTACTCGCAGTAGGCCGTTTAGTAGCGAGAAAGGGCTACATGACTTTACTGAGATCTATGCCAAAAATATTGCAAAATAATCCAAATGCAAAATTAGTGATTGTTGGAAGAGGTCACATGAAATCCAGTCTTGAAAAGAGAGCAAAGAAACTCGGAATTGAAGATTCTATATTCATACAATCAAGTCTATCCTTCGATGAACTTGCCCAACACTTCCGTTCTGCAGACCTAGTGGTTTATCCTTCATATTACGAGGGTCAGGGTCTTATTCCCCTCGAATCTCTCGCTAGTGGCACGCCGGTGGCTACAGTTGACCAAGAGCCACTTACAGAAATGGTGGACGAATCGGTTGGTGGTTTGTTTAGAAGAGGGGACCCAGAAGATTTGGCACGCTGTGTAAACGAAATGCTTTCCAGTTCTGAGACTGCTACGAAAGCAGAATTAGGTAGGCAGAGAGTTCTATCCAAATACACTTACGAGCATAATGCGACCGATTTTGTAGATGTTTTCAACAGGGCCATTGAAAAGAATTAATCCAAATAAATCACATTTTTCTATGTTTGCAAGGGTCCTAATCCTGCGTTGTTTTGAAAACCAACGGCTATCTTGCACACACATGCGCGCGGAGCAGTGGGTGGTGTCCTTCCTCGCGTTGTCGCTCTTGACTTTCTTGCCAGCGGTAAGCGCAGACGATGATACATCTACAGCTAATGTACTCACAAACGGAGTATCAACCAACGGATACGTTTGTTATGATGATGGATGTTCTCCTAACGATGAAGTTGACTGGTGGAAGATTTATGCATACAAAGGAGACATTGTTCAAGTCGGATTCTCAGGTTCGATGAATAATGGGGCATGGTGGTGTCCTGGAGACGGTTGGGAAGCCGATTTTTCGATTCACGATTCTAATGGCGCACAAGTTGCTAGCCAAGCGATGAGCGATGCGGGTTCGTCTACAACATTATCCACAACAATGCCTGGCCCTGGTTGGGTTTATGTCAAAATCAAAGGCAAAGATAGTTGGTGTAATGACGGCCTAGATTACACACTTACCCCTTCACTAAATCAGGACAACAGAGACACCGATGAGGACGGTTTCATAGACAATGAGGACGATTGTGACCTTATTCCTGGCGCCTCCACAAACGACAGACTAGGTTGCACAGACACCGATTCCGATGGCTGGTCCGACCCGGATGAAGGTTGGACAACAAACAATGGAGCAGACGCCTTCCCAACCCAACCATCTCAGTGGATTGATTCTGACAATGATGGCTTTGGAGATAATATCAACGGATTCGAACCCGACCACTGCCCATATCGCAGAGGATATTCTGAACTTGACCGATTTGGATGCCTAGACTCAGATGGAGATGGTTGGTCTGATGCAGATCCTGGAGGCCTTGATGGAGTAGAGCCCTGGTTTGCTCATCCAAATGGCTCAGCTGACGCTTTCCCGTTTATCGCAAGCCAGTGGAATGATACTGATGCAGATGGCTTTGGAGATAATTGGGCAGATGGTTCATGGAACGATACACGGATGAATTGGTCCATTGGTGTCTGGTATTCTAATGCAACAGAGCCTGATGCATGCCCATTCATTACAGGTTATTCAGTGGAAGATAGATTTGGTTGCCCCGACGCAGATAGTGATGGATGGTCCAACCCAGATTCAAATTGGACCGCGAAAGAAGGAGCGGACGCATTCCCTGATAACCCAACCCAGTGGTCTGATCTGGACGGTGATGGTTGGGGTGACAACCAAAGTGAAGGAGCTCTACAAGTAGATGATTTCCCGGATAATCCAACCCAATGGCTTGACACTGACGGAGACGGCTGGGGCGACAATAATTCCTACGGTGCTACTCAAGTCGATGACTTCCCATTGGTCCCTAGCCAGTACAGAGATACAGATGGTGACGGGTATGGAGACAACTTAGAGGGATATGAGGGAGACGTATGTCCTTACAGTACAGTCGAGGAGGTTGAAAGCGGCTGGATTAGTTGGTCGGATAGATTCGGTTGCTTGGATTCTGATATGGATGGATTTTCCAATCCTGACGATTGGTGGATTTCCCACCCTGATGGGTTTGCGGATGCATTCCCAGAAGATGAAACCCAGTGGTATGATACAGACGATGACGGATATGGTGACAACCTCGAATACTTCGATGGAGAAACTTGGAGGCCTGCTTGGAGAGGAGATGGCTGTGTTGCAACAGAAGGTAATTCTGCCATGGACAGATGGGGTTGTCCTGATTCTGATGGCGATGGTTGGTCAGACCCTACTACTCATTGGTTAGCAAGTCCTGGAGGATTGGCAGATGCATGGCCGGCTGATGAAACCCAATGGCATGACAGAGACGGTGATGGTAGAGGGGATAACCCAAAGGGAACGACTGCGGATGTTTGTCCAGACGTACCAGGTACTTCCAAGGGGCCAACCGAAGGTGGTGACCGATGGGGATGCCACGACACCGATGGTGATGGGTGGTCCGACCAAGGAGATAGATTCCCGCATGAGCCTACACAGTGGCGTGATTTGGATGGTGACGGATTTGGAGACAATTCCGACGGCCATGAAGGAGATGCCTGCCCAAATGAAAGGGGTCAATCATTCTTCGACCGATTAGGTTGCAGAGATTCAGACGGTGACGGATGGTCTGACCCATCACAAAACTGGCTTGCCTCACCGTGGGGACAAGCAGACGCATTCCCAACTGACAGGCTTCAATGGCAAGACAGCGATGAAGACGGATTTGGTGACGTTCCAATGGGTGCTAAGAGAGACGATTGCCCAGAAGTAGCAGGTACATCAACTCGAGATGTACAGGGTTGTATCGATTCAGATGGAGACGGCTGGTCAGACGAGTATGGAAGTTGGAATGCTGCCTTCTCAATCATGGGAGAAGAGCCTGCTTCTAGTTGGTTGACATACATGATACTAGGAACTGTGATGCTGATTTCTTCAGCTCTTGCAATGATTGTAAGATACTCTCGTTCTGTTTCTTCATTAGAGAAGGGCATCGCTGAAGAGGCTTCAGGAGGTGATTCAAATGCGTGAGTGGTTTTTGATTGCCCTCATGGTCTCACTATCATTAGCTGGCAATGTTTCTGCTGAAGAGGAATCAGACCCATTTGAAGAGGCTGGATTAAGTTTGGTTGCTTTGAGAAATGATAGCCTAGATAGCAATCAGGACGGCATGATGGATGCAATTCGTGTGGTCGTCGTAATTAATTCAACCAACCAGTGGATTGACTTGACCTTGACATTGATTGGAGAACACTCTGGATTTACTGTTTACGAAGAGACTTTGATGGCATTTGCAGACCAAGAAAATGCTTCTCTGACATACGATTCTTGGGCCGCAGGAGAACACCATTTGAGGTTGGAGATCAGCGATTCTGATGGTCGACTGCTCAAATATATGGACTTGGGAATTTTTGATCTAAGTCCCGCTTTGGCAACGCCTTCAATTGACCTGATGTTATCAGGCTCAGAGATTATGCAAACTGGTGATGATTGTGAGATATCTAGAGATTTCATCGATGAAACCGGACCTAGGTGGAATTTTGAAGGGACTCGTTCGATTATAGGTACACCATTTACTGTTCTTGACACCGACCAAGTTTTGGATTGTAGTAATTGGCCTGCAGGTAATTATATCATTACAGAGACCTACCAAAACGGACTAGGTCAAACAACTAGCGACACACTCGAACTTGTTATTGTCAACAAGCCTCCGCCAACATTCTCCATTGAGATTAATGGGAATGATGCTCAAATTGGAACGCCTTGCACCATAACACATGTAGAAACACCTGGCGAAGACCACACTGAGTACCTCAAGGAGTGGAGAATTACTCCTTCAATTGGAATGTCAGCAAACACTAGCACTCTGGACTGCTCAAAATGGGAATCGGGAGTTTACAAAATTCTACTGACTGTGACCAACGATGAGGAGATTAGCACAACAAATGGTGCGATGCTAATCCGAATGCCTTCCCCTGATTCATCACTCCAAGATGATGATGCTCCTGCCCAGTCCAAAGGATTGGATACGGAGACTTCCAATGTCGGTTTATGGGGTATTGTGGTTTTATCTCTAGTTCTTGGGATTGCAGTATTCGTGCTAATGATGAGAAGCCCGCAGGATGACGAATTGTTCGGCGGGCTACTCGATGAAATGGGTGAACCTGATGCACAAGGTCTGCCTACACATACCGATGAGAATGGTATGCTTTGGAGAAAGCATGAGAATGGAGAACTCGACTGGTGGGACCGAACCTCAATGATGTGGAAGAGGTGGTGATTTGCTACAAGCCATCGCTTTCTGGGTAATGATTCTCAGCGGCATTGGCCTATGTGGCATGTTTGTAAACGCCATGTGGAAGAGGTATGTGCGTCTAAAGGCACTCGAACCTAGGCTTGATCTAGAATGGGTAGATGATTGTGCAGAGCACGCTACAGCTTCATTCAAAGGGAGTAAAGTGACCATAAAAAATGTTAGAGATTTTTCTTGGAAAAACAAGAGAGAACATGACTCAAAATGGATTAACACAAAAGTCGATATCGATGAAATAGCTGATGTATGGTTCGTTATTGACCACTTCCATAAGATCAAAGGTTTGGCGCATACAATGCTAACTTTCGAATTCAAAGACGGTCAATTCATTACATTCTCCTTTGAGACTAGAAGGGAAGTTGGTGAAAGATATCACCCTTGGAAGGGATTATGGCGAGCATACGAATTATATCTCCTTGTAGCTACTGAAAAAGATGCTTTACACCTTAGAACAAATGCTCGCAACCATAAGGTACACCTGTTCAGAGTTCAAACACCTCCTGGCAAAGACAAGGCACTGTTTAACGCACTTTGCGATAGGCTCAATTCACTATCAGAAAATCCAGAGTGGTACCATACATTTGGAAAAACATGCACAACCGCAATAGTTGACCAAGTCAATCTCATCACACCCGGTAGGATTCCACGTATGTGGAGAACTTTGTTACCCGGTCACTCTGCAAGAGCAGCATGGAAACTCAAGTTAATCGAAGATTGGGGGGGATATGATGCAACTTTGCAAGCATCTAGAATCGATGAGAGAGCGAGAAAATGGAACGGTAAAGAAGAATATTCTGAATTTATCAGGGCGCATTTGCCTCCCAAATGAAAAGTAAATCTCCGCCATCATGAGAGATTATTACTGGATTTGAGTTTGCTTTGTTTCCTACACCTCTCGTACCAGTTTGTAAATCCTCAGAATTCAGCTCATAATCGACTCCTGATATACTTACATTCTTGACATCTCCAAATGCCATTAATGAACAAATTGTTCCAATTTCTAATTCGATTTCAAGACCAGAAATGTCCACTCTACATGCCCTCCAACCATCGAAATATAGAATTGCATCTGACTGAGATTCGAATAAGGACGTGAACGCTGCAAGGCGGTGATCTAGTCTACCTCCTTCTACTCCAACTACTGCATCTACATCATACTGAATCAATGCCTTTGATAGGTCTGAGTTTTCCTGATTCGAATCAAAAAATTCAGGTCTTGATTCTACGATTGAATCCATATCTCCAACGACCACATCCCAAGAATCAAAACGGTCAGCTGCACCATCTAATGCGATTGTGAAATCGGCTTTTTCTTGAAGTGTTAGAAGTAATTCTTTACTGGGCCATTCTCCGTTTGCAACGACCAGAATGAACCCGTCCATGTACTGGCGATGAGATACATAGATTCAAGCGGTTCGCTATGAACCAAAACTCCGGCCCCCTATGGGGGCCGTGTGCTCAAACTTTGGTAATAGTAATGTAGGGTGGTAATCGTGAGTGGTGTTATGTCGTGGCGAAGCAAAGGCCTTCCACTTGCAATTCTCGCCATATTTTTGATACAAATTTCTTCACCGATGGTTCAATTTCCATATGATGATTTAGAAGAAAACCAGTCCTCTGCGGCGCTGACAGTTGGATTCTCCTCTGGTTCTGGCCATGACCTTGAAGGCGATATCATCAATATAGACGGGAAAAATTGGACTGTCCGTGGCGAATCAATCCTCGATTATTGGTCACATGAAATACAAAATCAGACCAACATCGATTCAATCGATATGGTTGTAACCGAAATTGGCATTGGATATGCTTGTTCGACAAATTCTACAGAGGTTTACTTCCATACCTTGAATTTGGACGGTAGTTTTGATACGCTTGTTGTACAAAATTTGGGTAGCGAAAGGACGGATAGTTGTGCTATTGGGGTCACTCGCGAGGACCGCATACAGATCGTATACGGCGTAGATGATGACGAAAACGAAAGCACAGCAAGTCACATACGCCTTGCTAGACTTGCAGAGAAAAATGCAGTTTACTTAGAACGTACTTGGCACATTAGAACAATTGCTGAGAACGTTTACGATTCCGGTAGCGAATCATTGAATCTCGAATTTGATAACGATTCTCGCACTCACATTTTCTTCCGCCAAACTGGGACTCATGGCCTTCATCACCTTTCGTTTAACAAGGCATTTTGGAATCACACACTTCTAGATGAAGGGCCAATCGGCAGCGATATAGAAATTGCAATCGATTCTGAAAACATGTTCCACATCGTTTACACGATTCAGGCGGAAAGCAACCTTTCTGAAAGCGAAGTCAGATTGCTCCGTTTTAATGAAACATCGGAATCCAGGCAGGTTCTCTCGAGGGGCTTATCCATATCCGATGCGATTGGTATGGATTTAGATTCAAACGATATTGAACAGATTGCTTACTCTAATTCAAATTCCACATCTCATACAATATCGCTATTGCGAAGCTTAGCAGGAAAGGACACCGGCAGAATTGACCCAACACCGACTAGCGTAATCACATACGACGATGATTCTCTAGAAGGAGAAGTTCTCAGTGGAGATTTGAATGGCGACGGAATTGACGATCTCGTATACACCGACCCAGAAGGAAACGGCACAATCTCTGTCCACTATGGTTCAGCAGATGGACTTGGAGAACTTCCGGACAGAATGCTGGTTGGCTCCCTTAGTGATTCAAATCTTGGATTTGGGATGGCGATTGGAGACTTCAATTGTGACGGATTTGATGACATAGCGTCTAGTGAGCCAGGTTTAGGACTCAACAATTCGGGGTACGTCTCTATCAGACTTGGCACTTCTTCTGGAATCACAACCCAACCATGGTGGAACATGACTGGAAATCAAGACGACAATTTGGGATGGTCAATGACATCACTTGGTGATGTGGAATCTGATGGATGTGACGATTTAGCGATTGTTGCAGACAAATTAATCGAGGAAAACGAAGCTCAGCCTACCCTCTCTAAGAACGGATTAGTGATGGTACTGAAGGGTAATTCAACCGCTATGATTGAACATTCAAACATCACCCAAACCGATTCGGGAACAATGTTTGGAAGACAAGTCGCTGCTGGAGGTGACCTAAATGGAGACGGCTACCTAGACATGGTTGTATCGAACACAGGAACGACAGACAGCCCCACAGGTTATTCTTCTGTTGAATTCTTTATGGGTGAAGAAACAGGAATAAATTCCACACCAGTCAAGATACATTCAGTCGCTCAGCAAGGGAAATTATACGGCTTTGAGATGGCCTTTGTCGGAGATGTACACGGCGACGGATATGACGACCTGATCATCAGCGAGTTGTTTGCAACCACAACGCCTTACCAATCTGGTAAAGTACACATGTGGTCAGGCAATGCAACCTTACCTGTTGCTAATTGGACGCTCAAGGGTCCATTCGCTAATGCATTAATTGGTTACACTATTTCTCCAGCTGGAGACATTAACGAGGATGGTTACTCAGATTTCTTCTTAATGATGCCTTCTGCAAGTAAATCCGGAACAGTCAACTTGTATCTTGGTTCAGAAAATGGTGTTAGAAGCGACGTCCAATTATTTGCCCAAGGTTCAGCTGGTGAGAATGTCGGTTTGAATCTCCTAAGTGGAATGGATTTGAACGGCGACGGAATGGGTGATTTACTATACTCCTCTAGGGATTTGAACCAAGGAGATAATTTCGCACCAGTACTAACAATCATGTCGGAGAGGGATTGGGAAAACGTTGACTTTGAGTTCCCGAATATGGTTGAAGAAATCGACTTGCATACTCCACAGAGAGGTAGCCCATCGCTCCTCGTAGAACTATCAGATTCCAGTTTGATGCTACTCGAAAACACTCCAGACGGTGTGTCTTCAGCAGGTAGGTGGGACCACCGCTACATCACTGATGCACATGATGCTGTGATGGGAATAACAGATTCTGGAAAGCCAACAATTCTCGCAATTCGCTCCATTTTAGGGACATCCACATTGGTCACAATGAATGTTGAAGGAAACACTGGACTTGATTTCAGCCTCGATACTGGTACCGGCGTAGGAAAGGAAATGGGCACTGCTATGGATGTTAATGGCCTGCAGCGCATTGGTCACTTTTCTCCGGATTACTCTTCAATATTCTATACCGCAGAAGGAGAATATGGCTATTCAACGTCATTGGTTAGGTCTACAATCGATATACTGTATCCTATAAAGGTCCACGTAGATGCCAGTGACAAAACTAGAATGGTATATGTCGATGATGATGACAATATGGTTCGCATAGCGACTTTGGATGGCACATGGAGTGAAGACACAGTTTTGAACACTACAATTGGTAATGATTTCGATTCGATTTGGACTTTTGGCGGTGACCTAATATTCGCCCAAGTGGCTATTTCCAACAACTCGACCTATCTACAGATAGTCGAATACAATGGAACAAATTCGTCTGTAGAAGATATAGTTAGAGCGAACACGACAGCTTCTTTCGAACTCGAGTTGGTCTCAGGAAACTTAGTATTGTCAGTACTGGATGGAGAATATCTGAGAGTTTACGAGAGAGGTCTATCAGGTGGCAATTGGACAGTTGCTCACGAGCGATGGATGCTTAACAACAATCAGAATATTGGTAATGCACTGGTTATGAAAGGAGGAAACGCAGTCTTTGATTTCAATAATTCAGACCAAGGAGTTTTACACAGAGAAAGCGATGGAAATTGGAGCCTTCAATCCATTGAGGTACCAGATTCTGAGACTCCACTAGATTTCTTAGTCGACTCAGACCGATGGCATGTAACATCAACTGAAGATTCGATGGGTGCCAACAACTTGGTTTGGACAACCGGTTCATTCTCAGATTCAACAATCACAACATCTACCAAATTCACCTCAGTTGTGACTGAACACATGGCTGGAATGAATTTGGTGGACGGAGATCTAGTAATTGCATACTCGCAATCATCAACCAATGATTTCAGTGTAATCAGGATAGTAACCGACACGGACAGAGACCTTATTCCAGATACGCATGACGATTTACCGAATGTTGGCAACCAATGGGAAGACTCAGATTCGGACGGATTTGGTGACAACTCTCTAGGGCCACAATCTGATGCATGTGTCTCAGATTTCGGAGAGTCGATGTACGATAGATTTGGTTGTGAAGATTATGACGCAGATGGATGGTCAGATGCTAACGACGACTGCAATGACGACGATGGTACCTCTTGGTGGGGACAATTAGGATGTTCAGATGATGACCAAGACGGTTGGGTTGATGACCCAATTCTTGGTGATAGATTCCCTGAAAACTGGAAACAGGCTTTGGATTCCGACCTCGATACTTTCGGTGATAACCACGGTCCTGATTGCTGTAACGTAACTCTTGAGTCTACTCCATCTGGACCAGGAGATTTATTCCCTTACAATCCACTTCAGCAAAAAGATAGGGACGGTGACGGATATGGTGACAACCCTGACGATCCTGTGGATGGTGACTGGTGTTGGTTCGTAGAAGGATACTCTTGGAGAGACCGACAAGGCTGTCCAGACTCAGATTCAGATGGTTCGTCTGACCCTTGGGATGAGAATAACCCATACGGGACGCAATACATCTGGACAGAGGAGGATGGTGCTGACTGGTGGCCAAACGACCCTACTCAATGGGCTGATTCCGATGGTGATGGCTATGGCGATAACTCATCAGAGGGTGCAACAACTCCAGATAAATTCCCATCGATCCCTGCAGCGGCGCATGACACTGACAGTGACGGATACCCCGACAACTGGACAGCAATCGACGATGGTCAAAATCGCGGTGGTTTATTCTTAGACAATTGTCCAACTGTATGGGGTAATTCCACATCCACAATCGCTTTGGTCGATGGTGTTCTTCAGCCAGTCTCTTACTACGGTTGTCAAGATACGGACGGCGACGGCAGAGAAGATATCACTGATGCTTTCCCCACTGACCCAACACAATTAATCGATAGTGACGGTGATGGTTGGGGCGATAATCAGCAAGGAAATGATCCAGACGCATGTCCGTTTGATCCGGGTGTAATCAACGGAACAAAGCCCGATGGACAGCCAGGTGTTGGTTGTCCAATTCCATCAGATGACCCGGACGAAGACCTAGACGGTGTACCTGATGATAACGACGATTGTCCTAATACTCAATTTGGCCAAGTTGTAAACGAAATTGGCTGTTCTGAATATCAGATTGATGATGACCTAGACGGAGTATCAAACGCCGAGGATAGATGTGCTGATACTCCAATCGACACAGCTGTGGACAGCGATGGTTGTTCAACAGCCCAAAAGGAAGTTGACAGTGACGGAGATGGAATCTTTGACCCTAGTGATCTGTGTGCTAACACAAATCCAACCGATGAGAATATCGCACAGGCCATGAACAACTCAGGATGCGCTTTGTATCAACTTGATTCTGATGAGGATGGAGTTACTGACGATATTGATGAGTGTGAGGATACGTTCCCTCCAGTAATCGTTCTAGCCAATGGTTGTATAGATGAATCACAGATTGACGAAGATATCGATGGAGACGGATACAAAGGAAATTACACATATTTCCCAGATAATGATACTCACGTAGGAGATGCATTCCCATTCGATAAAACCCAGTGGCAAGATATGGATGGTGACGGATTTGGAGACAATTTTTCGGGAGAACGGCCCGATTATTGCCCTGATATCTTTGGTAAATCAGACAAAAACGAAAGGTATGGTTGTTTAGATTCAGATGGAGACGGATACAGTGATATCTTGGGAGACGACTCATTCCCAGAAAACCCAACACAATGGGAAGATGCAGACAAAGACGGTTGGGGAGATAATCAAACTGGAACAGATGCTGATCAGTGTCTTGATACAGATTGGCAAAACGAAGTTTTCCGCTTAGAAGCAGAGAATAATTTTGGTTGTGCTGCTTACCAATCAGATAGCGACAATGATGGAATCATGGACGATGAAGACGCTTGTCCAAATACTCCAGCGGGCGCAGAAGTTTACCCAAGTGGTTGTAAAATTGAAGCTGAGGCTGAGCCAACTGAAACAGATGATTCGGTATTTGGCATGGACCCAATAATATTCTACGCTGTTGCTGGAGGCGGAGGGCTGCTATTCCTTGGATTGGTATTCATAATAATCTCAAGGATGAGAGGCGGCGATTTCGAATTCGACGACGATGACGATGATTGGTTCGATGATGATGACGATGATGAAGACGATTTCATGGCAGGCATCCTCGGTGGTCGTGGCAATTCAAGAGGTCCACAAAGCTCTCCTCAGCGTGGACCATCATCTGGTCCACAAGGCCGTGGACCAAGCAGAGGCCCACCAGGCGCATCACCCCAAAGAGGACCGGCATCAGGACCAAGTCGAGGACCGCCAGGCGGTACAGGTGGCGGGCCAGCCTCAGGACCTAGCAGAGGTCCACCAGGTGGACCAAGTCGAGGCCCATCTAGCGCTGGACCTGCCAGAGGCCCTGACCCTCGAGGCCCACAAAGAGGCGGTACACCGTCTGTTGCAGCCACTGCAGGAAAGAAGGTGGCAAAGCGTAAGCCAGTAGGTGACGGAAGAGTTCGCAAGGCTAAGGTTCAAATCGACCCAGATTTATTTGATACTGAAGAATTAGCAGACAGGTCAGCAGCAGTTGATTGGACAAAGACCGCTTTGAAGGGTGGAATTTCCGAGCGTTCGATCTTGATGCAATTGCAAACTACAGGATGGTCAGCTCCACAATCAAGGGCAATAATCGATATGTCAAAGGAGTAATCTAGAGGCATCACACTCAAGAAGGGTAGTTAATTCGGGGAGATTACGGGGGTTAGAAAATGAGTGACGACGTTGCTGATGTCTCAATGCCAGAAGGTATTGAAGTCGATGATGCAGCTGCTTACTTTGGCGTATTCGAATCCTCAGATGCTCTTCATCAAATGATGGAAATGCCGAGAGAGGCTGCATTTGAGAAATTCTTCACCCTACTTTCCGACCTTGTTCTAAAACCAGGTGACTTCGATTTCGAGGAGGCTAGCGAGAGATTGAATTGCGAAGGTGGTGAAATTTACTTCCTAGTTGCAGGACATCTAGGTGTAATGTCTCTTCCAGAACAACTTGCATTAGCAATTAGTGAAGGTCAATTTTCTGACTCAGAATCAGAGCAACTGCAGGAAATTGCTGACCCAATGCGTCTTCTGAAACTATTTGCAATTGCACAACAAACCGGTGGTGAAGGGGAGGCTACAAAGTACCTAAATGGTGTTGAATCGTTATTATCGAACCCAGCAGCAAACAAGGATGCGCTGCTTTCACTAGCCTCTGAAATCAAGGCAAGTTTCGATGTTGCTGGTCATGTTACTCCAGTTTCGAGTCTTGCTAGCGGTAGTGCATCAGCCAAGGAAATAGAAACTGCATATGTTGCACCTGTTGTTAGTGAACCAATACCGGCACCTGAGCCACAGATTACTCCTGAACCTGAACCAGTCAAGGAAGTACCTTTACCAGAAATAGAACCCAAGGAAGTTCAAGAAAAACCAGTACCACTTCCTTCTAGCGACCCAGTACCTCTTCCAAAAATCGAAGAGCCAGTTGTCGAAATTGATGAGAGAAAGGAATCCGAAAAGACGGATGATGCATTTGCAGGAGCATTTTCAGTTATGGCTCCCGAACCGGAACCACAACCTGAGCCGGAACCTGAGCCCGAGCCGGAACCTGAGCCGGAACCTGAGCCAGAACCTGAGCCAGAACCAACGCTTGATGATGCATTTGCAGCTGCAGACACCGACAATAGTGGCGGATTATCAGTACAAGAGATTGCAGATGCAACAGGTAGGGGTCTAGAAGAAGCAGAGAAAATCCATTCTGAGGCTGATATCGATGGCGATGGTCAAGTAACTCTTGAGGAACTAAAATCACAACCAGAAGTGACTGAAAGAATGGCACTTCCGAAACCGGTTAAACCAATCCGAGCAGAAATCAAGAATACACCACCTGCGCAACAACCTCTGCCGATTGATCAGCAACAACAGCAACAAGCTTGGCTTGCTCAGCAACAACAGCAACAACAACAGCAGGCATGGCTCGCTCAGCAACAGCAACAGCAACAACAGCAAGCATGGCTTGCTCAGCAGCAACAGCAACAACAAGGCTGGGGACAACCTGTCCAGCCAATGCAACCTACCATTCGCTCAGGCATACATTGCCGTGGTTGTAGAATTGGTGTAGACCCAAATTGGCGTTTCTGCCCAGTGTGTGGAACTCAGAACCGCTGATTAGTCGATGAACTTACCATCGTCTATAATTTGCGAATCATCTAGCCATACCGATGGTTTTGTGATTACTCCTGGGATGTGGATGCCGACCGATGCACTTCCACCTAGGCTAGTATTGTCCCCAATTGAAAAGTAGCATGTTCCAAGTTGTTTTTCGTCCTCTAGAACGTGACCGGTAATCTGCGCATTAGGATTCATTCCAAATCCGAATTCAGCAACTGTCCAGACCAGTTCTCTATCTTTGGAGCGAAGTTTTGCCGCTGCCTCTCCAAACTGTTGACGTATTTGGGCAGCGGTCGAATCTCCTTTGATATCGATGACAATTCCATTTTCAACAGTCAATTCAAGGGGTTCTTCTAGCAAGGTAGATTCCCAAGTACCATCGATAACGATTGTTCCATTCATCGTTCCTTCTTTAGGTAGTACGAATGCTTTTCCAGCTGGAAGATTTGTAATCATTCTAGGTCGATTGCAGATACCATTGTCATCTAGGTTCCAATCCTTCCATGAGACTTCAAATTCTACATCAGTACCCTTTGAATCTTTGACGTGTACCAACTTCTTACGTCGTAGTTTACCTGAGAATTCTGACAAGCTCTTCTTGATTTTATTAAAATCTGCAGTCATTCCGCCGCTGACGAACATTTCGTCTGTCATCCCGGGCATTGTGGCTACTCTTGCTCCTTCCTTCAGTGCCGATCTAATCGCTCTAGTGTGTGTAAGAGAGTATTTCGTTGGTGCAATCACGATTTGTTGTTGTTTCATCAGGTTTGCTACCGGGGTTGGAGGTTCCTCTGCGTGATGTCTCCCCTTTGGCATCACAATCAGGAGAACTCTATCTGAACGCTCGGTCGCTGCTTTGTGCAATGCTTGCCCAATTTGACCAGTTGTAGGGTCACATACGATTAGGACATTTTCTCCCCTTCTTATGTCCATACAAGTGTGAGTCACGCGTTTTGCGGACTCAAAAAGGGCTTGTTCTAGGTCTAAACTTTCCAAAACTTCCGCAACATTCTCTTCAAGCGGTTCTTCAGATCCTACGACTTCTTCTAGTTCTAAGTCGTCGTCATCGACCTTCACCTCTGTCTCCTTTGGTTTACGCCGGAATGGAGAGGCCATGACGAACCCTAGTGCGTTCATGCCTTCAAGGTGTGCCCGGCCCCACGTGAAATCTTGAAGAGAAAACACCTGCTGGGTAGAAGCATGGGAGCAAAGGAAGATTTCATGACACGCGTCAATGATTTGTATAGATTTGAAGCTATTCAAGGCCATCTTGGTTGGGACCAAGAGACCATCATGCCTGCAAAAGGTGCCAAGGCTAGAGGAGAGATTCTTGCATGGCTTGCTGGACAACGACACTCTAGACTAATCGATGAGAAAATGGGTTCACTAATCCACGAATTAGAGCAATCGGAACACGACGATTACTTCTCTGCAAATCTCAAGGAGATGAGAAGAAAGTATGACGAGGCTGTAAAACTACCAACTGAGTTTGTTTCCAAGTTTACCAAAGTACGTAGCGAGGCTCTGTTAGCATGGCAACATGCTAGAAGTGAAAGTGACTTTTCTCAATTCGCACCTCACTTACAGAAATTAATCGATTTGACTCATAAGAAAATCGAATATTTGGGCTGTGATAATACTCCATACGATGTTTTGCTAGATGAGTATGAAGTTGGAATGACTGTAGGAGATTATGACCCGCTATTTTCAGGCTTGAAAGCAAGACTTGTGCCTTTACTTGCAAAAATTATGGAATCGGAAATAGAAATTCCAAGACTTCCTGAAGACATGTCATTCCCTGCAGATGCACAGGAGAAATTCTGCAACAAAGTTAGTCAGGCAATGGGCTTTGATTTTGAAGCCGGTAGAATGGATAGGTCGACGCACCCATTTTGTGCAGGACTTTGGCCCGACGACACCAGATTCACCACAAGATTCGACGAAAAAGATCCGTTCTCTTGTCTATATGCTGTGATGCATGAATCAGGACACGGTGTTTACGAGCAGGGTCTGCCAAGAGAACACAGTTTCTCACCGGTTGGCGGTGCTGTATCCTTGGGAGTACATGAGTCACAGTCTAGATTCTGGGAAAACCAAATCGGAAGAACAGCAGCATTCTGGCATGTAGCTATGCCATGGTTCAAGGAGCAATTCCCAGATTGTCCAGATTGGACTAATGAAACTCTTGACTTGGTTGCAAATGAAGTTAAGCCTGATTTCATAAGAGTTGAAGCTGATGAAATCACATACAATCTACACATCATGATAAGATATGAGATTGAGAAAATGATCTTCAATGATGGACTCAAAGTCGAAGATATCCCAAAAACATGGAATGAAATGATGAAAGATTGGTTTGGAATAGAAGTTCCAAATGACTCCTTAGGATGCTTGCAAGATATCCATTGGTCAATGGGTGCATTTGGTTACTTCCCAACCTACACCCTTGGGAATCTATACGCAGCTCAATTACTTCAAACAATGTCAGAAGAACTTGGTGATATCGATGAGATAATCAAGTCAGGAGATTGGTCTAGTATGCTTGATTGGCTGCGTGAAAAAATCCATGAGAAGGGCTCAGTAATGACGCCAACTGAATTGATTGAGAACGCAACAGGCTCGCCTCCAAATCCCGAACCTTTCTTGGCTTATGTTGAATCCAAGTACTCCAAGTTATACAACTTGTAATCACTCTTCTTCACTGTCACTACCAGTAACTTTGGCTTGTAAAGCGTTTAGCATGCCGGTTAACTCCATGATTGCATCTTGCAAATCATTGGTTCTATCATCCTCTTTGTCCGTTCCAAATGATATACCTAGCATGGTTATCATCGCTCCTGACAACATAATTACTGCTGACGTAAAGAGGTCTTTGAGATTGATTTCATCAGCGTTTGCTAGCATTATTCCCCACAGTGCTCCTGCGGCAAAAATGAGAAGTCCGATTACTATTTGTTGGTGCCCTGGTCCGAGTTTTTCCTCTAAGTCACTCATCTCTTTCACTGGGGTGGAATTCAAAGTTTAGTAAATAAATTAATTCACAGTAAAATCAGTCTACAGGCAGATTTAATCCCACGGTAGCATAACCAGAGGTTTTCCAACATCTCCAGCATCTACTAAGCAATTGCCTTTCGGACCTGTCTCATCATTTCTCTCGAAAACAGGGACTCCATCAACGACAGTTAACACCGGCCAACCAACTAGTGTTCTGCCATTGAACGGACTCCACTTCACGGTCGTCCATGTGTTTTCATCCTTTACTTCGATTTTCTTGTTTAGGTCAACAAGAACAATATCGCCGTCGTAACCTTCCTCGAGTTTACCCTTCCCAATCATTTGGTAGCACTCTGCAACATCGGTAGACATCCACTTGACAACCTGCTCTAGTGTGCACTTACCTTCAGATACGTGAGTTAGCATGGCAGATAGAGAAGTTTCTACACCAGGCATACCGCTGTGTGCGGCAGGGAAACCTTGCATCTTGTTTTCCATGGTGTGTGGTGCATGGTCTGTAGCGATACATGTGATGGTTCCATCCAATAATCGCTTCCACAGTGTTTCTTTGTCTTTCTTGTAACGAATTGGTGGATTCATTTTTAATCTAGTTCCGAGGACTTCGACATCGGTTTCATCGAAGGTTAGGTGCTGTGGAAGTGCCTCTGTAGTTACGTGTGCTTTACCCTCTTCTCCGTGTAGTGAGGTAACATCGGATAACCAATCTGCTTCGATTCCAGAGGTTAGGTGTAAGATGTGTAGTCTGTGACCGCTTTCTTGAGCTAGTTTGACCGCTCGTTTGGTGGCGATTAGTGCAGTTTCATCATCTCTCCACTCTGCATGGGCTGCCATATCAGTACGGCCTTCAATCATCTTCGCTCTCTCAATCATCCTCGTTTCGTCTTCAGCGTGGACTGCGATTAATCCCGCTGTATTGTTGAAAATGGTCTTCAATGCGTTGGATTCGTTTACAAGCAAATCACCGGTTGAAGATCCCATGAAGATTTTGATTCCACAAATTCCTGGGATTGCAATAGGTGCTCCTGGAACTCCTACAGCCTTCTTCAATTCCTCAACGTTTGACTCGGTCGCACCGATGAAAAAGCCATAATTTGTAACACACTTATTCGCTGCGGTTTCCAATTTGTCATACATCGATTGTAGCGTAGTCTGGCTTGGAACGTTATTTGGCATGTCCAAGAATGAGGTCACTCCTCCACTAGCAGCGGCTCTTGAACCAGTGAACAGGTCTTCTTTTTCTGGTTGCCCGGGGTCTCTAAAGTGCACTTGTGGGTCAATAATTCCTGGTAGCAAATGCAAACCTGCTGCGTCCACAACGTGCTCACCATCATTTGGAGTAAGGTTTCCCTCCGTTGAAATTTCTGAGATTACCCCGTCGGTTATTCTCAAGTCTCCTACAGCGATACCTGTAGGTAGAACCATGCTCGCACCTGTAACCAATATACTTCCACTCATTTCCTCACCTTCTTCTCGCACTCTTTGGTCTAAAGGCATTGCAAACGTCATCTCTCATGTCGATGTACGGCCCGCCTAGTAGGTCCACACAGTATGGTACAGCCTTCCAAATTTCGTCTATAGTTTCTCTTATCGCTTTAGGACGACCAGGGAGATTGAATATCAGACTATTTCCTCTAGTTCCGCCAACCTGCCGTGAAAGGATGGCAGTGGGGACGAACTCCAGTGATATTGCTCTCATTTGTTCGCCAAACCCCGGGAGTATTCTATCGCAGACTTGCATGGTTGCTTCGGGAGTAACGTCCCTTTCAGCGGGACCCGTACCACCGGTTGTTACAACGACATCGCAACCGAGGTTGTCGGTCATTTCTATTATCGCTTGAGTAATGGCTCCGATTTCGTCAGGAACTACAGCGTAATTATGAGTCCATTCCGATGCAATCGCCTCTTCGAAGAACCCTAGAATTGCAGGTCCACCCTCATCCTCGTATTCACCAGAATACGCCCTATCAGAGATTGTAATTATGCCAAACTTAGCGGGGTCACCAACCATGTGATCGCCTCACTCGCTACCATATTTGTCTCGTATGTCAGCATGGAAGGAGTCTAGAAGGGTGTCTTCGAATAGTTCAGCTTGCCTGCGAATCTTTGTTGAACGCATGTGTAAGAATGCCATTCCAATGAATGCAATAATTGCGATTGGAATTGCGGCTTCAAGTTTGTACTTGTGCATGACCGTAATGATTCCTTCAGCAGTGTAAGCCCAGGTTAGAGACGCTGCAGCACCTCCTACAAACGTAGCCCACAGCACGCGCATGAACTTCATCCTAGACAGCAAGCCGAGCATAGCTCCTACTAGAACACCAGATGCCATGAATGGAATCCAAACGAATACGATCAATCCCCAGAATCCCCATTTGTTAATCATCTCACGTTTCTCATTTGCAGTATACTCTACAGTAGATAGAATGTCGCCGAATAACTTGGTTTGCAGAACTCTACCGCCCAGTCCATCTTGCTTGGCTACTGCAGCAACTCTCGCATCCTTGCTATCCTTGCTAGTTAGTGTTTCAACTCTACCTGCACCAGACCTGTCAGCGAGGGTTGAAACCAGGTTTCTACCTTTCACAATCAACTCCTGAGTTCCAACAAGTTCGGGATTTTCTCTAGAAATGTATTTTCTTAAGTCCTTCTCGATATCTATATTCGAGTCCTTGAATCTAAAGAAAGCAAACCTCTGGTTTGGCTTGTATGCAACCCTAACGAAAATGATTGAGTCTTCACTGGTTACGGTTGCCATCTGTAGGATTAGGTCGCTTGTTGAACGGAAGTAGCCCTTTACTGATTCTCTAACATCATCTTCAACCTTAGATAGCATGTGTAGGTCTCTGAAGAATGTGGTGTAGTCTTGGTCCTCTGCATCCTCTTCATCAATCATTCCACTACCTACGCCAACACCGGTTTCAAAGTCAATTGCTTGATTGTCTCCAATTGACCTGACGGTTAGTTGAACGGGCTTGAATACTCGGAAGAGAGCAAATTCTTCCAGTATTTCTTTGAGGATTTCAGACCTAACATCAGCACTATCTGAGAATGTACCTTCTGTGTTTGAATATGGAACCATAATGTCGATTGAGAGGTCTCTGACTTCAATTTTGTAAAGGTCCCAATCAATATTGATGTGTAGTCTTGATTCTGAATTTCGTAGTACATCGACTACAACTTTGCGAATATGAGTCCTTGAAAGCATATCGTCAGTGTCTTGGTGGTACAGTTTGTACATTACAGGGTAAGCCAAGAATAGAGAGATAACAGAAAGCGAGAGGGAAACAAAGGCCATCCACCAAGCAGGAATTCCAGCAGCTCCACCGGTTAGCATAGCGGTTTCACGACCACCGCCTAGTTCAGCACCCATTAGCACGAATCCCCAGTTTCCTAAATCTGTAACAGACCAACAAGAGCGCGGGCCGTCTTCGAGAATTGTTGCTTCACGCTTAACTTCAGAATCTACGAATGGTAAGAATGAAAGTGCGTTTTTGGAGGTTGATATTTCGAATTCAAGTGTCTTGTCGATTCTTTCGGTTCCATTGACTCTATCAGACTCATTTTTGTAATCCATATCACTACCCATGACGTACATATCGATGGTAATGACAAGTTCATAGGTTCCAGTCTTCCAATCATCGTACTCTATTTTGACTGACTTTTTGTTGATTTCACCTTGTGAAGGTACTGGCGTCTCGCCTCCATCAGATGCAGTGACAGTCCAATTTAGGACGGGAATTCCTTGAGCCAGATTTCGCCCTGAAATCTTCACTGCCTCAACATCATTGTCTGGATATGCGTGTATCCATGGAGTGTCGAGTACTTCCTCACATTGATCTCCCGCATCAAGAGCGGTGTCGCTTGCCCAGTGATCTAATGCTGTTGATTCACCGAAAACTCCGCTTGACATTCCGAATAAGAGCAGGGCATATAGCGCGCCATATCCAAGACCAGCGAGTAGTGTCCAGTCCTCAATTGCTGATGGAAATCGGTTTTTTGAGTCGGTATTCCTTCTTTTTCTGATTGCTGCTAATTCCTTTGAAACCTTGTCTATAGGTTTGGAATCTCCAACTTCTGTAGAGGATGTCTCAATATCAGTCACGATATCTTCCGACCCCATGTATGCCCCTACGGGGCAACAGCACATGAATACTATGCAGGATTAATCTTAATCCAACCAAAATAATCTCGGTTATCCACAGGGGTCGAACTGTAATTTTGCAATCTTTTCGGGAACAATTAGTTTTCCAAAATAGGCTATTTCTCTGGCCATACCTGCTATGTTAGATGATGGGTTAGGCCGGGGATGAAGTACTGGACGAAGGAAGTACTGAGTCTGGCTAACCACGAGTGATGTTAGTGGAAATAAAAGTGGGTTAGGCCGGACTTGAACCAGCGACCTCGGCATCTTCAGTGCCGCGCTCTCCCAACTAAGCTACTAACCCGGGATATCCGTGCCACATGCATCTGTATTTCAAGCCTTACGGCTATTCACTCGATGTCTTCGAGAACAGCGGCTTGTACTTCAGCAAGTTGAGCAAGACCATTTCTTGCCATGTCCAGAAGGGCTTGTAACTCGTCGTATGAGAAGGTGGATTCCTCTCCGGTACCTTGTACTTCGACGAATTTACCGTCAGCGGTTCCAACCACATTCATATCCACATCTGCATTTGAATCCAAAATGTAATCCAAATCTAGGTAGACATCTTCTCCAACCAATCCAACGGAGATCGCGGAAAGGTCGTGTGGAATTACTTTGTTTTCGTGGTTCCTTGCTTCGACTTCAGTGAGTTCTGGTGGAGTCCAGCCATTCTCTCTATCCTCGCGGCTTGGGCGAAGGTCAACTGGCAAGCAGTCTCCGCTTGCAATCAGCCTTCTAACGGCCAGTCTGAGAGCGATATTTGCTGCAGTTATTGAGGCACACCTAGTGCCACCATCGGCGTTTAGAACGTCACAGTCAACAGTCAAAGCAATCGGTCCAAGTGCTTCAAGGTCGATAGAACCTCTTAGCGAGCGAGCGACTAATCTTTCGATTTCTTGTGTTCTACCTTTTGCGCCTCTTCGCTCTCTTCTAAATCGAGAGTCAGTGGAACCAGGCAATAGTGAATATTCAGCGTGTACCCATCCCTTTGTTGCATCTCTAGGGAACCATCCTGGCAGGCGTGATTCTTTAGTTACACAGCACAGGATGTGAGTGTTTCCTTGACGGTATAGGATGCTAGCAAGAGCATTTGGCGTAAAATCGATTTCAACCTCGATGTTTCTCATTTCATTCTTAGCGCGGTCGGTCTCGATGTCGGTCTTGAACTTGGCCATGCTCGGGCGAGTAACCACTACTCAAGAACACTTTCCCTAGAGGTCAAGTTGAATAATCGAGTAACGCTCGCCCATCTATGGCAAGAGTCGTTATCTGTGGCGTTGCAAGGACTCCTATCGGTAAATTCAGAGGGAGTTTGTCTAATTTGACAGCGGTTGAACTTGGTATCCGCTCTGTCAAAGAATTGCTTAGTCGCTGCGATATCGATCCATCATCCGGAGTAATCGACGAGGTTCTTTTCGGTCAGGTTCTACAAGCCGGGGCAGGACAAGCCCCTGCGCGTCAAGTCGCTTTGGGTGCAGGCTTGCCAAATACAATTGCTGCCACTACCATCAACAAGGTATGCGGCTCTTCTTTGAAGGCCGTAATGTTAGCTGCTAATAGTATCAAGGCTGGAGAATACAAAGCCATAATCGCTGGTGGAATGGAGAGTATGACCAATGCTCCGAAATTCGAAAAGCGCAATGGAGAAGAGAAAGAGTTGGTTTCTTCGATGGTTCATGACGGTCTATGGGATGTATACAACGATGTACACATGGGTAATACTGGCGAGATTGTAGCAAACGAATGCAATATCTCTAGAGAGAAAATGGATGCATTCGCAGCTCGCTCACAGAATAATGCCGCAACAGCTGAAGAAAACGGTTGGTTCGATTGGGAAAGGTTCGAGATGCCAGAACTGAAGGTGGATGAAGGTGTCAGAGCGGGAACTACAACCGAGGCTCTAGCAGGACTTAGACCTGTATTCCAAGAGGATGGAATGGTGACAGCAGGCAATGCTTCCACTCTGAATGATGGTGCATCTGCGGTCCTAGTTGCAGACGAAGACTTCGCTAAGGAAAACGGTTGGGAAATCATCGCTGTGGTTGAAGACTACTGCACAGCAGGGGTTGAGCCAAGCCGTGTAATGTATGCTCCAGTGCCAGCAATTCAGAAGTTGTTGGAAAGGGCCGAGATGGATGTATTGGACATCGACATCTACGAGCATAACGAAGCCTTCGCAAGTGCTTCATGCGCTATCGCTCAAGAGGTTGGTATCCCTGAAGATAGATTCAATCTCCACGGCGGTGCTGTTGCTCTAGGTCATCCTCTGGGTAGCAGCGGTACCCGTTGTCTAATTACAATGCTAGGTGTAATGAGAAGGCTTGATGCTAAATCAGGGATTGTGTCTCTTTGCCTTGGTGGTGGGAACGCAGTTGCAATGAGAGTCTCAATGTGAGGATAATTTTCAGTTTGCACTTGAGTACCGATTCATTGCTACCTTAGATACGGTGACGATTGCAAACATAGTCGCTGCAAACAGAGCGATCATCGCACCGCTTCCTCCACCGACTTCTGAAGAGAGAAATAGTCCACCAAATACTGCTAGCAATCCGAAGAATTGTGTCCATAATAGGCATGAACGGAAACTGGTGCCAATTTGCTGTGCGGTTGCTGCTGGCGTAACCAATAGAGCCGTAACAAGCAGTGCACCGATAACCTGGACCATACTAACTACCACTGCAGCGGTAATTATGCTGAATACTCGCCCAATTGCGTTTACTGGAAGGCCTTGAACTCTAGCAGCCATTGGGTCTACAGTACACGCAAGAACACTAGGTCCAATGGTTGCCATTGCAATCATTGCTATTGTACAGATTGTAGCAATCATGTTCAGATCACTGGTGTCTACTAGCAATACACTACCGAATAAGTATCCTTCAATGTCTGCAGTTACCGCTCCTCCTCCAAGCCTTAGAGTTACTAGGCCGAGGGCAAGCATTCCAGTTAGGAAAATAGCGATTGAAGCATCACCAGTCAGAATTTCTCTAGTTTGAAATTCGTAAATGATAATTGAAGCAATGATACTGAACAATAATGCCCACCACATCGGACTTGTTGCACCTATTACTAACGCAATTGCGATTCCACCAAACGAGACGTGAGCAAGACCATCACCAATCAAAGACAGGTTCTGAACAATCAAGAATACACCCAGAGTTCCAGCGACAATAGTAACCAAAATAACTGAAATCAATGCTCTTTGGAAAATCTCCCATTCGAAGAAATAAGGGAAGATTTCACCAGGAACAATTGGTGCTAAAAATCCCATAATTGGTGCAACCAAGTACAGTATAATTTCTCCAATTCCCATCATTCTACCACCTCACAGTGTGAATGGTCGTGTCCCTCATGGACGTTTTTGATGCCCCTCAGGTTTGCTAACTCGTCAAGGCTTGGGAAAACTTCTGCCGGTCCGTCAAATTTTATTCCATTTTCCAAGTATATCATTCTGTGAGAAGTTTGCCTTATTGCTGCAAGGTCGTGTGAGACCATCATTATTGTCTTTCCTTGTTCGTGGCAAAGGTTGTCAAGCAGCTTGAGAAGGGAATTTCTTGCTTCTCTGTCAATCCCCACAAGTGGCTCATCTAGAAGTAAAAAATCTGCATTTGAGGCCAAGGCTCTAGCAATCACAGCCCTCTGTCTTTGGCCACCAGACAACTTTGAGACATCCATTTTTCTTTGTCCCTCTAGGCCGACCATTCTAATTGCGTCATCGATTAAATTTTGTCTGGCCTTTGTCATTCGCAAAAACATATTTTTTGAATTAAATGTGCCGAGCTTAACCAACTCTTCTACAGTTATTCGAATCTCACTTGGTAGGTTAGATGCTGCTTGGGAAACCCAACCGATTTTCCCGTTAAGTTCTCTTGACATAGGAGGGAAATCGTAAATTCTAACCTCTCCTTTTTGGAATTTCAAGATTCCAAGAATTGAAAGAAGTAGGGTGGATTTTCCACTACCATTAGGGCCGACTATACCGATGAATTCACCTTTTTTGACAGTCAATGAAACATCTTCGATAATCAACTTACCAGAGCGAGCAACACTCAGATCTTGTACGGACAAGACTGGTTTTCCTAACTCAAGAACAATTGATTCCACAGCACTACATCCTAGGGTAATAAAACGACTAGACTTGTGATAGTATTCTAAGCCTTGCGAGCCTTTACGAACTCAAAAAGCAGATATGAAGATGAAACCACAATAGCCCCGACAACTAGAATTATCGGTATCAAATCAACTGTGTGCATCAATTCACCTCTGCAATTCAAAGTCTAATTCAAGCAGAACAAGACATACCTGCTTCTAGGTTCTCGAAGTTCTTCTGCATCAAACTCAGATAGTCATCGTCTGTATCCATTGGAGCCATTTCCATTGTGTACAGTGTTTTTACTGTGACTCCAGTTGCTTCAACGATACTATCAACAGACGACGCATCTGTGTACTCTTCGACGTACAGAACAGTGATGCCTTCTTCTTCGATGTGCTCGATTACCTCAGCTAAGTCTTCAGGAGTAGGCTCTCCCTCAGGGTCTAGTCCGTGAACGGTTACGAATTGGATATCGTATCTGTAAGCCATGTAAGAGTAAGCGTTGTGATTTGCAACAACTGACATATCTTGGCAGTTTTCGGATAGTGACTCGAACTGCTCGTCAAGTTTCACCAATTCTGCCTTGAATGCATTTGCATTTGCCTTGAACAAGTCTTCACCGTCTGGGAATGTCGTGATAAGGTGTCCCAAGACAACATCTACTTGAGCAGCATATGCGACAGGGTCTAGCCAACTGTGTGGATCATATGCTAGTTCTTCGTCATGACCTTCTTCATCATGGCCTTCTTCTTCCTCGTCGTGACCTTCTTCTTCATGGTCGTGACCTTCGTGTCCTCCCTGACTTAGAACATGCAACTCTACGTGGTCAGGAAGAGCAATTCCGTACTCTCCTTCTTCTTCGATGTGTAGGTGAATGTAAGCGACTCCTTCTTCGTGGTCTTCTTCCATCATCTCTTCCATCATGACTTCTAACTCAGTAGAATCTAGGTATCCGTTACCGTCAGCGTCTGACATGTTAAACATCATCTGGAACATTTCCATGAACATGTCTTCCATGGTTTCATTCTCATCGTGAGTCTCATTGTCATGGCCTTCGTCTGTTTCATTGCCGTGCTCGTGGTGGTCATCATCCTCCATGCCCCATAGGTGCATGTACTCGTCGAAGGACAGCATTTCGTCGCCATCTTCATCGAAAGCAAAAATTAGTACATCAACAGGCATGTCTTCTTCCATGTCTTCCATATCTTCCATTGCTTCTAGGAAGTGCCCTAGTTCATCTAGGTCAAGAAGCATGTCGCCATCTTCGTCAGAATGGTTGAATTCTTCCATTATCATACTCATCATGTATTCTTCCATTGCTTCCTCTAGAGGGTCATGGTCGTCTTCGTCATCATGGTCATCGTGGTCTTCTTCCTCCATCCACATGTGTCCTGCTGCTTCACAATCAGCCTGATTTGTGTACTCCTCGTGAGTTTCATGCGTTGTTACATCATGGCAGCCTTCTTCATCGTGGTCTTCCATCCAAACGTGTCCTGCTGCCTCACAATCAGCTTCGTTTGAGTACTCCTCGTGACTCTCGTGAGTGTTTGTATCGTGACATCCTTCTTCATGTTCTTCGTCGTGTTCGTGGTCGTCATTCATCTCCCACATTGCTTCGAATTCTTCCCAAGACATCTTTCCGTCATTGTTGGTATCAACTTCTTGCATTGCTCCTTCAGCACTCATTACACCTTCGTGCTCTTCGTGTTCTTCTTCCTCCATCCAAATGAATCCAGCAGCTTCACACTCATCTTCAGAATCGAAGTCCTTGTCTTCGTGGTTGGTCATGTCGTGGCAGACTCCATGTCCATCATGCTCGTCGTGTCCATCTTCACCTTCGTGGTCATCGTGGTCACCGTGAGCGTGGTCATGCGCGCCTTGCATCTGTGCAATTGCCATGTGGAATGATTCAACATCTTCCCCTTCGAATTCAAGAATGTATACGCCCGCTTCAAAGTGATAAATCGATGCTACGAAATCGGATGGGCACTTGTCTAGACCTTCAGTTAGTTCTTCTTCAGCCTCAACAATGCTGTGTTCGCCGTGATCGTGTTCATCGTCATGACCTTGCTCTCCGTGCTCGTGCTCGTCTTCATCATGGTCATGCTCACCTTCTTCGTGGCCTTCCTCATCATGGTCATGTTCGTCATGTTCGTCTTCTGGGAATGCGAGATTGTAAACGCTATCTTCTCCCTCAATTTCTCCGGAGTCTTCAGCGTGTGCGCTCAGCATTGTCATAACTTCAGCAGATGGACTGTTTAGAAGAGAGCAAAGTTGGTTTCCTAGAATGAACTCATAGTCCAAGTCAATTTCCCCTGACGGCATTGTGTGCACGCTGTGGTGCGCTGGTGCATTGTCACCTAGTTCAGCGATTTTCTCATCAACCCAAGGCTCTAGTCCGAGCCCGTGGTATAGGAATAAGTCAGAATCTCCTATCCTTACCAACTCTGGGGTTCCAGGGTCAAGGTCGTGGACAGGTGTGTTATCAGTGCTGATCATTTCCACATTTACTGTATCTCCGGTAATCGCAGAGACAATCTCTGCAATGTGATATGTAGAGACCACAACAGTTCCATATTTTCCTTCATCAGATTCGTCGTCATCGGTTCCGATACAACCCGCTAGGGAAGACATTACCAGTACAAAACCAACGAAAACTGCTCTATGCCATGTGCTACGCATAAATTTCGGCCCCACTAATAACTATTTAATAGAAACTAATAATTACACTTTTGATAATTATTATTATTTAGGTGCGTGTCGGGCAACTATGAGCCGGATTATATCCTTCAGTTCAGATGATTCTTTCTCCGACGGTCTTGAAGATACAATCAAGAAATCAGGTTACAAGAACAGAAGTCGTTTCATGAGAGATGCGGTTCTTCATTTCGCAGATTACAAGCAGAGAGGTGAATTATCCAATATGAAAGATGATGAGATCATCGAAGGTCATCTGATTGTTTACTATCAACATGGTATAGAAGGTAAACTGCTAGAAATCCGCCATTCAAGTGATATCGATGTTGCAAATTACAACCACTCCTGTCTGAAACAAAGTCACACATGTGTTGATTTGATTCAGGCATTTGGAACAGCAGAGAGTTTCAGAAAAGTCATGGAAAAACTGCAGGACACTGTATCCGTTGACAAGGTAGAGTTCGTTTCTGCGCCGATGAGAGAAGAAGGCTGCTGCTGATTAATTCCATTTGCCTGAGGCAATCAATTGTGATTCCTCTACTCCTCTATTGTAGTTGTATGAATAAGCCCAAAACTCACCTTGTTCTGTAGTGATTTTTCTGATTACACGATTAAATAGCGGGTTTTTTCCATTTGCTCCTTCAACCCAATCTAGTCTTTGTATGACTTCAAACATATCTACTGCTTTGAAAAGTTCGCCGCTTACAAAACCCTCCCCGGCTACAAGTCCAGGGTAATCACTCACATGGTAGAGATATCCTTGTGTAGTCCCATCGCAAACAAATTCACATCCATCATTCATCTCGCTATGACGTGATTTGCCACGCATTAATGTTCCATATACGAAAACTAAGTCGAATCGTGGTTGAATCTCTTTTCCGATAGCAAAATCTAGCCAGGTTGTTGGTAGATTTAATCTCGCCAAGCCGTTTCTAATTAGTGATTCATAATGCTCGGAGGGCTCATGATAAATTGGATCCTCAGAAATATGAATGTAAGTAACAGCCTCGTGTGATTGCCCATCTGCAGTGAAAACTGTGACGATTTCTCTTTGGTAGCACCCTTGAATTTTCACACCTTCTTTTCTGTCTAGTAGTTTCAACGTATATTCATCGATTTCAAACAGTGCTCCCGGGGTAGCAGCCATACCTGATGCTACTTTGACTAGGTTTGCAGCACCGCATTCTCTAGAACTGGAATAATAATCGAAAACGAGTTGGTATTCATCCAACCAAGCAGGCCCTAACTCCTTCAAGCCAGACGAGTCTTTACCTCTCTCTTCGCACCACTTAGTCCAATCCTCTTTGTCAAGGTTTGACCCATAACCAAAGTATAGCGTCGGTATCTTCTCAGCCATTTTGTTCATACCCTTACAGATAGTTTGGAGTCTAATAAAGGCTTAGATTTTGGTTCAAGATTTTCTCTTTTTCACTACGATAACTAGTAGGATTATCAGAAGAAGCCCAGTTCCAACTCCGCCGTAGATCAAAATCTCATTATCCGCCGCACTCGAGAAAATATCTCCTGTTGTTTCAACTTCGTGCAAAACGGTAATCGCAACGCTAACTCGCTCGGTCAAACAGCCACCGTTATTGCATGAGAATTCGCTTTTTGCCTCAAATTCAAGAACAAATGTTGCTTCATACATGCCATCTGAATTCTGATCCCAGCCGCTATAATCATCTGGAGTTTCAATTAAGACAAGTACCATTTCCTTGTTTGCTCTATTTTCAATTTCTACTTTATTGGCTGGCAGAGATATCTTGAATCCTGCAGTTTCAAGATTATCCATCGAATTAGGTGTTATTGAAACAAGATATTTGTCAACCCAATTTCCAGTATTATAAATCCCAAAAGCGAGTATAGATTCATTATTGCTAGGGAGGGTTACCGATGGTGTGTATGTTTCTAGTTGCAATCCTGCAAATTGTTTGATGTTCATGATTACTGTAGTCTGTTTTTCAGCGATGTTGGGTGGGGGTGCGCCCATGGCTTCAGTCACCGTTGCAGTTACCGTCATCTGCCTAGATTGCTTAGTCATCTGCTCTTGGGCCTGCACGGTAACTTGGAAGTCCTCTTCCGCATTCGGCCCAAGTGTGATTGAACCGGGTGCAGCGACTGCAAGCCCATCAGCAGTAACCTGAATGTCTATTTTTTCTTGATATGAATTAGGATTACTTACAGTGCATGTAACCATTCCAGTAGCGCTAGCTCCTGGATAGACATCTATGTCAATAGAACCTGTTTCGCACTCCAAGTTTACATCAGGGGCGCCTATTTGTGCCTGAGCGCCCGGCAGAGGAATATATGATATGCTGAGAATAATAACCAACGTTAGTGCACTTATCCTCATACATTTGCCCCTGTCATTCAAGTATCTTGAACATTTTGTGGTTTTTTAATCGGATTAAATCTTCTTCAGGTGCAATCTAACCACGTGTGCGGGGCCACGGTGCAAATCAGACTCGTCTAAAACTACGGTTTCTACTGCTGCATGAATTGTTTCAAAACCGTCGGATAGAACTGCCATCACCTCATCTAATTCCCACAATAAATCTAGACTCTTCGGCCCACCGCTAGTCATTTCCATTTGCGTTATGTGATATCCTTCACAGACAAATTCTCCACCGGATTTCAGAGAAGTAAGCATTCTAGGATAATGCTCGCAAAAGATAGTCCAAGGGACGTGGAACCAAGAGCAAGCAATCAAATCGTATTCTTCTGATGAGAAATTTCTTTCAGCAAGGTCATCGACTTCGTATTCTACAGTTACACCTTTTTCTCGTGCCAATATTGCACATTTTTCTTTACCGACATCAGATAAATCGAAGACTTTGGTTTCATATCCTTGAGCAGCAATCCAAACCGCATTCCTTCCTTCTCCATCAGCTGGAACCAGTGCCTTACCAGTTCCCGGTTTTATTCTCTCGGCTAGCCATGCATTGGGCTCTTTTCCATACGCCCAACCTTCGCCACGAAACCGGTTATTCCAGCCTTCTGCACCGAATTTTACCTTATTCATCGCTATCGCCTTTCTTGAAATTGATAAGTCCTGAATCTTCTACAATCTCACAATTTCCGGGTAAAATCGGTAAAATATCATCCACTGCTAGGCCAGTAGTTTTGTAGATCTTATTTGCAATGCTCTCTTTCTTTTCCCTACCAGGTGTGATTACGATATATCTCTTGCAGATTTCAGAAATGTGCTCAACCGTTGAAGCAAGCATCAGAGGAATTCCATTAATTGCAACTAGTCCAACGCCAAGGCGCAAATCGATGTCCTTGTACCAAGTTCTTTGGCCACGAATTACGAATGCCCCTTTGCCAACATATTCTCCGGTTTCTGCAGATTTTGATACCTGACCCGGCTTAACCCAATACACGGTTCCATGGGCTCCCCCGCCATTCCATGCTCTGCTCCAAGCGAGGGCCATTGTGGCAGCAAGTTCAGTTGTCTCATCATCGAGGTCTGCCTCGATTTTGTCAACCAATCTGAATGCAGGCATATCTTCGCCAATGTGAGCAGGTGGTTGAGTATCCACGATGAATCCCTGATTGTTTCTCAATGAGCAAGATGGTGCACCATGCATGTCTGCGTGGAGATAACGGTCTCCAAGAGATAGGTGCTTTTTGACGATAGAATCGTTGCCCTTAGCATCTCTTCCCCCTACCATCAAATGGCCGGAAGGAAGCATAGTCCATTTGTGGTTTTCAAACCACAGCCGTTTGGCTCTTCGGACTTTAGCAACTTGGCCGCTAGCCTCTCTTTTTGCTTGCTTTTTCTTTGCCCTTTCAAGTTCTAATTTTGTGTCTTCAAGGGCTTGAATCGCACCAGAAGACTTGTCTTTTTGTTTGCGCCCCGCCTGGAAATATCGCTGTGCATTCTGATGGACTGTTTCATCGAGATATAGCGTAGCCTGCTTTCCCGGTTTGCCTTCATCATCAGGCAGGAATGCGATGAAACTTCTTTGTGCAGGATCTACGGATTGTATCCATTCAATCTCCTTGACTGCGCTCTTTACCCCATCCCAAGACATCGATTCAACAGCATTTTTAACTTGGTCAAGCAATTGTTCAACATGAGTCCAATTATTCTGAATTAAATGGCCAATCTCTTGCTGCTTTTCGACCTTGACTCCAAATCCTTCCAAGGCTCTTTCTTGTTGAGCTAGCCTTCGCTCCAACCTCTCTACATCGGTTGAATGGCCACGGCCCGGTGCAGCGACATCAAGTGCTTCAGCCTCTCTTCTTGCTAGTGCGTGAGCATCGTGTGGGCCTAGCCATTCATCTACCGCTTCACACATAGTGTCGTACTCTTTGTAGTCCATATCTTTGAGAGTCGTCAACACCATCGGCCAAGCTTGTTCATAGCCATCTTTACCGCTGAACAGGTATCCTTTCCATTCACCGTGAAGCATGGTCTGGAGGGATTCCCAAACCTCACTGAGGTTTGTATCTTCGATTGCAGTATCTGCATCATTACCAGTTTCAGCACAAATTGCACCAGATATTCCACCTCCAAGATTTAGAACACCTCCTAGCGTTCTTCCTAGATTTTTGTCACTTGATTTCATTAATTCGCTGAATGATTCAAAATCTAGGTCATAGGGATCTCTTGCAGCAGGAGGTGGTGCATATGTCACTCCTTTTTTCAGAGTTCTATCTGCGTAAGTTGCATGAGTAAGAGGCTGAATAATGAGGTCTTCACCATCTGTTAGAATGATGTTTCCATCTCTGAATACCTCGACATAGAGATGGAATATTCCGTGAGAGTTCTCGAATATGAATCTCAGAACTCTGTCAAACCCAACTTGTTCAACGCCCTTTAGACGGGCGTTGGTGAGAACCTTTCTCAAAACCATAGCAAAAGGTGCTGGGTATTGAGGCATAGGTCGGTCTCTTTGGCTAGTGTAAACCCGCTTTCCACGAACCAAAACAAGGTCAGTATTACCACCGGATTTGGCTCGTAATCGAAGAACAACTTGCTCGTAGTGTGGCTGGTAGCACTTCTTGCAGTGTGAGTCGACCATTTGGGATAACTCACGTGCAATCGCACGTAAATCTAGGCCGCTCATCACCGTCTTCATGCCCGCACCCAGCCATCGTCAACCCTCTTTACATTTCCATCCTTCTCATGGGATAGTAGGTGTGACAATGTCTGGTCGACAGCTAATCCTGGGTGTGCATCAGGAGTATCTTCGTAGGCTATTTTTGCAATTACTTCTAAGTTCGAATTCCCATTTTCAACCGCTGCTAGAACCTTATCATGACGGATTGAGCGGTGGCGAATATAGTGTTCAAGTGTTCTACTTGGTAGTGGAATAACCGGACCATGTGAAGGGAAAATAAGGTGCGGGTCTAGGTCTAGAAGTCTCTCTAATTGTGAGATGTAAGTCATCATATCTCCTTCTGCGGGCGGTACCAGTATAGTTCCAATTCCAGCAACCATGTCACCTGCGATGAGTCCTGAATTAGAGAGTAGACAGAGGTGCTCAGGATGGTGGCCGGGTGTATGGATAACGGTCCATTCTTGATTGCCTAGTTGCAACACTTCTCCGTCCTTAAGTACTCTATCTGCAGTTGGTGATGCAGACCAAATGGGCACGTCAAAAGCTTCCTTGAGCAGCCCTTCATCGGCCAAATGGTCACTGTGCCCATGCGTGTAGAATACGGCAATTAACTCACCTTTGTGTCTTTCAACGGCTTCAGCCACGGCCTCCATTCCTTCTCTATGGCGGAAGGCAGGGTCTACAACGATGAATTCTCCTTCAGGGTCTCCCACAAGGTAGCAATTTGTGTGGTCCGCAGGAGGCAATGTGGCGGTTCTGACCGGCACGACTTCAACTCCATGAGCGAATAAAATTGAGCGGCGTCCAGGCATTCTTGTCTCTAAATCAATAGCCACTTTTTCCATGTCGTTGTTCATTAATCCAAGGCATCTCTCAACCTCCATTAGTAGCGTTACTACAGGAGGTGCAATTTTGATGACATTGTTCTGCCACGCACCGATCCAGTCGCTAGGACTCATCCATCTAGCATCATCGAATTCGGTTTGCCCGACCAATGAGAAGTCATCATGAACATCAGCGTGTATGTGAAGGAATGTATTCTCAAATCTGACCGGTCCAAATGGTGGAGTTGTCCTCATTGAGATTATTCTCATTCCTGATGTGTCACAGGGTATGTCTCCATCGAGAGCAAGTGGGAACCAATTTGCTTTGTCATCTACAACCATTCCTCTGAAATCATCCTCAACCGAAACTAGCTTACCTTCTTGTGGAGCAAGCCCTAGCTCCTCTATAACCTCTCTGAGAATTGCACAATGTTGTACGGAAATTCCTAGAGATTCACTTGCAGCGGTATCGACCCTAGATACTCCTCCTCCTGGAAACGCCCAATATCCGGGGAACGAGGGCATGGATTCGCTACGATTACCCAGTAGAACTTCGACTCCGCTCTCACCTTGACGGGTTATCATCAGAGTTGCTGTTGGGCGAGGTGGCCTTCGCTCAATATTGGGCATACTCATACCACTTGGAATCTCGCTCATGGGTGGCGCCAACGCACAAATGGTTTCAAGACATAACATGGTTTGGCCACAGCATGGTCACAATTGAGGAGGATCTCGAGATGTTGGCCAAGGCCATGGAGATGGGCATAGACCCGTTTCCTCCTCCCAAGCCAAAACGACCTTGGGCAAGATATGCTATTGCCTCATTTCTAAGCATAATGATGATTAGTTGGGTTTCTAAATTCTTGATGAGATTCACATAAGCATTGATATGTTCTTGCGAGGTCACGCAAATGTGCGCCTACGCAGTTTCTTGCTGGTGATTCTTCTCATCCTACCAGGATGTTTGCAAGAATCGAGTGACGAAGTCAGCGCAGGTGATGATTCTAAAATCAGCATAGAAGTGTGGTACACCTTTGCGGCTGAGACAATAGAGGAGGAAGTTTTCCTTGAATCGGTTGAATCATTTATGGAAGAAACAGGGGTGCAAGTCAAAGCTACAAGAGTCTCGTATGGAGATGCAGACCAACTTTTCATGACTGCTGCACAGGGCGGTGAAGCACCTGACCTGATTCGTATTTCATCAGATTCACTAGGTAAATTTGGAGAGGTCAGAGTAGATGGAGCACCTCTTTTCGAAGATCTGCGCCCTCATCTTACTCCTGCACAAAGACAGGCATTCGACCCAGTATCTCTCGAATCCATGCGCTACGGCGAATCTCTGTATGCAGTTCCCGCCAGTTTCGATTGTCTATCTCTGATTTACAATAAGGCGCTATTCGATGGTATGGAAGAGCCCAACGAAGATTGGACTCTTGATGATTTGATGGCTGCTGGTGAGATGGTTGGGCTTGAATTCCCTGTAAAGAATGCGTACTGGTGGTTCCCATTCCTAGGTGGATATGGTGGAGAATTATTCGATGAAAACGGCACACCAACACTTGACGAGGGTGGAGCAGCAGCATCTCTTGAATGGATGATGGACCTTGAATTGGAATACGGAATTGTCCCCGAAGGTACTCAGAAAATTAGCATGGAAAATTCGTTTGAAGCATGGGATACTGGCATGGTAATCGACGGGCCATGGAATTGGGCAAGGTATGGAAAGGGGATCGGCAATCTCGGCCAAACCCTTCTTCCAAAGGTTAGTGAGGATGGAGACCACCTTTCACCTCTGGTTACATACAAGGGTTGGGCTGTATCAAAACAGAGCCCTCAGAAGGTTGCTGCAACCGATTTAGCACTCTATCTATCGAGTGATGAAGTTCAGAAAGAGTTCGCTCTTCAGACTTACACAATACCTACCTCTGAGAATTTGAAACAGGATGCTGAGATACTTGCAGACCCCGTGATTACCGGATTTATCGCGCAAGCAGAACTTGGGACCCCTGCACCAACAACTCGTGGTATGTCCATGGTTTACGAAGCTCTTGCACCAGCATTTGAACAGGTTTACACCGAGACATCAACCGCTTCTGAAGCGCTTGAAATGGCCGACGAAGAATTGGAGAGGATGCTAGAAGATGCAGACTGGGCTGATGAAGCGGTGCTAATCGAAGGCTACAGGACATCAGAAATTGAATTTGAAATCGGCCAAGGAAACCATTCAATCTTCTTGGATGGAGAACTTCACTCGACCCTATTTGACGGAGAAACAATAGTTGATTCATACACTGGATGTCTTTCCTCCTATTCAACAGAAACCACATTCAGTTGTTCGATTACAGGATTGATTCCAAACCAAGAGCATCAAGTTACAGTCAATGACTCCACTGGTGAGATTTACCAAGAAACCGTAATCTCTAGTGTTGAAGACATCTTACCGGAACCTGGTGGAACAAGCGGTGTTCTGTTTGCAATTGGTTCAATCATCCTATCTTTGATTGCTCTGCTTTCCTATGGTGCATGGAAAGACAAGAAGAAGACATCCTCGAGAGGTGCTCATTTCTACATCGCACCTGCTCTTGTTGCTCTTGCAGTGCTTACTTTCTATCCCGTATTCTATGGATTCTACCTTTCAGTAACCGATGCAAGCCAAACAAAACTCGGTGATGAATCCTTCATTGGCCTCGCAAATTTCGTCGAGGTCTTCACTGCAGAAGGATTCCTCAAAGTTACATTATTCACATTGATTTGGACCCTTTCAAACGTAATCGCGCACATTGGAATTGGTCTCTTCTTGGCACTAATTCTCAACGATAAGAGAATCCAAGGAAGGGTTGCTTACAGAACAATCATGCTTCTTCCGTGGGCGATTCCTTCATACATCTCAGTTCTAATTTGGAGAGGTATATTCCAGCCCGATGGTTTGCTCAACGATTTGCTCGGTACGGACCTCAATTTACTAGCAGACCCAACCGGTGCGCAAATCGTTGTTATTTTGGTCAATATATGGTTAGGTGTGCCGTTTATGATGATGTCATTATCGGGTGCATTGCAGTCTATTCCTCGTGAAATGTATGAGGCTGCAGAAGTAGATGGTGTCAGTGATTGGGACCAATTTAGACATCTTACATTACCCAATTTGAAGAGCGCTTTAATCCCTCTTTCACTACTTGGATTCATTTGGACATTCAACATGTTCAACGTGATTTACCTGATGACAGACGGCGGTCCAAACCTAACTTATGGCCCAGGCTCTACTGATATTTTGATCACCTATGTCTACGATGTAGCATTCATTGATGGGCAGTATGGACTAGCTGCGGCATGGTCCGTGGTAATCTTCGCAATGCTTGTTGTATTCTCTTGGCGCTACATGAAGCAGACCAATGCTACGGAGGCGGTATCATGAGCGGTGAGAGAACCATGCGTGATTGGTATGCTCCTTTGGAGATATACACGCTTGCATCATGGCTGCGTGTTGCGGTAGCTGTCAACATCTTCTTGCTTCTATTCGACTACCTAAGGGACGACGGTATGCTGTATTCCCTAGCTGGAATTGCATTGATGTCCATGTTGGTTTACAGCCTGCCTGATGGAAGTACATCTTGGCGCAGAGATGTTTCACTTGCTCTGTCTGGTGGTATCGTCTTGGTTGGAGTTCTTTCCATACTTTCAGCACCGATTGGATTTGTAATTTGGATGGAATCATGGCTTGTGATTCCAGGATTCATTTCCCTTTACTGGATATCTTCACCTCACGTCTCTAGATGGAATAGAGAGCGTATGGAAATCGGTCGCATTGAGAAGGGACTTTCTCGAAATAAAGAGCACGCTGCGGCATATCAGAGAATTGGAAAGCACGTGATTTTGGCACACTTTGCTTTCATTGTATTACTGCCAGTCATTTGGATTATCGACATCTCATTATCTCCAGGAAATGCGCTTGGGGGCAGCCTAGGAGACTCGTTTACAACAGAGCATTATTCCAAGATTCTTGGCGGTGACCAGTTCTGGGTTTGGATGACAAATTCCTTGATTGTATCAATTGGTACTACGATTGCTGGCCTTGCTCTTGCTGTACCAGCAGCCTATGCATTTAGCCGCTTCAAATTCAGTGGAAGGGACCCGGCAATGTTCTCATTCCTGCTGGTGCAAATGTTCCCCGGAATTATCATCCTTGTGCCATATTTCATGGTGATGAAGTCGCTTGGTTTACTCAACTCACACCTTGGATTGATCATGGCATATTCGGTAACAGCTTTGCCGCTTTGTGTTTGGATGTTGAAGGGATTCTTTGACACGGTTCCAAGGGAATTAGAAGAGGCAGCAATGCTTGATGGATGTAATAGATTCGAAATCTTTGCAAAGATCATCTTACCGCTTTCACTGCCTGCAATTGCAGTTACTGCACTATTCTCTTTCCTTGCTGCATGGAATGAATTCTTGCTTGCATTAACATTCAACACGTCAAACGACATGTACACACTGCCAGTTGGTCTAGCGTCCATGATATCCTCGACCGGTCAGTCGTGGGGAGACTTTGCTGCCGCGAGTTTGCTTGTGAGTCTACCCGTAGTGGTCTTGTTTATCCTATTCCAGAAGTTCCTCATCGAGGGATTGTCAGCAGGAGGAGTCAAGGGGTGATTCCATGGTATCAGTAAGATATGAGAAAGTAACGAAGAGATATGACGACGGCACTGAAGCCGTCAAAGAACTGGACCTTGAGGTGGCAGATGGAGAATTCCTTGTTCTTCTGGGACCATCCGGTTGTGGCAAATCAACCACATTGAGGATGCTAGCTGGTCTGGAAGACATTTCTGATGGTGAAATCAAAATTGACGACGCCAGAATCAACGACTTGCCACCAGGTGCACGTGGTCTAGGTATGGTTTTCCAATCATATGCTTTGTATCCTCACATGAATATTCACGACAATCTATCCTTCGGATTGAAGCGAATGAAGGGAGAAGAAAAGTTGTCTGATGAAGAGGTTAAATCAAGAGTCGACGAGATGGCAAAGATGCTTGGACTCAGTGAAGAATTATCCAAGCGACCAAAGGAATTGTCGGGTGGACAAAGGCAGAGGGTTGCTCTTGGTCGTGCTCTAATTAAGCGACCAAAGGTTCTGCTAATGGATGAGCCACTATCGAATTTAGATGCTGAATTACGCCATCAAATGCGAGGAGAAATTCGTCGCCTGCACGAGGAATTAGGATGCACTACAATTTACGTAACTCACGACCAAATCGAAGCAATGACTTTGGCAGATAGAATTGCAATTCTGGACAAGGGTGAGTTGCAGCAGCACTGTCCGCCAATGGAGGCATACAACAATCCAGCCAACGATTTTGTCAAGGGATTCTTGGTCAAACATCTAAATGATATCAAAGAGACAGCAGACACGCTATTCAAGGATTGAGACCAATGCGCAAGGCGATTTTCCTAGTTGTTTTACTCCTAGCAATGAGTATTCCATATGCTCAAGCAGATAGTGAGGAAGGTGTTCTTTTCACTTGGACAGGAAGCGCGAGTACAGTAGAATTAGCAGGTGAATGGGACTGGGACAATCCAACCGCTATGACTGAATCAGGTGGAATCTGGTCAGCAACATTGGACTTGTCAGATGGATTATATTGTTACAAATTCATCGTTGATGGAAACTATATTTTTGATCCATCAAACACTTACCGTGGCTATTGTGACGGAATTGAGAATTCCGTTGTCAGAGTCGGCACAACACCATCTCTATCCCATCAGTTAACCGATGACAAGTTGGTTGTATCCAGCGTTGAGAATCCAAATTCAAACTATCCTTTCAATCAGAATGGCGATACTTGGGAACTTGATTTAACTCTGTTAGATGATGGCAAGCACAGTATCACTCTAGCAGCTGATGGCAAGGAATCTCTGGCAGTATTTTGGACCGGTCCTGATGCGGATTTCATTTGGGATGATGCTCTAATCTACATGGTCATGACCGACCGTTTCGTCAATGGAAATACCAGCAACGACGGCGCTCCCAGTGGCGCCGAAGCAGAGGCTGATTGGATGGGTGGTGACTTAGAAGGAGTCACACAGATGATCGAATCAGGATACTTCAATGACTTGGGTGTAAATGCACTTTGGATTTCTCCATTCAACACTAATCCAACAGGTTCCTATGTCGCTGCAGACGGCCAACACATGGTTTCAGGCTACCACGGATATTGGCCAGTTGAACCAAGACAAGTAGACCCACGTTTTGGTGGTGAAGAAGCTCTGACTGAGATGGTAGATGCAGCCCATGATGCAGGACTGCGTGTAATGGCAGACTTCGTAGTAAATCACGTCCATGAGGACCACGTATACGCTCAACAACACCCAGAGTGGTTCAATCAAGGATGTATTTGTGGAACAGATTTCTGTGATTGGACAGAGCGCAGACTCGACTGTCTATTCATGGATTACATGCCAGACTTAGACTGGAAGAATCGAGATGCAAGCGAGCAAATTATCGAGGACGCATTGTGGTGGGCTGAAACATTTGATTTGGACGGTATTAGAGTAGATGCAGTCAAGCACGTCGATGACCACGCTATGACGAATCTTGCGACGAGAATCAATGAGAGATTTGAGGCGACTGGAACCGATTTCTATCTCAAGGGAGAGACCGCGATGGGATGGTCTGGGCATTCCTTAGAAGATAACGCAGAGCAATACCAAACCATCAATCGATACATCGGTGATGATGCTCTTGATGGACAGGCAGATTTCGTTCTCTATCACGCAGTTGTGGACAATGTTTTCACTTCCGGAAATATGGATTATCAACATCTAGACTACTGGACAAATCGAAGCCAAGACCAGTATGTTGACGGCGCTGTAATGGTGCCTTATCTAGGAAGTCACGACTCTCCAAGATATCTTTCAAGAATCCAAAATGATGGCACGCAATACAATCAATGGGAGGAGCAAGCAAGGCCTACTACTCCTTCCTCTGCTTCATACCAAAGCGCCAAGCAAGGGATTGCTTGGCTGCTAACAACGCCTGGTGCACCTATGCTGTACATGGGAGATGAGTTTGGACAGCATGGTGGAGCAGATCCCGATAATCGTAGAATGCTCGATTTCAATCTTAACGATGGCCAGCAAGACCTGATGAATTTCACTTCTGAAATTGCAAACGTTCGTCTAGAGAACGAGGCGCTCCGCAGAGGTGTTTATTCCACTTACCATGTAGATTCAGACATGGTTGCTTACGAGATGACGACTGCTGAACAGAGCCTTCTAGTCGTACTAAATCGAGGCGGTGCAAATCAAATTCAGACCACATACGACGAGGTAATCTTTGGAGAATCAACAGTTTCGGGTAACACACTTTCTGTTCTTGCTGATTCAGTGACAATTCTTGCTCACTCAGGAAACCATGTTGGAGAAAATCAGACCAACTCAGGCAACGATTCTACAGACACATCTGGAAACTCAACCGCTGGTAACAACACTAGCGAGCCTACAGACAATTCAACAAATGAAAATCAAACCCTGCAAGAAGAAATGAGGACCTGCGAAGGTTGCTGTGGAGATTCTTTTGAGGTTCCAATCTCAGAGCCTTGTCCTGTGGTTTCCTGTGCACCGTGTGATGAGGTCGAAGATAGCGGAGATTCAGCGGAATCCTCTTCAGGCTCCTTGGTTAGGAATATACTACTAATTGTGGTTCTAGTAGTCGTTTTAGCCTTCATTCAAATGAGTCGTAGAAACGAAGATAATCACTGATCATTCTCGCCCCAGTGAATCTTGCAGAGGTAGCGATTGATGCCCTCATAATTTCACACCACTTCTCATCGCCTTCATTCCAAGCTGGTAGAACTTCATTCGCAATTACATCCAGTACATTCTTTGCATCTCGTACATCATCACGCTCATCATCAGCCTCGCCGATAGCCCAACCGTTGACACCGTGTTCACAGCCCTCTGGCCACCAGCCATCGAGGATACTGCAGTTTGGCACACCGTTCATTGCTGCCTTCATCCCTGAGGTTCCTGAGGCTTCCATTGGTCTAATCGGGTTGTTTAGCCAGATATCTACGCCGCCGGTCATAGCCAATCCTGTTGCCATCGAATAGTCTTCTAGGAAGGCAACAGGGATTTCATTCTCCAAGTCTTTTGCAGAATCAAAAATCGACTTGATGAGCGCCTTTCCACCCTCGTCCCGAGGGTGAGCCTTTCCTGAAAATACGAACTGGATTTTACCAGCACCGATTTCACGAAGACGCTCTAGGTCGCTGAATACTAGGTTTGCACGCTTGTAGGTTGCAAACCTGCGAGCAAACCCGATAGTCAATCTGTTCTTATCCAGTCTAACCCCAGTGCTAGTTTGAACCAATTCTCTGAGGACCTTGCGAGCAACTTCCCTTGCCCCCGCTAAATCCTCGGTAGGGATTTT
>CAXPMI010000011.1:0-26668 GCA_964218365.1 Candidatus Poseidoniaceae archaeon
ACGAAGAACCAGATGCAGGCTTGCTTACGGTCTTCCTCAGATTCAAGAGTCATAATTCTAGAGACAACTTGAGGCTGGCCAGCGACTCCTAATCCTCCAAGGAAGAAGGCGAAAACCCACATGCTGAAACCTAATTCCAAATCTGGTGGTGTTACCGAAGTTAATGCAGGGTCTATGCTGTTTAGAGACGAGTGGAGGCCTGAGAACCAGCCAACTTCTGAAAGTGCTACATAGCAAAGTAATGTTGAACCAACAATCATCACACACGACTGGGCTGCGTCTGTCCAAATTGATGCTCGAATTCCACCAGCGTAGCAATACGCTACAACAAGAACGAATCCGATTATAATTCCAATCCATTCGGCCCAACCTAGCATAGCAAAGAGCGCCTTGCCTCCACTTGAGAGTTGAGCTCCAGCATAAATCAGCAGGAATGCAACAGAACAAATCGCTGCCATTTTAGCTTCAGGTGCTCCTTTCACGTTGGCAACTAGTGATGAAAGTGAGCGAATATTTCGCTCATTACCTTCTTTCTGGATATACTTGTAAAGCCATATCCATGCGACTAATTGCCCAATTGTTGAGATGATTGATATCCAAATTGCAGAGTATCCCATCAACCACATGAATCCAATAAATCCAATGAACATGTAACCTGAGTTCCAAGTTGAAACAGCAGATAATGCAGCTAGTGCAGGGTGCATCCCTCTGCCTGCTACCAAATAATCGTCCGTTGTATCCTTCTTTACACGGATACTAGCCATTCCCACTCCTGCGAACAGGAGCATGAACACGAGAAATGAGATAATTACCCAAATCTCTTCTGACATCATACCAACCTCAAGTCAAAACTTCGAGTAGTCGGTCTTGTTCTGCGGCTCTTCTCAATTCCATAGCGATTCTGCGACCAGAGGAAACTGGCTGACGCCATGTTGCATTTCCATATGGATGTCCAACAGAAACGTGAACATTCGTTCCTCCGCCCAAACGAGGCGCAACGTCATAGATTGAGTAATTCATGTCCTTGTCAATACATGTCTGAAGACAGAATGGACCAATGATTCCTGGGTCGTAATGTTCCTTTGAAGCTGTAATGAATTTCTCGCCGAGTTCGAATGCCTTCTCAAGGAGAGATTCTCTGATTGTTGCAGTGTTGTGGCCGACAACAGTCATCTCTGGGATTTGTTGGTGAGCAGGCATAGTCATCTGCTGTGGGGCAGGTAGCCTGACGTGACCATCAAGTGAAGACTCAAATCTCCAATCTACTCCAAGAAGTTCTAGCTTGGGCATGTCTTCTTCAAGGGGGCTGTAAAAGAAGTTCAGGTTGAAAACAGGGCCGATTACGTATCTCTCGATTCTGGCACCATCAAGACTCTCTTGGTCGATTGTACCTTCTTTGAGTAATGTTTGAGACTTCTCTAGGTATTCTTCATAGGATGCACAGGTGAAGAATCCTCTCTCTAACTTCTTTTGAGCGTGGTGCAGTTTAACGATTACTAGGCAATCAATGTCCTGAGGATCCTCGATTGCTTCGGGGTATGGAAGACCTGCTTTATCCAAGATCCAATAATAATCTTGGTCTTCTGTACGCTCTTCCATTCTCAGCATATTGCGTGAGCCAAACATAGGTACGTGGAAATTATTCTCTACATCATCAATGCTTGAATAGGAGGTGAAGGACCTGTTCGGGATGTAAATTACGTTCCTTTTCCTCATTTCATCCTGCATTGCTGGATTCATGACATCGTTAAAGGAATCCATTACTATTGCTTTGTCGACCATTCCTCTCCTGACTCTTCCAGAAACAGTTCTCTGAGTTCTAAAATATTGAGAGTAAGTCTTGTCCCTACCTTTCTGACAATATGCAACGGTAGGGAATCCTTCTTCTATCGCACCATCGCAGATATCTAGAGCAGAGTGACTTGCAGTCATACCAACTCTTAATTTGAGACGGTCGTAGTCTTCGATTATCCCTGCAATCTCATCTTTGCCAATCATCTTACAACTCCCCTAATACCATTGTGATACTCGATGGCCTTTGTAGTTAGTCAAAGCGTTGAAGTTGCATAAGTTCCTCAGTGGAAAGCGTATCTCCACTCATTAACTTGGACATCAAATCTTGGACTTCACCACGTGCACCACGTTGTGAATCTCCTGTTGCGGTTCCTTGCATTGCACGTAGGATATCTTGGATTGAATGTAGGCACCTTAGTGATACGATGTAGAAGTGGTGTGCTTTGTCTGCCTCTTTTTTGGACTTTCTGAGTTCACGGTGAGCATCTTCTGCGAGCTCTCTTTGTCTGTCAACCTCTTTGTTCCACTGTAGCATCAAGTCATGTGCTTCTTGAGCGGCTTGAGCAGCTTTTTGGACTTCAACGTGAGCAGCTTCTTGCTCGACCATTGCTTCTCTCAGCATTCCGCGAGCTTCTTTCAAATCTCCATTGGAATCTTCAGATGCTTGCATTTCACGAATCTTTGCACGAATTTCTTTCATTCGCTTCATAACCTTCTTTTCGTTTTGGCCTAGGTGCCTGCCCATTTCCATTTCTCGGTCTAGCCTCTCGAATTCACGGCGCAGAGAGTGAACAGTCACTTTCTTGTCTCTGCGGCCCCTAGGGCCTGAATCCCTGTCATCCTTCTCTGTTCTCTCAGAATCTAGCATTGACTTTGCAGCCTTGACTTTCTTGTTTGCTTCGGAACGTATAGATTTCTTTTCTCTTACTAATTCGTTCATTTGTTCACGGATTTCACGCTGTTGTCGGACGTTTTGGATTAGTTCACGAACTTCTGCATTCAGTTCGTTTCTGATGACGGTATGTTCCTTTGTTCGGGAGTTCCAATCATCCCTGGTGTTGCGATATTGAGTCGCTTTTTGATTCACCAGTTTGCGCTTTTCTTCCAAAGTATCCTTCAATTCAGCCATTACCATCGCACCTGTTCGCCTTGTACTCCCGTACACTCAGCGGGTTTGCGACTTACCTATCCCATTTGAAGCCTCCCTACGGGAGAATTTCACAAAAAGGGTGGAATCGCACTACAAGCGGCTGCCAATCTTTGTCTGGCTTTGCCCAAATTACTACCATTTGGACACTGGACTACAATGCAGTGCCCACTATCAATGCGTGAGCAAATAATCGTTGAATGCTCACCGACAACAGTAATCATTTTGTCTCCTGAATGAATTTCTAACAACTCAACCATTACTTTGGGTTTGAATTCATTTGAGGTTCTTTCAACAGTGAATCCTTCTGGGTCCAGCAATGCGGCTGAAATGATACATTCACCATCAACAAGGTCGGCAATGATTCTGATTCCCACAATGCATCTCAGACGATGGCACTTCAATACTATTTGGATGAAATCTTACCTCGCATTACGTAACCAATACCCGCTTTGTAATATCCTTCTAATGTTGAAACTACTTCTAAGCCCCTGTTTTTATAGAATTCAATTGCAAATTCATTATCCCCTCTAACCTCTAGTTGTATCTCATTACGTCCATCATCAAGTGCCGCTTCGACGAGTAATTCCCATGCCTGTGATCCAAATCCTTTGCCTTTGAAATCAGAATCTATGGCGAATGCAACAATTCTAACTCTATTCTCTTTGAATTTATTACTCCACAACAGTCCACGAATCATATTGTTAGAATCCAACAAAACGAGATTCCCCCTCCACTCTGGAATAGGGAGTGTTCTCACGGATTCAGACGCATATCTTTCTCCGGTTTGGTCTAGAAATAACTGTCTAATTATCTCAACACTTTCAGCATCAAGTGTCTTAGGTGTTGGGCCCAAACACCACCGAGCGAATTTATCACTCGAAACTGAGCCCATCTTCATCACTCTTTCTTCTTGAATTGACTTCTGGAGCCTCTGTGTGCACCAAAGTTGCCCATTTTTCGCATTCCAGCCTTCTTAGAACTGACCTTCCTGGTTCTTTTGTTTGATGATTCTGTACCCATTCCGGATAATAACCCAGATATGTCTCCAAGAGTCATAGGGCCTGAATTTTCTTTCTTGTCTCTAGGTTTTTGGCCACCGCGATTTCCTTTGCCACGACCTCTTCCACGGTTTTGGTCTCCAGATTTTTTGCGTAACCAAGCATCAAGGCGGCCTGCTTCCCTACGGAGTTTGTGCATTTCTCCTCGCCTTTGTCTAAGAGCCTTCTGAATATTGTGAACACGTCTGTCGTAAGAACCGACTTCCTTGGAATTGATGTTTTTGTCCTTTAACATCGGCTCATCTTGGAGCAGTTTTTCCGTTGCATCGTCATGCTTAGTCTCATAAATCTTCAATTTCTTGATTTCATCTTTCTGCTCTTTTACCAGTTCGATGAACCTATGATGAAGTTCACTTGCTTCTCTTGCTTTACCGTGCATTGCTTGTAATTCCATAAACCAAGAAAACTGCTCTTTTTCTTTAGCTAGAGATGGTACTCTGTGGATATCTAATTCCTCAGTGAGTCTGTTGTAAACTTTAGACAATTCATCCTCGATCATATGAATTGGAAGTATGATGTCATTGTTGATTTTGTCTCTTTTTAGTTTGATTTCATCGATCTCTATATTCCTGGATTTCAGGCCAGTGATAATCGCTTTGTGTTCCTTTCTCAAGTCAGAAGTTTCCTCAATAACACCACGCATTGCTTTAGCCATTCTAAGCGTAGATTGGCGTTCAGATTCTAAAGCGTCAATCAACCTGTCAACTGCATCCATCTCAGCTTTGGTTTTATCCAACATGTTTCGAACTAAGTCGTCCTTTTTTTCACGCAAATCATGGAAAATGTCTTGTGGCTCCATACCTTTGAGCCTATCAGCATCAACCGTTTCACAGATTTCCTTCCAAGTAGAGCCGCCTCCAAACAACTCAGCAGCCCTGAGTAATTCATTTCGAATTCGTAATTCCCCTTCTGCACGAACAACCCTGCACAGGTCATGGTCTGTTTCAAATGGGTCTTCGATGGCTAAATGGTGCTCTCCCATCCTCCCCGGATTTTCCTTATCGCTGTTGTAAATCTCTAGAGCTGTTGGATTTTCATTCATCCATCCCTTCTCATCCCTTGAGATGGACTTACCATTTCGAATCGAAATCACTTCATTATCCCAATTTCTAGTTGCATAATTTCTGAAAAATGACATTGTTAATTCTGCGATATTTTGTTGACTCGGTTGAGCAAGAGAAGCATCTTCATTCAATGTAATGTCAAATTCGTTTCCGTCTATCTCAATTATGGTTCTATCATCTCCACTTTGCAGGTTTGGAATCACCTGTTGCTCTTGTAAGTGGTTGATTACAAGGATTGACCATGCGTATGATGATAGTGTTCCATTTACTGAATCTGAAACATTTCTGTGCAAGGCCCAATGCTTAACACAAATTGCAAGATCCTTCACTCGCTTGTCCATTTTGGCGTATGAAGATAGCAATTTAGTGTTGTACAATGCTAGTGAATTGTTGATTGAGATGTCAACATTTAGACCGCTTCTAGGGTCGATGAACTTGACGATAGGTACCTTTGCCCTGGTAATCGTCTGTACTTTCTCCATGCCTTGGCCTCTTAGCATTCCACCGATTCGTTTGATGGTTTTCTTTTCGTCAGCGTTCGGGATTTGTAAGCACAGGTCAAAATCTCCTCCCTTTAGGGAAAGTCCGCTCTCAGCGGAACCGAATGGAGATAGTTTTGCACCCTCAAATTTTGAAGCAATGCTTTTCTCTAAGTGTTTTAGCAAACTATCTTTCCTCTTTTGCTCACTGTTATGGATTCTGTTGGAGGAAACAGTGTTCTCTAAAGGTTTGATGAATCCATTCAAGGACTTTTCATCAGGAATTGGTATTTCGCTACCTTCAGTAAGGTGATTGTGTAAGTAGGATAATTTTGCCACATTATCCTCTGTCAGACCAGTAATTTCGCAGAATTCGCTCATTCTTCCTCAACTCCTGCTGAGTTTTGTTTTGACTCTGCTTCTCTTTCGGCCTTCTTTGCTCTTGCAATTGATTTTGATGAAGGGCCTCCTTCTCTTACTCTAACCGAATCGGCCAGTAAGTCGTTGAAATTATCATTCTCAACTCTCTCTTTCCAGAACTGTAAGGCGTCTTGACTGGAACTTAGTGCATTTTCAAGTCTTGATGTACGAGAACTTGCTCTAGCCCTAGCATCTTCCCACTTTACGTAAGATTCATGCATTTCCTCATTAGATTTTACCAATTCAACCATTGCGTCGTGTGCTTTTTGAGCGGAATCCAAAAGTTTGCGTGCCTTTGACCTTGCATCTTTCATTTCTTTGACAAGAGGTTGTGAAGCAGTTCTCTCCTCTACCCATTCTTCATGTTCTTTTATCAGAGACTTCATTTCATTGATGAATTTCTCTTCGGTCTTGTGAGTGCCTGCACTTGTTTCGAGTTGATTTTCTAAAGATTGTAACTTCGCAGATAGTTTGTCCTTGGCCCACTTTGGGTCTGGATTCTTCAATCCGCCTTCAGCGATAAGTTGTTCCCGGATTTCATTAGCCCTTTCAAACAGTTGACGCGCTTCCTTCTGTGCGGTGTTCCTTTCATTCTTCAAATTAGCAACCTTTGAGTTGATTTTGTCACGCTCTTCCCTGGCAGTTTTGGCTTTTGGTTCAGCGTTTTGGAGCTCCTCTTTGCGCTCCTCAAGGTCGCTTGGAATCATCTCTGCAATCCTTTCTCTACGGTGTAGAATTGCTTGAGCAAGTAGTTTAGGTGAGACCGCGAGAAGGTCGTTCGCATCCATTGGAATCACTGCGGCCACCTGCCCTTCTTGAATAAATGCTGCGTCCCACCCTAAAGGGTGGGTGAAGGTCATAACCCCCTTCCGATGAGCATACATCATGCGACGAGCCATTCTAGTTGCATTCCTCTTTGCAATGGCTCTCGTTCCACAAGTAAATGCTACCGGCGGTGTGATTGAGACAATATCAATTTCAGGCGATGGAGAGATTGGAGAAGGTCCGATATCGCTCAATATTACGTTGATAGGAGTTGGCGGTGCAAGTTCAGCATCTGTAAATTGGAATGTCACTCTTACCGATGAAAATGGTTCAATTATCGATTATGACAATGGTAATGTTTTGGTCAATGACGGCATTTCATCGTTCGTTGAAACGACTGTTGGAAATGCGCCACTAGGATATTCTAACCTATCAATAGTCATAACTGGCGATGTTGGGACGCCAAGTCAAGGTCAGTATACAAACTACAGCACAATAATCCAACGGTTGAGGCCGTTGGAAATTTCGGTAGCAGAACCAACGATTAATCCGGTGGATGAAAACGGTAATTCAACTGGGAATTTTACTGTCAATGACGGTGATTTCGCAGAGATAGAGGTTCCAATAATCAACTCTGGTGACGTGCCTTGGAATGGCTCAGTTAACTTGAGTCTCGATTCAATAAATCTCGGGGAGCAATTTGTAAACATCTCCGGAGATTCAACTGAAATCATGACTTTTACAACTCATCAACTCCACGAGGGGATTCATTTTGCTAACGTTTCTCTGAATGGTCCGCCAGACTCTGACTCGTCTGACGACTCGTATCAAACAACGTTTATTGTTGGCCCTCCACCTCTTCCTGAGATTCAATTGACTTTGGAAAGAATTTCTCAGCCTGAGCCAGGTAGTGCATTGGATTGGATTTTACATGCAAATAACACCGGGGAATCCCATTTCTACGGGGTTTTACTTTGTAATATAGATGGAGTAGAGTTCTTCTCTAGTCAAGTGAATATTTCTACAGGAGGATATTCAAATTATACGGTTTCGATGAACTCTAAGCCAGGACAAGTTGTGTGTACGACATCTGGGGCAAGGACTTCTTCAACCATGAACGCAACTGACTCGGTAGAAATGACATCGGCAATATTCTTTGGAGCTGGCCATTCTACTCCATCTATCTTAGGTGGGCCATGGCATGCTGGTGATGACATAACATTCTCACTACTCTTGCGAAACGAAGGTGATGCAATTGGAACTGCGCATCTTGAAATCGAGATCGACGGAGTTATACAAGATGGTCCAACAATTTCGCTCGATAGCGGTAAAGCAGGTGAAGTAAGTCACTCATTCTCAGTTGCATCTTCAGGCCATAAAATGGTAAACTGGTCGATTGTAAGCGAGGACGGAGTTGTCGATTCTAATTTGTCAGGTTCAATTTCTATACCAGTATTAAATTCTCAGGTAATCGTGTTTGAGATAGAAAGTGTTGATATTGAGGACGAAGGAGTTGTGATTTCATGGTCTGCTGAACTCTCGGAGGGGAAAGACAGACTGGTGAAACTGAAATTTGGAGCGATACAAGACGGTTTGAAGGGTGATGCGATTGTTGAGGAACGTCTACTTCTGCCAGGAATTACATATGGTAATGTCAACATTGGATTCCAAGATGGGCAAGAAGTTTACATCGACTTATCAGAGATTGAATGGACAATCGGTTTCTCATCTTTCACCGATGATGAAGCCCAAATGCCAAGTTTCGAAATTAATCCCCAAATCACTGTTAATCCAAACACACAACCTAGAGTTCCCTCGGTTGGTTCAAAGGTTACAGTTTACTACACCTTAACTAACATAGCAACGGGTTCAGTCCCACAAGGCCAGATAGTTGTCACTGATGCTTCAGGTGAAATATTGGGGACCGGTACAAGTCCAGAGGTAACTTCCGGAAGCATAGATCATAGCATAGTTGTAAACTGGCCTTCAGGAGAGAATGTCAAAATATCAGTAGCATGGTATGTGGGTGGAAAATCAGTGAGTGATGATGTACTAGTTAATTCAGAAAAGATGGAGTCTGAAGATGAGGGTATTGAGATTCCTTGGGGAGGAATCTTGGGAGGATTGGCCCTAGGAATGGTAGGTATTTTCGCAGTTAGAATCAAGAATTCTCCCGCTAGAGAAAAGAAAGAGAAAGCACCAAAATCTACCAAAACATCTGCCGCTAAAGAGGAAAAAATCGAGGTGGCTTGTCCAACCTGTGACCGTAGGTTACGTGTTCCAAATACGTACACAGGGGCAGTAAGGTGTCCGGAATGTGAAACTAAATTTGATGTCGAAGCTAAAGTTGTGACTCCAATTCAAGAGGAAAAGCCGCAAAAGGAAGAAAAACCAACACCATCACAAGATTTGTTTTCTTCCTCGGATAATGATATTCTTGGTTGTCCTAAGTGTACAAGGAAACTAAAGGTTCCATATGATAAGCGGCCTGCGAAGGCTAGGTGCCCGGCGTGCAGCACCATATTCGAAGCGAGGAAAGAATGAGGGGATAGAATGGTTACAGGACATTTCCAAGAGTTTGAAGACGAGTACCTCGAGACACTCTATGAATTCAACGAAAGAATCCCAGGTGAGAGAGTAAGAAACGGTGAACTTGCAAAGTACCTTGGAGTTTCACCTGCTTCTGCTACAGAAATGGTTCAAAGGTTAGCAAAAAACGGATTTGTTGACTACGTTCCCTACAAAGGGGCAATATTGACTGAGAAGGGATTAGAGCATGGAATGATGATGAAAAGAAGACACAGGTTAGCAGAAGTTTTACTCACTCAATTGCCGTTTGAAGGGGATGTCCATGAAACAGCCTGCCGCCTTGAGCATGCATTCAACGATGATCTGGAAGTTTGTATTTCACTCCTCCTAGGCAATCCGAAAACGGATCCCTCAGGAAAAACAATCCCACCTGCTAATTCAAGAATTGCGCACAGACTTGAACCTAAACCGTCTGTATCAACTCTTTCCAGTCTTCCTGCCTCACAGAAAGCAGAGGTTGCATTGATTATGACTACATCCGCTACAAGAGATGTCTTGAAATCGGTTGGAATCAAAATTGGAGACATAGTAGAAAGAACCGTTTCTGGAGATTTTCTCAACGGTGAGGAATTCTCAATATCAGAAGAACTGAGTGACAGAATTTTATTGAGGTTATTGGAATGAATGAAGATTTACAACAACTCCGCTCAAATGAAGAAAAATTCCACGGTATTGATAGTCAATTTTTGACTGAGGGATTGCGTTTAGTATTACTGTTACCTGCTTTTTCTCTTCTCTCGTTCTTTGGGGCTTGGGCTTACAAAGGTGAAAGTCCATCTTGGTGGCTTGATAATATTGAACCTGCAGTAGGTTTTGATCTCTCTACAGCATTTACACTGATCTCAACAACAATTCTGTTTGGATTCTGTGTAGGTTTATACCTCCACCGATACCGAGTTAAACTGACTAGACAGGTATTCCGATGGGAGGTGGCAGAGGCTGCAAATTCCCATCGTCCGGTGACAAGCATGCATGGATTTGCATCTGTGGATGGTTTGATTTCTAGAACAATGGCTAGTCACAATACTGCATTGTGGATGAGTGTAACAGCAACCATAATTTCATTGATAGTTGCATATCTTGATTCAGATTCTAAATTAGGAGGTCGTGGTTTGTTAGCTAGCGCATCTTTAGTCACTATTGCGATAGGACAACACCTATCAACAAGAAATCGCAAATTCAACATGGTTACAGATGATGGTCTGCTAACAGCTTACACTCCACCTATCCACCCGTCTACTCTTAACATGGCATATACTGACATGATGAGAAATTTGATGGATCCTCTGCTAAGAAGCAAGTTTGATGATTTTTTGAATGAATTTGAATCCAACACAAAGAAAGGAGTCAACAAAGAATTTGGCTGGGAAAAATTCCTCATGCTTATGCATCGAAGATTCAAAGGCGGTATTGACAGGAGCACTACAAGTATTGAGTTGGCTGAGATTTTGACGAGTAAAGGTGTAAAACTCATACTGGAACATGAGGTATTCAAAGAGGAACTATGGGACTCTTTGTTTGCGAGTTCAAACCGCAGCAATCCTGCTTTCTATAGGTTAATTGAAAGGTTAGAGCAGGACCTTGCAATAGGAAAAAAAGCGGATTTGGATGGCTTGTTATTTGACGTTGATTTGGAGAACGTGGTTACGGAAAAAGCGAATTTATTTTGTTACATACACAACCTTTCAGATGAAGAGCGTCAAGTAGTTCTCCGGGTGCATTCACCAGATTTCCGTCCAAATGATTTGGCACTTAGATATAATCTGGAGCCAGGAGAAAAATCATGGTGGTCGGATGAAGCAGTTCCATTATCCAGTGAAGGTGATGATGATGTCATTGGAAGGATGTCTGGCCTCTTGAGAGATGGTACAATGACATGGCAAACACTACTGCCAGAGAGGACAGGAGAGGCATCAGTTTCCGTAAGGCTAGAAAACACAAACGGCGATTTATTAGTGGGTCGCCAGATAAATGTTAGAGTACAGCCCGAGTTCGTAACTTGGCTCAGGAGTACAAGTTCTATCACCTCATACCTGCTCGGAAGTATTGGTTTGTTTGGGGCAATAATCTTCCAATTAATGGCAGTTTTGGCTTCGGCTTGAACCATATTTTCAATCGTAGCATTGAAAGGAAAGATGCCGTCGCAGACGCTATGACCGAGGCTCGCGATGAGAATACTCGTCCAGATGCTGATTTGCGTGACCACCTCCATCAAATGGAAGCAAAGGTTCGAAAATTACGTGATGCAAGGAATAATCACAATGACCAAGCAAAGCGTTTTGCTGAACAACGCAATGCAATCCAAGCTCAATACAAAGAGCACCGTGAAAAGTTAGACATGTCTGTTGCTGAAGTTAAGGCTATCCGGGCAGAGCAAAACTTACACAAAACCAGAAGAGATGCAATCCAAGCACAAATTCGTGACCTGATTGGGCAAGCAAAGGCACAGCGTGGTGATAAGAATGACAAGAAATCAGCCTCTTTTGAGTTCAACAAACTTTCAAGTGAAGTAGACAACATGGAAAAGACCTACGAGACTCGTGGTGGTATGTCTTCCAAGAAGGAAAAGGAGACAATGGACAAAATCAAGAATATGCGACGGCGCATGAAAGAACTTGAACCCGAGGTTGAGAAATTACAACTAATCAAGGTTGATCTCTCGAACAGGGACGAGGCCATTGCTCAACTCAAAGCAGAAGCAGATGCTGCACACAAGGATTTCGTCGAATGTTTGGAAAGAGCAAAGGGAATGAGCAAGGAATTAGACGAATTATTCGCTCACAGAGATTTCCTCAAGGGCGAGGGAGATAGATTCCACAAAGAATTCCTAGCTTGCAAAGAAAAGGCCGACGAGGTTCACTCAAAGATATCTGAGTTGATGAAGGAAGTTAATGATGCAAGGGATAAACTGAAACTCGCAAGAGATGAGAGAGAATCTTGGATTACCGACCACAACGCTGCGGTTTCCAAAGAGATGAAAACTGGAGCAGAGGATGAAAAGGTTGCAGATTCAATGGTTGAACATCTTTTGAATGCAGGTTCACTATCATTTGGTGGAACTATGTCTGGAGACAGGGCAGGCGTCGCTGTCAAAAAGGGACGCTCTAACAAGAAGAAAAACATGCGAAGCATAGACATGAACGCTTCTCGTGGAAGGAAGTGAGCATCTGCTTGGAATTATCATGGCGGGGGGCCGTGGTACACGTTTGATGCCTTTGACAAAAAATCGTCCAAAACCTATGGTTCCTATCCTAGGCAGACCAGTGATTGACTACGTCAAAGATGCGATGGTTGCTGCAGGTTTGTCAGAGATTATTGTCACAACCGGCTACCAAGGTGAGCAACTTGTATCTCACGTAGATTCATGGAATACAAAGAGCAGAGTAAATCAAGAAGATACACCGATGGGGACAGCGGGTAGTGTGAAATTATTGTCGGAAGAATTGACTGAGACCTTTGTGGTAGGTTCAGGAGATTCTGTTGCATCCTTCGATATTGAAGATTTACTTTCTTCACATCGAAAATCAGGTGCAAAGGTTACAATGGCTCTATGGGAAGTAAATGATCCCACGGAATTTGGCATAGTTGGCCTCTCGAATAATCACGAGGGTGATGTTGACTCATCCTTAAGTGAGGGTTACATTTCTAGATTCAAAGAAAAACCAACTCTGGAAGAAGCGTTCTCAAATCTGATAAATGCAGGATTATACATAATTGAGCCAGAGGTAATGGAATTAGTACCACAGGGTGAAAAATACGACTTTTCCAAACAATTATTCCCGGATGTTCTGGCTAGAGGTTGGCCAATGTATGCAAAAACAGTCAACGGAATTTGGTTTGATGTCGGACATCCATTTGAACTTCACAAGGCTCAGATGACATTGATTGAAAGGCGTGGTGAATTACCATTCCCAATGCCAGATGGTGAAGTGTTGCCAGATGGTTCTTTCATCAGTGATTCAGCCTCTGTCAGCGGGCACATTTCGAGGTCAGTAATTATGGCAGGTTCCTCGGTAAATGGAGCTGCGGTAAATTCTGTTGTTATGGCAAACTCTAGGATAAACGGAGTTTCAGAATCTTCGATAATTGGTGAAAATTCAATTATTGACTCGAGAATAAACAATTGCGTGATTGGTGACGAAACTCACATCGTTATCGACCTTGAAAATGAAAAAAGGTAATTTCAAGAGCGTGTTGGTGTACCTTTCTTATAGGGAATGTTAACGCAGTCGGCCGATGAGTGCTGAGGGCGGTAAAGAGCCAGTTCGAAGTTACGACCGCTCTTGGAGTGAGATTGAAGAGATGCTTGAAAAGGCCATTGCTCGAAGAGACCAATGGAAGAAGTGGTTCGATCAATGTAGCAAAGACGGAGATAGAGACGGCATGAAAGAAGCTGCAAGGAATCACAAAGCATTGGATGGAGTCATCAAAACTCTAAGATGGACTCTTGGTGAAGAGGGTGTTGACCACCCGCTTGATTGAAAATAATCATCACCTCTGAACTGTTGGGACATGCATGGGCGTTCACCACGTGTCTTGGCAATCTACCGCTAGCGGCCTTGAGGATGAGTATATCCACGCTGCAGCACTTGGGTGGCTAGTTGGTGATGATGAAGCAGTTTCGATTGAGAGAATGAACTCATATCACGGCTCTCCTATTCATCTAATAAGTGCCGAAATAAAGAGAAGAGGCAAGGCAACAAAATCCCTTTCGCTATTGGGAATTGAAGTCCTAGAATCATTGAAGTCCGAACTAACAAATAGGCTTGATGAAAATAATGTAATTCACATTCGCCTAGACTTGTTGGACCTACTTGCAGGGAAATTGACTCTAACCTCTCCTGGCGAGAGGCCGACCGTGAAAGGCAAAGCCAAATTAGAGGTATATCCGGGGAGAGAGGCTATGGATGTAGCAATCGAAACGATTGAGAATGCCAAAACCGCAGCACTGAATTAGGCTGCCCTAAAATTCTAGGCTCTTAGCAAGGCATTATATCCTACAACTTTGAGCGCTGCGTGGAGAGATTCCCATGACCCACGTAGTAACCTCGGCTTGTGTTGACCACAAATATCAGGAATGTGTTGCAGTTTGTCCTGTTGAAGCATTCAGAGAAGCAGATACTTACCTAATCATTGACCCTGATGAGTGCATTGATTGTGGTGCCTGTGTACCTGAATGTCCAGTCGATGCAATTTTTGCTGATACCGATGTCCCAGATGACGAAGAAGCGTGGATTGAAAGGAACGAATCCGAATCAGTCGATGCTGAAATCGCAACTGGAGACACTCCAGTCCTAGGCGACTAATTCCGTGAAGCATAACATATCTTCATGAATGAAATGTCCCACGCAAGGGATGATGGCCATGAATAATAATGCCGATGTGAAATCTCTTCGCCACGCTGACGACCTTTTGAAGCGTGGTTTTGCTTCAATGCTGAAAGGCGGCGTAATCATGGACGTCGTCACACCAGAACAGTCTGCTGTCGCAGAAGACGCTGGAGCAGTCTCTGTCATGGCTTTGGAAAGAGTTCCTGCAGATATCAGGAAAGCAGGTGGAGTTGCGAGAACTTCACATCCGGACATGATTACAGGTATCATTGAATGCACTTCCATTCCTGTAATGGCAAAATCTAGAATCGGCCATGAAGCCGAAACTCAAGTTTTGCAAGCACTTGGTGTAGACATGGTAGATGAATCAGAGGTACTTACCCCTGCTGACCCTTACTTCCACATCAACAAGAATGCTCATGACATTCCATTTGTTTGTGGTGCAACAGGTCTAGGAGAAGCTGTCAGAAGAATTTACGAAGGAGCTGCAATGATTCGCACAAAAGGTGAAGCCGGAACTGGCAACGTCGTTGCAGCGGTTACACACGCTAGGCTAATCGACCAAGAAATCAGACAGATACAAACTCTCGATGAAAAAGGCTTAGATGAGGCTGCAAACATAATTATGGACAGGTACAGGGTTCTAGCAAATTCAAGTGATTTACCAGGGACCTCCAATATTACACCATTTGGTGCAATCGATGATGAAATGCACGGTGGAATCAGAGATATCTTGGTTGAAGTTGCTGAATTAGGTAGACTACCAGTTGTCACATTCTGTGCAGGCGGAATCGCTACACCTGCAGATGCTTCATTGATGATGCAGATGGGAGTTGACGGTATTTTCGTTGGTTCTGGTATTTTCAAGTCCGAGGATCCCAAAACTATGGCGGATGCAATCGTTCTAGCGACAGCTCACTACGATGACCCAGACAAGGTTGCTGAAGCCATGGGTATGATGGGAGGAGCACCTATGCGTGGAGATGAACTAGAAACACTCGAGGTTCGTCTAGACCAGCGTGGCTGGTGATTGCGCTTCAATAGGCGTTTAGTAAGCATCTATTCCCTTCATATAGGCCATGTTTGTCGGAGGGCTGCAAGTGGGGTAGCCCCCGCAATCTGAGAGTTGATCCGAAATGGCGAAGAAGATGAGTGCAAAGGCACGTGCAGCAGCACGTAAGCAGCGTGACAAGTGGAAGAACAAGAGATGGTTCACAATCCGTGCACCACGACATCCATGGAACTTCAAGCGAATAGGAGAAACTCTCGGTGAGACTGATGAGCACATCATGGGCCGTGTCTACGAAATGACACAGCAAGAATTCAGTGGCGACTTCACGAAGATGCACGTCCTCCTAAGGTTCAGAGTTACTGAAGTGGTTGGTCAAGACGCACTAACTACCTTCGTTGGACACGCACATCAATCTGACCACACACGTCGTCAAATTAGAAGATACAGAGGAAAAATCGACGACGTAGTCGATGTTGTTACTACAGATGGTTTCCTAGTTAGAATGAAGCCACTAATGATTACAGAGAGAAGATGTCAAACATCAGTCAAGCAAGCAATGCGTGCTAAGTCCGCTGAAATCATTCGTTCTTTTGCAGCAAAGTCAACTTATGCTAAGTTACAAGAGGCAATGCTCGGAGGCGACCTAGAAACAGAGATCAGAAACGCAGTAAAGGCAATCTACCCTTGCAGAAATGTTGTAATCCGCAAGAGCCAATTATTGCAGTCTGGTGTAATTACTGAAAAGGGACCAACCTTGGATGAAATCCATGCTGAAGAGTCTCGCCAAGAAGCTGAACTCAAGGCAAAGAAAGCTGCAGCACTAGCAGCAGCAGAAGAAGATGATGCAGATGACGGTGAAGAAGCTGGTCTACTAGCAGCAGCAGAAGCAATGGAGTCAATCTCTGAGAAAGAAGAAGTCGTTGAAGCACCTTCAGAAGAAGAGGTAGAAGCAGTTGCAGAACCTGAAGAAGTCGAAGAAGTTGCTGAAGAAGAGTCGGCTGAAACCGAGGCTTCACTAATGAAACTGAAGAAGGATGAGTTGGTTGAGAAGGCAAAGGCTGCAGGAGTTGCAACTTCTGGAACCAAGGCTGATATCGTCGCTCGCCTCCTTGAGTGAGTTGAAAGATGATGCGCCTAGGCCTCATTGGCGGCACGGCTATGACTAGCCTTGCAACTAGTGAGTTAGATGTCACCAGGAGTGATGAGATAGTTGTGGAAACCAAATACGGGAGTGTACCATTACTCTGTGTCAAAAGCGGAGATAATGAACTATTTTTCGTAGAAAGACATCACGGAGAAGGCACTACTCCTCCTCATTCGATAAATCATCATGCAAACATTATGGCTTTAGCGAATGCGGGTGTAGAATCGATTCTAGCAATATGCTCCGTAGGAACAATTCCACAAGACTTCCCTCCCGGCTCAGTTGGGTACGCTCATCAGTACATTGACTTCACAGGTGTTGAATCTACATTCTCAAATGATGATGCTAAGTTCACTTCAATGACTAAGCCATTCGATCCAGGAATGAATGAGAAACTGGATTCAGTTTTGTCAAAGTTACAACCTGGGTTAAAATTGAGCAGAACATATTGGTTAGCACACGGTCCACATTTTGAGACTAAGGCAGAAATCGATGCGATAGAGAAACTAGGCGGGGAAGTAGTTGGAATGACTATGCCTAGGGAATGTAAGTTGGCCGCTGAATTGAAAATCCCATATGCAGCGATTATCGTATCAAGTAATTGGGCAGCAGGTCGAGAACCTGGTGATTCAAGTAAGGATTTGAATCATGAAGAAGTGTCCTCAACAGCGGAATCTAAACTTGGACCTGTGATTGAGTGCATCAAGGCGTTCACGCAATGACTAATTCTCTAGCGACAAAACAACACCCATGAGCCGAGGTGTTGAGGATTGGCTAGCTAGCCAAGAAGATGATGAATGGAGTAAAATGATGCGAAAAGTCGCAGCTTTCCATCACAAACACGATTTCGCAGGAAACAATGGTCATGACATGGGTTACAGAATTGCCCTTACTGTAGAGGAATTAGGTGAGTTAGCAGCAGCAGTCACCAAAGGTAAGCCAATCGAAGAGTGCGCGGAAGAGATGGCAGATGTTTTGATTTTGTTAATGGGTCACTCGCTTGCGATGAAAATAGATCTAAAATCAGCCTTTGAATCAAAGTATGACAAAATCATGCAGAGGCCTGCAAGAAAAGGCCGCCTTGGGATACGCGTTACTGAATACAATCCTGATGAACAATAGAAATTGCTTGGTTAAGGCAAGCATTGAAACAATAGTCGCTTTAGCAGCATCATGGCATATTGCGTTTCAATCACCAAAGCGGGCTCACCCTCTGTTCTCAAAATACAGGACATAGAAATGCCAGTTCCCAAGGAAGGGGAAGTCTGTGTTCAGGTTCATTATGCAGGAATCAATTTCGCAGATACGCTGATGAGACTTGGCCTGTATCAACCAAGACCTCCATTTCCATTTACTCCTGGATATGAAGTCAGTGGTGTAATTCATTCTCTTGGAGCGGGTGTAACCGAGTTTGAAGTTGGTCAGAGAATTGTTGCAGCGATGCCGACAGGTGGTCAATGCAGTCATGTTGCAGTCAAGGTATCAAGAGTAATTCCAATCCCTGATGAAATGGGTCTGGATGAAGCTGCAGCTATGCCAGTAACCTACCTAACGGCACACCACATGTTGCATTACTTGGGTCATCTCAAGAAAGGTGAGACTGTTTTGATTCACGGTGGAGCCGGAGGGGTTGGGACAGCAGCACTCCAATTATGCCAATGGGCAGGTATAGAGCAAGTCTGGGCGACTGCTTCGGGACACAAATCTGACATTATCAAATCGTTTGGTGGAATACCAATCGATAGACATAACGAAGATTTCACAAAAATTGTGAAAGAAGCAACTGATGGAAGAGGAGTCGACCATATACTAGACCCGATTGGGGGGGACAATCTAACAAGAAGTATAGGTTGTCTTGCCGAAGGTGGTAAGTTGTACACTTACGGTCTTTCCTCAGCAGCTCCAACATCAAAACGTTCTCTATTGAAAGCGTTCTTTGCATTGAGAAAGACTCCAAAATTCGATGCTTTACGCCTTATGACAAGGAATAGGGGAGTATTCGGTGTCCACATGGGGACATGGAAAGACGAAGAAGCGATGGCACAGCAACTCTACAGAATAATGGAAGGTGTGAAAGAAGGTCATCTCAAACCAGTGATCGACTCAATTTTTGATGCCAAAGATGTAGCGAAAGCACACCAACACATCCATGATGCGAAGAATATTGGTAAGGTATTGCTACGCTTCGCTGAATGAATTTAGTTTGCTAAACCACCAAGGATTAATGCAAGAAAGTAAAATGCTGCTATCAATCCAACAACGAATCCGACCGTTGCGAGTAAACCAAAACCAGTCCAAAGTGCGACAATATTCAGAATAACTTTTGTTATTCCCTTTTCTTTTGGTAAGTTGTAAACAACCTGAACAGGTTGCTGTCCCCATACGAATTCTCCTTCGCACATTGGGCACTCAAAATCCCCAAATGCATCATCTGGGAGTTCAAGGTCTTCCGAGCAGTGGGGACAGGTAACCTCTACCATGTGGCCAACATCTCAAAATCGGAGATAAACCTTCACCCGATTTATTTCGGGTGCGACGTGGCGTCGTGATCAGAATTGAACCTGAACGGCTTCTCTCTGTACAGGGTCTGTTACTTCGAACAGATCTCTGCGCATTGCACCCTTCATTCCAGCGACGATGCTTGTTGGAATCATTTGAATTGCAGCGTTCCAGTTGGTAGCGCTTGCGTTGTAGAATTCTCTGCGGTCGGAAACTTGGTTCTCAATTGAAACAAGTTCTTTTTGCAAGTTAACGAAGGAAGTATCTGCCTTCAGTTCCGGGTATTGCTCAGCTACCATGTTAATCCTTGGCATCAGTGAAGCAATAGTCCCTTCTGCAGCACCGAGACCTTTGACGTCGCCACTTGCTAGGCAACCTGCAGCGGTTTGGCGAGCTAGTGCGAATTGTTCGAAGATTTCTCTTTCGTGGGATGCGTATCCCTTCACGGTGTTCACTAGGTTTGGAATCATGTCGTATCTTTGCTTTAGTAGAACATCGATATCTGCCCATGATTTGTTTACGTTTTCTTCCAGGCGTACTAGTCTGTTCCATGTGCTGATAAACCAAATCATCACAATGAGGACTACTACACCAGCGATTATACCAATTACGAGGCCTGTGCTCATGTACCGTTGGCTTTTCAACAGATACTTGAAACTATCTTACTACATTAACCACTAGGAATTGAATGTAATGCTCTGTAATTATTCTTTAACCCAATGCTGGAAAACCATGTCATGTTGGTCTTTTTCGCCTGCAGGAACGTGTTTCTCTTCACTTAATTTGAATCCCATGCCGGTGATATCTGGGAAATATGTGTCAGCACAATCTACTCGGGTGTCGATAATAGTTCGATGTAACTGGCTTACATGAGGGAGGAATAGTTCGTAAATTTGGCCACCTCCGATGATCCATCCCTCCATCTCCATTGCTTGGTCAAATGATACGACCTCCACACCTTCGACTTCGCCTCTTGATAGGACGACATGCCTTCTGCCTGGTAAAACTCCTGGCAATGAATCCCAGGTTTTCCTACCCATGATGATGGTTGAATCCATGGTGATTCGTTTGAAGTGTTGCAAGTCGGTTGACTGTCGCCATGGTAAGTTGCCATCCTTGCCGATGGCCCCATTTCTGTCACAGGCAACAATCATTCCCAGCATATTATCACACTGCGATTGGGGCCTTTATGTGAGGATGATGCTCGTATCCAAGGACTTCAATATCTTCGTAGGCGAATTCGTCAATGTTAGTAATGTCTGGATTTAATTTGAGTTGAGGAAGAGGCTCAATAGGAGTTCTCGTGAGTTGTAATTTTGCTTGCTCAAGATGATTCATGTAAAGATGTGCATCTCCGAGTGTGTGGACAAATGTTCCCGGTTCCAATCCGCAAACCTGTGCCATCATGTGGGTAAGTAATGCATAGGATGCGATATTGAATGGTACACCCAAGAACACATCTGCACTTCTTTGGTACAATTGGCAGTTGAGCTTGCCATTGGCTACGTGGAATTGGAAGAATGCATGACAAGGCATTAGGGCCATTTCTTCGAGCTCTCCAACGTTCCAAGCACTCACGATTATTCTCCTTGAATTAGGATTAGACTTGATCATCTCGATGGCCTGCTGAACTTGGTCGATTACCTTCCCGTCTTTAGTTTCCCATTTTCGCCATTGCTTGCCATAAACAGGTCCTAAGTCACCATTTTCATCAGCCCATTCATTCCAAATTCTTACTCCGTTTTCTTGGAGATAGGCGATATTTGTATCTCCTGCTAGGAACCAAAGCAGTTCATGAACGATAGATTTCAGGTGCAATTTCTTAGTAGTAACCATTGGAAATCCCTTGGACAAATCAAATCGCATTTGATGTCCAAATACGGACAATGTACCTGTGCCAGTCCTATCTCCTTTCTCTTCACCCTCGTCAAGGATACGCTGCATCAAGTCGAGATACTCCTGCATTGACTGATGACCCGGTATGAAGGCCTTTGAGGATTTTCACGGAGCACCTTGGCCTTTGATTCTCTCCATGAATTCATCGGTGAATTCACGAAACATCCCTGCAAGGGATGATTTAACCTCGTGGTCTTCTTTGTGAGCAAGTGCTTGCAAGTCTTCAACAGAGGTTCTTTTCTCCAACCAATCCCACCAAGTTATGGGCTTTCCATAAGAGATGCCAACCCTCCTCCAAAGGCGAGGCAACTTATGCTTGTTAGGAGTCATGAATTCTCTTGTTCCAGTGAGGCCAATTGGAACAACTGGAACATCGGGATATGATGCAGCTAGTCTAGCTATTCCTGTTTTCCCCGGCAACAAGAATGGCGGCTCGGTCTTCTTTGAGCGGGTACCTTCTGGGAAAATACCCAATGCTCTGTTTGCGTGTAAGACGACAGCTGCACTAGATAATGCATCAGCACCACCTGTTTCTCTATTTGTTTCGATTTGTCCCGTTGCCCTCATGAAAGTTCTCAGAGCTATATTGCGGAAATGTCCATCCTTTGCAAGATAATGTGTTCTCCTTCTAGACGCAAGGATTACAACCAAAGGGTCAACATGTGAAAGGTGATTAGCAGCAAGAATCGTTGGACCTGATTTTGGAACATTTCCTATTCCTCTGATTTTCACTCTTAGGATCATACGGAAAAATGGAGCCAATGTCCATCGCATGAACCCATAAGATGCATCACCGGTAATCCTTGCATCTTTTGGAGTGATTCTCCAGTGGCTTTCCAGAGCCATCCACGCCTCTTTGAGGTCGCTCATTGACTACTTCCTGAAACTACTAACCTTTGATGGTTGCCTAATATCAGAATGAGGTAATGCTGAAATGCGCCCTACACAGGCACCACCACATGCGTCTGCTCGTACTGGCGATGTTGCTATCCGCAACTTTAGCACCATCAGTACTTGCAGACGTTCAATGGGAAGAGGACGGATGGCTCGCAACCATTGGCGAAGAGCGCCTAGAGAAAGGTGATGAATTCGGATGCTACGGCATGCCAAATTTAGCCTGGAAGGCTGACCCTGGAGCGGTTGCTTTGGAATGTCGTGAATATGTTGAGGATAGAATCGATGCCTCGAAGTGGGGCAGCAGTCCAATTTCCACCTACACTCCTAGTGATTTGACAGCTGCTCAACACACGGTTATTTCCAACCAAGGATTCAGCGTACACGGTGATGAAACTGGTCAATCTGCAACTGCTTGGCATAGCGCACAAAACGTCCCTGAACGTGAATATGATTGGTTCGACTTGGGAAGAAGAGGAGGTTCGCTAGAGAAGGGAATTGCAGAAATTTCTTTGCTAGAGTCAGAACTTGATTCTGGCGGCCTTGTAAATATGTACTGGATTGGCAGGATTTATGATGCCACGGTTAGACACGACTCTGAAGTAGTCGAGATGTTATCTCAAAGGGATGATACTTGGTTCACTACTTGGGGTGAAGCATACTCATACTGGGCTGTAGAAAGGTGTAACAGTTTCAATCATTCACTAGAGAATACAATTCTTCTCTTTGAGTCAATCGACTCCGTTGCATGTAGGTCTGCAACAAATGCATGGAACGTTCCAATAACTTGGATAGCAAATATCTCAGGTGCAACCGTCTTAGATTCGAGTTTGCCTCCTTTGGAAGTTGATGACAGGAACACCAAGGAAGGTTGGAGACAAGAAGGTTCAATTCTATACATCAGTGTACTGGCAGGCAACACTGTCGAATTCAATCTTAGTGAAGAGGTTGAATACGATATCACAGGTAGAACTCAATTCTTCAATAACAAAACATCGGCTTTGACTATTGGAGGCCATTCCACAACCGATCTTTTCCTTTGGTCAAAGAGGTTTGATGACCACGATTTTCTGAAGTTCACGTGGTTACTTACTCCTAGAGGTCTTGAAGAGGGTCTTGAGTGGCTACCATATGTTGGTGTTGGAGTATTACTTCTGAGTGTCTCGGGAATTTGGCTTGTTCTAAAGAAAGATGCCTTGGCATATTCCAAAGCCGAAGAGTTGATGCCTAAAGCCGAAAGCGGTGATGTTAATGGATGACGAAGTTACCATCGATCCATGGGGTTCATCTCAATCAACAGATTACTCCCGGATAATCGAAAAATTCGGTCTGTCTTCGATGGATGGAGTTTCTTTAGATTCGCCCTCAAGATTGCACCGCAGAGGTGTTGTCTTTGCCCATAGAGACCTTGACGTGGTCTTGAGCGCAAAAAAATCAGGAGACCCATTTGGAGTTTTAACTGGTCTGATGCCATCCGGTAGAATGCATCTCGGGCATTCGATGGTCATAGACCAGGTAAATTGGTTTCAGCAACAAGGCGGTGACGTTACAATTGCAGTTGCAGACCTTGAATCGACCGCAACTAGAGGTATTTCTTTAGCAGAAGGGAAGAAAATCGCTTCAGAGGAGTATGTGGCAAACTATGCTGCTTTGGGCCTGGACCCGGAAAAGACCACAGTATATTTCCAATCTGAAAGAAGTGTTGTTCAAAAATTAGGTTTCCAGTTGGGTAAAAGAACAAACCTAAGTGAATTAGAAGCGATATACGGATTTGATGGTTCGACCAATCTTGCTCATGTGCAAGCACCTTTGATCCAAGCTGGTGACATTTTACATCCTCAGTTAGATGAATATGGTGGCTTGAGGCCAATTGTTGTACCTGTTGGAATAGATCAAGACCCACACCTCAGATTAACCAGAGGACTAGCATCCAAAACAAATTGGTTTAATGTCAGCGATGCCAAAATGGGGTTACAAGTAGGCGTGTCAATACAAGAGGGCAATGCATCAATCATGGGTGTTGAGCCAAGTGGCCGAGTGAACAAGGATAGACAGAAAGAGGTGTTTTCCAAGATAGTTTCTGCCATCCAAAACCTTGGTTATTCAGATATAATGTCAAACCCTAAGCATGGTACTGTAAACATACCAAGTGCTACTTCTAGAGATAAAGGTCCAATCAGAATGGCACTTTTATCTCTTGAGCGAAGCATGGGAGGAATGGGTCTCCTTGCCCCGTCTAGTACATATCATCGCTTTGCAGTTGGAATGACTGGTGACAAGATGTCCTCTTCTAGGCCCAAAACTACTCTCTTCTTGTCTGATGATGTAGCAACAGCAGAAAAGAAAATCAAGAAATCATTTTCAGGCGGTCAAGCAACAATCGAAGAGCACAGAAGATTAGGTGGAGACCCCGATAAGGATGTTGCGTACCAATACATGATGTATTTCTTTGAAGAGGATGATAAATTCCTAGAAGAGATCAACCAAGACTACAGAGCAGGAAAAATCCTCGCTGGTGAAATGAAACAGATGTGCATCGAAAGGGCAACTGATTGGCTTTCGAATCTTGCTGAGAAGAGGGATGAAACCTCTCACTTGGTAGAACGATTCTTCGAATAATCAAGATAACCTGATTGTTTCAAGATTTTGAGGAGCGTATGTTCTCACCTTGAATTTCTCTCTCAGAGTTCTTCCAAGTTCGTTGCATTTGAAGTAGTCGCCGTGATGACAAATTACATTCTTTGGCCTTGGACTCATATTCTCAATGAATTCTAGCAGTTGCCTTCTGTCGGAGTGGCCACTGAATCCGTCGATTGTTGCCATTTCGCAACCGATTTTGACAATCTCTGTTTGCCCATTTATGACCATTGGAACTTCACTGAAACCTTTCTGAAGTCTTCGTCCGAGTGTTCCTTCGGCTTGGTAACCTACAAAACAAAGGGAGTTTCTTGGCTCATGTGCCCAGTTTTGGAAGTAATTCATTACCGGACCTCCATTCATCATCCCACTAGTTGCAAGGACGATACAAGGGCTTCCATCCATTACAATCGACTCACGCATCTCTCTACCTTGAACTGGACGGAACCATTCACTGGTGAATGGATTATTTCCATCGTCTTTCAATAGACTCTTTCTGAGTGCTTGTGTGAGATAATTTGGGTGAGAGGAATGAATCGCTGTAGCTTCTTGAATCATTCCATCGAGGTAAACAGGTACAGGTTTGACGGCACCAGATCTGAACAACTCGTCAATCGCTATCATCACTTCTTGTGACCTACCAACTGCGAAAACAGGACATATCAACTTCCCACCACGTTTGATGGTTCGGCTAACAATGTCCTGAAGTTCTTGAGTGGCCTCTTCTCTGCTCGGCTGGAAATCCCCGGATGCACCGTAAGTTGATTCTATAACCAGTGTCTCGCATCTTGGGAATCTTGTGTTAGCAGCATCAAAGAGCCATGATTTCTCATATTTTTGGTCGCCTGAAAATACAATGTTGTGCTTGCCGTCACCTACGTGTAAGTGTACGGATGATGAACCAAGAATGTGTCCTGCGTTGTGGAATGTCAATTTCATATCAGGTGCGATATCGACAGTCTGTCCCCAGTCAACATCGATAACATGTCTCATACAAGTTCGTATGTCTTCCATATCGTAAGGCGCTCTCTTACCTTCAGAACCGCCGACCTTGAGGTAGTCGGACTGAAGCAATAACATCATGTCTCTAGTTGGAGGAGTACAGTAGACGGGTCCTCTGTATCCATATCTGAATAGAACTGGTAACATTCCAGCATGGTCTAGGTGGGCGTGAGTTAGAATGACAGCATCCATCTTCTCCATTGGTAATGCTTCTGGAGCAGTAAAGTAAGGCATCGGGTCTGTATCCGATGCGATGTTTACTCCGACGTCAATCATAACTCTACTTTCGTTTGAAGTAACGAGGTGACATGCGCGACCCACTTCCCTGTATGAACCCAATGCTGTGGTTCTGACCCAGAATGAGCCGGGTCTTTTTGGTCTGTAAATATTCAATCCAAAGTCCTTGAGTAGTTTCCTTCGTTCCTTGGCGTGTGACGCTCTATATCCTCTAATGTCGTGCATGGTTTTGGAATAAATTGGAGGTGTTCTCTCAAATTTGACAAGCCAACCGCATTCATCACGAATTGCTTTTACGTTGGCACCTTTCCTTCCTACAGCTTCACCTGGGTTGTTGCAGATTACAGTTACTTCACAATAACATGCATCGAAATAAATAGAGTCGATTCCAGCGACGTCTTCGATTAGATCACGGATAAATTCCTCTGTTTCAGCCTCTCCTTTCATGATTGATTCATGAGGCCTTAAAACAATTCTTCGCTTGATCTTCTTAGCGATTTTACCAACTAGTCCATCTCCTCCTCCGAACGCATCTGGGGTTGGAGTAACAATGGAGATATCTCCGGCTTCCAAATCAACATCATATTGGATGTCTTTTGGAACAATTTTTGCTATTGCATCCTTCATTTCTTTGAAACTAAGTCTCATCATTCTTCACCTCCTGCTCACAGATTGACATGGTGAACCCCAGAATGGGG
>CAXPMI010000012.1:0-6508 GCA_964218365.1 Candidatus Poseidoniaceae archaeon
AAAGGTAGCAAAAACGGTGTTTTCAGTAGGCAAATCTACCGAAGACAATATACCGTCATAGGTGCGGTGGAACCGGAGAGAGCCATACTCTCCGGTGGAAATCCATGGGATTGAAACACGACATCCGTCGTGCCCCGGCCGTCCGCGACCGTGGCACTGAAGCCGACCTGCAGGCTCGTATCGTTGCAGGCAACCAAGTATGGGTTGTGGGAGATATACACGGGCACCTTGGAACCCTGAGGGCGCTCATGCACAGATTGAATCTTCAGAAGGAAGACAGAGTTGTACTACTGGGCGACATGATAGATAGGGGTCCAGATTCCGCAGGAGTTGTTGAGTATGTTCGCCAACATCCACAAATTATCGCTATCAAAGGCAATCACGAACAGATGGCAATACAATCTCTACAATCCACAAATATCGAACTAGATTCGGTTTGGATGGCCAAAGGTGGAGCTTCTACCTGGGGTTCTTACATTGTAGCAGCAAAGGGAGACTTGCATCGAGCCAAACTGACCTTTGCAGAGGACTGTGCTTGGCTTGCTGACCTACCAAGCCACATAGTACTCGATGACTGGAGACTTGTTCATGCTGGATATCACCCTAGAGTGGACCTAGATAATCAAGATGAGAAAACCCTCCTGTGGATACGCAGAGCTTTCTTCAAACACGATGCAGCACTCGATGAAAAGAGATGCATCCTATTCGGCCACACACCAACATCAAAATTCAAGCGAGTTGGAGAAATTGCACAATCAAAAATCCGACTCGAAGACGGTAGACCTTCTTGGCTAGCGATGGACACGTCGGCTTACAATCACGAAAAGCCAGGAATCGCTGCATACGATCTCACTACAGGTGACACTATTCGCCAGAAGACGCTACAAAGCGAGCACTGGTGGCTAAGTAGCGAAGGGAGAGAAGCACCTGTTGCAGAATTCTTTGGATTGTGTGAACTTCGCAGACGTGCAAAAAAGGTCGTCGCCGCTCGAGAAAAGGCCAGGCGACGTTTGGCGATGGCAGGAGTGTCTCGGCGGCTAAAATCACCAGTTTCTTTCCGTATTGTAAAGCGTAAATTACCACTTGTGGAAGAAGTAATTCCTACATCCGGAACTCAACCTCAGGATTCAGTAATTTTCCGAGTTTGAGGCACTGCGACGCAATTAACCAAACATATAATTGGGAGTACGTTGATTGCCAACCATGGCAAGTGAAAGTGTCTACGAAACATCTAGTGCTGCAGAATCTCTAGTCAAAGCGACTGTAACAGTTCTCGATAATGTGAATGTTAGAGCTCACTTCATGCGAGCATCTATGGAAGCAGAAAAGCGAATGGGCGCACACAAGATGACGTACATGAGTTGAATCATGCCAAAGGTCATGTCTGTGACCACACTGGGTGAGTTGTGGACATAACCGCAATCTCTGCTGCTGCCGTGATGTTCATTCTCGGTGCAACATCACCAGGACCATCTCTTGCAGTTGTTCTGCGTAACACGATGATAGGTGGCAGAGCCAGAGGTTTGGCTTGTGCAGTAGGTCATGGAATAGGATTCGGATTCTATGCTGCAGCTGTAGTGTTTGGACTCGTTACCATCATGACCGAGTTGCCAACACTATTCACCATACTGCAAGTAATTGGGATAGTATTCCTGATTTATCTTGGATACGGAATTTACACCGCACAGTCACAAAAAATAGAGCATGAAGGTGGAAATAGAGAAGGATTTGTTGAAGGATTTTTCATCGCCTTCTTGAACCCCAAAATTGCTGTTTTCATGCTTGCTGTACTCTCTTCTGTCCTTGAACCTGGGATGTCAAGTGATACAAAATGGATCATTGCAGTTCTTGGGATGTCAATCGATACAATCTGGTACGTCCTAGTTGCACTGATTCTATCCAATTCAACCCTGCTATCCAAAATTGAAAACAATCAGAAGTTCATGAATAGGATAACCGGCTTGCTAATGTTCGGATTAGCCATTTGGTCCTCGTGGAAATTACTGGTTTGATTCCTTGATTTTTGGTTTCATTCCCCATCTTGGGTTGTCATTTAGATTCTGAATGATTGTATCTTGAGACCAATTTCCGATGTTAACTCCTAGCGAGTTACAATCCTTACAAATTTCAGACTCTTCGCAGATACCTGACCAGTTACAAGTTGTACATCCAATTACCAAAATTGGATTTTTGTTGAATAGATAATCTCCATTTTCTACTCGGTTCTGTATAAATTTAGAACTGAGATTCAGGAAAATTGCTATGAACATCGCTGTCCACAATACGAATTCTAATTCATTTAGGAAATAATTCGTAATTATTTTGAAGCGGGAAACAATTTGTTTCCAAATGAAATTTATCGCTAGAATTATTGCAAAAATAACAACCATTTTCCTTGTGAATCTAATGCTGAAATGTGTGAATAATAGACTCATTCGTTGACTAAAACTGAAGTTTGCTTCTTTGACTTCTTTAGGAATAATGTTGTACCTTGTTGCTAATTGTCGATGTTGGAATCTGCACCACTCTTTTGGAAATTTGACTTTTCCAGATTCAACAACCTCTTCCATATTCTATTTGACGATGATTGAGTTATTATTTTTTGACAATCAATACTATTGAGGTCTTGCCTTTGGAGCAAGACATGCCAGAACTACCCGAGGTAGAGACAGTCCGAACTGGACTGGCTAGATCTTGGATTGGCAAGCGAATCGATGGCGTTGATTTACGCCGTGAAAATCTCAGATTTCCATTCCCAGAAGGACTTGCCGAGCGCCTAACCGGACGTATTGTGAAGGATATTCGGCGCCGAGCAAAGTATCTGCTAATCGACTTGGACAATGGCGACGTACTCCTTTCACACCTTGGAATGAGTGGTAAATGGACTCTGGATGCTAGCGATTGTGAAGGCAAGCATGACCACGTTGTGATTCTATTCGATGATGGCAGTATGTCGGTTTACAACGACCCTAGGAGGTTCGGAGTACTCGACATTTTCAGCGGAACATCGCACAAATTACTCGACCACCTTGGTCCTGAACCGCTAGAAGAATGGACTGGTAAGGACCTGTACGAGAAGTTGCAAAAGAGGAAGAGTGCTGTCAAAATCAGCATACTTGACCAGAAGGTGGTCGTTGGTGTCGGCAATATCTATGCTTGTGAGGCATTGAATCGTGCAAAAATATCACCAACTCGCATTTCTAATAAAGTCAAGAAAAAGGAATGCGACGTGCTTGTTGCAGAGATTAAAGAAATTCTAGCCGAAGCGATTAGAGTCGGTGGTTCATCTCTGAGAGACTTCGCCGGAGTCGATGGTACACTGGGTTATTTCATTCACCAATTCAAGGTCTACGACAAGGAAGGCAAGGACTGTGACTGCGGTGGCGTTATTGAGAGATTAGTACAAGGCGGCCGCTCGACTTTTTGGTGCCGATCTTGCCAGAAATAATCAGTAGTGCTCAATCACTGTTCTTAGGTCTTCCAAGAACAAGTCTGTAGGGAAGTCGTAGTCTGACCAAACAACTCTTCCCTGGCCTTCGGTGTCTAGAATGTAAGTCGGTGAAGGGTGTGCTACAGTGTAGCCTTCCTCAGATTCATCTCCCTCTTCATATGGATATACGCCATAATTCTCGTAAATTGGGTCAAGGTACTCTTTTGCTCCGGTTAGATGAGGCCAATCATATCCGAAATCTGCGGTGTAATTGCGTAATACTGCAGGAGAATCATGTCTCCAATCAACGGTTATGGAAACAAAGCTTGTTTTTGCCAATTCATCATCAGTCAGCGAATCTTTGACCACCTTGATGTTTTGACTTGTCACTGGGCAGGTATTGTCACACCTTGTAAAAATGAATACCAGAACAACGACTTTGCCTTCTTGGTCTTCTAAACTCCACAACGGACCTTCTGCATCTTCTAATGTGAATTTGTAAGTGTCATTTCCACCAAGGTCACGGCCATTGAATCGAATCTCTTCGTCCTGCGAAAGGCATCCTGGAAGCATTAGAATTAGAGTCAGCATCAGTGCCTTAAATCTCATTTTATCACTCCAAATCGATAACTGTCCTCAAATCTTCTACAAATAGGTCAATCGGCCAATCATATTCACTCCATACGACTCTTCCATCTAAATTTGTGTCCAATATGTATACTGGTTGTAGATGGATGTCCTCGTATGTTTCATCGTCGTATGGCACGACATCATACTCTTCGTAGGTGGTCTTTATTTCGTCAGAATTCCAATCTGTTAAATGTGGCCAATCAAGTCCCATCTCGTCTGCCCAATCGCCCAATATCTCAGGTGAATCATGGCGCCAGTCAATCGTGACGGATACGAAAGATACCTTCTCAAGCTCATCGTCTGTTAGTTGTGATTTTACAACCTTCAAATTGTTTGCAATCAGCAAGCAAACATCGTCACATCGTGTGTAAACAAAGGCCAAAACAACGACTTGACCCTCTAAGTCTGTAAGCGAGAAGTCGGTTTGGTTTGTATCACTAAGTGTAAACTTGTAAACATCCATTTTGTTGAGATTCTTTCCATTGAAATCTGGACCTTCTTCATCACCAAAACAGCCCGGGAATAACAACAGCAAACAAGCGAGTAAAACTCGAATTTGCATATTATATCACTTCAGTATTCTCTCCAGCCATTGCCACATTCTTTGCAGGTCAACATTCTGGTTTCTGGTTCATCAGAAGAGCGTGTTTGCTCAAGGTATGAGAATACTTCAACGCAGTCGCACTTTGGACACATGTAATCTCCTGTTGTTAGAACACCACGCATCTCATCTGAATCCTTGATTACCTCATAGACACGAGTCTCTGCCTTGGAAGAGGAGGTTACCTGGGAGAGGTCTACCTCTTTCCCATCGGCACCTTTGACTTTCAGATTTGCTGGACCCTGATATCCGCATTTGTAATTTGTACAATTGATATCTCCAGATGGAGTAGGGAATGCTAGTGTACCGCACTGTGGGCAGAACATACGAACACACCGGAAGACACCTTATATCAACATTTGTTCTATAAAAAGAGCAATTGTTTCATCAAGTGGGGACTTTTGCCTAACCATATGTGGCTATGGTACGATTGGAGAGCCGCCGCTGTTTCAGACTCTGATGGCAACATTCTGGATGTCGAAGAGTGGGATGGCTGGCATGACACTAATGCAGTCTGCTCAAGAATGGACATCATTGCTCATGAGGCACTTACCCCGGAGGCTGAGAGGCTACTGGAAAGATTTCCAGATTCAACACCTCTAATTCACGGAGATGAAAATTTACCAGATGCTGAATGGCCACTACCGAGCACTGAGGCTCTAGAATACCTCGATAAGGCTGCTATTCTATTATCCAAAAGAGGCGTTGATGCTGCTGCAGGAGACCCTGATAGAAGGCTTGAGCACATTCTCAAAGCCTCTGACGAGTTACGTGCATCATACGTTACAATCGAAGGAAGGCTCGTTGAATGGGTCGGTCTTTTCCTACCTGAAGCTAGATTTGAGAGAGACAGAACTGGCCTAGCAAAAAAAGTAACAGAATCCTCAGACCTTACACAGTTAGCAGGATTACTTGACATTGGTATGCCGCCAGAGGGACCAACAGATGCAGAATGGGCTAGTCTGAAGGACTGGGCAACTAGTGTTAGTGAAATCAAAGCAAGACTAGACAGAATGGAGAATGTCGTCCGTGAATTAGCATCATCACACCTACCGTCTCTATCCGCACTGCTAGGTCCAATTCTAGCTGCTAGATTGTGTGTTGAAGCACACGGAAGAGCAAGACTTGCCAGATTACCTGCAGGAACTATGCAAATTTTAGGCGCAGAAAAGGCGTTTTTCAATCACCTGAAGACGGGGGCCCCGTCACCAAAACACGGTCATATATTCATGCACCCTTGGATTTCAAGGTCACCTCGTTGGGTTAGAGGAAAGATCGCAAGAACCGTTGCTTCTAAGGCAAGTATCGCTGCACGCTGCGATGCGTACGGTGGAGAAGTCTGGAGTCAAGAAGCGGTTGATGCTGTTGCAGCACGTGTCGAAGTAATTCGCAGTGAGAATTCAAAACCACCACAGAGGTGAATTTATGGCAAAAAAACGCCGTCTCTCATGGGCAGTCATGCTTGATGGCAGAGCCATATGGACGCTGAATGCTGTTCCAAAATACTCGCAATATGGTGAATCGTTGCGAAGGTTCAGAGGCGTGGAATATCGCAGATGGGACCCTACTCGCTCAAAACTTGGTGCTGCAATTTCTAGGGCAAGACAGACTCAGTACGAATTATTGCCCAATGAGGGAGACACTTGTCTCTACCTCGGAGCAGGACACGGCACCTCAATTTCTCACCTTCATGACCAAGTGTGTGGAGCCGAGAATGAGAAAGGTGGCAGAATAATCGCAGTCGACTTATCGCCACGCTGCTTGAGGGATTTGGTTCACCTTGCAACTTTACGACCTGGGCTGGTACCTGTTCTAGGAGATGCTAGAAAGCATGCAGCTTGGGGAGT
>CAXPMI010000013.1:0-48844 GCA_964218365.1 Candidatus Poseidoniaceae archaeon
CAAACTTGCAACATGCATAGAATATGTACGAACAACATATCAAGGGATGGTAGGACGGACAAGCGAGTCAACTAGACTCCGGTGCTTACCAAATGCTAAATTATACGCTTAAATGTCTAAAAACAAATGATGAATTCGAAGACGACTACACACTGCACTACACTGATGATGCACTAATACAAGCGGAGTACAAAAAAGAGTTTGAGCCACTGAATAAAAAGGGAGTTTGGAGATACTTCGACTGGCTGCCCACAGAAGAAACAAGCTCGCAAGTTGCTGGCACGATTACTTATCATGCTGAGGAATTAGGAGAAAGGTTAGGATTGTCGAACCTTTGGGTTGCCTTTCACGGCTATTGGCCAGAAAAAGATGCACTATGTCCAACTGGTTCGTTCAAAGATATGGAAGCAGTCCCAACAATTCAAAGAATGAAAGACCATTCTTGCAAAGGAATGATTTGCGCATCTGCGGGAAATACTGCAAGGGCGTTCACTCACTTTTGTGCAGAGGATAATTTCCCTCTTATCGTCATTGTAGCTGATATTCATGCCCACAGAATTTGGGTGCAAAAAGGAATGGAAATGGACAGCGTCAAGGTAGTTGTTGTTAAAGATGGAACATACCAAGACGCCAAAGATGTTGCAAAAACATTGAGTAAAAAATTAACTGGCTGGCAACTTGAAGGGGGCGCTCACAATATCGCAAGAAGAGACGGAATTGGTTCTCTGATTTTGAATTCGTATGAGAAAATTGGTAAGTTACCGGATCATTATTTCCAGGCTGTTGGAGGAGGCCCCGGCCCGATTGGAGTATACGAGATGATGGAGAGGCTAATCGATTCAGGACACTATGATGGAGACGTTGCTAAACTTCACCTATCTCAGAATCCCGAACATTGTCCAATCCACAACGCATGGCAAAGAGGTTCTAGAAAACTAAAGCCCGAGGATTTTCCTGAAGAAGATGTAGAGGTTTATTCTGATTATTTGTTGAGTGAAACACCGGCTTATTCCGTTGTTGGAGGAGTCTATGATGTTCTTGAAGCGACCGATGGCGAAACGTATGCGGTTGAGGAAGATGATGCAATTAAGGCTGGTGAAATCCTAGAGGAAATTGAGGAAATAGACGTATTAACGCCGGCAAAAGTTGCGCTTGCATCATTGATTCAGGCAAAGGAAGAAGGAAAAGTCGACGAAGATGACTGCATTCTACTCAACGTTAGCGGCGGCGGAGTAGAGCGATTAAAGCAGGAAAAGGATACCAAAATCGTCACTCCATGGATGATTGATACTAAGGAAAACCTAGTAGATAAAATCCTTGACTCACTGAATTGAGTGCTATTTATGGGTCTCTCTTAGAACCTAATTCGTTTTGCGCAAGTATATGCGGAGGCCAAAATTAGCACGTGATACCGTGTGGCTGGCCTCTTCTGATGGTCTGGCTATCATCTTCGGCCTAATCGGGCAAGTCATACTAGCAAAGGCACTACTACAGTCTGATTACGGGCTCCTTGTGGTTATTCTGGATGCATTTGCTACAATGTACATTCTAATCGATGCCGGGCTTCCTACAATCATCGCTAGAGATGTACCTCGTAATCCTGGTGCTAGCAAAATTGCGGTGAGGCGTGTTCTCAAACTACAAGCGCTCATCGCTATTCCTTTCTTACTCGGTAGTGCAATTGTTTCTAGTGCCATATGGGATGATGTTCCAACTGGGCTGTTACTGGCATGTGCTTTAGTTGCATTTGGTCACATTATGTCCTACCCACACAAAGCGATGATGAGAGCTTTGGGTGAGGCAAGAATAGAGTCTATTCTCAAATTAATTGAGCGCATAATTACAACAATATTCTACTATCTTTTCTTAGTAAATGATTACGATTCTCCGACAATTTATGCGTGTGGATTTGCAATTGGAGTTTTTATTTCTCTAATTGGAACTTTATGGATTGGAGAAAGGCTTGCAAAAGACGAAAATGGCGATTTGCCACCTGAGTGGAATTCAAGGCGGACGCTGCTAATTTCTGCTCTCCCGTTTGCAGTAACTTTGGGTATCTTACCATACGTAACAAGACTCGAAAAGTTCCTGTTGGCAGGACTCTCGTCTTATGAAGATGTTAGCCTGTACCATGTTGCTCAACTTGCTTGGATTGCTGGAATTATGCTACCACAAGCAATGCGGGCTGCACTGCTACCATACCTCGGTGAAGCGAGAGATGATCCTGTAAAATTCAGTAATCGTATGCTGATTGCTCACCACTGGACGATTGTTCTGCTACCTGTTGGTTTGATTGCAGGTCATGCTATCGTTTCTTTTTCAATTCCTAGATTCTTCGATTCAGATTATTCAGATGCGGTACAGGTCTTCGATATCCTACTCGCAGGTTGGGCTATGACACTGTTAGCAGTGCCATGGTATGTCGCACTTCAAGCGGGCCATAACCCATGGAGATTTACTACACTAATTGCCCTAGTTGTCCTGGCTGCAGGCATTTCTGGTTGGGTGCTAATTCCGCATTACGGAGTTATGGGAGCGGCTTGGGCTAGCGTTATCGGTTGCTGCATAATGCTATCATTCGCTAAATTGCTATGTGGAGATGAAGACCGTCTTAGCGACGGATTAGCAGTATTCTCAGTTGCTGTTTGCTACCTACTCTCAATCGGTAACTTGCTCGCTCTAATCGGGTTATTGACATTCGTGCCTGCAAAGAAATCCTTCGACTACTTACGAACAAAAGGCGCAATTACTCAAGAAGAGTAAGGCTTCCTACCATCTGTTGATTCGAACAGATGTAATCAGCGCATTATCTCTGCAGCTTTTCTTACCATGTAAGGGACGTATCCCATGATGAAGAAGAAGTATCCAATGGCTCCAAGTATCCAAAGGGCGTTTAATTCGTAACCGATTCCAATTCCAATCATTAGGGCCAAAACTGCAGTTACGACGATAGATTCAACGAATCCAGCGATTGAGGTCTTCCACGAATCAACATAACTGAAACTAACATCGTCGCTTCTACCATCCTTCAGTGCTTTACCCACAGGATAGATAATCATCTGACCATAGGCAATGATTGTAACTAGCGTTGCTATAACTAGAATGATCATTCCAGTTGTCGCAGAATCAGATGAAATCGCCATGTCAAATGCCATGTACCACACGATAGAAAGCAAAATCATAGATACAAACCAGCCGGCAAGAGCTATGATTCCATATTTGAATACGCTAAACGCAGCTGCCATGTTAATTGCTGGTTTTGGTGATGCTCCTGGTTTGATTATCACTGGAGCAATCATTGCAGGTGCTGTGTTTACTGGTTGAACTGCCGTCTCTTGAGGCATTACTGCCGGAGTTGGAATCTCTGGAGTAGGTGGTGCTGTTTCCGCCTCTTCTGCCGGAGCAAGAGCCTGTTCTTCGACAGGTACCCACTCTGTTCCGTTCCACATATAGTTGCCATCTTCGCTCAATTGCATGTTTGGCTGTCATTGTCCACACGTATAAACTAAGTCCCAACGAGGTGTTTTTATCAATGAGTTTTTCCATTCCCAAAGTTTGACAAAAATCAAATTAAAGTGATTGTATGAGTTTTGCCCATTGATTTTTTACGCTCTCAAATTGGAAGTCTTGAGGAAGAGTGAGGTCTTGGCTATTCTCTAGACGCGCTTCAACGGCATCTGCTAATACACTCACTTCAGGAGGGTAAACTTCCATCCATTCACCCATATCGCCAACGTCAACAGCCACGACTGGACAACCACATACAATTGCCTCCTTTGCAACAAGAGGCCCTGACTCTCTTGTTGATGTAATTAGACATACATCTGCGGCTAGCATCCTATCCCAAACCATAGCACGAGGTTGCTTTTTCAAAGTTGTAATTCCGACTTTCCAACCACGGGTTTCCAATTCTTCACCGACTCTTAGAGCAAGGATGTGATTTTTTTCCGGACGTCGCGGATCTGCTGGGAACAAAATATCGATCTTAGATTTTCTAAACAAACCTTTGAATTTCTTCATCGGTTTATGCCATTCATCATCCACGTTTACATGACAAGGTATTGTAATCGAATCGTACCTTTTCAAAGAATTGGAAACTACGACCAAGTGGTCTGCTGATTGGGCAAGGAATGCGATTCTTTTTCCTCTATGGTCGTTTAGTGCGACATCAAAATCATGGCCATGAACAACTGCAATCCAAGGAACTGAATGCTTCTTAGCAATCGATTTTGCTGCGTATGCCGCTGGCCACAATGTATGACAAATCACCAAGTCTGGTTTCCACTTATTCGAAATCCCTGATGCACTGAAAGCTGTTATGGAAGGAAAATCGGGAAATTCCCAATGGCGCTTAACTTTGACTTCAAAATCTCCATGATTGAATGATTTCGGTGCTTTGGCAACACCTTCCATTGTGGAGCGGCGAGCTTCATTCATTCTCAGCATGCGTGGAAGAACGTTCAGAACCTTGACTTCATGACCGAGTGACTTGAGCAATTCCGCATGGTCGCTAACAAACGTCCCTCTTGCCACATTTTCCGGAATTGGAAACAGCCGGGTTACCAGCAATATCTTCATCGATATCACTCTAGAGCCTGGTGAATAATTGAAAGGTTGTCTGCTACGCTGGCTTTGTCGTTAAACAGGCCCGAACCTACTACACAATTGGTCACTCCCCACTCTCTAAGCATCGCAATATTGTGGGCCTTTACTCCACCATCTACTTGAATTTGAACGGGTCTACCTCCCGCTGCAACTTGTGCATCAATCGCTTCCCTTAGTCTTCTAATCTTACTCTCCACGGTTGGAATAAATGACTGCCCACCAAACCCTGGGTTTACGCTCATAACCAAAACTAGGTCGATTTCTGATAGCACTTCCAAAGCCGCTTCAACCGGAGTACCCGGGTTGAGAGTTACTCCCGCAGTAGCCCCTGCCGCTCTGATTGCAGTCAAACACCTGTGGAGGTGCTTGACAGCTTCAACATGTACAGATATGTGGTTTACTCCTGCATCGATATACTGCTGGAATGAATCTTCAGCATTCTCAATCATGAGATGTGCATCAAAAGTTGGTCCATCGCCAAGTGCCTTTCGCAACTTGGCGATTACTGGGGGCCCGAATGTCAAATTCGGGACAAAATTACCATCCATTATGTCCAAATGGAGCCAATCTAATCCTGCATCAACTGCCTCGCTACATGCGTTTCCTAAATCGGCAAGGTCGGCGGTTAGAACAGATGGTGCGATTATCATCAATACCCTCTCAAATCATGCGAATAGGTGCCAAGACATGAGTATTGGGGTGTACAAACCCTCTTAGGAGTGGCGACATTCGCTAGGGTTGGTGAGATAATGGGCCAAGTCATGTCCGTCACAGATTCAGAATTTGATAGTGTAATTAACGGAGACGAATGGGTTCTCGTAGATTTCTGGGCTCCATGGTGTGGGCCATGTAAAGCGTTGGGCCCTATCTTGGAACAAGTTGCAGAAGAAATGCCAGTCACAATTGCTAAGGTCAACACTGACTCTGATTCAATGAATGCTGCAAAACTTGGAGTGCGTGGTATTCCAGCACTATTCCTATTCCATAACGGAAAGATGGTGGCCAATCAAACTGGAATGGTTCCAAAGCCAGCCCTAACAAACTGGCTTAACCAACAGATGTCCGCTAGCGATTTCTGATTTATTCCAGACTCGCTTTTCGTTTCTTAGAGGCAGTCCCTACTTCTCTTTGGAATCTTTCTCTTAACGCCTCGTGTAACCACATACCTTCCTCCAACTCCAGTAAAAGGCCGTAAGTCAACAATCGCTCAGGTGGGTTTCCTTCCCAATTAACCGCTGCAGATAGTTTACTCCATTTTACTGGAGATTCTGCAACTGCCAATGTTGCAAGCAATTCGTGCTCTTCTGGCGGCATGTGATTTATGATTTCTTCATCCAAGAATTTCAGCCAATCGCCGTGTGTTGTCTGCCCGTATATTTCTAGCAGTTCCAGCGCCAAGGGATGCCCCCCTGTCATCTTGTGTACGTCTTCTGGATCTGCAGGTGCACCATCCATGGTTTCCACCCAGTCAGTTATCTCGTCGATTGAAAGGCCCTGAAGAGATAATTCCTGAACAAGGTCTCTAGTATGGACGTCCCTTCTATCATATACGTTCAGCGTTGTCCTCGAGATAAATACAAGCCTCAAGGGTGCCTTCTTTGAGATATCTAGCAGCGCTCCTAGCAGGTCCCTTGCTTCTGTTGTAACATGGTGTACATCATCTAAAACGATCAACCAGTAAGGTGGAGGGCCCCCTGATTCTCCTAAGAATCTCTCTCTGATAGCTTGTGCATCCGTGAGGTATGCGAGTAACCTGCGTCGCCAAGAATCTACGTTGAATTCTGCCCCAGGGGTGAGCGGTAAAGTTTCCATCAATTGGTAGGGGTCGTGTTTGTCGTCAACACCAAATCTATGTAAGAGTGAAACCGCTAAGCCAACCGCCTTATCCCAGGGCTGACAAGGATACCAGCATACCGAAAGATGTGGCACTTCATGCATGTGATTTCCTAACCAATTTGCCACGAGTGTCGATTTTCCAATTCCTGCAATGCCGTGAATTACCATACAGGGGGATCCAGATTCAAACCAATCATCCAAACCTGAAAAAGCATCAATTCGGCCATGAACAGTTCTTGTTTTTGGAGGAGAGGTGTGGTACGTAGCGTGTGCACCGGCCAATAATTTCAGTCTTCCAGGAGGCGGCAAGTCTGTTTCTTCGGATTTTTTCTTAACCAAACCAAATCTGATGTCACCAAATGTTAGTACACCCTCGTGCTGAGCATGAAGGAGTATCTGCAGAACAGAAAGTTCTGCTTGAAGTCGACCCGATGCCTCTCTTGCCTCTACTTCCAATAGTGTATTCGATTCATCTCTAATGAGTACTTTCAGTTTAGATAAATCAGACAGTCGCTTCCTAGCTTCAGTTCTGCCGTCATCTGTGAGTTGCCACGTTTTCTGCTTACGGTCATCTCCTCTAATCGAGCGAGAGTGTTCACTGACCATTCTTTTTCTCAATAAAGTCCGCATTGCTCTACTCACGTTTGGAGGATGTTGAGCACAAGCCTCTGCGATACCCGGCCTTGTTAATGCTGCAGTTACAACGTAGCGATCGGCTTGCTCGTCCTCTTCCAACAAATGCAACAAAATTCTATCTTTGACCGCCACATTCACTTTAGGAATGTCTCCGGTCATGACAATCCCAAGACGAATTTGCATTCAATTATATCCCAAGGTGGATGACTTGTCTTTTGAGCATTGAGACAGTAAATCCTTTATTATAATAACAACCGGAGATTCATGGCTTTTACTGGGTGGCGCTCATTATTCATGGCCGCCTTAATGGTAGGAATGTTGGTACTGCCAATGGCAAGCGCTGCCGATTCAGACGGTGACGGGATAGATGATTCGAGCGATGACTGTCCTTACTCTTATGGAGATTCAAGTGTAGACAGAAGTGGTTGTCCAGACAGAGATGGCGATGGAACTTCCGACGTAAACGATGGATGGACCTCCGTTAACCCCAGTTTCGCAAAAGATGTTGCTTTGACATCAAACTTTGACTATTGGGACATCGACCATTCTCCTGATGGAGAATTCATGGTTTCATCCGATGAGAATGGATATGCAAGAATTAGAAACTCCACTACTGGGGTGATTATCAGATCCGTGCAAGCATTCACAGACGATGCAACCCAAGTTGCATGGTCAGGAGATGGTACGTACATCGCTGTATCCACGGATGCACAAGATGTTGTGAAAATGTACTGGGCGAGTAACCTCAGCAACGTCCACGGTGATATTTCAGCAGACGTTGGAGGAGGAGATCAAGTTAACGATTTGGCATTTTCCAATGACGGCAGTATGCTAGCAATCGCCATCGGAAGGTCTGGAAATGGTGGAACAAACGGAGTTGTTAGAGTAATCAATACGACTGATGGTACAGTAATCAACAACGCAAACCCTGCCGGGGAAGACAGATTTTACAGCGTAGCCTTTGCACCAAGCGACACGCATCTTGTTGCAGGTGGAAACGGAGAAGCATACATCGTAGAAACAAGTACGTGGACCACTACGTACACAATTGGCACCCCTGCGGGCTCTGTAAACGATGTTGCTTGGTCTCCCGACGGAGAGAGAATATCTGTTTGTGAAGGATACACCCAAGGCCAAGGTGGTTCTAGACTTAGATTGTTCAATACCGCAAACTGGGCTAATCATAAGACATGGTCCCATACAACTTCCTGTTTGTCGACTGATTTTTCACCCGATGGTAAGCAAGTGGTTTACGGAGGAAGTTACTACGAAGCCGATGGTGCGAAAATGAAGGTGTTTGAAGTTTCAACTGGCAATTCAATAGACAATCTTCTTCAACCTAGACCAAACAATTGTCAAGGCACGCAAAACAACAACTGCGGCCGAACATACGGAGTTTCGTGGGACCCTGATGGCTCTAGAATTGTCCAAGCATTCGGGACCAATGATGAAGGGCTATACATTTGGTTCGCAGACCTAGATCCAGATAACGATGGATGGAACACTTCCGACCAAGGCGACGGAAAGAGTGACGCATTCCCTGATGAAGGAACCCAATGGAAAGATAGTGACAGTGATGGGTACGGCGATAACCCTCTTCCAGCATTCCAAGGAGACGCTTGTCCAAATACATATGGAACCAGTTACCAAGATAGGTTTGGATGCCCTGATGGCGATGGAGACGGATACTCAAACGAAGGAGATGTGTTTCCAACCGATAAAGACCAGTGGGCCGACTCTGATTCGGACGGTCGAGGAGACAATTATTACTACGACGTTCAACAATTTACTGAACTTCACATCAATCAAAGGGGAGACGCATTCCCGATGAATCCAACTCAGTGGAATGACACAGATGGTGACGGCTGGGGAGATAACTACGACAATGCATCCTGGACTGCGATTAGACCTGTCGACGACCCTTCAACATCTGATGTGGATGAAAGTTGGCCAGGACTATATGATTCAGCTGCAACTCAAGTTGACAAATTCCCTCTGTTCAGATATCAATGGGCTGATTCAGATGGCGATTGGATTGGTGATGAGCCCAACACTCCACTTTCGGATGGTTGCCCAAATACATGGGGCAGTTCCACCGAAGATAGAATCGGATGCAAAGACACCGATGGTGATGGTTGGTCAGACGCAACTCCCGATTGGCCAGCGCACCCTACAGGAGATGCTGACGCATTCCCAGACGACCCTACACAATGGAGGGATAGCGATGGCGATGGTTTTGGTGACAACACATCAGGAAACAATCCAGACGAGTGCCCGGGAGAATACGGAACATCTTCGGTTGACAGAGTAGGATGTCCTGATGCTGATGGCGATGGATGGTCAAATGCAGGAGATCCATTCCCAACCGATGGTACGCAATGGGAAGACAGGGATGGAGACAACTACGGAGACAACCCAAACGGAAACAATGCTGATGCATTCCCCGATGATTCGAGCCAGTGGGCAGATAGTGACGGAGATGGCTACGGAGACAGACCAATCATTCCTAACGGTGATTTCTTCCCTAACGACCCAACCCAGTGGAGCGACTTCGACGGAGATGGTTATGGAGACAACTCCGATGGAAACAATGGTGACCAATGCCCGGAACTTTACGGAGAATCCACAATACCTGCTGCAAGAGGTTGTCCAGATTCAGACAATGATGGAGTTGTCGACCCATTCGATGCATTCCCAGAGGATTTCTATCAACAAACCGACAAAGACGGTGACGGTTGGGGAGACAACCAAGCGGTTCCAAATGGAGATGAATGTCTAGATGATTATGGAACTAGCACAAATAATTCTAGACAAGGCTGCCCTGATGCAGATAACGATTCATGGGCAGATGTAGATGACATGTTTCCCAACGATCCACTGCAGTGGGAAGATACTGACCTAGATGGATGGGGCGACAATTATGGCTGGGTAAACAGCACAATCGCTGATGAAACCGATGTTGGTAATCTAATTACAATCAGAGAGCAGTGGGGAGATGCATTCCCTCTCGACCCAAGTCAATGGTCGGACACCGACGGTGACGGATTTGGAGACAATAACACAGGTAGACTACCCGATGCTTTCCCGCTTAGAGGATCACAATGGGCTGATACCGACGGTGATGGCTATGGTGACAATCAAAAGTTAGGGTCATGGCAACCGGATGAATGTAATGTAAAGTATGGTGAGTCATACATTGATTATTTTGGATGTCCAGACAGTGATAAAGACGGGGTATCCGACCAGACTGACCCTTGTCCATATGATGCTTCAATCAGTGCTGGAATCAGAGGCCAAGAGCAGTGTGCTTCCTTTGATGACCATGACGATGATGGAATTCCTAACGAATTTGATTCTGATTTCGTTGCAGGAGCGGATGGTGATGATGAGGGCGCACTAAGTACTGAAATTCTAGTTCTAGTGGGCCTCATGGTATTCCTTCTAGCGGTGATATCAGTTGCAATGATTGCTAAGCAAGCCGGACGAAGAAAAGCCGCATACAATCGTGCTGAAGAAATGAAAGTTAGTGCTATGTTCCAAGAAGAAGAAGCACGCAGGCTTGAATGGATAGAATACTATGTTGCTCAAGGTGATACTGCTAAGGCCATGGAATTGGGTTGGCAGCCTCCTGCTGAAGTCCCTCAGTGGCAACAACACCAAATGCAGCAGCAGCAAGCACAGCAAGAATCCGTTCCCACCATGATGAGTTTAGATGAATTCTGATTAGGACTACTGAGCTCTAGCCCTTTCTCTGCGCGCTTTTTCTGCAAGACTATCGTCGAATGCTAAGAAATCAAGGCTGTTCCATGCTGCATCATCATCCAATGCATTCAGAGCTTCATTATCGGAAAGGAGTTGCTCTACTGTGATGAAAGTAGGATTTGTACCATCGGACAATTGATACTGATGCCCGGGAAGAACCAACCAATCGCCAGGTAAATCCAATAATCGCTCTCGTAAGTGAATCAAGGATTTCCTCTGCGCATCAACATCTCCACCGAAAAGATCTGTTCTTCCACAACGGCCGAGAAACATACAATCGCCACTTACAACCACGCCTTCGCCGATGAAAGTCATATGTCCAGGAGTGTGACCGGGTGTGCAGTGAGCCTCAATTTCTAATTCTCCCAGAGCATGCACAACTGATGTAAAAGGACTGTTTGACCAAATTCGATTTGACGGGCCGTCCCATCCTCTTTTTGATTCATCCGTGTGCACCCACACCTCTCTGTCTTGAAGCCCTTCTACGCCTTTAGAATGGTCCCAGTGTGAATGTGTTAACCAAACCTGCTCAAGCATAAAATCGTTGGAATTACAGACGTTCAACCAGTAATCTGCGAAAAACGGGTCAATAATTGCTGCTTTCTTGGTTTTCTTACAAACAAGTAGGTGATTCAAATTGTCCCAATCGCCCAACTGCGCTTGATAAACTAGCATTTTTTTTGTTTCAAGTATGCATTCGGCCATCTTCGCTCACCAATCCGATGAACCGCATCCCTTCTAAGGGATGACGTACATGGTTTACCATGGGCAGAGAGCGGTTGCTGGCTATTGTTTTGGCTGGCCTTCTGGCAGCCATGGCTCCAAGTGCCTTTGCTAATCAAGGAAATGTAACCTTGAATTCGGTGCTTGTCGATGCTTCAGAAAAGGGATGGTATTCATCGGGAGATATTGTCTTCGTCTCGGGAATTATTTCCAATGAAGGAGATGCCACAAGCATAACTGTAGACCCATCATGCAACGAAGTTTTGCGAATATGGAGCGAGGGCCAACTGGTAATAGACGGAACAACAAGCTGTCTTGGACAAAGCAGAGGCTTAGATATTGGTGCTAATTCTGAATCCACCTTGGATACTCTAACTTGGGACCTTAGGAATTCAGAGGGTGAATATGTCCCCTCGGGAGATTACACTGTGGAGTATTACATCGCAGGAGAAGGACTGTCTTCGAGTGTCGATATTCACGTTCAGACCCCATTCGATATTCCTGAAGAGTTAGAGATGACTCTAACTGCAAGTTCGAGAGATGGAGTACATGCGGCAGCATCTCCGAGTATTCTCACAGTCCGTTTAGCAAATACACTCAATGAGAAGATAGACCTAGAGCTCCAAAACTGTGCACTTGTCATCAATAGCAAATTACAGGGTGACTGCGGGCCCAATTCGCTAAGAGGATTGGAAGTTGTGACTATTGCACAAATTCCAGTGGACCTAAGTGCTGGTGAAAATACGTTCTCGGTTTCGATTGGAGATTCACAACTCCGCCAAGATATCACAATCATTGCGATTGAAGATGTTGATCAAGGTGTTAACAGCGGCCAGTTGGATGAAATGACCCTAGATTTGCAATTACCGGGTGATTTGGAATTTGAAGAATTAGAAATCTTTAGCCCTGATATTCTATTGAAAAATAACGGAGATTCCGATGTCTCTCTGGATTTTGATACCAGTTGCCTGGGTGAGATTTGGGTCGTTGATTCTAGCGGCTCTGTAGTGATGGACTCAAGATTTGGTAAAGATTGTACAAATCTCGAAGTTGAATACTCGATACAGCCTGGAACCGACCGTATCTTCTCACAATCAGATTGGAGTTTTATTGACATGACAGGATGTCATGTAACACCCGGTGAACTTACTGTAATTATGGAAATTCCTGAACACGATTTGTACGGAACAGAAGTGATCAACCTTCTCAGGGAACGTGATGATTACTGCATAGATTCCACCATTTCAATTAACGCTGAATTCAGCGGTGAAGATGCGCTATCAATATCCCCGGAGATATCGAGCCCAACCTCTAGTGAACTAACTTGGTTTAATTCGTGTGGAGTTGTCTCAACGCTTTACAAGAATGGACAAGAGATAGACAATTTCCTGTCACAATGCTACTACAACTCAACAATTACAGTTCAGTTCACGACGATGGAATTAGAAACGTTTGAAATGGACATGTCTCCTCATGGAGAAGGTGAATTTACGGTTGTATTCGAAACTCTAACTGCACCAATTACCAAATCTACAGTTTCGTTCTCTTGGCCATTAGAAATCGAATCCGAGTCTCAAGAGACTACGGAAGAGGTCATAGAAGAATTGGATTCTAGAATTATTTCTGGAACTTGGAGTGCTACATCCAATGATTTGGGAACTTGCTGGTTGCTTAACACTCAAGAGGAAGGAATTCTCACACTGGCTGGGGCTCAAGGTTTAGTGTCTTGGTCACCAAAAGTTGGAACAACTGGTGAATATTTAGTTCAAAATTCAGAGCCTGCTCCGGAGTGCTCTGATTTCGCTTCTCAGTCATTTACAATTCAAGAAGTATACAAAGAAGAATTGTTATTCGAAGATGATGATGATGAAACCATAATCGTTACAGAAACCCCTGTAGAATCACCAGAGGAACAAATCAGTCCTGCTGTTGTAACTATCACAGTTGCAGTAGCAAGCACTGGAATTCTATCCCTATTAGTCGCAGGTATTGCAACTAATGAGTCATGGAGAATTCCTGCTACGAGTGCTGGTTTGTGGTTACTCGGATTGGTTGGCCGCACAAGTGAGACCAGTGACGGGAGATACCAGAGAGGGCGTTTGATGGGGTACCTAACCGCAAACCCAGGTTGTCACTTCCGTGCACTGATGGCGGCACTGGAAATGTCAAACGGGCAGATTACTCATCACTTGAAGATTCTAGAAGACGAAGGCAGGATTTGGAGAAGAGCAGATGGCAGATTGGTCAGATTTTATCCATACACATCAAATCTACACCCTGGCGTTTTAGACCAAGACCTCCCTATGCCCCCCCTATCACCTGACCCCAATAGCCTACAAGGTAAGATTCTGAGATTATTGGATGACGATGGCCAAATGAAAAAGTTCCCGACACAAGCTGAATTGGCACACAGATTGGACAGATCTCAACAACTGGTCAGCCATCATCTGAGAACACTGCAAAAATACGGTCTGGTCCAGAAACAAAAATCTGGGCTAAAGAACAGATACTGTCTGACTAAAGAGGCAATCTTCCTACTTGAGACTACAGAGTTATGATTCGCAGATGGTTTCAAGGCCATTACCTATGTCGAAGGTTCGTCCCGTGGGGCGAAGAGGTGTTTTGATGACGGATTACATTCCACAAAATACTGAGTTGTCTTGGCAAGAAGCCTGGGACGATGCGGAGATCTTCAACGTTGAATTCAAAGAAGGAAATCCTAAATTTTACTGCCTAGAAATGTACCCTTACCCTTCCGGGAAGATGCACATGGGACACGTTAGAAATTATTCAATTGGAGATTCTGTTGCAAGATACAAGCGGTTAATGGGGTACGATGTAATGTATCCGATGGGATTCGATTCATTCGGAATGCCTGCAGAAAATGCTGCGATTGCAGAAGGTGGTCATCCTCACGATATCACTGAAAGAAACATGGCATCCATTACTCAACAAATTAAACGAATGGGGTTCTCATACGATTGGAGACGAATGGTCAAAAGCCATGACCCACAATACTATCGTTGGAATCAATGGTTCTTTCTAAAATTCCTCGAGAGGGGCCTAGCATATCAGGAATTTGCACCGGTAAACTGGTGTGAATCATGCAATACTGTGCTAGCAAATGAACAGGTCAAGGCAGGAAGATGTTGGAGATGTAATGGACCTGTTATTCAAAAAGAAATGAGTCAATGGTTCCTCAATATTACAGAATATGCACAAGAACTCCTAGATGGTTTAGAAACTATCAATTTCCCAGAGAACGTAAAGGCTCTACAGCAAGACTGGATTGGAAGATCTGAAGGTGCTGAAATCGAATTTGGAATAGAGGGCCATGATGACAAAATCAGAGTTTTTACAACAAGACCTGATACGCTATTTGGTGTTACTTTCCTTACACTCGCTCCCGAACATGAATTAGCAGAAAAGCTAGTTTTAGGTACCGAATATGAAAGCGATTGGAAAACTCTTCACGATGAAATTATTGCGATGAGTGAATTTGACCGTATCAAAAACATGGGTAAGAAAAAGGGAGTTCCTACAGGATCTTTTGCAATCCACCCCCTAACCGGTGAAAAGATTCCAATTTGGATTGGTAATTTCGTTATCGCATCTTATGGAACCGGCGCTGTAATGGCAGTACCTGGTCACGACGAGAGAGATTTTGATTTCGCAAAGAAATACGATATCCCAATCAAGCGTGTCCTTGTCATGAATGAAGAGGCAAGTCCTGATGACGAATTGGATGCCGCCGAGTGTGACTTAGGATGGATGGTAAATTCTGGTCTTGAAGGGTTTGATGGCCTGTATGGTGATGAGGCAAAAACCGCTGTCTGTCAAGCTCTAGAACAACAAGGCAAAGGTAATGGAACCGTAAACTGGAAAATTCGACCATGGCTGATTAGCCGGCAAAGGTATTGGGGAACTCCAATACCGATTATTCACTGTCCATCATGCGGGGCTGTACCGGTTCCGGAGGACCAACTTCCTGTTGAATTGCCAAGAGATGTCATATTTGATGGCAAAGGAAACCCCTTGGAGACTAGCGATTCCTTCTGTAATGTTGACTGCCCGAAATGTGGCATTCCTGCAAAGAGGGAAACTGATACTATGGATACATTCGTAGATTCATCATGGTACTTCCTGAGATACACTGATTCCATACAGAATGATGTCCCTTTCAATCCTGATGTTGCAAACCACTGGATGAATGTGGATTTCTATTGCGGCGGAATAGAGCACGCTCAAATGCATTTGATTTATGCAAGGTTTTGGACTAAGGCTCTACGAGACATTGGTCTGCACAATATTGACGAACCATTCAACGAACTGCTTTGTCAGGGCATGGTAAACAAATCAGCACCTTGGTGTAATTCCTGTGGAATTACCCTTCATGTTGACTACTCAGACCAAGATTGTCCTCATTGTGATGAAACACTCGCAATTAGAAGCGCAAAGATGAGCAAGAGCCTAGGAAACACTGTATCTCCTGAAGAAATGATTGAGAAGTATGGTGCTGATACTGTAAGATTGTTCATATTATTCGCTGCGAATCCAACCGCTGGGATGGATTGGTCCGATGCTGCTTTGGAAGCAAATTATCGTCAAATGGTGCAGCTTCATGGCATGCCTGAATCGATATTGAATTGGCAAGGACAAGCAAGTGACATCGATGTGTGGATGATTGCAAGATTGAAACAAAGGTACAATCAATGGCAAGATGCAATGGATTGTTACGACCTGAGGGGTGCTGTAGACGCTAGCCATTTCGACCTCGTCAAGGACCTAAATTGGTATAGGCGAAGAGGTGGAGAAAACCCAGAAATTGGTAAAGAAATACTCGATGTATGGTGCCATATGATTTCGGTTGCAACACCCCACCTAGCTGAAGACTGGTGGAAAATTATGGGCAATGATGACCTCATTGCTGGAAGGATATTTACCAAGCCTGCTGAATTAACCTTGGATGAAAAATCGGCCCTGGAGGCTGAAACTTACCTTAGGTCATTCTTAGAACAGGCAAGAAAGGTTGCCAAGGTAGCTTTCAAGCACATTGGTGGACAACCGCAAAGTGCTACAGTTCACACCTCAAGGCCGTGGAAAAGAGAACTCGCAATAGCTGCGATCAATCACGTAAATTCCGGAGGGAACGTCAAAGCATTTGCCGGCAATCTTGCAGAGTTACCATTTGTCAACCCTGATAACAAAGGGGAAATTATGGGCTTCTGGGGGAAGCGTATGCTGCCACAAATTTTCAAATGGTCCGATGAAGAGAAGACCATGATCTGTGGAAACCTAAACGAAGGAGCTATTCTATCGGCTGCATCAGGATTCATCTGTAGCGATCTCGGACTCTCCAACATCGACATCGAGTCCGGAGTGGTTGACGTCGGAAGAAGCAGTGCTGCTATCCCCTTGGCCCCTTCCATCGTCTACAGTTGATGGGGAGTTTTGACCGACTGTTGGAACGGATTTAGGCTTGGGCGGGTCCGGCCTAAATGTAACGTATGCTGCTACTGCAACCAAAACTCCTGCAATGCCAAATAAGAACCAAATTAGGAGTGAAGTCTCTTCATTATCTTCACTAGATTTGCCTTCCTCAGTAGTCTTGACAGTGCATCCCGTTGAAGATACTACATCTCCAGGCGGCGTTGCTGGACACAAGTCGTTGAGATTGTGAACACCGTCTCCGTCATCGTCAAGTTGTACACCTGAACAGCCCTCTGAATCTACTTCCAATCCTGATGGAGTGTACCGGCATTTGTCATCTCCATCCAGAACTCCATCGTTATCGTCATCATCATCTTCAGTGGAATCTATACAACCGTCTTGGTCAACGTCCATCCCAACTCCTGCTAATCCAATGTAACCTCTAGGGCAAGAGTCCTCCGGGTCAACAATACTATCCGAGTCGTCATCTGTGTCTTCATAATCATCATGACAACCGTCGTTATCATGGTCGAAAGATGAATCCCAGTTTATCTCTCCTGTTGGACATTCATCTGATAGATCTAGAACGTTATCTCCGTCGTCATCCGCATCTCTATCTGCGTCTCTACAACCATCTTGGTCGTGGTCGATATCGTGAGCGCTTACCCAACCGAAACCGTCGAACGGACAATTGTCAACAAGGTCATCAATTCCGTCACCATCTGTGTCATTTTCACAGGCATCGCCGATTCCGTCGCCGTCCAAATCTGCTTGGTCGTCGATTATTGAAGGGCACTTGTCCAACTGGTCCACATAGCCATCTCCGTCAGAGTCAACGTCTTCACATCCGTCTTGGTTCTCATCGTTTTCCAAGGTTGAAACCCAACCAACTGGTCCTTTTGAGCAAACATCATAGTAATCGAAAATTCCATCTTCGTCATCATCAAAGTCTTCTGTCAGGTCTCTACAACCGTCACCGTCATGGTCTGTGAAAGGAGAAGATATCCAATCCATTTCTCCAGGGCTACAGTCATCCCAGTCATCCGCAACCGAATCGCCATCATCGTCATCGTCGCAAGAGTCACCATACAGGTCACCGTCGGTATCAAGTTGGTCGGGATTCGGAACCCTTGGACAGTTGTCTTGTCCATCTATCAAGCCATCAGAATCTTGGTCTCTAGCATAATTCCAAAGCGCTATATCGCTATATCCTGAAGATGTAGCACTAAATGGTCCCATATTTGCTGTTCCTTGGATTTGCATACCAATAATTGGTGAGTCGTCAAAACTGAAAGAGAGAGATTTTGGTGAGTCGTCACCGTCTCCTCCGGCAGAAATTGCCCAGTCCCATTGCCCTAAATCGCTGATTTGTGCAACAAGGATGTCCCTTTTTTCCCAGTTTGAATCGTGATCAACGAGTAGATCTACCCCTAGGGTAAACTGGGAAGTGTATGTCCCTGCAACTATCAGATTATCTCTTTCATCGATAATCAATCTGTCAAGGCTTTCCCAGCCTTGGCCACCTGCGTTGGTTACACTTTCCCAAACCCCTCCTGAGGAAATCGTAGCATGGAACAAGTCGATCCAACCGTTGGACGTAGCACTGATGAATCCAAAGTCGACGGTGTCTTCGATCTGTCCGACAACGTGCACTGTACCAGTGCTATCTACAGCGCAATCATTCGCCCAGTCTTCCCCATCTCCATTTGCATAAGATGTCCAAGTAAAATTACCATCACCGGCTATTTGAACTACGAAAATGTCAGTTCCGCCTTGTGATTGCACTGAATCAACATAATCTAGTGAGCCATAGAAACTACCTGCAACGTGCAAGAAACCATCATCTGAATAACACATTCCTCCAAACATTTCTACACTATCCTTGCTTGAAATGACATTTGTCCACTGTATAGCACCATTTTCATCATAGTGTAAAATGCCAAGATTTGTTCCATCTAAACCTGGGATAAAATCATCGCCAATCTCAATATCACCCCTGTGGAATACACCCGCAGTAACACCACCGTTTGGACTCACTTCAATATCGAATCCTGACAAATCGGCGTCGTTAGAGATTGCTCGCAACCAAATGGGTGTTGCATTACCATTAACGATTGAAAATCTCCCAACAAAGGCATCGCCTTCGCCATTGTCATCCTCTTTGACTAGTGTAAATGATGAGACATTCATTTCACAGGCGTCTCCAGCCGTTCCAAAACAAAAGTATCCAACCACGAATATATCTCCTGATGGGTGTAGAGTAATCGCGTTTATTCCGTCATCCCCTGAACTGCCGAAATTCATTGCACCTATCCAATTCCCAGTCGTGTTCATCGTAGCAATGAAGGCATCCTTATCGCCGCTAATTCCAACAGATGCCAAGCCTGTGTCATTGAACATAATCGCTGTAGTAAAATCTCCTGCAACTACCGTACTTCCATCACTCAGAACTACGTGGCCTGCGATGTAATCTTCGTCAAAACCTCCAGCGGATTCGACCCATCCTAAAGGTTCATCTTCCCCGGCGACGGAAGATATTAGCGACAATAACATCAGAGAAACTAGCCCTAATGAGAGTACCCGACGCATGTAATCCCATCAACATCATACACTTCAAATCATGGATTTGTCCAAAATATCAATGCTTAGCCTCCGCTTAGGTAAACCATGGGCAAAGTTTTCACACATACTGCTAGAAAATCGATGCCTCCACAGCAGGTGCAAAAAGGACTTGCAGCATTTCGTAACCCAAGCAAATGGCCGGATTGGAATAGCAATGCAAAGAACTTGCTTGCAACAAAGGCTGAATCTATGGATGAAGGTGACCATCTCGCGGTTTTTCAAATGGTAAAAGGCAGTTTAATTGAAACAAAGTGGTTAGTCGATTCAATTAGAGAAGGAGATGACTACTGCGAAATCGAATTGGTTGGAGAGGGACAAAGTCGCAATGAACGACCAATCGCTAAGGGACTCAAAAATCTAATGATCTCAATCACTTTTCTTTACCAAGAAGATGGTGGTATTGAGGTACATGCAAGTTGTGAAGTTTCGATATTGCTTGCTGTTTTTTCAAAGCAGATTAATGGATTCATGAAAAACCAAGCAGAGCAATTCCTAACCGATTTGTCGTCGATTGAATAACCGGTGTATCTATGGAACGTGGGCGTTAGCATCCAAATATGGCAGCAAAAGGCGGTAGCGGCAATAGCAATCGCCGACGAAAACCGAAAAAGAAGCCTAAAGCGCACGGCGGCCCCCCGAAAAATGAGTTGATTGCAAGGCATTCCGAATTTGATAAATCAGCGAAGCAAACTGCTAACAATAGATTCAATCAATCACCATTACCAATAGGAATTCCAGAGGATACGCCAACTCCCGGACACTTCAGTTTTGATTGGGAGAACAATCCTGTTTCACTCAAAACTGAATCTATACTCGCTAGTAAGGTGGTAAGGAAAGGGGAGTTTGGTTGGCTTTCAGATGAAAGAGTTGCCGAAATTGGAGAAATGGTCGGCGATTTGGATATGACCTTAGACCAAGCACTTTCACTTCGGAGTGCAATGTTACAACAAAAAACAGTTTACTCACACGGCCAATTACAAGCGAGAGGTAAAGCTCTCTACAGGCTTTACAGAGAGGGATCCACAGTAGTTAACCTGTCAAAGAAATTTGATTTCCCGCCGATGAATATCTTCAGATTGATTCTCAAAGAAATGGGGTGGTCGAAATCACGAATTAAGGAAACCTTGAGAGCACCATCAAAATTCAAAGAGAGAGAAAGAAAAGAGTTCGAGGAAGCGGAAGCTGCCGATAGAGTCAGCAACGTTGACCAATCAGAAACTCACTATCGAGCGGACGTTTTCGAAGATATTCTAGCAGACTGGTTTGAAAATCAAGGCGTCCGTGTTCGAAGACAAGGTGAAATGGTCAAGGAGCAAATGAAGGAGCATGGTCGTCCGGTGAATACACCAGATCTACTATTCTTAGACCATGTTGAAATCAATGGAGAGCCAGTCGCATGGATTGATGCAAAGCATTTCTACGGTGCTGATGTCAATTTCCAAAGGAAGAAAATTGTGAAACAGGCTAGCAGGTACGTAGATACTTGGGGGCAAGGAGCACTTGTTTTCCGCCACGGATTCTGTGAAAATATACACATCCCGGGTACTGTTCTCCTAGATTGTGGACCACTGGATTTGGAACCATTAAATCAGGTTACTGAATCCTAGTTTCCCTTACACCGAGCCCCAAACTACGCAATTTTGCTGCTATCTCACTGTAATCTGGCTCATTTCCCAATTGAGTTGGAACGATTATCAAAGAAGTTCCTAACATACACAAAAGAGGGCTAAGTGAATCATCTGTATTCTCAAGCACTACACTGAACAGATTTGCTCTTTCCAATTCTTCGAGTAAACCAGACTGCATTGCAAAATTATCTGCCTCATCCAGTAACCGATTCCATATTGAAGAATCCCAATCGTACTTCTTCAATCGCTCAACTGCTGCTTCACCGGCGTTACTTATCTTCACTTGCCATTCAGGATCATCAATATAACTTGAAGTATGCTTCTTGCCTCTTGGGTCCCAGACTAGCAAAGCAGGTGTATCAGCGCTGAATCCTATAGCTTGTCCAGGAATCGGAGGGCTGCCTGGTGTTATTCTCAATTCACAGCCTCCCGCCCATAGCCCAAGAATATCTCCTAAGCCTCCAGAAATATTTCTTTCAATACGATGTGCAAGCCTAGCTAGCTGGCCTTCATCGCCTTTGTCAAATAATTCTCCTAACGCTAGACTTGTTGCTAACAATCCCGCGGCAGACATGCCAAATCCTTGTGAAATTGGCAATTCCAGTGCGACTTCGATTTCAACCGCAGACTCGATATTGAAAACATCCCTGAATGATTTCAGTAACTCATGATACAGATCATTACCTTCTGCAAATAGTTCACCATCCATGGTGCTCACAGAAACTCTGTCTGTTCCTTCATTTAGGATTCTAACAGTTGATAACACTCCGTCTTCTAGACAGAATCCTGCTCCTCTAGACCCCTGATTTCTAGCTAAAAGTTGTTTTGAGTTGACCGAAAAGAGAAGTGTCACATGCCCACCGACATGTACTGTGACTTCACTCATCGGACCAATGCTGAGCGCCATAGGTCATGATGGTTCGCTAAATCCGGTAATGGATTTTGACTTCAAGCGAATGCTGCGTCGATTTCGCCAGTTATCTTCTCGAAGCGAGAGACAAGTTCTTCGCAAGCTCTGTTGAAGATTTCTTCTGCCGGCATAGAACCGTCGGATTCGAATGAGAATACGTATTCTCCCTCGATATCTTCCATGACAATTGCATTATCGAAGTCATCTTCACGGCCTGTACCGTATCCAACTTGCTGTAGTGCTCTTTCTAGGTCAAGAACCGAGTCCACATCAGTGCACTCCTTGTTTGTGAACAACTTGGAGTTGATTTCACGACCGGACTTTGAGGTTAAATTTAGGTCGAATAGGACACTTGCTTTCTTTGGCTTAGCAAGTATTGCTTTTTGCCTTGGTTGGAAAGTTACTGCTGCTGCAGGGCACCACTTTGCATGGTCTCTACCGCGACCTAAGGTTGCGTAAGCGTAGAGTTCCAAATACTGACCCTTTGACAAGATTGTCAATGGAATTCTGCTGTGCTCTTCCTTGATCTGCAGCTTGGTTTCTCCAAGTACATTCAAGTCTCCTGCATATACAGTCTTGACTTCATCAGCTGAATCGGAGTTAGGTCCTCTAATTGACAGGTGATAGATAATCTGAGACAATGGTGAACCCCACTGGTCTTCTGGAAGGTTCTCGTTGTTTGGGTCATCTTCAGGGAAGACAAACTCTTCTAGGAATGTTGGAACTGGAACCATAGCAAGCCTGTGTGCTAGAACTTCATCAGGCAATACGTTGACTGATTCAATGACTTCGCCCTTGTTGTCTTGGGTTACACCTTGTTCGAATCTTACCTTTGTGATTGCCATCTTTGGAACATCCGCTAGGATAGCACGGCGTAGGCTATTTACCTGGGCTGCGTTAGTATCGGAAAGTACGATTCTAATCTTGTTGTCCTTTGGCCAACCATCTACAACTTCTGCCTTCATTTTTGACACCTCTTCTAATCAGACACGGCGGCCTCTGCGGCCACCCTTCTTCTTTGTACCATCGTGAGCGATTGGTGTTACATCTTCGATTCGAGTAACGGTTACTCCCGCACGGGTTAGAGCTCTGATTGCTGCTTGAGCACCAGGCCCTGTGTTGTTGGACTTGTTTCCACCAGGGGCGCGGTACTTTACGATAACTTGAGTGAATTCTCTCTCCTTTAGTTGGTCTGCCATTCTTTCTGCTGCTCTTGTTGCAGCGAATTGGCCACCGGAGTCCTTGGAGGACTTGACAACTTGGCCACCGGAGCAAGTTGCGATTGTTTCAGCACCGGTTAGATCGGTTGCCGTCATCAAGACATTGTTGTAACTTGAGAAGATGTTGATGATTGCCTTGCGCATCATTCACCGCCTCCTGAAACTGTGTCTTCTGCTTTTGGAGCATCTTCAGCTGACTCGTTGACGCTGGATGCTTCAGATTGTGTGAATTCTGGGTCGACTTCGTCTTCTGCGTATTCAGCAGATTCACGAACACCCAAGATGGTTTGTCTGATGACATGGTTTTCATCATTCAGCTTAGAGCGAGGGTGGTACCTGATTAGCTCCTCTTCGTCTCTTGTTACAGGGTATGATGGAATTGTTACCTTTTGGTCGCCGATGCAGATTTGACCGTGGGTTACTAGTTGTCTTGCTTGCTTCATTGAACATGCAAGGCCCTTGTAGTAAACTTGAGCCTGCAAGCGGCGGTTGAGAATGTCTTCTGCAGTTAGAGAAAGGATGTCGTCAAGAATCGCGTCAGTGGCGATTAGACCCTTGCGATTTAGGGATGCAAGAAGGGCATCTTTCTCACGAGCATAGTGGCCTTCGGATGTGTCGACTCTACCAATCAACTTCATCGCTTGGCCACGAATACGGCGAAGTGCAGACTTTGCCTTCCAAATTTCGGTCATGTTCTTTAGACCGTGGTTAGCCTTGATTGCGTGCTCTTCTTCGATTCTGTCAGCCTTCCATGGGTGTGGAGGAGTGTCGTACTTTGGTCGTGCGAATTTTGGATGTCCCATATCTGATTCCTCCTATCACTTCTTGCGCTGTACTCCCAGAGTCAGACCGAATCTTCCGTTAGAACGGCCGCGCTGTCCACGCACCTTGTGACCACCAGCGTGGCGGACTCCACGGTAACACTTGATTGAACGAAGACGAGAGATATCGTCTTCATGAGTTAGTTTGAGGTCTTGTCCGGACAGGTGAAGTTCGTCACCGGTTTCAAGGTCTCTTTGGCGGTTTAGCATCCATAGTGGGACGTTCTGAGCGTAACTTTCGATTGCTTCACGTAGGGTTTCTTGCTGTGCAGCATCTAGGTGTCCAGCTTTCATACTTGGATCGAAGCCGGTTATGTTGCAGATATTTGCTGCAGTGCGGTCGCCTACACCGCGGACAGCGGTTAGTGCAGTCCTTAGAGGCCTAAGACCGTCAATATCGGTATCTGCCATTCGAAGCATGTAGGAGAAGTCGTCTCCCAAGTCCTGATCATTTGCCATTACATTTCACCTGTAAAACGCGTACAACATGATGTCGAGCGGCTTTGCGACAAACCACCCCTATATCAAGACCGCGATTGGCCATTCGCGATACTGCGCCACGAATCGGCCTTATTCAGACCCCCTGTTCGTGGTGCTAAAAGCCTATTGTTATTCTAGACACAAAAGTAACATCGCATCGTGTGGCTGTTTTGCAACAAATCCGGTGTGCGGGCCCCCCTTTGATGCGAGTTGCCTGTCAAGGCTACCCTGCAGTTTAGGCTGAAGGTTTGGATCTACTGTCATTCTGAGAGTTAATTTTCCAAAGCCGTATTCTCTAGATGCATCGACGAGGTGAGAAATAGTATCCATTGACAAATCGGTGTGAACTAATTTAACGATACGGCCAGTAGATTGGACCAATAATTTTTGATTTTGATTTTCAAAATTTATTGGACTCGAGTGATGAATTTGAGGTCTTCTACCATTCGTGATACTCCAGGTTAACGAGTCGTCATCAATGATATCTCTGAGATATTCATGCGCCAAGCCTGATTCTACAAGGGCGGCATCAAGGATTGTGACGTATTCGCCTTTTCTCGGTGGTCGTCGATGTTCTGAAACTTCAGAGTAATCTCCCTCTATGACCAATGGTTTAGATTTGATATCTGGTGGAATCCGCACAAATCTCCTTGGAATGTCTGGTGAAGATAACTGCCCAATCCATAATGAAAGTCTGTCGACTCTGCCCCTTCCTCTGCTTGTCCAGACCCATGTTTTTCCTATATTTGGCCAAAACGAATCTACGATTTCTTCTACTTCCAATTGTTGACTTGAATCAAGCCTCGGAGAAAGGTCTAGAAGAATTGCAGGGCCTCTTTCTAACTCCATTAAACTGTCTTTCCATGCTGTGAAAATATCAGGTAGTGTCGGCGCCATCTCGTCTAGACTATGGGTTCTAGAATTACGAGGGCGAGCGGGGTCGAGATGCAGCATCGCAAATTTTTGATTTGTATCGCCAATTGTCCCATCACCGACTTGAATCCACGATTCTAACAAACTATCCCCGAATCCATGTTCAGCAACCCTCCGTAAATTTGAGTTCGCTGCTTGAGCAGTTGGCTCATGCATTTCAATTCCCACGCCTTTTCTGCTAAGCATTGCACAATATGCTGCGAGTTGTATTCCGCTGCCGCAGGCTGGGTCAAGAATGGGGCCTTCAGGCAGTTTGCACTTTCTCACCATTTTCGCCCGCTCAACTGCTACTTGCCACGGAGTTGCAAGCGGTTTCGCTTGGTCTGCATAATGGAAAAACAACCCCTTTGGAGCTGTTGAATCGACGGTTGTGGGGCCACTCAGATCTGCGTCTGAAGGAATTAATTGCAATTTATTCACCCAGAAATATCAGACCGAACTAGAAGACTTTCGAATGGTATTCCTGCATCTTCAAACGCTTCTCTTCCGCCCTCTTCCCTATCCAGAATACTGATTACTGCAACAACCTCACAATCGGTTTCTTCTTCAATTCGCTTGACCGCTTGAATTGCAGAGCCACCGGTTGTTGTAACGTCTTCGAGAATAATTACGCGTCCACCGTTTGCAATCGATGCACCTTCTATTCCAGGAGGATTGTTTGTTTTCCTGCCCCCACGTCCTTTTGCTTGCTTTCTGACCATGAACCCAAGCCTGTCGGAGGTGAAATCTGTTGCTACAACCAATGCCGCCAAGGGCACAGCTCCGAGTTCTAGGCCTCCGACGAAATCTGCACCAATTTCATCACATCTAACATTCATTAATTCTCCAACCAATCTTCCTGCTTCTGGATTCATCATCACCGGTTTCATGTCGAAGAACCATCTTGAGGTTCTCCCACTTGCTAATGTAAACGCCTCGTCATTTCCACCGTCAAGGAATGCTAAATCACGAACTAAATCAACAAGGCGCATCCATCGAGCATCTTCACGCAGCATTGAGGGAACTGACATGTACAAAGCCATTGGTTTGAGGCGAATGAACCTTCCCTCTAAGATTGCAAAGGTTGTGGTAGCCCTTATGAGCCACCGCCTAAGAGGGCCAATAGTTAGCCATGATTCAGAAAGGCGCTAGGGATGTTCACGACCCGCTGTTGGGTTTGGACATTGAGCGTTTGGAGAAGGAAATCCAATCATATGAAGAATGGCTTGACGAGAGAACTGATGAAGCATACAAGATTGCTGAAGTGGCTAGGAAGAAAGGTTTCGACCACTCTCTTGAGGTTGAAATCCCCAGAGCATCCGACCTTGCGAGCAGGACTGAAAAACTGCTAATTGAACACCTAGAGGGCGCAGAAGTTGCAGATGATATCAGAAAACTGCTAGCGGAATTTGACCGTGAAACGACTTCTATCAAAATGGCTACGATAGTTGCAAAGCGATTCAGGGATAACGGATACGACTTGCAGAAAAGTATCGATGTTGGGTTGAGAGTTGGTCTTGCTATTCTGACTGAAGCGGTGCTTGTCGCCCCGTTAGAAGGTATTAGCGAAGTTAGGCTACTACCAAACCTCGATGGAACTCAGTTCCTATCAATTCACTTCGCAGGACCAATCAGAGCTGCAGGTGGAACTGCGCAAGCCCTCGCAGTACTAATTGGGGACATGATTCGCAGAGAGTTAGATGTTGATGCATACAAGCCATCAGATGATGAAGTAGAGCGTGTCAAGGAAGAATTCGGATTATACCGCGGAAATTTGCAGTACAGGCCCCCTCCAGAAGAAGTTGATACCATTGTTCGAGCATGTCCGGTTATGGTTAACGGAGAGTCGACTGAAGATATTGAATGCGCTGGATACGGACGTGTGAGAAACATCGATGAAGCCCGTATTCGCGGTGGTGTCTTGTTGGTTATTGGAGAAGGTTTGTGTCTGAAAGCTCCAAAGATTCAGAGGCATACTGAGAGGTTGAAGGTTCCCGGTTGGGACTTTATTTCTGCCTTCGCAAACAAAGGGAAAGAGAAGGCTAGTGAAGGCGAGGGTAGCGGTTTTACATCGCGTAAGGTTCCGGTGATTTCCAAATTCATGAAGGACATTATCGCTGGAAGACCAGTCTTTGGTGCTCCTTTAGAACCAGGGGGCTTTCGACTTAGATACGGAAGGGCACGTCCCTCTGGGCTTGCTGCAGGTTCTTGTAATGCAGCCTCGATGTCTGCTATGGACGACTTCATCGCAGTTGGAACACAAATGAAAATTGAGAGGCCTGGTAAAGCTTGTGCAATTACACCTTGTGACATTGCTGAGGGCCCTTGGGCCATTCTTCGAAATGGAGAATTCAAGCAGTATAATGATTCAGAATCGTTCAACAAAGACCGTCCTCAAATCTCATCTATTTGGGATAACGGCGAGTTGGTTTTAGGCTACGGAGAGTTCATGGAGAATAACAAAAATTTGGTTCCATCAGCATATTCCCATGATTGGTGGGCTGCAGATTTAATCGATGCTCTCGATAGTGAACAAGCCGTCGATGAATTTTGCAGATTCATCGGCTCAGAAAGGAAAGATATGCCAGATGGGACTCCCGGAATTCCAATAAATCAAGACACAGATCTGGATGCCAGAGTTCATATTCGTAGGAAATGGAGAGACTGTTTGATTTCGTTAAATCCAAAATGGGAAGCTGCAAAGGAAATTGCAATCCGATTTTCTACATCTTTAGTCGGTGCAAACAATCCTTGGTGGCTCGACCTACCAATCGAATGGGTTCCTGCATTACTAAAGTCGATTGATACGGCGACGGTTAGAGATGGAAATTTACGATTCATCGGGGGCGTAAAAGGATGGAATCCTGAGGATATGGATGAATTAAGGCCAGAAATAGAAGCCGCAATAAATTACCAAGAAATTCCAGGGCCTAACATTCCAGTAGAGGATGGGATATTTTCTGATTCAATTCCACATGGATGGGTATTGAGAATTCATGGGTTGATTAAAGGCAGTGCGCTAATGTTGGGTCTTGCTCATCACCATGATGGGAACGATTTGGTCATCACCGGAGGTTGGGAGGCCCTCTTGGATGGCCTTGGATACTCACTGAAAGGTAATGCCCCGATGAAAATCGAGGATGCAGACACTGTTTTCTCTGAAAGAATCAGCGAATTGCGTTCTGCTGCGGTTACATTATCTGAAGAAAGAAACCGAAAAACAGAATTGGAAAAAGAAAGGGCAACCGTTCGAATCGCTGCCGAAACTAATGCTAGACAGCGAGGGCTGGGCATTGCTGAAACCGATAAAATCGGTAGAGATGCTGCAAACCAATTGCCTGACCCAGGGCCCAAAGACCCCGAAAAATACCTCAGGGCACAAATACTCGAAGACGACCATGCAGTAGATGGAATTCTTACTCAAATTAGACAGATTTCGAGGTTGAGATGGGAACACTCGGCCCCTGTAAGAGTCGGTTGTAGAATGGGGCGCCCAGAGAAGGCAGCCCCTAGAGAAAAGCCGACTGTGCATTCGCTTTTCCCAATTGAGCTCTATGGCGGAAATCAAAGACTGATTGCAAATGCTGCAGACCAGAAAGATTTGAGAGTACAGATGGGAGTTAGATTCTGTACTGTTTGCGAAAAGAAGTCTCCGATGCTAAACTGCCATCACAGGAAATTAGACGACTTTGGAGAAGAAAAACCCGGTGAAGTTTGCGGTGGAAGAACCGAATTAAGAGTTTCAAGCGAGAAGGAAAACGCTCGCAGAAGAGGTGAGTTGCAAACGGTAAGAATCGACAATATTCTCGAAGATGCTAGGATCTCTCTTGGCCTCGATAGAGTCCCAAAGCAAATGAAAGGACTGAAGAAATTGATGAGTAAAAATCAGACTCCTGAGCCCGTAGAGAAAGGCATATTGAGGGCGAAGCACGGCTTACCTGTGTTCAGAGATGGAACGATAAGGTTCGATATGAGTGATGTCCCAGTAACACACTTTACCCCAGAAGAGGTAGGTGTTGAATGGGGTCAATTGAAGCATCTTGGCTACACTCACGACTGTTTCGGAGAAGAGTTGCAGAGAGACGACCAAATGCTTGAGATATTCCCGCAGGACTTTATTTTGGCTAGAAATGGTGCAGACTATTTCGTGAGGGCAGCCCAATACATAGATGAATTGTTGGTCCGATTTTACGGAATGGAACCTTACTACCATGTCGAGAAACCCGAAGACCTCGTTGGCCACCTAATTTGCGCGCTAGCGCCTCACACATCTGGTGGAGTTCTATCGCGATTGATCGGTTTCACAGACAGTTCAGGTGGTTACGCTCATCCGCTATTCCACGCTGCTAAGCGCAGGAATTGTGATGGCGACGAAGATGCGATTATGCTACTCATGGATGGTTTGCTTAATTTTAGTAGGGATATTTTGCCATCTAACCGAGGTGGAAAAATGGATGCACCTCTAGTTTTAACGACCAGGTTAAACCCTACAGAGGTTGACAAAGAAGCGCTCAATGTGGATTCTGCATGGCACTATGAAAGATGGTTCTACGAGGCTACTTTAGAGCAACCACACCCCAAGGCTTTAGCTGACAAGATGGATTTCATAGAGAGAAGATTAGGGACTATCGGGGCTGTTAGAGGCCTAGGCTACACTCATTCGACAAAGAGTATGTCCGAAGGTCCACCGCTGTCTGCATACAAGACACTCGAAACGATGATTGACAAAATGAACGGACAACTTTCACTCGGACATCGCCTTCGAGGAGTTAACGTTAGAACCGTCGCTTCGAGTGTTGTTCGCTCGCACTTCTTACCTGACCTAAGAGGAAACCTTGTTGCATTTACTCGCCAGAAAGTTCGTTGTTTGAAGTGTGGCCACTCCTATCGCAGAATGCCTCTAGCAGGAAAGTGCATTCAACCGAAAAAACTCACAGGTAGAGGAATGAGTGCGTTTGGGGTGAAGAAATCCGAAGGAGACATGTGTAACGGGAACCTTGCACTAACGGTTACCGAAGGTGCGGTTAGAAAATACATCAAGGTAACAAAGCACGTAATGGAAACATATGGGGTAGACCAGTACACTCGTCAAAACGTTGAATGGTTGGCTGATAGCGTTGAAAGTTTGTTCAATAATGATAACGCAAAACAACTCAGTCTGGCAGACTTCTTGTGATCAATTTGGCCTAACTGGGTCTTGCCAAATTCCAGATGTGTCGGTAGTGGTAGGAATTGTCTCCTGAATCTCATTTGACGATTTTTCTATTCGTTGTTTGATGACATAGCGAACAAAATTTTCTCCAAATGCTACTGCTACTGTTCCGATTGAAAACAATACAACTCCGCCAATGAACGCACCCTTGAGCGGCCATGTGGTAACCATCGTTTTTGTTTCAACACCATCTTCGACCGTTGTTACTACAGTAATTTTCCCCTCTTCTGCGGTTGCTGAGTGTACAACGCACCCATCATCCGTAGTTCCCGACCACGAGTAAATGGTTTCAGAACCCTGTTCGATGCTAAGATTAACAGATAACACACGGCCGTTTAACGATTCAAAGCAATGTTCGATTTCATATTCGATTTCGCTGCCTACAATGCTAGATAATTCAGCATCTCGATTTTCCTCAAAATCTGCACCGGGGCGGTTTATTTCTTGGGTCGCACTTTGCTCACTAACGAAGTACCAGCCTGTGTTAACCACAAGTAACGCGACTAACCATAACCAGTAACTTTTCTTCATTTCAAACCCTCAAGGACAGTATGTCGAGCACCCTACTCATCCACTGCAACTTGATTAGTTTTCGTTTTTTGTCGGTAACCCCTGACCACTGGCCTACATCATCGGTAGAAAATCCGACCAATTCTACTTCGCTAGCGCCCAATGCAAACGCTATGCAGACCGCTCTATCTCCGTCTGTAAAGCCACCAGGATTGTACATCCCATCTATCTTTATTGGAGTTTGATGTGTTAGGAAAATCTCTTGTTCATCTACAATTTGGGAGAGTATATTATTCCAAGATTCCACATTGTCACCATGTGCATGAAGACAAATTGGTATCCCTTTGTTCAGCGCTTTCTCGATATGAGGAGTACCATCTCCATCAGTAACGATTAATGCTACACTTGACAGGTCTGCTATTGCTCCAATCGCTCCATCTGCTACCACAGTTGGAAATTGTGTTTTAACACCCGGTTCTGCAGCTGCGCCTACGACTGTTACTTTGCCTTCAAATCTCAAATCTGGTTCAGAATTATTGCATTTTGAAACTAGTAATTTCGCACTTTCAATGTCTGAATCTAAGCGCCAGCCAAACGATTCTCTAATCTCATCTTGAATGAGAATTAGTTCCTCGTCAACTGCCTTCATGGCTCCTCGCACCCACAAGTTGCAAATGAATGAGAGGGTTCAAATGCCTCCTTCAAGAATCATATTTCGTGCCAAAGCCGATGACTGTTCCTGACCTTTTGGACGAGGTCACACTTGCGAGGTATCCATTCCTACCGCAAGCTAGGTCGTGGATTGCGAGCATGGCTGCTAAGCATCAAATCAATATCGACGAATTACTAGATGGTAGTATGATGGACAGAGCGAGAATTAGAGCTCGCTCAAGGCTAGTTGATTCGGTTGATAGCGATGATGGGGTAGAGGTTGCATCCATCAGTGACATACATACTGAAGAGGGTAGGTTACTCGAGGCTTTTTCCTTCTATTACGCAAGATTAGTTGTGGGAGCAAGCGAAGATGAGAGGTTAATTTCAAGATGGGCTCAGGCGGAAGCAGAACGCGCTCAGAGGATTCTTGAGAGGGACCCAGCAATCCACGTAATTGCGAAGACCTATGTTTCAGAAATCGAATGCGATGAAAATGGAACTTGGAAAATGGGATTGTCGGATTTTATCGAATTGTGTACCGGAATTACAGGCTCACGGTGGCGGCTGCCAAATTGTGAGATTAGTGATGGATGGGTAACTTTGCATGACGAAGGGGAGAAATATTCCTCAAAAGCCAAGGTTGCAAGATTACTTAGAGAGAGAATGAAAGAAGATATTCGCTTAGACGCAATTGAAAAAATGGAAAAAATGGACGAGGGGCTGTTGATTAGGCTTGCGGAACCAGTTGGAATGATTCGTGGACTCGTGGCATCAAAAACCGCTGAAACAATTGCATTGATTGGTGCGGGCGAGCAAGATTGGCCGCCTTGCATGCGAAAGGCTGTTGCAGAATTATCTGAAGGTGTAAACGTAAACCACTTCGGAAGGGTATTCCTAGGTTCAATGTCAAGATGCATCGGCCTACCAGTTGACACAACAGTTGATTTCTTCCGCAATGCTCCTGATTTTAGTGAATCTACTACAACATATCAGGTAAATCATTTGTACGAAAGAGAATATACACCATCTGGTTGCTCTAAATTGAAAATAAATCACAACTGTGCGGTAAGAACAGGCGATGATAGGTTATGTGATCAACCGTGGATGGACCATCCACTGAAATACATCCGTGCAAAACAAAGGCGACGAAAAAGAGTAGAAGGGTTGGAAAGCGTCACTCAAGAAATCAATCCGGGCGATGGTTGATGAACAGGAAGCGCGTCCGGGTAACCGTAAGCGGAGCGGATTGCAATGACAAGGACACTTGTGATTACTGTTGACAGAGATAACGATCTTGGTCTCAAAACAGCGATACGTGGACCTGTTGTAGGTAGAAAGCAAGTCCTAACCGCTGCGCTGAAACTTGGAATCGCAGACCCCGAGGAAAGTGACACCAACGCTATTCTAGGTGCGCTTCACCAACACGATAACCTTGCCGAAGTTGGAGGAGAAAGCGACGATGTTGAAGTTGCGATTCTAACCGGTGATGAAAAGGTAGGAGTCAGGTCTGATAGAGCAATTGCTGCCCAACTCGAAGAGGTTGTAGCAGAGTTCCAACCAGACCAAGCAATTTTGGTTACCGATGGCGCAGAAGACGAATCGGTCATGCCGATAATTCAGAGTCAGGTTAGAATTGACCACGTTCAGAAAATTATTGTCAAGCAATCGAAGGGTATTGAAGGCACATACTACTACATTGTCAAAGCCTTAGAAGACCCAAAATGGAGGGCGAAGATGCTAGTTCCTCTGGGAGCGATAATGGCTATTTTCGGCCTTGGAGTTATGCTTCCAGACACACTTGGAGGAATCGTAATCGGTTCGCTACCACTCATTTTCGGTTTGTTTATCCTATCTAAGGGACTAGGTATTGAAGCAACTGTTGGAAGAATTGCTCAGGAGATGAGAGAAAACGCAGATGCGGCTATGTTCTCGTCCTTGCTATGGACTACAACTGTTTTCAGTGCTATATTTGCAGTAGCGATGGGATATGACCAATACATAGAACTCGAAACTACAACATCAAATCTCTCTGTCGTGTGGATAGGTGTTGTTCACTCCGCACTTGCGTGGATCGTTATTGCCTTCCTTACATCCACCGCTGGATTTATGCTGTTACGTCTACAGAAAGGTTCCTTCTCTGGTAGGCTAATCATCCTCGCAGTATTCGGCATGGTTGTTTATTCATTCCTCGACCAAGGCCTGCAAATCGCAATGGATGTTCTCACCGGAGCGGGATACGAATTCACCGTTCAGGGAATATGGAACGTCATGCTAGAGCCTCTAATGTGGATAGCAGTACTATGGGTAACTACAACCATCGTTAGAGCTGTACAAGCAAGGCAAGCGCAGTCTGAAAGATACTGGGGCATCTAATCAAGAATGGAAAACCGACTCAGTCATACACTGAGGGCAAGTGACCTTAATCGGTCTGACGTTAGGAATTCCTAGGGGTGCGGAGCAGGCGGGACACATGATCGCCTGATTTACCTGGGATTGGTTGGACTGCCCTGTAGCCGAGGGGTCGTATCTCAATCGATATTTATCGGGATTATCTATGTATCTTGGCGCGGTGTTCATCGTTTGAGCATTATCAAGGTCGACAACTTCTTTGCTAGCCACGGGGGAAAAATCTGCTACCTCGTTTGATTGATTGTTGGTCGCTCCTGCTTTGTAAGCAGCCAACTGAGATTCTATTTCAGCAAGTCCGACACCGTGGTTTCTACTGACTGCATCCATCTCGAGCATTTGGTCGTATCCAGAGAGACTTGCAAGCCTAGCGAGTACGTCCTGTGGGAGTGGCATACAATGTTCCGGAAGCACCATACACATTGAAGGTTCGTTTTGCATGCTTCTAATTGGGATGTCCCGCTTAAATACGGGAATTTTAGTATATAATATAGAAATAATTAGCGTTTTATCTTACATAATTCGGGAATTAATTTCCCAAAAAACGTAAAAAATAGGTCTCAGAATATTGATGCATTCAAATAGGTAGAGCAGTCGGCCGGCAACCAAGGAGGAACAAAAATGTCGCAATCTAAACCACGATTTTCATCACACTCAAAGAGGTCCAAGTCTGCACGTTCACTAACCTGTGGACAAGTGATGAGCACACCACAAATTATCGGAAGGGATGCATCGGTTGCAGATGCATTAGACATGATTACTACTAGAGAATGGGACCACATTTTCATTGTAAACTCCGAGAGAGTTCCAATAGGCAGAATTCACGCAGTCGATATTTTGAAAATCGTTGCGAGAAAAACTGTCAATCGCGATATTGCATGGATGCACGGCATACCCGCAAGGCAATTGGTTACTCAGGAAATAATGACAATGAGGGAAAGTACTCCACTCCTCAAGGCTGCTGCCCTTATGCTTACACATGATTTGAATCAACTTGCTGTAACAAACAAGCAAGGACAAATCGTGGGAACTGTTTCCCACAACGTCGTCGCTAGAACTCTGCCTAGATTCATTCTTTGAGCAAGGTTCAACAACGAATTGACGGTGGAAGTTTCATGCCGACTTCGCCAAGGTTGTGGCCAAATCCGCCCGGCAATTCTCCTTTACCTCTGCCAGCCGGGCCGATGTTTTTCTCGGGTAGAGAATTGAGTGAGTTGTCGTTCCCTCAGATGCCTACTCAAGATAAAATAGACTTAGCAGGATTGAAGGAATATGTTGGCAACTTCACTCTAGAAAATGGTCAGAAAGTATCCCAAGTTATCGACTTGGAAAAGCGAAGGCCTTTGTTAATTAATGGTGAGTTAGCTAATCCATACCGCCTTTGTGACATAATGGCACCAGATATGCCGATTATTCCAGTCAGGCTTGAAGGAGTATGCAGAACATGGGCTGACAACCTAGACCCTAGAGATATACAACCGGGAATTCATCATGTCACTCTTGCTAGATCGCCAGGATGGTGGGAGAGGTCATTCATCACATTACTCGAACTTCCTGACATGAAAAAGTTGGTAGCATGGTTAGATGGTGCTAACGCAAACACTTGGTCGCCAAAGCGACTTGCTGAGGGAGTTATTCGATTAGAAAGCGACATGGGGTTAATGACTCCAAACCTAGAAGACATTTCTTGGGACGGCATTGAAGAGAAAGTCATGGTTGAGATTCCTGCACCTAATGGGCCTGAACTTGATTTGTCCACAATCATGATTCCAATCAATACACGAACAGGGTGCTACAACAGCAGAGGAAGAGTCATTCGATGCGCACACTATCCGCAAACGGAATTCCATGAGAAGTTATTCAGAAGGGGTTCGTCCTTCAAGTGGGATCAAATCCTAAGTTTCCTGTGATCTCTAGAAATCCGGCATTCCGATTAAATATCTCAGCACTTTATCTCTCGCTCAACTGGAAGAGTGTTTGATATGAGTTCCGATGATAGCAAGTCTGGTAAATTCAAAACCAAATCCAAAGCCATGCGCCAGTGGAAAGAGAAGTATTACGATAGTGAAAACTCGGAGGGTGAAATCAAAAACAACTCTGGAAAGATGGAAAATGAGCGCAAAGAAAATACGGAAGTTAAACCCTCTCTTTCAGAGAGTAATCTACAGCACGGCGCCATGAATAAGGTATTCATTGCGGCGGCTTTCCTTGGTAGCATATTGATGGTTCTAGGGTATTCTTGGGGCCCAGAAGGTTGTGAAGACAGTACCATCTTTGAGGGTCTTGGGAAAATGCTAATTTTCATGAGTTTATTTGGAATCGGAGTCAACATATTCATCCTATTCGTATCTTTTTCCGATAAGGATTTTGATTCTGCAGTAGTACTTGGATGGGGTTTTTTACACGCTCTGTGTTGGTTTGTGGCCGCGATTATTGCTAGTGAAGCATTACTCAGCGATAGCTGGTGTAATGGAAATGGACCGGCTTACGACATTGGAGCCGGATTCTAGATTGTACTAAGTTTAGGTTCCCCAGTGGGTGCCCGGGGCACCCCCGCTTTGGGTCAATATAGTGCGCAGTGCTATTACTATACATGAATGGAATGGGCTCACAAAAAAGTGCAAGGCTAGAGCGTTTGAAGATGGAGATTACCGAATACGTGTCTCGAAATCCTGGATGCTCTGCAGCTGATATCGTAGATCATCTCTCAAACACTCTGAGGATGAGGAATCATGGGCTAACCTCACGTAAGGTTGGATTCTTTATTCCTAGATATCTTAAGAACATCGTTGGATTCAAACTTGACCGCTCAACCGGCAAGAGAATCTACAGTGTATCCTGAAAAGGTCAAATCGCTGCTAGTATTGGCTCACCTCGATGAGCGCTCCTGAAGCAGAGGAACTGTGGCCGTCTCTTGATGAGTCAATTGGCAGGCAGCCGTGCTTTCCCAGTGGCCCTGTTTGGTCTGTATTGCCTACACTAAAAGGCCAGATGACCGATATGCTTGCAGATGTCGGTGAAAAGCGAAGAGATGGAGTGAGTATCGATTCTTCGAAGGGGCCCGTACATATTCATGAAAGCGCTACTATCGAGCCTTCAGTACACATCATTGGACCTGCATACATCGGTCCATGCGCAATAATTCGCCATGGCGCATACATCAGAGAATTTTCTTGGATCTGTGGTGGAGCACTTGTTGGACACGCTAGTGAAACAAAGCACAGTATTCTCCTCCCTGGAGCAAAGGCACCCCATTTCAACTACGTCGGAGATTCAGTACTTGGGCCGGATGTGAACTTAGGAGCTGGTGTCAAACTATCCAATCTCAGAAATGATGGTGGCGAAGTTCATACTAGAATTGATGACGAAAGGGTTGCTACTGGACTTAGGAAGTTTGGCGCAATTCTAGGCGAGGGATGTCAACTTGGATGTAATGCTGTAACAAATCCCGGGGTAGTGCTAGGAGCAGGATGTATGGTAATGCCAAACACTACTGTGACTGGAGTATATTCCTCAGACTCAATCATAAGGTGATTACATGCTGTTCGGCACTGACGGAATTCGCGGCGAAGTCGTTGATTCCCCCTCAGATGATGAAGAGGCAATATCACAATTATTGGATGATAGAAGGATTTCTGCACGGCTTATGAGGGTCGTTGGCGAGGCATTAACTAGAGTTGCAGGCATGGATAATACCGTGATAATCGGTTGGGATGATAGACCGAGGAACGGTGAACTCGTTGCCGCACTTACCGTCGGCCTACACCTTGGTGGATGCAAGGTGATTCATGCAGGAATCTGTGCAACGCCGGGCCTACATAACTCACTTTTTGAGACCAATTCTTCGCTTGGTTGCATGATTACTGCAAGCCATAATCCAGTTTCTGATTCAGGAATCAAAGTATTCGATTCAAAGGGTTTCAAAACAAATCCTGAACTTGAGAGAGAGATTTCTGAGCTCATTGTTCAATTAGCTGCTGAAGAAAGAGAAGTCGACAGTAACGAATTATCCGGTCTTGAAAAACCGGATTCGGTCTTTGACGCAGATTCGTCACACCAAGAATTACTGAAAATCCGCTATGGTGAATTCACTAAGTTGTTCGCACCTATCTCACCCACAGAAATCGTATTGGATTCCTCAAAAGGTGCTGCTAGTTCCTGGCTAGCTGGTTTCCTATCAGAGATCGGAATCAATGCTAACGAGGTTTCAACAAATGCTCCAGCATTGAACGACAATTGTGGTGCGGGAGAACTGAAACCAACCGATTCGTGGACATGGGACGATGCAGGAAAGTCAGAACACATCATGATTAAATCGCTAGAGAAAAAGGCTGCAGGACAAATTATTGCTGCTGCTCTTGATGGTGATGGTGACAGATGTCTACTAATCGAGTCAACAGAAGATGGATGCAAGGTAGTAGATGGCGATGAAATGGCAGACCATATTCTAAGGTCAGCAAAGGGTGATTGGCACCTTGCTGCTAGTATCGAATCCGACCTTGCACTAGCATCTTCGCTTGGTCGATTGAATGCTGAGGTGAGATTTTCACAGACAGCCGTCGGAGATAGATGGTTGTCTCATGCGCTGAAGGATAGCGGAGAGAGAATCTTAGGGGTTGAGGACTCTGGTCACCTAGTCCTGTCGGGGCCTAATCCCAAAGGAGGAAGAGTGTTAGTTGGAGATGGTGTTGCAAGTATGCTTGTCGTACTATGTGCAATGTCATGCACTACCAGAGTTGAGAGATTCCAACGTGGATTCAAAAATAGAGTTTCAATATCTCCTTCTGACAGAAGTAAGTGGGACGGAAGTAATTCACTTTCAGATGATATCGAGAAAATTGCGAACGAATTCTTGGGTGAAATGAATCGTAATGGCCTTGTTGGAGAGCCCAACTTGATGTTATTGGAAAAAGATGGAATCTCGATTGGAATTCGAAATTCAGGAACCCAAGCCAAGACAAATGTCTCACTAAGAGTCGCTGCAGGAATTGACTACTCAACTGCTTTAGATGCAGTTGCGGAAATTTCTGAGTTGCTAAGAGATAGTTTGCAGGACTAATCATTCGCCAACTGCTCTTCATACTCTTGGCCCAACCAGGTTACCAATCCTAGGAGTACTGCCGTTGATATCAACATAACCAGAAGCATCAGAGAAGTTCCGCCAGCAAGCATCAGAATGCCTGCAACAATCCATGCCAGAATAAGGTCTACAGCTCCAAATATTCTCCAACCTCTTCGCAGTGTAACAACACCGATTAGCCATGATGTCGTTGAGACTGCGAGTATCAAAACCATCATCAAAACGCTGGTCTGTTGATAGAGCCAAAATGCTCCTGAAGGAATCAATAGGTGTCCAATCCAGAGACCGGAAGATATCCATTGTTGCTTATTTGTTACGACACAACTTATTGCAGAAATAAGTGCCATTGAACCAATTACAATCATGAATAGAGAAGTGGTTCCTTCCAAAACTTCGACCCATCCGCCTAGAGCGTTCCATGAGATTGGAATGAACAATGCCAAACCAACCGGTACCGCCGGTTGAATCCATCTCAGGGAGTTCTTCATAGCGAAAATACCTACCAAAATTCCTGCAATACCAAACGAGATTGAAATTGTCATGACCGCCCAAATAATACGGCCAATCGCCCCTCTGTGGTCGCCTAATTCTCTCTTAATTCTCTCAGATTCAACCCACTCGAATAGCAACACTGCAGCGACAAGGAATACCTCGAGAGAGATTACCGGTAATACCCATGATAACTCATCGCTGTAGGTTGGAGAGAGTTGAATTCTGTCTATTCCCATGAGTGAAGTGAGTACTCTTGAGATCAATAGAAGCAGAACTATTCCTTCAAGAACTGAAGGAATTCTTAGCCCGAGGTCATTTCTACCAAGTAGAGATATTCCTGCCAAGATAACAAGAGCACCGAGAAGGACTAAGATTTCCCATTGATGTGCCAGTACAACATTTGAATCCCCTAATCTACCTGCAATTTGGATTAAGGTTAGACCAGCCATAGTAATAGCTACTGGAGATTCGATACCCATTATGTCTGGAAGTTGAAGATTGACTTGGTCCGCTCTCCAACGAGCGATTCCAATAAACAAGACCGATATGAAAGATGCTACAGCGATTGCTGGGAGAGAGTCCCCGCTAGTCCATGCAAAGAATATGCCGACGAGTATAGTGACGATGATGAACGATAACACGATTGTTGGTTTATGTTGGATGTCTCCTACAACCAAGTCGTAATCTCCAGAGGATGAGCGGCGTTTAGAGCGCTGCTGTTGTAATTCTGATAATTGCAACAATTCAGCATCAACCATTTTGATGTTTGAACCTGCGGAGGACTCAGCGATTTCATCCTGCATTTCTTGGCGAGAAAGGTATTTTTCCAACCTCTCGTCCCTTTGAGAAACCTGTTTCATTCGTGACCTTATCTCGCCTTGTGCAGCAAGCCAAGCTCCAGTAACTACGAAACTTATTCCGGCAAGATATAGGGTCAAATCGTCCTCTAAACTAACTGCTGCAAGGCCAACTGTCACCAACACTGCAATACTTGCTATTGCAGATGGAAGTAATTTCTCAAGTCTTGATGCACGTGGCAGATATAGTCCACCAACTGTCGAAATCGCTGCGATTGATGCAAACCTCAGGTTTGTGACATCATTTGGAAACTTGTCACCGAAAGATAGTGGATTGTTCAATGGTTCATTCAATCCAATCAACATCAACATAACCGCAATAAATCCTAAGCTTATGGTGATCAAATTACCAGGCATGATTGCTTGGTGTGAAACTTTCTCCCCTTCCGTAATGCGTTTAGCATTCAACTCTGACCAAGAAATAATCAATACTGATGATACACCCAATAGCGCAATCCAAAATGCACCGAATCCAAATCTCCATTGCAATACCAGTGCTGCAATTGACCAAGAAACAATGATTGTTCTAGGGGTGCCTTGATGCATATCCATTCGCATTGCTACAGAATGATAAATCAGAATTAGACCCATAGCAGAGACCATTCCATATGCAGGAATTGTACCTGGGTTTGTAATGAATAACATTGCCAATAGAATTGTGATGAAACTGATATTCCACAATCGCATCATACCGCTATCTCTCATTCTTGCACTCAATTCAGACATGCCGACTAATCGACCTGCAAGATTCACACCACTATCTCCAAGTTTGAAATTGAGAGGGATTTGGATCAATATCAATAAAATCAGGTATATGGATACGTCTAACTCTGCAAAGTTTGTCGGAATTATATCTACTGAAATTAGTCTAGACTCGAGATTGCTTGCGAAGAAGAATAACCAAATCCACGGGGCAATTGTTGCCGTTCCGGCAAGAGACGGTGAGTTCCTTTGTACTGCTAACACCGCCAAGCCTACCCAAACAATTGCTTGACAGGATAGAAGAATTCTAGCTAAATTTTCATCTTCGGCAGGAATCAGTAATGTAAGAATGATTACAATAGCAATTGAGCCGATCCAAAGAACGTGGTCGGATACAGCGTGTTGATGATTCAAAATCGCTGCTGTGGTAATCGCAGCGCTAAACACTGCATAAATCGACCATGGCTCTGAAAGCGGCGAGTCGATTACGCCTCTAACCATTAGAATTAGAATCGCTAGAAGAATCGGTGCTGGCCATAGAGCGTATCTCTGCAACTTCTGCCAACTTTCTCCACGAACAACGAGATACGATGGCGTAAATGCCGATAGAAGAAGAATAAGTTGTGCCAATGCATATCCTGTTTCAAGTCGGTTTGATGCGATTGCCATTAATGCACCAATCATACCAAGACCAACAGATACAGACCAAAGTCCAGGTTTGCCTAGACCCATAGCCTTGAAGCCTGAAGAGAACCAATTTTCAGCCTTAGCAAACTTAGTCGCAGTAACCGCATTGATACCGGTTACACCAAACATGAGAAGGAAGAGAAGAAGTTCATCACTAAACGGAGTTATCTCGATTCCAAAAATCAGCCAATCATCACTGATAGCGTGTAATCCAATCCACAGATATGAAACTGCAATACCTAGAGAAGCCAAATTTCCTGAAGACCTCAGATATGCTAATGCGTGGAACAGTAATGTTCCAACCCCAATCATCAGTGCAACTCCTTCTTGGCCGTATGTGCTACCTGCTGCAGAACCGATTGCAAGAAGCACTATCGTTGCTTGAGTTGCGATTGCATCTTCATCATGGTGCTGTGCTATACCGATATTGAGTACTACAAGGCCGATCAGAGAAGCCCCCAATTCTGTTGTGCTAATCCAATCCCAAGCATACATCGAAATTGCTAGACCGTAGAGAATTTTCATGGAAATAATTACCCAGGTCACTCCAAGCAAATGCATACGCTGCTTAGGAATCCAGATTTCTCCTAACCACATGCCGAAACCGGCCATGGCGAATAATCCGATTGCTGAAATTGTGTTACTAAATATGGGAGAAGTACCGACAATTGTCCCAATGGCCGACCATACGACGATCATAGCGATCATTAATCCGTAATGTAGGCGCTTCTCTCCTTCTGTTGCATATTCTGTGACACTGTCGATTTCCGGAGCTTCATTGACTGTACCGTCTCTGTTGATGTTACTAGGCAAATCACCACGAGAGAATATCTCAGCAACTTCTCCGACTGCTTCGTCGACTTGTTCCTCAGAAACTGTTTCTAATTCTTCGCCTACCTCATCCTCAAAAGCGGATTGAATGATGAAATTATCAAGATTAATCCCAGAGGATTTTTGGAAGTTCCTTTTGGAGAGGATTTCATCTTCAGCCTCCTTCTCCATACCCAACGCTTCGATGGAAATGAATTTCAATCTCTCCCTTCGAGGTACATTAAATTTGGATTTTCACCGTGTTTAGGTTAACGTCGAACCGCAAGGGACAAAGAGGGGCCGCGGGTCGAGGTTGCATGGCGAATGTCGTAGGCGTCCCATCGGGCGACCTTTCTGAAAGTGGTATCGATACCGGTGCAACGGTTTATTGGAATTTAGATAACATTTCATTAATCGACTTAGCAGTCGAAAGAAAGGAAGGATTCCTTACTTCTGAAGGGGCTTTAGTTACGGAAACCGGTGAAAGGACAGGTCGTTCTCCTAATGACAAATTCATTGTTGACGAACCAACAACCAATCAAGATGTAAACTGGGGAAACGTCAATATTTCTACAGACAAAGAAGTGTTCACTAGGTTAAAGACACAGGTCATCGAATACCTATCGTCAAGAGAGTCGCTATTCGTACAAGATTTGTATTGTGGAGCTGAAGAAAGTGAAGCATTACCGATTCGTGTTATCAACCAAAACGCTTGGCATAATGCATTCGCGAGAAACATGTTCGTCCGCCCGACTTCTGAACAACTAAAGACACACACACCCCAGTTCACTGTGTATCACGCACCTCACTATGAAGCAGATGACGATTCTCTAAACTCCCAGTGCTTCGTGATTGTAAACTACGAACTTGGAGAAGTAATTATTGGCGGTACAAGATATGCTGGAGAGATCAAGAAATCTATTTTCAGCGTAATGAACTTGATTCTTCCAAAGAAGGGAATCCTTCCCATGCATTGTTCTGCGAACACAAACGGAGAAAATACTGCTATCTTTTTCGGGCTTTCAGGCACCGGTAAAACAACTCTATCAGCAGACCCTAAGCGCGCACTTATCGGTGATGATGAGCATGGATGGGGTGCAAATGGCGTCTTCAATTTCGAAGGTGGATGCTATGCTAAACTGATCAACCTTTCAGAAGAAGACGAGCCTGAAATCTTTGCAACTACAAAGCAAAAAGGCACTGTCCTGGAAAATATCGTGGTAGACGGTAATGGAATCCCTGATTTCTTCGATACTAGCAAGACTCAGAATACAAGAGGCTCCTATCCTATCGAAGCGATTGCAAACCGCACTCTTGACAGCAAAGGCGGTCACCCCCAGAATGTAATCTTCCTAACCTGTGACGCATTTGGTGTCCTACCCCCAATCAGCAGATTGACTGCTTCTCAAGCAGCATATCACTTCATTTCTGGTTACACTGCAAAGGTAGCAGGAACTGAAATTGGTGTTACTGAACCTGAAGCAACTTTCTCTGCATGCTTCGGCGAACCATTCATGCCAATGCATCCTGGAGTTTATGCGGACTTGCTATCTAGCAAAATGGCTGAACATGGCTCTACTGCTTGGCTAATCAACACTGGCTGGTCTGGAGGCTCGTATGGTGTTGGAAGTCGTATGAAGATCAGATACACACGTGCGATGTTGAATGCTGCGTTGGATGGCGACCTAGATGATGTAGAATACGTAGTTGATGAAAGGTTTGGATTCGAAGTTCCAAAGTCTTGCCCGGGAGTTCCAGAGGATGTTCTGATACCAAGGCAAACTTGGGCGGATGGCGATGCTTACGACGCTACAGCAGACAAGCTTGCTACTATGTTCAACAAGAACTTTGAGAGATATGCTGCGGGAGTTTCCGATGAAGTGAATTCGGCATCCCCAAGCGTCTCTTAATCAGAATTGGTAACAATTCTGTGACTTCGTCAATCCGTACCTTGATAGTTGACTAGTGTGCACGTAAGCCCGTTGAGGGCCATGCGCACACGTACATTCCTTCTTGCCAGCCTAATGATTATGATGTCTGCAACTCCAATTGTTGCAGCAAATTATGACAAAGAGATTGACCAATCAAAAGAATTGAGTGACAGCCCAATTTTCGATTTTATTCCAAAATCAATAGACGATGTTGGACCAAGAGTTGACCTTGGTGCATCAGGAAGAGCGCCTTGCCCAACGGTGCAAACCGATGGTGGTACTGCAGGTGATACAGGAAACACTAGCGCTACAGCAAAGAGTTTGGGAACTGACCCTACAAATGGCCCTAGTGGAGTGAATGGTTGTGTTGATTCAGGAGATCCTGAAGATTTGTACGCAATAACAACAACCTCTGGCAAAGAAGTTGATGTCGAACTTGTCGTTCCATCAGGTGCTGATTTTGACCTATACATTGTTGATGCTACAAAAACTACATTCTATGATTACTCAGAATACAACGACCCTCTAGAGCAAGTGTCTACCGCAGGTACTGCACTGGAAGGAAATGCAACTACATTCTATGTGTGGGTAAACGCGTACAGCGGCGACGGTACCTACACTCTCCGTGTATGGACCAACAATTCCACACCTAAGCCGGACATGACTATCTCAATGGTTGAAGCGCCCCTAAAGGCGAAAGCTGGCGACACCGTCACCGTGAATTACACCGTTGAAAATCTTGCAAACAACTCGACTGCAACAACCGGTGCGTTTGACGTTTTCTTCATTCTTTCAACCGACACAACATACGACCAATTCGATACAATCCTCGATGACGTCTCGGTCGAAGCAGACTTGGCTGCAGGTGCAACACGAAACACTAGCATGAATGTCGTAATTCCCGTGAATATAACAAACGATTCCTATCACTGGATTGTTTGGGCCGATGGTTATGGAAACATCACTGAGTCTGACGAATTGAACAACAACATGGCGTCTCCTGATAAGATGGTAATTGGTGATGACTGTATCGACCTTTTAGGAGGAGTTCAGAACGATGCCGGTTTAGGTTCAGATGCCGGTAATGACCAAGCTAATGCTACCAACATGGGAAGCAACATCACAGGCACCTACACCGGATGCATGGATGGCGGAGACGGTGATGACGTCTATGCATTTGACGTTCCGGCAGGTTACTTTTTGGAAGTAATGCTTGAGGCAGAGGACCAAAATTCTGACCTTGATCTGTTCATCCATTATTCCAACGGCTCTGAAGTAGACCGTGGATACACTACTTCTTACCCTGAAACTGCAACTGCAAAGTTGACTGATTACGAAGGGGTTGGCGGCACATACTACGTCAACGTAACACACTATTCAGGCGTCTCAAACTACACATTGGATGTTTGGACCAACCAAAGCATTCCCGCACCTGATTACACGATTGATACAGTAACAAGCACTGGAAGCGGTCAATTAGGAGACTCGTTCGATGTAACTGCTGTATTGGAAAATCAGGGAACTGTTGACGGAGTTTCAAGCGTTGAATTAACCGCAATTCTATCCGTTAATTTCGGTGTTGATTGGTATGACCATGAAATCGGTTCAACGACCACTAGCGGAATACCGATTGACACCAATACAAGCGTAACCATTCCTGCAACAATTCCTGCTGATTTGGTCGAGGGAGGTTACTACCTGTATGTAGTAGCGGACCAGGACGATTTGATTCTTGAGAGAGATGAGGATAACAACCAAGGAAGCAGAAATGGCCAATTTACCGTTGGAAATGCAGAGACTGCGTGTGCTACACAAAATGATGCTGGCCTAGGAGGAGACGCTGATAATGACACTGCAAACGCAATGGATTTGGGCATGTACGCAGATGGTGAATACAGAGGATGTATCGATTCTAGCGATACTCAGGATTTCTACAAAATCACTCTCTCAAGTGGACAGAACTTGAACATCAGTCTTGTCGACCCACCAGCAGGCGCTGTGGGAATTTCACTTGTTGATGCAAACGGCGTTGATATCGATAGTGATGCTGGTTTCTTCGCTGACAGCGATGTTTCAACAATGGGAACTGGATACGAAGGCGTTGCTGGCGATTATCTAATCATGGTTAACCGTTCAACCTCATGGCTTGAATCGGGAGGCGCTGGAACTTACAGGCTGATTATTGGAAACCCTGAAGGATACACTCCGCCTTTCACTTGCACAGGACATTCTGATGCCGGAATTGGAACTGATGCGGGCTCTGACCTCTCAAATCCAATTATTCTTGGTACAAACCCAACACAGGGTGGCCAAGGATGTCTTGATGGACAGGATACTTCTGACTCTTACCAATTCAATCTAGAAGATTACAACAACATACACGTAATGTTCTCTGCAGACCAAGGCACACCATTTACAGCATCGCTTTATGATGAAGAAAGTAACATGGTTGCTGGATGGAATGGCACAGAATGGATGTCTATGGGTGACATGATGTATGAAGGTCAAGATGGAACTTTCACATTGGTTGTTGATTCGGCTGGAGGCGAAGGATACTACAATATCTCAATCAACACTCTACCACCTGCTGAAGCTGATTTGGCGGTTAGCAACCTAACATGTGGTGCTGAGATGATCAGTAACGAGGAATTGTTCTATTCATTCGAAATTCACAACATGCGTGGACCAGCTGTTGGTGAATTCCAGTGGACTCTTGAATTACTCAATGAAAATGGAGATGTTGTTGAACAACTTGATTCGGCTGCCTACAGCACATACGCCACATACGGACAACTAGTCCTAGAAAGAGCGTCTTCGACATTCATCAACGCTTCAGCACCAACCGGAACATACTCTTGCGTAGTGATGGTAAACATGGACCAGGCAATCAATGAAATTGAAATCATCAATAACGACATGATGGGTGAAGAATTCACAATCCAAAATGAAGAGGAGTTGTGGGCAAACGATGTTGACAGAGATGGTTACAACACCACAGACACAGGAGACGGAATTGTTGATGATTGTCCTGATAAGTACGGTGAAAGCTACGGGGATAGATACGGCTGTGCTGACCTTGATGGTGACGGTTGGTCTAACTTGAATGACTTCGCACCGCTTGATGAAAGCCAGTGGGTCGATGAGGACGAGGATGGATTTGGAGACAACAGTTCAGGCTACCTCGGTGACCAATGCCCAGGTGTAGCAGGTGTTGAAAACGGAGAAGGTGGCGACGGATGTCCACCTCCATTCGTAGACACTGATGGCGATGGTATACAAGATTCCGATGATGACTGTGGTGCAACTGCTACTGGAGTTACAGTGGATGAAAACGGTTGTGAATTGGACACCGACGGTGATGGGGTCGTAGATTCACTCGATGAATGTCCGGGCACCGAAGGTGGAATCAACGTCGTCGACGATGTTGGCTGCATTATCGATGATAACAGCGGTGGAACCGGCAATAACGGCGGTACCGACAATAACGGTGGTACTGACAATAACGGCGGTTCCGGAACAGGAGACTCCGGAGACAAGTCTAGTGATTCGAGTGAAAGTGGAACCGATGTTGCCATGATTGGAGGAATTGGATTCGGAGTTGTAATCATTATTCTTCTGTCACTTCTAATCATTAGAAAGGGACGTGGCGGAGATGATATAGCCGGAGATTCATTTGCTAATGCTGCATTCGACCAACAGATGGGTGGAATGGTAGGCATGGATGCTGGAATTTCTCCAGAACAGTTGCAATATGAACAACAGTTGATTGCTCACGGATACACGCCTGAGCAGGCACGAGCATACGCTGATCAGTATTTCAGACCGCACATGGTTCAATGATACTTTCACAGTAAGGGTCATCAACGGGCTTTGCCTAGACCTTAGCATGACAGACGTCATTATGCAGACAAGTGCCGG
>CAXPMI010000014.1:0-13304 GCA_964218365.1 Candidatus Poseidoniaceae archaeon
GCCCTCATCCAGACATCGTTCTTCACATCGTGTAGACTTCCGCTCATGATTTTGCCTCCTTATTCCAAAGACTGCTCATCGTTCTAAACGGAGCCTTGAGTAATGATTCCAACTTGGTCTCATGGTGATCGCTTGGGTCGTTAGCATCGTACTGAGTAGGTTCTACAGCGAAGGATGGTGTTGGTGGTGGTGAGGTTACGGCCCATTCCAGAGACCAACCGCCCCACGGGTCTTTGCCAACCTTCTCGCCCTTCTTTACGGAGCGAACTATGTTCCAAACCAGTAGCAACTGAGAGATACCGAAGATAATGGCGAATGTTGAGATCGCCATGTTCAATTCAGCAAATCCGGACTCCACTGCATAGGTGTGGGTTCTTCTTGGCATACCCATAATTCCTACAGCGTGCATTGGCCAGAAAGCCGCATTGTACGAACTGAATGCAATTAGGAAGTGCCATAGTCCAAGAGTCTCGTTCATCTTTCTACCAGTGACCTTAGGGAACCAGTAGTAAATTCCGGAGAATAATGCGAAGATGATACCGCCGATGAACACATAGTGGAAGTGAGCGACGACGAAGTAACCATCGTGGAATTGTGTGTCAAGTCCAGCCACTGGGAAGAACATTCCAGACAGACCACCGAGTGTGAATGTGATCAAGAATCCAAGTGACCACAGCGTGTGTGTCTTGAATACTAGGCTTCCACCCCATAGGGTCGCAAGCCAGTTGAAAATTTTCACACCGGTAGGGATAGCAACTGCCATTGTGGTAATCATGAACGCAGCACGCCATGCTGGGCTCATTCCGCTAGTTAGCATGTGGTGTCCCCAAACGACGAATCCAACAACACCGATTCCGACCATAGCGTAAACCATTGAGCGGTATCCGAAGATAGATCTTCTTGCGCTTGTGGCAAGAACTTCCGACACTATACCAAATGCTGGCACAACGACTACGTATACCTCAGGATGTCCGAAGAACCAGAACAAGTGCTGGAACAATAGCGGGTCTCCACCTGCTGTGAAGAAAGTAGTTCCAATGGTTGAGTCAAACAATAAGAAGAAGATACCGATTACGAATGCTGGTAGGCTCACGTACAGCATGAACACACTGATTAGAACAGACCAAGTAAACAAGGGCATCTTCATCCATCCAACACCCTTTGCACGCATTGTAAAGGTGGTTGTTACGAAGTTAACACCAGATAGAGTCGAAGATGCACCGAGCAGAGCAATACCGGAGATGAACGCAATCGTTCCAGGGTTTGGGCCGCCCGCGTGTCCGCTTAGGCTAGAGTAAGGTGGGTACATAACCCAAGTAATGTCAGCAGCTTCACCACTCCATACACCTGTGAAAATTAGAGGTGCTGCAGCCACAATCAGCCAGAAACCAAGAGCGTTAATTCTCGGGAAAGCAAGATCCTTTGCTCCAATTTGTAATGGTAGAATGTAGTTCATGAATCCAGCAATCATTGGCATTGCCGCTAAGAAAATCATGGTTGTACCGTGCAAAGTGAAGAACGAGTTGTATTCTGCTTGTGTCAAGAAATCGTTCTCTGGTAGTGCTAACTGAATACGGAACAGTAGTGCTAGCAATCCCCCAACAAGGAAGAAGAAGAATCCGTACAAGAAGTAGAGGATACCGACTTGCTTGTGGTCTGTAGTGGTCAGCCATGGCTTGAGGTAAGCCCAGAAGTTTCCGATTGAGAAGTTGTCAGGGTTACGTGTGTAGAATACCCACATGCTTCCAATTAAGATTAGACCTAGTGCCAGTCCAATGACAGTCATTAGGATTGTGAGCGCTTCAGCGCTAGGTGCGCTAGGGTTTGCGTTAATTCCAGCGACTTCAACATCTAGTTGATTCCACTCATCACCGGATGGTGCACCGTTACCGTTTACTGCGTTTCCAAAGATTAGGAAACTAGCAATTGCGGTATCATCAGCCGGAGCGGTCCACTTGAAGTCCCAAGTTCTTCGGTCGTTGATGTCCATGGAGTGGGTTAGACCACCGTCCATCTCTTGAGCGACGTTTCCATCGATATCAGGTACTGACTCTAGTACGCCACCGCCCTTTAGGATTATACTGAAACCACCATTCTGGTCAGGGTTGTCAATTGGTACATTGTCATTTGAAATTGCAAGGGTAAAGAAGTACTCTTCTGATGCATTGAAAACATCTGGTAGCCCGTCTACTGTGATTACAGTATCAGAACTCATTCCACCGTGACAACCACAACCACCTTCGGTTACGATTCCAGTCTGCCTTGCTTCGAACGATGTTGTGGAAGCTAGTGCGACCAATAGAATCGCAAGGACTGCAATGCTTCTACCCTTCATCATCTCAACTCCTCATGTTCGAAGTAGACACCAAAGTCTGCATCGCAGGTCATGCCCTCTCTTGCAACGACCTCAACTTGGCCGTACATTAGCGAGTGCTCTTTTCCACAGTACTCAGCACATCTGATTGGGAAAACTCCAGCCTCGTTTGGCTGAACGTACATCCAAGTTCCAGAATCTAATCCAGGAACTGCATCTTCTTTCATCCCCCATTCTTGTAGCCAGAATGCGTGTTGTACACCTTGGTAGGTGCTAGAGCGGTCAAATGAATCGTCCTCTCTATCCAAGTTCATACTGAAGATATTGAAGAGAACGTTTTCATCACATGGAATGATTAGATTGCCACTCATCTTGTAAATGTATAATTCTTCACCACTGGAGTCAACTTGCCTTTCTGGGATATGTTGCCATCTGTGGATGATATTTCCATCAGCATCTTGAATGTCTACGCTCTGAGGAATGGTTTCATCAAAACCTCTGTCCATCGTGGTTACGTTGGCCAAATCGAGTGTCTCGGATAATCCTAGAGATACTCTACCCCACTTCACTACTGCAGAGGTTGCATCTTCTCCAGCGTCTATGGTTAATCCACTAGCATTCCAAGTAACATCGTGGCCAGTGTCCATATCTTCCCATGTTAGTTCATCATGGTAGTAGAAGTCCCAGTACCACTGCAATCCATTCACTTCGACGGTGAATGTGTCTTCCTCTTGCAGATTTTGGACTTCACCCCAGACAATGTTCATGGAACCAAATGCAAGAATTGTTACCCATACTACAAGAATCGTAGGCCCTAGGAACCAAGCGAATTCGAGATCGAAGTGGTGCCTCTCCTTTGGGAAGGTACCAACTTTGAGTTCTTCCTTGCCGGCAGGCTCAATTCCATCTCTATAGCGCAGTATAGCGATTAGTAGCCACGTGAATGTGAAAATTCCGACCACGATAGACCAAAAAAGAAACTTATCGTAGAGAATATTGAACACTGTATATTCGTCAGGCCATAACTCACGAGATGCGCTCATGATGCGACCGGTCAGTTGGCCGTATTAATTGATTGCGTATATACGACATTTTATGAATGAAGATTACTTAATAAACGGTTCTCAGGGGTTATATTATGGGGGTTGAATCTTGCATACAGAAGACTCTAGATGGGACCATCATCTTGGACGTTGAGGTCCAACCCGGGTCATCACGTCAAGGTATCGTTGGATTCAACGAATGGAGAGGTAAATTACAGGTTGCTGTAAAGGCTGAAGCGCAACAAGGGAAAGCGAATCATGCGGTTTGCAACGTACTTGGAAAAATATTCTCTTCTTCCGTTTCTATCGTTTCTGGACAAACTAGCCGTAGCAAAAAAGTGAGCATCACGGGATTGAATTCGCAAGAAATAATTTCCATTCTGGAGGGATCCCTTGAATCGTGAACAACGATACGCATTAGCGAATAGAGCCCTTGAAGAAGGTATTGAAGAAAATGCCGAGGGAAAAGTCATACTCGTTGAAGGCAAACGCGATGAAATAGCATTACGGAAGTTGGGTTTCACCGGTCCAATCGAGAAGTTGAATCGTGGTTGGAGTTTAGACAGGGTTGTAGTTTACATCGTTGAAGAATACGGTTCATGCATCGTGCTGATGGATTGGGATAGGACTGGAGGTAGGCTACAAAAGAGATTGATGGACTCAATGACTAGTCTGGATACAAAGCCTTGCGATGAGTTACGAAGAGCACTGTCTAAAGCGATGAAACCAGACACGATGTGTGTGGAAGATTTACCATCATTCCTCGGGGAGGATGACGCCTGACTCCTTCACGGTATTCAAAACGACGTGAGTGTAAGAGCGAGAAATTCCCTTGAGCGTGAATACGGTTTTTGTCAAGTCGTCAAGGTCTTCTCTATTTTTTACTCTTGCAAGAACCATAGAATCCCAGTCTCCTGTAACGTCGTAAACAGCGAAGACCCTTTTGTCTGCAGAAATGTGCTTTTGCACGTCCATGATTTTGCCTTTTTCGATACATAATCCTGCCATTACAGTCATTCCCCATCCTACTGAATCAGCGTTCAAGGTTGGGCCATAACCAAGGATTACACCGTCGCCTTCCAACTTACGAAGTCGATTGGTAATAGTACCTTGAGCCACTCCAAGATTTTGTGCCAACTGCCTATGGGATAGTCTTCCATCCTTACAAAGAGCGTCAATGATTGCCCTGTCAACAGAATCCAAAGCCATGAACCCAAGCGACAGGTTTCTGCTATTCAATCATTCGACCGAGGATTTGGGAGATTCAAATCCAGAATCCAATCTCCCAACTCTTCAACCTTCACTGCTAATTTCAATGACATGTCCCCGCTTCCAGTTACACGTAGAGTGCCAGTGTGCGTCGTGTTGGCAGCAATGGTTTGCTTTTTTATTCGTCCATTTGCTCTCCAACCATCGGCCATAGTTAAATCACCAATTTCGACTTGATACCCTGTAATAATTCGATACTCGATGACGTTTTCTTCTTTTGACCATGAACCTTCTAGCCTCGGCAAACCGATCTCTCTCTTTCGTTCAGCCATCACTATGAACCCGATCAAAACAATCAGAACTAGCAAAAGAATGGCAGGAGTTAAGATTGCTCCTTGGTCAACGGATTGCCAATAGGTTGGCATTTGCTCTCTTTGAATAGAGAGGACTCTGTTGGTTTTCTCGTCCTCAAAACCACCGATTAGAATGAGCATTACCTCATACTTATCTGCAAAACTAGCATCGTCTAATTCTATACCTGCACCAACTAGATGGTCTCGCGTTATTGTTTCATTCCAGTGATTTGTACCGTTAGCAGCGAAGTTTAGTGCTGATGATGGAGACCAATCTCTGACAAGGTTGGGAACCTCCCTTCCCATATCGTCGATAGCGTTTGTTTCGATGATGAAAATATGCATCTGTGTTGCACCATTCAATTCTTTTGGATTGGTCCAGGTTGCTGTAATATTCAGCAGTTCAACTTCGGATGAGCCAATTAGTTGGATAGTCCAATCGATGGAGACCTCGTTTTGTCTAATCTCTGGTTCGATATCAGAGGTGTTCTCTGGGTAACCATCAACTGCAACTGCAGGCGTAGTCACAAAACTATGGTACATATGTCTGGCATCTGCATCATCACTGGGTAGGTTTCCACCATCATTATGAGCTCCAGTTCTCCAGTGTAGCAGGGTTATTTCCCCATCTCTATCCAATTCTCTGAGGTCTTCCACTTGGCTTTCATCTCCGGCCCCGTGAAACCATTCGACTAGGATTGGCGCCTCGTCTTGAGATGAGAATTCAGCCTCGGAGTAGACTGATAAATCTGAGATAGCACTAGCTAATGGTAGCATTAGTAAGACCACTATGAAAGCGAAAACTCTCATTCCTCTTCCTCCTCTGTTTCAAATCCTAGTTTCATACGGATGATTTCTTTTTCCTTGTCGTCCAACATCAGCGAAACACGAGCAGCAACCCAAGCAGGGAGAAGGAATTCTCCGCATTTCAAAATGAATGAACCGCTGTCTATTTCTGTAACAAATTCCTCTCTCAACGGTGCATTTCCTTGTATTAGTGAAATCATAGTAGATTTATCGATTTCAACAACTCCTGCAGAGATTTTAGTTCTCAATAGCCCTAATGCTTCCTGCCGCGGCCTCCAAATTCCCTTGTTATCCGTGAAGGTTGGTTGTCCGACATGAATAATTTTCAACGGATGAAAATCTTCTCCAGGCCAGTAATCTCCTTTCTTATTTACAACAACAGGTTTGTACAATCTATCGTATGCCATCTTGGAAGACAGATTTACTCTTTTTCCTCTCTGCCACCAGGCGAAATCAACCTTGTTGATCCCCCATTTTTTACAGATATCATCGACTACATCTTCCGAAGCCGGGATTGTAGTATGCTTGCTGCGCTTTCTTCGTGGTAACTCTTCTGGTTCTCTATTGAGTTCTCTGTGTAGAATCATTGACCTTGCAATACCTTCAGGTGTTCTCTCTGCGACATGCTCAAACAAGGCTACGAAAAATCCTCCAGTATCGTTTTCGTGTTGATGTACTCTTATTGTCTTAGAGAGATCTGGGGATTCAATCCCCCTCTGATGTGGATTGAGCATCTCTTCACTAAGACCGACAAGTCGTGGAATTTCACCCTCCCAGCCAACCACTTCTGCGTTTTCATCCAATATTGGCCAATCATCTCTTCCACGATGACAGATTAGAGTCGGAAATAATCTGTCAGCATCGATATTGATCAGTTCAAGCCACGGGCATCTTTGCAATATCTCACAAACCACTGCTTCATTTTCTACAGGGTCGAGTGAACACGTTGAGTAGACCATTTTTCCACCAGGGCGCAGTAATTGTGCGGCCCTTGTCGCTATGTCAGATTGTAACTTGAACAAACTGCGACCGACTTTAGGCGTCCATGATTTCCAAAGTTCTCGGTTTTTCCTTGTGGTCGCAGTTCCGCTACATGGTGCGTCTACGACCACTCCATCGACTCCTGGTTCAGGCATTCTTCCTATGTGCCTGCCATCATGCTGCATGATTAGCATATTTTCTATTCCAAGCCTTCCGCGATTCGTAGTTAACAAATTCAATCTTCCAGATGAAGGTTCATTTGCTAGCACTAAACCATTAGGCACTGATTCCGCAAGTTGTGTCGCCTTGGACCCAGGGGCAGCACAGGTATCCATTACCAAATCGTCCTCGTTCGGTTCAAGAACTACTGGAGGTAGCATGGAAACAGCCTCCTGCCTAGTGATTCTACCTGTTTCATGTAGTAGAGTGATGATTTTCTTGGCCTTTTCACTCGGATAATCGCCTTTTGAAAATGGCATTACCCAAGATTCACTCATCACCATCCATGGAATTTTTTCCCCACCAATGGATTCAAGCATGCTTCGAGTCCATTCGATATCATGCCGGTTTGGAGTAACACGAAGGGTAATTGGAAGTGGAGATGAAGCCACAGGCAACCATTTTTCGACATCGATACCTAAACTTCTTGATAAGCCCGAGAGCGGAGTACTGGCTAACTCATCGAGTAAACCCGCATCTGCTGGTCGCACCATGTGACTGGGCAGGGTCTCTTACTCTTCTTGCTTGTGCAAGGCTAATGGCTCAGTTGTATGTGGGCGTGTCATGGCTGAAACGATGGCGACCCTTGCGTTCCTATCAGCGCTAGCCATGTTTTTGTCACCTCTTGTGGAGAAAGGAAAGTGGCTTGCCACAGTAACTGCAGTACTTGCACTACTAGCTTTTGTACAATCTCCATTCGAGGGAATTCACCAATCTGGAGGTTCTGCTCTAATCATTGTAACAACAATGTGTGGAATGATCCAGTATCACATTTACAATGGTGCGAATAGGAAATATCTCAACGGGTTTGGTGGCGCTGTGACTTTTGTTTTGCTTCTAGCAATGTATCCTGAAAGTGGAATAAAAGAGACAGTTAATGAGTATACAACTACAGAGGGTGTAACAGCAATCTTTGAGTCGATTTTGGCAGGTATAGTTCTTGCCCAACTGCTGTATAATTCGATTAATTTCGATACCAAAAACAGCATCGGAATTTTACTGATTCTCGTTTCACTGGGCCTGTTCTCAAATTTAGTTTCATACTCAGAATTATTCGTGGTCATCATTTCATTGTGTTTTGTTGGATTCCTACCGTTCTTGGAAGAGAGAATAACTTCCAAGATTGGGTCTGGAAAAGGTCGTGCCAATGCGTTGGCGATTTCAACTCTTATCGGTATAATCTTGATATTCGCAGTAACCTATGCATCTATATCTAGTGTGAACAGAATCGGTGATGGAAATGGAGCAATAGCGGTAGCTCTTTGGTTGACTGTTGCAGTAACTGCAATTGGATTAATTGGAATGCTATTGCCATTATTCGGGTTTGATGAGCACCCACGCCCAGAGGCTTGGGGATGGAGATTTGGGCTCTCAGTCAGTGCAATACTTATCTCATTACAAACAGATCTATCAGGACATTTATTGCTTGGGATTGCACTTGCAATTTTAATTTCAATTAGTTCACCCTTGGTCTTGGAGAAAGGCCGGCAAAAACCGGCACAATAAGTGGGAAGTCCCCCCAACTGTTATGAATGGATAAAATTCCATTGCATTTTGGAGAAGTAATTCTCCGGGGATGGGGGTCCTGATGGGTAGAGCATTTAGAGACGGCGTAAGCCAAGAAAAGAAAGTAAGAATGAGAGTTAAAAGACGCTCATGGAAACCGCTAGCAGATTTACAAGGACTCAGCGGTAGAACGAAAACAATTGGCAGCGAGATGGGACCGCTTATTGATGTTCCAGCTATGGTTAGAATCGAAAATGAAAAGTGGGTTTTCGAGAGAGTAAGTCAAGAAACTTTGACTCACCTAACTCACAGATTGATTGTACACGAAGTCGAAGGGCCGAGAACTCTTGGAGCAACACTGGATTTGGAAACAGCAATGCAAGTCGCTCAAGGAATGGCTAGAACCGATGGTTCTGTAGTTTTGATTGAACCTTTGCGGTGATCAGAACATATCCATGATCCATCCGACAACGCCCTCGTTAACGAGGTAGATGAATCCAGCAAGTCCGATACATGCAAGGTACACCTGTCTTGGACTAATTTTCCAAGAGTCTTCGGATTCCTCATCGAAATATCGAATCAGACCTGCAGCCTGCTGAATGCCGCCGCCGTCTTTCTTTGCCATGTCATCGCCGACATTAATCCCCTTTATCAACGCGACGCGCGGTCATTCTTCTTCGCTTGATGATAAGTCAATGAATGGGACATCACCCTCCAATCGCAATACCTGGCCATCAGGAATAACGTCCTCAACCTCGATTTCAATAGAGTCTGCTTCTATTCTCGATAGGGCCCTCAACACCGCAGGAGCATTATCGTCTGCCAATGCATTCTTCGCGATTTCAATATCTTCGCAATCGCCTTTCTCAAGGAGTGTTGTTTCAATCAATTCACTCAAATCTTCTCTAGCGCGTTCGATGTGTGCAGTCCAAGTTTGATGATTCTCTTCGATGTTTGAAACCTTTGAGTTGAATTTCCCTCTCCTAGAAAATTCCCAAGGCTTGTGTGATAGGGCCGAGACTAAATCGAATACGATACGCGCTCTTTCTTCTAATGGTCCTTCCATACTGATCGTATTAGCATAACATTTGGTAAATAGGCCAAAGCCCCAATATGAGTAACTTGAAACCCGAACCGATATGTCTCCCGCCCTGCATGTGAAAACCCAAGACTGTTCATCGAAACCGGGCTTTTCTTCCATAACTGGGGTGCTAACGCCTTGTATGACCTTGAGTAATGTTTGAGCAACATCTCCAAGGTATACTGTAGAGATGTTTGCAGGATGAGATTTTGGTCTTAGGTGTCCCTCACCATCATAGCCATGTGTAGGCCCAGCGTCTCTGACCTGAGCATGAAGTGTTGAAGATAGTGCCTCCAACATCTCTTGCATATTTTGGTCACATCGGGCTTTGGACTTAATTTTCCCCCTTCAAAAGAGAAGGGTTCATGAGATGGGTGTGTCATGGATTGTGCAGGTGAAGACATGGCCGCTAAGCCGAAAAAGGACCCACTCGCAGCATTAATGGCAATTCCTGGTGTAGGTAAAGCCACAGCACAGAAACTCAGTGAGGCAGGAATCAAATCTGCCGCAGGAATCAATAAAGCAGGTGCTAAAGGTCTTGCAAATGCAGGATTGAGTGCAGCGATTTCAAAGAAATTACTTGCTGCAGTAGCAAAGAATACTGCAAAGAAAGCAACTACTAAAGCAAAATCAACCGCTAAGAGCGCAGCATCAAAAACAAAAGAAGCTGCTGCTAAGGCGAAAACCTCTGCAAAGAAGACCGCGACTAAAGCGAAGTCCACTGCCAAGAAAGCAGCCTCAAAGGCCGCTGCAGCAGGGCAGAAAGTTGCTGAAAAGACAGTAAGCAATACTGGTGAACACAAGGTCAAGTCAGAGAAGGCCAAAGATGGAAGAAAGGGGAGCACTCTCAAGGTTCCCCGCTCTGTTAAAGACATGGCATGGTTCAAGAAAAAGTGAGATTATTCACCGCTACATTGTAAGACCCTCAGGTTAGGGGGTTTGCTATGCCAAGGCGCAAGTATGGGAAATTGCGCAAGGTTGTGGAGTTACCTCCCAAAGGTAACTGTTCTCGCTGTAGAAGCGGCAAACACTGTCCAATCGAAGGACACGACGGGTATATTGTTGCTAGCCATAGAGAATGGAGTGGCCCATCAAAAATTGAGAAGCGCAAAAAAGCGCGCTCATAATTCATCATCTTCTACTTCAATGGCTGTAGCGCGCTTGTAGATTTCTCGTAATGTTTGGTCACTTATCTCTAGATAAACGCGCGTGGTCGCAATGCTTGCATGGCCTAACAGTCGCTGAATGCTAACAAGGTCCGCACCCCGCTCAAGTAACCCAGTAGCGAAATTGTGCCTGAGTACGTGTGGAGTAAGCCTACCACGTGGAATTCCAGCCTCATCTGCTAATTTATCCATTAGACGCTGAACGCTTCTGGATTGCAATGCTCTACCAGTCTTGGTTACGAGTAGATGTTCTCCCTGTGGATTTCTATCATCCCTGAGTGGAAGCCATGCTTGAATCCGTGAGACGGTAGATTCAGTGAATAGTACCAGTCTATCCTTTCCACCCTTGCCGTCGATTACCATTGCTGAATGGTCGTCAAGGTCGATATTTGATAATTCCAAATCACAAAGTTCGCTTACTCGCAACCCAGTGTCAAGAATCATTGTAACCACCAAGTTGGCTAGCGGGTCTTCGCTAAAGGTTGCAGCCTCTTTGACAAGAGATAATTCTCTACTCGATAAAGTACGTGGCAACTTCTTTCCACTCTTCGGACGGACTAGGTGCTCTGGCCACTTTTGTCCTAACCAATTGATGAGATGATTAGCAGCAGCCAATCTTGCTTTTACAGTAGATGGCGATTTGTCGATCATCGAGTTAACCCAAATGTCTAGCCTGCCATTGAAAGGCTCGATTCTTTCGAGTAACTGTTCTACACTCATTGAATCTCTTTCGAATTCAGTGATGATGTTTTCTCCTGGTAGAGGAGTTTCAATCAAGTGTCTCAAGCCAATCATGTATGATTTCTGAGTATTGACCGATTTTCCCTCAGCCTGAAGTTGAGTAGTGTAGGTGTGCAGCCATGGTAAATGGCCTCTGTGAACAAGACGCGGCGGTAGCTCTGGCCCCTCACCGTACAGACGCTGCTGTACTGCTTTTTGCCTAGCATTGTATGGCCCTGTTCTCATTGGCGTCACCGCCTTACCCGCCGAGGCGAGCGTGCATCCCGTGTCCCGAAGGACAAAACCCAATCAGGCCACCATGATATGAAGCCTTCGCGCGTTATCCCTCAATACGTACTACGAATACCTACCATGATTACATCCCGATTGACCGACAGAAGCCAACTTCGGGGGGGTGGTACCAAATCTCTGTATTCAGTATAGACTGCTCTGCCATAATTATCATTCAGTTCATTATACTGGTGTATGTGAACTGCGAGCCAAGTGAACCACTCGAGTCTTGTTTCACCATCAAAAATGGAAATTCTTCTATTCGATTGTTGAAGTATCAACAACTGAAAAATAAATTGAATATTCTACTTCGCAATAATCTTTGAATAAGTCGGTTAAATTTTGTTCTTCAAAGAGGCTCATATAACCAAGAGATCTTTGATACAGTGCATTATTTTGCTCTTCACCAGTTGAGTTATCATCTATTTCAAACGCATGATATTCCAATAAGTCCTCTGATAAACCAACGTTGCAAACTTGTAACTTCTCGTCACCATTTTCATCAGTAACGTTCCATTCATCTGCCTTTGTTTGGTTGAAATTCGTGTCAAAGAAAATGAATCCTATGCCTCTATCTGTAAAAATAGAACCAGAATCCTTTTCAGTTGATTCATACATCCCAAATATCGGTGAAGAATAAGTGGAAGTGTCAATCCATACCCCGAGTTCTTCTGTGTAGTTCAATGGGACCTCGAAATTCATTAAATTGCCATCAAACTCCTCATCAATACACCCAACGTAAGGTTTCTCATCACAACGTACAAGCCTTTGATTCTCGAGTGTAACATTGTTACCGTTTCTAATCTCTAAGTCAAATGCGATAAGTGAAGAGAAGTAATACAATTCATCAACATTCATACCCTCATTGATGTTGATTTCCTCTTCAGAAGAATCCATGCAACCTGGTAAACAACAGGTGATACATAATATCGTCACTGAAAAAACAACAAACCTTGCCATTGTTTTTTTTTATTTTTTGCGATCTAATTAGGATTTCCATAAATCCAGACTTGGGAGATTTAGACGTGAGTGGATAAAAAACCTCAGACTGTACGTATTGGGTTGTTTAATTACTATGATCACGTAAGTGGAGACACGATTGTGCACGAATACACGGGAACTAAGCAAATGTGTACTAGGTTAAGTGGGTACTGCACAAGCCAACATCACGCACGTAGTAAAATGAGGGTTTTTGTGGCATCAACCCGTCAATTAATCAAGTCATAGCGGAACGGGTACATCATGGAGAAGGAGTCTCTTAGCATGACTCCCGAAATTGTTCGACACGTAATGATGGAGAAAGACTTCCAGAATGTATCAAGAATCGGCAGGTGGAGATTCTAATGAGTGATGTCTGTAAAGTGGGGGCTTTCTTGCTCGGTGCGCCCAAGTGTGGCACTACGTGGCTGGCTGAAGTCTTGACGCAGCACCCCGGAATCTGTGTCTCTGAACCCAAGGAACCGAATATTGTCGCTAGCCACAAAGGTACCTTTGGACGAGATGAATCAGAGCCAAATTGGAAAAAATACGCAGATTGTTTCACTGGAGATGGTTTGCGAATTGATTGCTCGGTTCATGCAATGGCTTGCCCGATTGCGCCTTCTCGTGTTGCAG
>CAXPMI010000015.1:0-24602 GCA_964218365.1 Candidatus Poseidoniaceae archaeon
GCGCCGAGAGGGAGATTTGAACTCCCGTGTCCAAGGGACAGTGGATTTCGAATCCACCGCAATACCGGGCTATGCGATCTCGGCTGACAAGCCGCCCACCTGCACGACCATCATAAGCGTGATGTCATTCGGGTGCGATGATGAAGGTTGCACTGAAGGGCCATGGCCATGACCATTCAATCGAATTAAACGTGGGTTCGACAGTTAAAGATGCTTTAGAAGCTGTTGGAATACACCCATCAACAGTCATAGTAAGCCATCAAGATGTTGTGCTTCCTCATACTACAATCTTGAATGCCGATGTTTCCCTTGAACTTACAATCGTCAGTTCTGGCGGCTAATCACATGTAGATTGAGTTTGGTGAATCTGACAACTCAGAAATCAAATCATCAGGCTTACCAGGATGCATCTCTTTGAGCTTATTTGCGAGTCTTTGAGTTGCATCAATAGGAACTGGAAGAGGTAGTGACCACCATCTACGAATCGTCTCAAGCAATAATTGCGCAGCCACAGGGTCTGCTGAGTTACCAATTGTGGTGGCAATATTACAGGATGTTCTAACGTTTTTTACAGGACCTAATGCAGTGATAAGGGCAGCCATTCCGATTACACCTGCCTTTGGTTCATCTCTTCTTACATCGACACCATTTTTCTCTAATTCAATTCTATATTCCGATGAACTGGTGATGCAAAATACGTCTTTTCTTTCTGCTTCAGCAGACATTCCCGCTAATACTACAACCTCTCCTTCTTCAAAGAGTTCGAGAACACTTAGTGCCATTTCTGACTGACCTTCAGGTGTCATTGGTTGAGCATCACCTGTTAGTGTGAAAATTTCTCGACCATCGATTTCTAGTCTTGACAAAAGTATGTGAGGTGGTTTGAGTAAACCATTTTCATCCAATTTTGCAAGCGGGGGTAAACTTGGGTGAATCAGTCTTGCGATTGGCTCTGCATCTAATTCTGTATTGACTGCATCAATGGCCAATTTACCCACGTCGCCTACTCCTGGCATTGCAACGAGTAGTGTCCCACCTAACGTGTTGGTCTCACAAACCCAATCGATAAGGACACTCATGAAGGTATCAGCGTTTTTCGGAGCAGTATAATGATTGGCATCATTCTTCTTCGCTTGATGCCAATGTAGGCAGTGTTTCTGCCCAACCGCTCTCTTCAACGCCGTCGAGTTTCCTTCTCAGGTGTGCTCTCTTGTCCTCTGGTGACCACTTCATTGGAGCAGCGGCTTGTGAAACCCCACCACATTTTGGACAGGTGGTCGAAAGACTGTGGTATCCGCAATCTTTGCACTTCTGCATCATCTGGCGGGCCATTTCACTCCCTCTCAGCCTCTGCAGAACCGCCAGCGGCTTCTACAACCTCGATACAAGCTTGTGTAGCATTAGTCCAACCATCTTCCGCGGTTTTGAAATCAGGTGCTTTCAAATCGATTCTGTATGATGGCGCTCCATCATAATGGCATGTTACAACTAATTCAGATTCCTTGTCTGATACGTTCTCAGCAGCGATAAGTGCTTTTCTGATCACTTCGATTCCTTCGGCTTGGTCCACGTTTAGTGTGAACCTTCCACGGATTTCTACGGTATCTGGAATGATGTTTTTTACAGCAATCTCGATGAATGGTTCTATCCAATCCCCTTCATATCCAATCTCGGTTAGGGATTCTGGGGTTTTCGCCGCTTCCTCAAATGCACCGTATAGAGTTAGGAAGGATTCTGTCAAATCGGTTTGATATTCTAGATGCTCTTCTTTTGTCCAACCGACTTGCTCCGCTAGAACATTTAGAAGTTGCTTAGCCCTTTCTTCGTTTTTCCACTGTGCGAGTCGGTCTCTTCTCCTTTCTTCGCTTACAGACTTCAAGGATAGTTCTAGTGATTTATTGTCATTTCTTGTTCGCATTACCTTGCATATCAAGCGCTGTCCAGGTCTTACGAATGCCCTGATGTTCTTGACCCAACCACTAGCGATTTCACCAATGAAAATGAATCCTTCAATTCCCTCGTATTCATCGAGGTCAACGTATGCACCGTTTTGCTTGACTTCACGGACAACAGCGACGATTAATTCGCCTTCGCTAGGGCCGTTTTCCAGTAAATTACTTGCCATGGAGGACTTGCCTCCATTCACTCAAGCGTCTCAACGACATTGCATCCAACCAACTGTGCATTACCGCCAGCAGGATTGGTCAGTAGAGAACCACAAACACCGCAAACAATCGATGTGGTGGCTCTGGAGAAAATAACGCTCTCATGGGAGCAATCACGGCAGGAAACTTTCAGAAATTTTGCAGTCATAAATTACACCTCAGTTGTCTACCAGTTCGAATTTCTTTGCACGCTGGCAAGGAGCATAGTGAGCCTTACCGGTCTCAGTGCAACGGAACAGGATGTTAACACGCTTTGTTGGCTTTTCACGACCATCTGGCTTTGGACGTGGGAAACCACGGTATCCTGCCATAACTCTTCGGAAACGGCGCTGACCCCACTTCAGTTCACTAGCGCGCTTCTTCTTTACACGCTCTACTGTGTGCATGGTGTGCTTGCCAGCACTTGGGCTGTAACGCTTTACTTGACGTGGCATCTTTACCATAGTCTCACCTTGAGCATTCGGCCCACAAGCGTCCTCTATTTAGTGGTGACGGAATGGTAAAAATGGTAAATCACGCTACTGAGGCCAAATATACCGGTGAGGTTGATAAGTCCTCGTGCAGCCGAGGTATACATGAATCCAATGCTAGAGGCGGCTCTCTGGTTCTGGATTCCTTTGTGTTTGGTTCCTGTTGGAATTTGGCTATCAATAAGTGGAAGGACGAAATCATTAGGCAAGGTAATTGCCCTTTTGGGGCTGATTCTAGTTATGATTTCATCATGGACTGTTCCAGATTCAGATTCTTCAGCGGGGGGCCACCTCATTCTCACCATAATCGCTCCAACATTACTCTTGGCTTACGGCATTCATGGCATGGTTTTTGGAGGGAACGTACCAGTTGGTAGATTGGATTCTAGTGCAAGATGGAGCGGGACAATCGCTGTTTTCGTCTCGATAGGTATTTTCTGCTTGATGCATTGGTACAGCTTTACACCGGTTTGGCGTAATGGTGATGTTAATCCATATTGGATAGTCTTCTGGCCAACATTCCTGCTCTTTTCGACCGCATTATGTTCAGCTTCTGCCGTAGCTTTGGCTACCTTTGGTGATGATAGATTCACTGAGTCATTGAAACTTGCAAGCCTTTCTATTCTGATGACCGGTATTGCTCTAGCTGCGATGATTTTTGATGGCTATCTAACTACCGCAGATCAATTCAGGGATTATCTTTGGTTATCTGCAGCAGATATTTTTGGAACTATTGTCGGCGGCTCCCTAGCAATAGGAGCGTTAGCAATTGTTATTTGGTCTTATGAAAAATCACTACCTGTTCCTCAATCATCACCTCCTCCAACAGATAAAGAAATCGAGCACGTAGTTTCCCTAGCAATCTCACACATAGGAGGCGAGGAAGAATGAGGCAGTCAACTTCCTCCTGGCGTTTGTTGGTGTTGGCTGCATTGTTGCCAATTCTGGTCTTAGTTGCCATCGATGTTTCCTTAGACAATAATTCTCATCCGGAATCTTTCAAGAGATTTGGTAATGCTGTCCTCACATCATACATTATTGTGGGTTTAATCCTAATTGGTAACTTGTTCTTTTACGCGGACTCTAGGCATCGACCATCAGCACCGTTTGTTGGAATGTTCTTTGCATTGGCTATCGGAATGGTAATTGCATGGGCTTTGATCTCGCAAGATGATTTGTTACTAGAAGCCAACAGTGGATTGCGTGCCCAAATGCTGTCCAACGTAGTCCATCTATTGGTTAGTGGAACTGCCATGTTAGTCGCTTCGCTACTTGCTGTAGGCTTCACATTTGCAGCAATAACTGGTAGAGAAAGAAGAACACTGTTTGAAGAAGAGTAAGAATTCTGTCACCCGTTGATTTGATAAAGGGAGGGCCGGTGGCCCAGCCGTTAGGTGATATCATGGCTAAGGGTACTCCATCTATGGGTAAGAGGCAAAAGACCACCCATATTCGTTGCCGTCGTTGTGGAAGAAACTCATATCACAAGCAAAAATCCGTTTGTGCATCATGCGGATATGGTGCAACTGCAAGAATGCGTTCATTCGGTTGGTCGAAGAAGACTCACCGCCCCTGATTCTTTCTAAAAATTAGAGAAAGGGCTGTAAAGCCCCTGCGATTAGGTTTGATTAGGCGAGACAAATGTGTGGGATAATTGGTCTCGTTGGAAGGCATGGTTATCATATCAATCAACTACTTTATGACGGCCTTACCGTTTTGCAGCATAGAGGTCAAGATGCTGCTGGAATAATGACGGAACATCAAGGCCGCTATCACCTAAGAAAATCCAACGGATTGGTCAAAGACGTATTCTTCAAGCGCCACATGAAAAATTTGCTGGGCTCTATAGGGATTGGTCACGTTAGATACCCCACTGCAGGTTCATCCTCTGCTGCTGAAGCACAGCCATTCTACGTGAACTATCCATTTGGTATCTCTTTGGCACACAACGGTAATCTAACCAATGCTGAAGAGATAAAGAATCTACTAACAAGTTCGCATCGCAGGCATGTAAACACTAACTCAGATTCTGAATTGCTACTAAATTTACTCGCTATGGAATTACATTCTAGGACTCATAATCTGGATATCGACGGTGAATTACACGTAGATGTGAATACTATCTTTTCCTCTGTATCAGCACTTCACAAGCAGATATCGGGGGGATATGCTTGTGTTTCTCTAATATCTGGGCTTGGGATTCTTGCATTCCGTGATCCTAATGGTATCAGGCCACTTATTTTTGGAAGCCGTGAAGTTGAGGGCGAAACCGAATGGATTGTAGCTAGCGAATCTGTTGCAATTCACGCACTTGGTTTTGATGTGGTAAGAGATGTGGAACCTGGTGAAGCGATTTTCTTGACATCAGCGGGGAAATTTTTCTCACAGCAATGCGCTGAAGAAACACATCATTCTCCTTGTATCTTCGAGCATGTATACTTCGCTAGACCGGACTCGATTATCGATGGAATTTCTGTTTACCAAGCAAGATTAAATCAAGGACAAAGATTAGCGAAGAGAATTCTAGAATCTCATCCCGACCATGACATAGATGCAGTTATTCCTGTACCTGATTCTGGTAGATATGCAGCTCTGCAAATGGCGGATACACTTGGAGTTGAATATCGAGAAGGCTTCGTTAAAAATAGATACATTGGTCGTACTTTCATCATGCCAGGTCAAGCGATGAGGAAGAAATCTGTCAGAAGAAAATTGAATGCTATTCCTCATGAGTTCAAAGGCAAAAACGTACTTCTTGTTGACGATTCCATAGTCAGAGGAACAACATCTGCTCAAATTGTAGAGATGGCTAGGGAAGTTGGAGCAAACAAGGTCTACTTTGCATCAGCAGCACCGCCAGTTCGTCATCCAAATGTGTACGGTATCGATATGCCTGCGGTTTCAGAATTTATTGCAGATGGAAAAACAGTAGACGAAATCGGAGACGAAATTGGTGCAGACAAACTATTCTACCAAACTCTTGATGATTTAATCGAAGTAACAAGCATCAATGGTGAGCAATCCTGGGACACAAGTTGTTTCAATGGAGAATACGTCACTGGAAACGTTACTCAAGAATATCTGGATGCATTAGAAGCTGCTCGAAATGACTCTGCAAAATCATCTAATCCAATGTCGGATGACATTATTGGACTTCACAATGATGAGTGAGATGGTTCAATGCAACAGGCATGGATTCTTCGCTACGGGGAGTTGGGATTGAAAAGTCGTATTGTAAGGCGACAATTCCAAGCTGGTCTTGCAAATAATATGGAAAACCTAGCCATTCAATATGGTGTTTCATTAGTACCAGGTCGCATTGGTTCTATGGAAGTAGTGACAAGTAATTCATCTGCAAATGAAGTCGAAAATCTACTCAGTCACGTTCTTGGAGTTGTAGCGATAGACCCAGCGAAGGTGATTTCAGAGGACATTGACCCTGAGATCGTGGCAAAACTAATCCTAGAAAAGGATGAGATGAGGGGGCAAAAGCGAACATTTGGAGTCAGAACCAAAAGACTCGCTCCAAAAGATGTTTTCAAATCGCAGGAATACAGCGCTCAAGTCGGCCATCACATGGTTGTAAATGACCCATCATTGAGTGTTAATTTGCGAGAGCCTGATGTCTGGGTTAGGCTTGTTTTGGAGGCAAATAGGGTTTGGTTGCTTGATGAAAGGATTCAGGGAGCAGGAGGATTACCGCCCGGAGTACAGGGAGATGTTCTTTGTAAGGTCACAGATGAAGATTCTATGTTGTCTTCATTCTTGGTAATGCGTAGAGGTTCAAGATTAATCCCTACAAAGGAATCAGAAACCGAGTTTGTTAAAATTCTCAAAAGTTGGGACCCATATCTCGGAAGAAATTCGAACGTCAGAGATTTAAATGGCAAAATGCGAAGACGTCACCCTTGGGGCGTAGTTGCTTTGTCGGTTGAAGAAGGAGAATCTTTGATCGAAAGAAATGAATCTGAAGTAAAAACAGTACCCCTTTCTACTTTGGAACCTTTGTGTGCATGGACCGATTTAGAGAAAGAAAATCTCTCAAAACATATCCGTGACCCGATTAATTTCCTTTGCATGCCGAACTTGGATACATGGGTATCTTGAATGATGGCTTTGCTGGCTTATTCATGGCGCTGACAGTACCTGTTCTGAGTAAGTTTCCAGCGACAGCTAGAATCACCTGTGTTTCTAGCGGAATAAACCTTGCATATGGGCAGGTGGACGGCAGACTAGTCATAGGTGAGGATGAAATCTCACTCTCTCAAATTAATTGCATGTATGAATTCCCATACGGGGATTTATTGGTTGGAACAACAGAATCTCTTCAAATATTCAGAGATGGAAAAGAAATATCCTCCTCTACACATGAAACAGGAATTGATTCCATATCAGGTAAAGGCGACTACGCTGTGTGCATAGATGGCTTAGGTAGAGCGCATATTGTAGATGCAAAAGGGGAACTGAATTCAATTAGCGAGACATCAGTTCTTTTTGCAAAGGTAGGTCCTAGAATTGCAATAGCAACAGAATCCGGTAGTGTTAGCACCTACTCACACGATGGCAGTAAAGTCTGGGAGAGGCCAATGAGAGGTGATGTCGGAGAGAGAATTACAGCAATTGGTTGGAATGGAAAAATCCTTGTTGTTGCAAGGGAAGGTCACGGATTGGTTCCAGGAGATGAAGAAGCCCTAGAAGTTGAGTACTGGAATGAAGGACAGTTAGAGAAGCGGTTTGATGTCAAGCGACGAGTAATTGCAATCGATGGCTCATGGATGGGATTAGATATGGGTGGAATTATGCAGAACGAAGCAATAATTGCAGAGTTGAGCCACCCTGCACACACAATTATCGACATGGGTGAAAATGCACTTGTTGGGTCTTGGTTTCACCTTTACATGGTGAAATCAGATGGAATTAGTTGGTCTGTTGAAACACAGGGAATGGTCGAACATGTATCTTCGAATCGTGATGGTACAGCGGTACTAATCGCTGGAAGTGACCAAAACGATTACACTGATGCAGAACCGGTGGTTCTAATCGATTCAACTTCAGAACCAACATCACTTGTTGAGGAGTCCACTGCAATTGATGATTGGGGGGAAGCACCTGCGATTGAGATTGATGCAGATGAACTCTATGCAAATACAGAAACCATTGAGCAGTTGGCTGGGATTGAGCCAGGCCAACTAAGTGATGCAAGCAACTTATTAGATGCATTAAATGATGAAATAGAAGTTGAAGAGTTTATTCCGGAAGAAGAAGATTTGATGCTCGCACTATCCCTTGATGCAGAAGAAATTATTGCTCCAAAGCCAGACGCTGGCGGCGACCAATCACTCAAAGCCGAAGAAGACGGTACGGCTATAGTCACCCTTGATGGAAGGAATACGGAAGATCCACAAGAAAGAATTGAAACATGGTCTTGGGTTGATGATACTGGAAAAGAAATCGCCGACACACCTGCAGTACGAGTAAAATTAAATCGGGGCAATCATCGACTTGAGCTTAGAATTAAAGACAAGGATGGACGTTGGTCCTCAGACTCTATAGATGTAAGGATTGAGTGATATTGTGGGCTCGCCAAATATCGCCCATTTCTTCGTTACAGCACTACAACAAAGGTGCAGCGTTGTAACAAATCCTGCTACTGGTGAAACAGTAATCATCGATGGCGGAGGCGATTCAAATCGGATCATCAATTGGATAGATTCTGGAGTTGGTGAGCCAGACCATGAGATTGGAAGTTATATTGGAGAAAGAAAGGTTGTGGCTTTGATTAACACTCATGCTCATTTTGACCACAGCGGTCACATACCTTACTTGAAAGAGCACTACTCTCTTGATTGGTGGTTACACAAGGACGATTTCTTTTTACAAAGTTTAGCTCAGCAATCTGGACGCCGTTGGGGATTCTCATTACCGGAGCCTGCTGTTGCAGAAAATACGTGGGAGCATGGTGATATTCACACATTTGGAGGAATGGATTTTGAGATCCTACATACGCCTGGTCACACTCTTGGAGGATGTTGTTTGAGACTAATCGTGAATGATGGTCCAGACCACCTTTTTGCAGGTGATACTCTTTTCCAAGGTTCAATCGGAAGGACTGACTTGCCAAACTCAGGTGGAGATTTAGACCTCCTCCTCAGAATGATTAGAGAAAGGCTCTGGCCTCTAGATGAAGAAACAATTGTACATCCTGGTCACGGGCCATTGACGACGATTGGACATGAAAAGCAAACCAATCCGTTCCTCAATGATGGATACAGGGGCAGAGGTGCCTGGTTGTAATCAAGACATCATTGATGAGAACGCAGATTCCAATACTGGCAGTGCTTCTTCCCAAGTTGCTACGATTCCATAGTCAGCGTGAGAAAAGATAGGTGCATCTGCATCCTTGTTCACAGCTACGATGTACTTTGAAGAGCGCATGCCTGCAAGGTGCTGAATCGCTCCTGAAATTCCGACTGCGATGTACAGGTTAGGGTTTACCGTCTTCCCGGTTTGCCCTACCTGCATTGAGTGTGGAATCTCATCCCATGTGTCTACTGCTGCTCTGGAGGCGCCAACTGCTGCACCAATGGTGTCAGCGATCTTCTCCAAGTGTGAGAAGTTGTCAGGACTACCCATACCCCTTCCACCTGAGATAATGATATTCGCTTCAGATACATCTAGTCTAGCGGAAGCTCGAGCGATTATTTCTTGCACTGCAGTAGCCACATCACCAGATTGGTCAACTACTGAAACATTTGCAGCAGTAGAAGCAGCTGCTGGGAAAACGTTGGCTCTAACAGAGATTGCAGCGTCTCCTGATAGTGAAACAGTCTGCATCGCTTTTCCAGAATAGATTGGACTAGTTAGGTTCATTCCATCAATCGCTACAACGTCTTGAACGATTGAAAGACCTCTTCTTGCAGCAACCCTTGCCGCAACGTCCTTTGATTGTGGAGTTGCTGCAGCGATTACGATTCCTGCAGGTGCAGCAGCATCGATAGCTGCTGCCCAAGATGCAGCGTCGTAGTTTGTGAAGCAATCGCCCTTAACTGCGATTGTTTTGCTTACGCCTTCGAATCCAGCACCATCTGCAACCGATGCATCGATGCATGGTACGACGACCGTAGGTGTTGTTCCCAAAGCCAGTGCTGCGCTGACTAATTCTGCAGTAACCGTTGCTACTGTGCCTTTGTTTACTTCTGCGATAATTACACTCTCTGACATATTTTCACCTCAAATTACGTTTGCCTCATCCCTTAGTAGTCTTGCAACTTCTTCAGCTGAGGAAGCGCCTTCAAATTTCTTTCCTGCCGGCTTTGCAGGCGGAGGAGTTTGTGAAACAATGGATACTGTAGATGCTGGTGCGTCTGCAGTAACTAGGCTTACCTGTGCTCTCTTTGCCATCATAATTCCCTTGACGTTTGGCTTTCGAACCTTCATGCTTCCCTTGTCACAGGAAATAACTGCATTTCCAGAAACAGAAACTATTGCAGAACCTCCCTCGACGGGGGTAGTTACGGTTATTCCACCGTCGAATGATGCATCGGTGATGTTAGAAACGCTTGCCCAGCCTAATCTCTCAGCGAGGCCTGGTCCTGTGGAACCTGCTCCGGTGTCTGCAGCGGTCTTGCCACAGTATACCACTTCTGCGCCTAGGCCTGTTACTGCTTGAGCAAGTGCGGATTGAATTGCATTTGAATCAAGTTCAGACCATGAGTCGTCCCACACTCTAACGATTTCATCTACGCCAATTGCTTTAGCATCCTTGAGTACTTTATCAGCATCTGATGGACCTAGAGTAAGAGCGGTTACAGTTCCACCAACAGCCTCTTTGTGCTGCAGAGCGGTCTCAATTGCGAATTCATCATAGGGGCTGATTACCCACTTGACGGCTGATAAGTCAACTCTGTCTCCATTGACTACAATTCTCGCATTGGTATCTGGGACGCGCTTTACTAGAACCACGATATTCGGCATAACAATCACTCAACCCCTTCGGGGTTGTTTGGCTCCACAAAAAACCCGTTGATGAACCTTGTCTATTCACTTGGTTAGTTGATTCACGCGCTCGAGAGTGTCAGGGTTTGCATCAAAGTAATCAGAAACTGCAGCCAAACCACGAGACAGCCCCGCAGCAACGCCCATTTTTGCATCGAATGGGTGCAATGTTCCATCAGCAACGGCGTTTCTGAATGACTCGAGGTCAGTCCAAGTGCTCGGTTCTCCGAATTCTGGTTTCGGAGTTACAACTACCTCTCCAAATTCTGGTAAAATGATGTGTTCAATTAACTCGTAAACAGGAGAATCATGTTGTTCGGGATCTAAGAATGCCTTGCGCATTTTCTTTGCAAGTTTCTTCTCATCATCATGTAAGAGAATCGCACCACTTGGGTCTGATTTGCTCATTTTGTGGTCAAATGATTCCATTCGTGCTCCAGATGATTTTAGCCCGGATATGATTGGTGTATGCAGGCATGTTGCCTTGTACCAGCTCCACCTGTCAGCCACGTCTCTCATGTACATGTGTGCTTTCCTTTGGTCCATACCACCAATTGCTACATCGATGTCCATCTCGAAAATGTCTGCAGCCTGTAAAGCAGGGTAATAGAATCTAGAAAGGTCGCCATCTGATGAATCTTCAGATCTACCCATTATCGAGAAGGTTCTACGGACCCTCGACAGACTCATGTTTTTCGAACACCTCAAAACTCTAGCCCAATAATCCCCTGAATCCATTATGCTAGAAGCCCACAGAAATCTCAGTTCTCCCGGACCTTCTCCCTCAGGAGGATTTCCAAGGAGCGCTCTGAAAGTCTCTTCCATGTAAGTTGCAGTGGTTTGGATATCCTCCATCACACCTGAGAACTTATCGTTAACCCAGGCGTGCCAATCAGCTAAGAAAATCAAGACATTTGCTCCTGAGTCAAGCATTCTTTTCATCTGAAGAGAAATCACTTTCCAACCGATGTGAGCTTTTCCGGATGGCTCGAATCCCACGTAGCATCTGATAACTCCATCTCCGCCTGCGGATGTTCCATCTGCTAAGCAGTTTACCAGATGGTCTATTCCAACAGATTCATCGACAAATCCAATCATTAATTTCAGACGTTCTAGAGATGAATCATCAAGTTCTGCCACTCTGGGGCATCTCTCGATTAGATTCTCTCTCGTAAGCAGATTACCACCTCAAAGAAGGTCGTTGAGTTTCTTGACTTTTCCTTCAGAAGGTGCTGTACCTTCTTCCATCATCTTCTCTAACTCAGCAATCATTTCATGCGCCTTGTCAATGGTTTCTTGAGTTACTGTAGAGGACATTTCGATAGACTTGTGTGCCATCTTTATAGCTGAGCGAGCCTTTGAAAATTTCTTAGCCTGCTCCTTAGCTTTGTCTCCACGCTGCTTTGCTGAATATCCAGTCGCCTCGTCTAGGAACATTGACCATCTTTGGCGAGATTGCATTGCTTTCTCTCTACCTCCATCTTGGGAAAGGAAGTTTGAGAGGTCGTCACCTTTCATTTGATCGACATCGACCTGTAGTTTGCCATCATCTGTATATTCTGCTGTAACGCTTGTAAGAATGGCGAATGATGCGGTAAACACGCCATCTGCATTTACTTCAACATCGTTGAAATGTTGAGTTGCTAACTTTGCTAAACCTGCATTGCCACCCATCGACTTGATTATGCCACGCTTGACTTCGAATCTCTCCATGTGTCTCCCAAATCAATTTAGGAAATAAGGACTACCTTTCCATAGATATGCCAAGCGACCCCTTTTTGGGCAATACGCTTTCCCCAGTACATGCGCAGGTTTGCTCTTTTCCTGACGGTGTTGGTACTTTTGCCTCTAGCCGCAGCAGCTACAGAGCCAGAAAGAACTGTTGACATCACCATCGAGAGAAAGTTGACCAACTTTGACTTGGGAATTAAAGGCGGAGAGATTTCTCCCGACGGAACACAGGTTCTGATTTTTGGTGAAGACGGCTACGTTCACCTACTGTCCGCTGAAAATGCTGATGACGAATCGAAGGATGTAAGACTGGAAAATGAAACAACTAATTCACTCAAGGCAGCAGGATGGCACCCTGGAGGAAAAAGCGCTCTATTAGTCGGTAATGACGGTACAGTGCTAAGATACAACTCTTCAAACTATGCTTTGGGGGAGGCAGAGGGCTCAACATCAATGGCTGGGAAAAATATCAATGCAGTCCACTTTACTGCAGGGTCTTCTGTTGCATACTTAGGCACAGATGATGGACAGATTTGGAAATACTATGCTGACACATTCACTCTACTAAATGATGAAGCATCATCGAGGATAACAGATATTGATTGCCTGAAGAACAAGAATATCTGTGTGCTTGGCACTCTTAATGATGGTATTGCAGTAATCGACCAAGCTGATACAGTTACTTGGATTTCCAATTCAAGATTCCATACATGGGTCGGAATTGGATGTGAAGATCCTACTATGAACTCCTGCACTGGTTTTGCAAGTGGAATGAAAACTGCTTCAATAGAGATAGATATCTTAGACTCCACTCAATCAACACTTGGTCCAGTGATTGTACTAGGTCAACTGGATGGTGATATGATTGGGGATAATACTGCTGCAGATTCCTCAACGATAATTTCGCTCGCACCACTTGGTATGGCACGATGGAATCAATATACAGAAAATGCATTTTTGATGTTTTCAAACGATAACGCATCAGAAGAAGATGTTCTTCTTGGAGGTGACAGTTACGCATTTGCATGGGAAAACTCAGAATATTCTGGTTTCTTAGTAACCAGCCAAGGAAGGATAGTCTCCTTCGAGCCCGCAAACGAAATAGACGATGGTGATGTTCCATACGTTTTGGTGATTTTAGTGGCTTTGTGTGTCCCAGGAGTATTCATTGGTCTAATTTACTGGAATAGTCCGTGGCTGCAGAAAAAATATGCAAATTTGTTCAAGCGTAATAAATCGGATGGGAAATAATTACCCAACCTTCATTTGTCTCTTAGTGCCCCCCAAAATCATGGAGCCATTCGAGGGTCTGGACTTTTATGATATCGAGTCACTACTGACTGAAGAAGAGATAATGATTCGTGATATGGTAAGAGCTTGGGTCGATGAAGAAGTTCTTCCAAAAATAGAGCACGCTTGTGAAGAGGGAGTATTCCCTGATGAGTGGCGAGTAGCTCTTGGAGAAATGGGAGTTTTAGGTGCTCCACTCAAGGGCTATGATTGCCCGGGACTTTCTTACGTAGCGTATGGATTAATCTGCCAAGAATTGGAAAGAGGAGACTCTGGTCTACGTTCATTTGCTAGTGTACAAGGTTCACTAGCAATGTACCCAATATGGGATTTCGGAAGTGAAGAACAGAAACAACACTACCTGCCTAAGATGACCTCTGGCGAGTGGATTGGATGCTTCGGTCTTACCGAGCCAGATTACGGATCAAATCCAGGAGATATGATCACTAAAGCCGAGGATATGGGTGACCACTACTTGCTCAACGGAGCAAAGATGTGGATTACTAACGGCACCATTGCAGATGTAGCAATCGTATGGGCAAAGTTGGACGGAGTGATTCGTGGATTCATAGTCGAGAAAGGTGACGAAGGATTTAGTGCTCCGGAAATGAAAGGAAAGCACTCTTTGAAAGCAAGTGTTACAAGCGAACTTGTGTTCCAAGATTGTAAAATTCCTAAAGACAGAATCCTACCCGGAGTCAAAGGACTCAGAGGTCCTTTCTCTTGTTTGAACAACGCAAGATTCGGAATCTCTTGGGGTGCTCTAGGTTCTGCTATGGCCTGCTTCCATTCTGCTAAGACTTACGCTCTTTCTAGAATTCAATTCGACCACCCAATAGCTTCTTACCAGTTGGTACAAAACAAACTAGCTTGGATGCTGCGAGAGATCACAAAAGGACAACTACTTGCTTACCATCTAGGAAGAAAGAAGGATGACGGAACATGGTTCAACGAACAGATTAGCCTTGCGAAGATGAACAATGTCGACATTGCTCTTGAGATTGCAAGAGTTGCTAGAGATATCCACGGTGCAAACGGAATCCTTGACGAATATCCTGTCATGCGCCATATGGCAAACCTAGAATCTGTGAAGACCTACGAGGGAACTCATGACATTCACAACTTGATTCTGGGAAGATACATTACTGGAATACAAGCATTCACTCGAAACGCTTGATTACGGTCCGGTCCAATCAGCACAGTGACCAAACCTATCACTGTTGATTGCATCATTCCAAGTTCGTAACGGCTTGACCTCTTTTCCATCGGACCATTCGCCCATGTATCGTAAGTTTTCGGAATCAATTAATTCTGTTCTCCATTTTGATTCGCTCACAGTATCATTTAGTGCACTAGAAACCAACCAATTAGCTTGGCTAACAGCACGTCTGTAGAACCCCCAATCCGCTAAATCATCATGAGCTTCTGTCGCTTGTAAGTAGTGACTTGCAACCAATCTTGGGAAACCGTGTCTGTCGCTTGGGACCTCAATCAACAAAGCACCATCACCCAGTATATTCTGATGGTGAACTCCAAAGCATTCATTGACGCTCATATCATCCTCACTTATGGCAACATGCGCTAGGAAATTATCAGGTAATCTTGTTGCATTGAATTGAAGATGTTCCTGTACCGGTCTTGCATATGGCGCTTCTAGGCTGACGAATAGAGCCTCACTCCCCCAGTCATTCCCTAGAGCCCAATCTAAAGCTAGGAAGGAATATCCTGCACCGAGACTATGTCCTGCAACCATTAGGTAATCTTGGTCAACATTATCCGGAAGTAGTGTTACCATGAATTCTAAAGCGGCATTTATTGCGATTGCCCTCGGAACGTGATATGGGTGGTTTGACATACCATCCTCTTCGTGTAACTCAAACGTATCATAGCCAGGAGGCATTACGTCTGATGGGTACTGGATGTAAGCAACTGCTACTCCTCGAGATGCTAATTCTTCGGCCCAATCAGTGTAAGATTCAAAGAAAGGATTAGCGAATCCGTGTAACAAAATTGCTAGTGGCATAACCCCACCATAATCCTCAGGGATTGCTAAGTAAACTGAAAACACTACGTCCTCTTCATAATCTCCTTGGATGCTAGAAACCTCTTCTGGCATTGGGTATTCATAACTGTGGATCGTCACTTGATATTGACCGTCTTCAATCTGAAGTTTTGGAGGCGAAGGTGCTAATCCTGCCATGGATGATAATCCCGGTGAAATCAACCAAACTGCTAGTATTACCACAACAATGTGAGAGATTTTCTCTACTCTACCTTCTTCAGTACTGAATGGATTGTCTGGTATACCACGAATAATTAGAGCACTACAAAGCAGTAAGAATCCATAGGTTGTGGGTAGTAAAAGAAATGCATCTCTGTAATAGGCCCAATTCAATAGTAAAAAAATCCCCAGTAATCCTATGATGAATCCTATAAATACTACAAAAATCGATTTCTCTAGATTACCGACACTTCTAGACCTCAAATAAGAAAGAGGGACTGCAAGGATAAAAAATGCAAAAACGATTGTACGGTTTTCTCTTAGAAAATACGTCCAGTCGAGAGAGCGCTTTGCCATTGGCCAGAACGCTCCTCCCAAGTCATCGCCCATTAGTAAGAGAATAATTGGCTCCAGTAATGCAATTAGAAAACCACCAAAACCCATCAACGCAATGTATCGCTTAGATGGCATTTCCATGCCTAATACCTCCTAATCAAACGTCTGGTAGGAGACCTAATTTGGAAAAACCAGTCCAGACAGGATTTAGCCAACCTGGAATAAATCGGTGTCTGAGATAAACTGCAGCTGCTAGCGTTAACTTTTGGAATTTGTTCAATTTCACACGCTTTGTGAAAACATCTCCCTGTTGTCTCTCGATCTGTTTGAGGATTTTATCGTAGAAAGCAATCATAGCAGCAGGAGAGTATCGTGTTCTGCGTGGTAGCAGAGGAAGCAGTTGCTTTGCTTCGGCAAGGTATGTCCTAGCTCTCTTTGCATAGTGGTGGATGTATGGCTCCCATGTCGTGTTTAGCACTACATCACCATTTAGTTCAGACTCTGTGATACCGTTGGATTCCAACTCATCTAGCGGTAGGTAGACTCTATTCCTTTGGATATCTTCTCCAACATCTCTCAGTACATTGGTAAGTTGCATGAAGATTCCCCAAGATTCAGCGAACTTTCGTGCTCTTGGGTCGTCGTAGCCGTAGATTTCTATGCACATTAGACCAACGACAGAAGCAACTCTGTAGCAGTAAACATAGAGTTCATCGAATGTACGATAACGGTTGTTGTAGAGGTCATCTTCCATCCCTGTGATTAAATCGTCGAAAACGCTTCTTGGAATGTTGTATCTCCTAACAGTGTCCTTCAAAGCAAGGAAAACAGGGTCTGTGCTACTGGTTTCAGAATAACACGTTGAGAGTTTCTTTCTGAAAAAGAATAACTGAGTTATCTTCTCTAGATAGAGGTCCTCTTGCAGGATTGTGTCCTTGTTTTGCAGGCTTTCAAGTTCTTCTCTGTAGGCAACGGCCTCTGGGTCCATCTCGCCCTTCGAACCAGGGAATCTGTCTTGCCAGTCTCCGTCAGCAATGTCGTCCGCTCTTCTGCAAAATGCATAGACTGCACACATTGCTGATCTCTGTTCTTCTGGGAGATATTTGAAAGAATGATAGAAGTTTCCTGCTTCTCTCATAGTCAATTCTTCACAGTAAGAGTAAGCCAATTTAAGCAACTCAGCAGGAGGGTCTCTAGCCCAAATTGGTGCATCTAAATGCTGGAACGGGTCGATTAGTTCGTCTTGCTCACCTACAATTCCGATGAATGCCGCACCTTCTCGAAGCGCTTCCATTGCAGTTAGGCTAACAGCTTTCACAGCATCTGCTGTTAGATTGACAGCAGCACGTAGTCTCTGAGCAGCCGTCATGCTCTCTTTTCGAACACCAACTTCGTTCGATGCTCCACCCTTGAGTGGGAACAACAAATCGAGAGGTTTGCGGCGTTCTAGCATGGCGCTCACCATCGATGCCTTGTCCATCACTTATCAGCATGATGGTAATTTGCACAACACGCCCTACGGGCGCTGTGGAATTTTTATTATCCAACGAGTTAATGGTTTGGGATGTCATTTGGTGGTGTAATGAATGATCAAATTTTGCAGCCAAAACAATTTTTCGGCGCTAGAATGATAATTAAGTAAGTGTATGCCTACAAAGGATGTTAATCTCCTTTTGGAATATCTTTATTCTTTTCTAATAGCCTCTTTACCCCACCAGGAATTACCAACGCTCTCAAGAGTTTTTTCGCATATGATTTTATCTCATCTCTTGTTACCTTTATTCTATCAGCAGAGTCAAGGATATTTCCTTCTCGGAGTAGAGTTACTGTTCTTTGTCCAATAAGGACTGGTAGCATGCAAGATGCCTTCAATCTAAATTGTGTTTCAGGTAACATTTTGATGTACTCTACCGCTGCGTCTAAATGGTCATTTGTAATGTCGAGATACTCGTCATACAAAGGCCTGAACTTGTCGATGTTACTTTTTTTCAGCAAGTCCTCAGGTGTTAAATCATGCCTAGCAAGAGCATCGCTAGGTATGTAGCACCTGCCAAATCTCAAGTCTTCAGGAATGTCTCTTAGGATATTGATCATCTGTAATGCCTTACCAAATCTTATGCCCTTTGCAAAGAGTTCTTCCTCTTTGTATCGTCCTAGAGAAATTAGATGAGCTAGAGACATTTTTGTCCAAAAAACTCCAACGCAGCCGGCTACTCTATAGGTATAATCGTCCATCTCTTCATTATTCACTAGCGCAGAAATTTCTCCACCTTCTTTGGCAGCGCCAAATCTGTCCAAATCCAAAATTTGACCGCCAACTATAGTCTCTAAACATTCAAGCATTCTCTCTCTATCTGCCTGAGGATATTCCTCAAGGCCTGAGATGACATCCTGAACATTTCTCAGTAATTCAGCCTCGCTTTCATTGTCTTGGATTCCTGCGATTTCACTGAAGTCAGGTAAGGTTTCAGACCTTCCCTGTGCAACGTCATTGTATTGATTTAGCAAACGCTTCAAATCTTCAGTTTCTCCTTCTTTTGAATCCGCTATGGTGTCTGCGACCCTTGCAAGAAGGTATAGCAAGCCTATTTGCCCACGAATCTTCTTTGGTAGGTACTTCAAGGTGGGGTAGAATGATCTGGAGGTAGATTCCAACAATGAGTCTATTTTACCATTCACTAGTACTGCCATCCTGACTCCTCGTCGGCCCTGAAGGGTTCTTTGTTTTTCAGAATGTTGTATATCCGTACCAAAATGGTTAGGAAAATTTTGTAGATTTTTCATTAAATATAGGCTCAAATCAAACTATATTTTGTGGGATTTAATAGCAAGACTTTATTTTGAACCAACACAGCCAGTGAATGAGGGGATAGATTTGCAGTGCGGCTCTTGTGTTGAAGAGATACCCGATGACAGCATATTCTGTCCCGAATGTGGTGCACGACAAGAGATGAGTCGTGCGGGCGGACTACCCGGTGTGGGTGGAGTTGGCCTAGGTGGCCAAGATGTAAGCGGAGGACGCAACTTCGGAGTAGTCTCGGGCGAGGCTGTAATGAATCAAAATATGCCAGGAATGCCAAATCAGGGTATGCCTCCTGGTATGATGCCTGATATCATGGGCCAAATCGCACCAAACTTGGGTATGCCTCCAAGCAACGCAGGACTACCTCCGGTTCAGGGGCTTCCACCATTGAATCAAAACATTCCTCAGTCAAATGTTACTCCTCTTCAAGGTCAGAACCCACCAAATATTGGTGGAGCACGTGGTGATATGCCGCCATCTGCAAAAGGGCCATCCTTGGCAAGTGGTGTTGGACCAAATACACAAGTTGGCGAAATTGGTTCACTGGTTGGAGGTACTGCGGTTTCAAACAACCCCGCGTTATCACCTACTGATGCGATGGTTAACCGAATCGCAGAAGCTGAGAGAGCAGTCAAGAACGAAAGAAGAAGTCAATGGCTTCAAATGAACCAGCAATCAGCTGCTAATGTCCTAACCTCGATCGGCGGTGAATTACCTTCCCACTTGAAGGGTCAGGAAGAAACATCCACAGCGGAATTCTTGGCTAATGCAATCGGTTCAGGAAAGGATGATTCAGGAAACGATGCACTATTCAAGCGAATGTCAGAGGTTGCGGTTCGCAGGGTGGCCCGAAAAAGAGGAGTCGCAGTAGATACACCCCAAACAAAATTCGAAGGTGGTGTACTTACGGTCAACGTAACCTACATCGATGATGGAAGAGTACTGGACACTCCAGAAGATCTTTCATCTGCTTTCGAACATGCAATCTCAACAGAAGTAGCCCTCAAGGGCCTAGATGCGGTAGTTGAAATCAATCTATTCAAGTCTAAGGACGGGGCAGTCGAAAAAATCGGTGGAGAAATTGATGCTCCAACCGAGGACTCTGATGAAGAGATGTTCGCTTGTGAGGTCTGTGACGGACTCGTAAAGGAATCAGACTCAGAATGTCCTCACTGTGGTGCTTTATTCGAAGATGAAGACGAGGAACCAGTTAGCGCACCTCCTGCACGTGGAGGCGGCCCTCCAGGCCCATCAAGAGGCGGTCCATCCGGGCCTTCTCGTGGCGGTCCTCCAGGTCCATCACGCTCCGGCGGCCCACCCGGACCTTCTAGAGGAGGCCCATCTTCAGGTGGTCCACCAAAGCGCAGCGGCCCACCCGGCGGTGGCCCTCCAAGCGGTGGTCCTGGCGGTCCACCAAAGAAAAGTGGTCCATCTGGAGGCGGACCACCAAAGCGAAGCGGCCCACCCGGCGGTGGCCCTCCAAGCGGTGGCCCCGGCGGTCCACCAAAGCGCAGCGCCCCTCCTGGCGGAGGCCCACCAAGTGGTGGTCCCGGCGGCCCTCCAAAGAAAAGTGGTCCTCCTGGAGGTGGCCCACCCGGACCGAAGCGTGGAGGACCTCCAGGTCCAAAGCGTGGCCCGCCAAAGTGAAGTTCAAGGGTTTGGATTTAATCCAATAATTACACTAGTTTCTAACTGAAATCAGCGCAATCCTGCTTTCTTTAGGCTTTCTAGAAGAACTTGGCCTAGTTCGCTTGGATCTCTTGCACAAGCAATTCCAGCGGCTTCAAATGCTGCGAATTTTTCTTCTGCAGTACCTTTGCCACCAGAGATAATCGCTCCGGCATGACCCATTCTCTTTCCAGGTGGTGCTGTTGCACCAGCAACGAATCCGACGATTGGTTTTGAGCAGTTCTCTTTGGCCCATGCTGCAGCTTCTTGCTCAGCATTACCTCCAATTTCACCAATCATCACTATTGCTTCAGTTTGTGAGTCTGCCTCAAACGCAGCTAAGCACTCGATGAATCCAGTTCCGTTGACAGGATCACCACCAATTCCGATACAGGTTGATTGACCTTCATCGATTGACATGGTCTGAGCAACTGCTTCATATGTCAGAGTTCCTGACTTGGAAACTATTCCTATTCTTCCCTTGGCATGAATGTGGCCAGGCATGATGCCAAACTTTGCTCCACCTGTTTCACCCGGTGTAATAATTCCTGGACAATTTGGTCCGATTAGTCTAATATTGTCTCTATTTGCAACATATGCTGCTGCTTTAACCATGTCAAGGGTTGGAATTCCCTCTGTAATACATACAATCACGCCTTCACCTTTCACGGTTTCAAATGCGTTTGCTGCCTCCATAATCGCTTCACCAGCGAATGGCGGAGGAACGTAAATTACAGTTGCATCGGCGTCAGTTTCCTTGATTGCTTCAACCATGCTATCGAAAACCGGCACTCCTAGGACTTCTTGACCGCCTTTGCCAGGAGTAACTCCTCCTACCAGATTAGTTCCATATTCTACCATTTTTCCTGCGTGGAACATTCCTTGCTTTCCTGTGATTCCTTGTACCAGAACTTTTGCATCCTCTTCAATCCAAATTGCCATTTTACTCACCGCCCCCAATTAGTGCAACGATTTTCTGAGCACCGTCTGCTAGGTCATCCGCTGGATGAATGTTTAAATCAGAAGCTGCCAAAATATCCTTTCCTTCATCCACATTTGTTCCTGCTAGCCTAACGACTAGTGGGACGTCCAATCCAAGGGCTTCCGTCGCACCGATTACTCCACGAGCAATGATGTCACATCTCATGATGCCACCAAAGATGTTCACGAGAATTCCCTTAACGTTAGGGTCTTCGAGAATAATTGAGAAGGCGGTCTTAACCTGCTCTTCATCAGCACCGCCACCGACATCTAGGAAGTTTGCTGGCTCTCCTCCGTACAACTTGATTACGTCCATAGTTGCCATTGCAAGGCCTGCTCCATTGACTAAACACCCGATGTTGCCATCCAGTTTTACGTAAGACAATCCTGTTTCTTTCGCTCTGATTTCAACCTCTTCTTCCTCAGATAAGTCTCTGAGGTCTCCCCAATCCTTGTGACGGAATTCAGCATTTTCATCGAAACTAATTTTCGAGTCAAGGGCAACCATCTCATCATCTTCGGTTCTAACTAGTGGGTTTATTTCCACCATTGCGCAATCTTGAGCGATGAACATATCGTACATTTTCCCTAGCATCTTGAAGAATGACTTCAGAGCATTACCTGATAGTCCTAGAGACATTCCTAGGTCTCTCTTTTGGAATCCAAGTAGACCAGAGTTAGGGTCGACGTTGATCTTGTGAATCAGTTCGGGAGTGTTATGAGCAACGTCCTCAATATCCATACCACCTTCTGTAGATGCCATAATCAGGACGTCCTTGCTCTCTCTGTCAACCAGTAAAGCGAGGTAGTATTCGTGTGCGATTGCACATCCAGACTCTATGTAGAGGTTGTTTACCATTTTACCTTCTTCACCGGTTTGAATTGTGACGAGAATGTTACCCAATATGTTGGATGCATATGTTTCAACATCTTCTCTAGAGAAAGCGATTTTTACTCCTCCTTGCATTACCTCATCACGAGTTTCTGGGTCATACATTGTACCCTTTCCTCTTCCTCCTGCGTGAATCTGACTTTTCACAGCTACAACCTTGGATCCCAAGTTGTCGTACGCTTCTAAAGCTTGACTTACGCTAGTACAGTGTACACCATCTAAGACAGGTACACCTGCCGCTTTGAGAAGGGCTTTTCCTTGATACTCATGGATATTCATTACTCTCTCCAACTCCCCCGACCAAAAGGCGACCTTTGAATGATGCGATATCAAATCCGTTATCACACGATGCGTTCAATAGCCAAGTTGTAGTGGGTTAAGATATGCAGGTGGTCGTTCTTGCTGGGGGAGTTGGTTCACGTTTACGTCCTTGGACCAATGAGGTTCCAAAGCCGCTTCTACCTATGTTGGATGCAACTCTCCTCGAGAGAGTTGTAGAAGGGGTTCCTGACGGTCTAGTTGACGAGGTAGTTGTTGCAGGCGGATACAAAGTAGACCAAATCGAGGAGTATTTTCGCAATGCTGATGTTGATTTCGATGTAAGAATCGTTCCTGAGGACAAACCGCTTGGTACAGGGGGGGCTCTTGGAAATTGTAGAGATGTAGTTTCAGGCAGATTTGCATGCTTTAATGGTGATATCGTTTCCTCTCTAAATGTCGGGGATATGTTACAACAGCATTCCAATATGGATGTAAAAGGAACACTCGCCCTTTGGGAGGTCGAAGACCCAACCAGATTTGGAATCGTAGGTCTAGATGAAGAAAGAAAAGTTACCCAGTTCAAAGAGAAACCAAAACCAGAGGAGGTTTTCTCTAACTTAATTAATGCCGGTTCATATCTCCTGGAAGAAGAAGTGTTTGACATAATGCCTCGGGGAAAGCATAGTTTGGAGCGAGACGTATTCCCCGTTTTGGCAAAAGAAGGAAGCCTTGCAGGATTCCCGTTCGAGGGATATTTCATCGACGCAGGTACTCCTGCCAGTTGGCATCATGGTGTCAAAAGATGTATCTTAGAAAATAGATTCAAAACCGGCCAAGTCTCAAATGGAAGTTGGCATCAAGGCGATGTGACTTCGGCAATTAATTCCATGGTACAGGATGGATGTGTTGTATCAGGAGAGGTTTCAGATTCTACACTACTATCTGGTTCTAAGGTTGAAGCAGGGGCAATAGTTTCCAATTGTCTAATTGGCAAAGGAGCTGTTATTCAATCCGGTGCTGAGTTGACAAATGTTGTAGTCGGGCATGGAGTTACAGTCTCTTCCGGACATATTCAAACCGAAGGCACGATTTGAATCGCAGTTTCCAAAAAGGATGGGTTCACAGCCTCACTCATGGATGGACCACTTATTGTAGTGAACTTCAAGACTTATTCTACCGCCATGGCTGAACATGCTGAAACTCTTGGAAAGTTGATGGCTGATGTTGAAACCAATGCCAGGATGGTTGCTGTCACAAGCGCATTTGACTTATCTAGCGTCAGTGCAATTTCCGGATTAGAGGTCTGGGCTCAACATTTAGATCCAGTTGGACAGGGTAGTCACACCGGATGGTTAGAGCCACAAACAGCCATTGCAAGAGGTGCATCTGGTACAATAATCAATCACGCAGAACACAAGGTTTCGATTGAACATGTAAGAGATTTGATGGCAATGTTACCCGATGGCTTCCCGATTTGTGCATGCGCGGCAGATGTTGCTGAGGCTAGAGCATTAGCAGAATTGGGTCCAACTTTCATTGCAGTAGAGCCACCTGAATTAATCGGTGGAGATATCTCAGTAACTACCGCAGACCCTGCAATTGTTTCTGATACAGTTGCAGCGGTGAAAGAAGTAAACCCGAATGTTAGAGTGTTATGTGGTGCCGGGGTGAAGAATGGTCAAGATGTTTCAACTGCAATTTCCCTTGGTGCTGAAGGTGTACTACTGGCAAGTGGAGTAACCAAAGCGAACGATATCCCTGCTGTATTGAAAGACCTAGTATCTTTGAT
>CAXPMI010000016.1:0-13273 GCA_964218365.1 Candidatus Poseidoniaceae archaeon
AATCCTGCGCAAGGATTGGAATATGGCATATTGGAATCTGCACAGTGTTCCCAATCAAGAGCCGTAAGACTTGGTTCTGACTGAGAGAAACCATTGTCAATCGCAATCCAAAGGATTCCGGAACCAGCTGGCCATTCAACTACTTCGTCTAGCCAGTACATAACAGAAATATCCCAAACTGGTTCACCATTTGCAACCCATGTTTCCTTACATGGGCAATCGATTGGTGACCAGACATCCATGTCGATATCAGGTGCGCTTACGCTCCAGAATGGACTTCCAGGATTGACTATGTAATAGTTGGAAGAGCCAGCTGGATACTGATATACATCACCAGATGTTACATTCATTCCGGATGACCAGACGCCGACCACATTAAGTCCTGCACATGGGCCACCAGATGGTTCATCCGGAGCACTGCAAAGTTCCCATTCCGGGTCTACGCCTGGCTCGTCGCCTGGACCTGGTGCTGGAGATGCAATGTATAGCATCATAGAGCCTGCTGGCCATTCAACCACAGAATCAGTTGCATAAGTTACTGATGAATCCCAAACAGGTTGTCCATTGGTTTCCCATGTCTCTTCACACGGGCATTCTACCGGTGCCCAAACATCCAGATCTGTCGTTGGGGAAAGTACCTCTTGATCCAGATAGCCTTGGATTACAACCTCGTAGTAGTTCTGTGAACCTGCGGGATATTCGTAAATCTCACCTGTTGAAACTCTTGCGTCATCGTACCATGCTCCTGAGTAATCAAGACCTCCACAAGGACCGCTTGAAGTGTTGTCTTCAGGACCACAAAGTTCCCATTCATTGCCATCTGCCCAAGGCTCTCCAGGTTCGACGCCTGCGGTAGTTGATGGTGCGATTGCTAACCAATAATGTCCTGTGTTGGCTGGATGCTCAACAATTGATGCTGCTGAGTAAACAATAGTAGAGTCCCAAACCATCTGTCCGCCTGCTTCCCAAATCTCTTCACATGTGCATCCCTTTTCAGACCATGCGTCCATGTCCATGCCCGGTGCTCCAACAAGTTGGTTGCTTATTCCAGGTGAAACCATGTAAAACATACCTGAATTCGCAGGATATTGGTAAATTTGACCTGATGAAACGTATGAAGTATTTGTCCATGTTTTACCTCCAGTACCATTGTATTCTTCGCATGGGTTACTGCTTGGTTCATCTCCAGAAACACAAAGTCCCCACTTTGGAGATAAATCTGGTTGGTCTGTGACTCCTGATAGAATATCGACCAAAGCGATGTAAAGATTGTTTGTTCCAGCAGGATGCTCAACTACTGAATTAACTGGATATCCGTTGTTCTGGTCCCAAGCAGGCTCACCACTATCGAACCAAATTTCCTTACAGCCACATGGTTCTCCCCAAGCATCTAAATCGGCACCTGGTGCTCCTACAGTTTGGTTAACCATGCCTGTTCCAACTACAGCGTAGAAATTTCCAGAATTTGCAGGGTATTCGTATACCTCTCCTTCTGTTACAAGAGTTGAATTCTGCCAAACTGGAGTAAGTGCACTAATTACTGAGGTACACGATTCTTTACAGAGAACCCAGAGGTCTGAGCCTTCTTGTGGCACATCACCAGCATTGGTACCTGCATCTTGGACAAACCAAATTGCGCCATTGTAATCTAGAATTTGCCATGGATCGTATGCGACTGATGAATCCCACACTATTCCACTCTCTTCAGCGATTTGTTCACAGGAACAAGGTCCATTCCACTTTCCTGTTGAATTGGGAGCTGCTGTTGGCCCTGCGGTTGTGCTTTGCCAGAAATGGCCTGAATCTGCTGGATATTCCACAACATCATGGAGGTTGTATGATACAGAACTATCCCATACCGGGCCGCCTAATCCGTCTGCAGAATTATTGAAATTACATGGATTGGTATCATCTTCATTTCCTTGCATTTGGTGAGAGTCTCTACCAGATGTTTGAGAGATATCATCGATTTCACTCATTTCGAAATCGATTGTGTCATTCGTGTAATACATACTGTAAGCCGACATGTGAATTGTCAAAACAGCGATAATTAGCCAACAACTTAGTTTGCGCATGTTAGTCCTAAAACCACCATAGCATATAGGGATATTTGCTACAAATAAACTAACAAAAATTTATTTGAAGCACATTTTTTAATCAATATGGTTTTTGAACCCCCTTTCTTGGATGTGGAAACCATGCGAGGCAAAAAAGTAGTAATTTTGACAGGGGCTGGAATCAGCGCTGAATCTGGTGTGAAGACTTTCAGAGATAACGATGGTTTGTGGGAAAACCACCGCATAGAAGACGTTGCAACCCCAGAGGCTTGGCGTGCTGACCCGCAACTGGTCTGGAAGTTTTACCAAGCACGCAGGAGGCAAATGAATGAAGTCGAGCCTAATCCTGCTCATGAAGCACTAGCAAAATTAGAATCAGAAATAGAAGATTTCACATTGATAACTCAAAACGTCGATGATTTACATGAGAGAGGTGGTAGTAATTCCGTGATTCACATGCACGGAAGACTGCAGACGCTTCGCTGTGAGACCAGTAAACAAATCGAGACCAGGATGTCAGATTCTGATTTGACTGATGACTTCGTTTACTGTAATTGCTGCGCAGAACCGTCCAGAATGCGTCCTGACATTGTGTGGTTTGGAGAAATGCCAATGCATATGGAAGATATTTATTCGGCAGGAGAGTCATGTGACGTGTTCATTGTAGTAGGCAGTTCTGGTCACGTTTACCCTGCTGCAGGAATGGTGCATGTAGCGCGCTCAATTGGCGCTCATACAATTCTGGTCAATTATGAGATGCCTGCAAATGGTGAGGACTTCGACGAAGTCCACCTTGGTAAGGCCGGAGAAATCCTACCTGATTTGGTTGAGAAGTGGCTTGCTGAATAATCAGCGGCGGCGTCTTTGTTTCTGACTACGCTGAGCTCTTGCTTGTGCGGCGCGCGCTTTGTTTGAACCCTTTCTTTGAGAACGCGCTCGCTTGTCACCGACCTTTGGACCGCGCTTTTGCGCTTCTTTCTCATCGTTTCTTTGATCCTTCTGCATCTGGCGCCATTGGCCACCAATCAGTTGCATGATTTCCTCTTTGCTTCCAGCCCCAATAGATTCCTTCGCACCTTTCTTTGATACCCAAAGTCTGCCTTCCTTGGCATGAGGTCGGTTTGGATGAGAAACTCTCTCTTCGCGCTTGATTTTTCTGAGGCCAAGCGCACGAGATGCGATGAACAGGCCTTCTAAGTCAGGTTTTAGAACACTTGAATCGCGTGGAACACGCCTACCGCTCCTGCGACTGACCTTTGCATCGAAGTAACCAGGCCAGACTGCGATTCGGTCTGGATTATGGTCCATGTCAACCCCTCAGTGGGTGGTTGGCTTTGAACCCATTCAAAGAACAACGCCGTTTAGAACACCGTCGTGTCCTGGGCGTGAAGTAATCTTGACTTGTCCTTTATTTGTATCAACGATTGCACCCTTGGTTAGGATGTTTCTTCGAGTGTAGTTTGGATTTGCATCGTTCTTGATTACGTTGGTAATCGTTGCAACAGACGACTTTCCGTCCTTGCCGTTGACTGTGCATTTGTTTTCTGAAAGGACGCGCACTAGGACGTTTCCACCGGTTGTACGGTAGATCTTCCTGCGTGGCTCGCCAATTAGAGCGAACTGCTTCTCAGATGAAATTTCAGTGCTGCGCTTTCCACGAGCGGGAACGCGGCGGCCACCTGTTGACTTGCGACGAGATATTCCGTGCCACTGTGCCATTTTAATCGTCTCCAGCACACCACCGACCAGCCGTTCATATTTGAATGGTATGTTTCACAGACAAGTTGCAGAATGTGTGGAAACAACTTCCCCTTCGACGCACAGCAAGGCTGTTAATTCATCTCCTGCATTGAGAGGTCCCACTCCAGATGGAGTTCCTGTAAACAGGATATCTCCTCTGCTTATCGGAGCCCAATCTGCGAGTTTAGAAATCAGTTCAAATGCACTCCAACTCATCTCTTTCAAAGAACCGATTTGAACAAGATTCCCGTTGATATCTAATTGATACTCAGCTCTTTCGTCAAACTCTACCCATTCGCCCAGTACGGCAGCACCAGAGAATGCCTTGGCTTCAGCCCACGGCAATCTTTTTTCTTTGAGCATGTCCTGAACGCTCCGTTTTGTGAGATCTAATCCAAGTGCCATGTGTGTTGGTTTGAGGCCCTCGCCTAACTTGAGAACCAACTCGATTTCGTGATGCACGTCGCCCCCACAAGTATCAATTTCTCCAAACTCAACAACACTAGATGAGGGCTTTAGGAAAAATACCGGTTCCTCCGGAATTGGATTGCCCAATTCAGTTGCGTGTTTTGGATAAGTCCTAATCGCGCACCATACGTCCATGATACTCCGAGGCGTGTTAGGCTCATCAAACCGAAGGGTCAAACCTGTGAATCCTTACGCACGGTTATGGCGAAGGATTGGCAAATCAAGAAGCGTAGGCCCGTGCGTCGAAAGCACATTGCACCTTTGCTGAAAGATTTGGAAGATGCGCTTGGTATCGATTTAGCAGTAGATGGCGCCTTTCTAGAAATGGCTGATTATGGCCCATGGAAGATGGTCCTTGTCGATAGAGTACCGCTCGCAGTTGAGTTGATGAGCCCTAATGATGAAAGAGTGGTTTTCCTTACACTGCGAGGATTCCTTTCTCATCCGTGTGAAAAGCGATACGTGGAAGTTGATCACGGAGCGATTCCATTCTTGATGAAAGGTGCTGACTGTATGGTAGCAGGCATACATGGAGCTGATGAAACCATCACTGAGGGCGACCTTGTATGGGTTAGAGACCAACAACACAAGCGACCTCTGGCTATCGGTTGGGCAATGAAAGATGGAAACAGTTTAGTCAAAGAATTAAAAGGAAAGGGACTGAAGAACATTCATTGGGTTGGTGACGAGTTATGGGAGATGGAGTTGTGAATTCAAAGTCCGTTATCTGCATTCTATTGAGCATTGCATTGCTAAACGTTGTAAGCGCTGCAGAAGAAGGAGGTGTTAACGTTGAGCCAAATGTCGATGAGACCATCTTTAGCGAAATCACCCATACTGAAACCACCACCGACCTCGAAGATTGGGAGATAACCCTAACCTTATCTGACGATGCGGTCAACAACAACACTACCTTCGAATTGACTACTCAGATGTGTAACAATGACGGGGTTTGCTTGGCCCCTACAGTTGCAGAAATTTCTACAACTGATGGGAAGGTGTTCACTTCAGCAGTCACAACTATTGAAGACCACTCCTATGTAAACTGGAGAGTGAAGGCAACTTATGCTGATGATAACGATACAACAGAAATGTTTCCAAGCAAGGGCTTCTACAAGACCTGGTCAGACTGCTGGTTCAGCGGAGGAGAGTGGGGCGGGGATAACTGCCCTACAGAAGATTCGGATGATGAGTCTTTTCTGCCAGCACTGGGACTATTCCCAACATTGGTTGCGGTAATGATCGCAGTCGCTACTCGCTCTGAATGAATTCAACCAGGCGTTCGATAAATCGGCGCTGTTCTGGGCCGAAATCTGTGATTGTAACTTCTACTCCCGATTCACTAAGTTCCCCATTCAGGAAGCCTCTTCGACGAATATCTGATTTCACGAGTGGTAGATTAGCCATCTCCAAATTGAACTTCACTCCGTGTTCTACTGCTGTTACTTTCATCCCATCACAAATGGACTCGGAAATTAATCGGAGCAACTCTTCAGGAGATTCTCCACCGCCATACGCGGAAAGAAAACCTAAGTCTGTTTCGTTTTGTTCGATTAGGTGGTCTAATCCTCTCCCGCTCAATTCTTTCACCTCATTGTGGGGATTGCGCAAGATTCCATCCGACTACCTGTCCGTTTCTAGCATCCATTGCAAGCGATAGTGTGTTTTCCCACTGCATTCCGTTGATGGTTGAATTCCAAGTTCTAGTTATGTCCAAAGTTGTAGCTCCGGCATCACCAACTTCAATCACACTAAGCCAATCTGTAAAATCACTACCAGGGGTTACAACCAGAATGCCGACTCTAGTTTCGGGGTGATAATCGCCACTACTTGTAAACAGGCCATCTGGTCCGCTTAGTACAGGATATCTTGTTTGGTCCCTCAAATCCTCTTCCATCATTTCGATGCTTAGAACCGCTGGAATATCACTGCGGCTATGGGCCACTTCCTCATCATTCCCACCATGGGCAATGTAGGTACAATTCTCACCTGAAGCATCACCTTTAACCTCTAATTCAACCCAGCCGGAATTTGGATCTGAACTTACCCAAGATAGATTCCAGATTGTAATGTCCGATTGGCTTCTATCATCTCGAGCTCTCCAGATATATCCATCATCGTTGAGTGCAGCATTTGCCGCGACCGCTTCTGAGACGTGCCCGTTTGACAAGCATTGAACCGCATCCTCAAGTGACTCTGAGCGCAGTGTGGAATTATCAGGCATATGCAATTCATAATCTCCCCAATCGATTAACTCCTCAGAGGTTGGAACATATGCGCCTGCGTTAGGTACTGAGGAATAACTACGGCCCAAATCGAGTAATTTGTCACCTCGTGTCAAGGAATTCATTGACATCTCTAGAGTCATGCTAATCTTACCATCTGGGAGAACTACGTCTGCAAATGTCTCGGATATTGCTCCACATGCAGATTTATCACCTTCATTTCCCGAAATGTAAACATCGACGTTTTGCCTTACTGCCCACGGTGAATCTTCGCTTAGCCACATGGTTATCCTTGCATGCCCAAAGCAATTATCGCGAATTTGATTGTTCTCGAGTGAGACCTTCCACAACTCTTCTCCATCAACCTCATCAGCACCCAAAACGTTCCAATCCCAACCAAGTTTTGTACCGCTTGCTCCTGTTTCGATTAGTTGAGTGCCCATCATTTCACGTAGTTCAATAGGCGAAATTACCACTGCCACACCAGGGGCAACGTCTTCCAATAGCCCTAAAATTCCACCAAGACCATTTGATACCGTTTTACCCTGAGTGTAATCCTCACCAAGGGTAAGTTTCCAATCAGCTTCAGTTGCTATCACATCTCTCTCAGAGATTTCTGTCCAAGATTTAGTATCGAATTCGAGGTTCCCTCCTACCGAATAAATCGAGGAGCCTGATTGACATTCATCGGGTTGTAGAGGTTTAGGATTGTAACTCTTCAAAGCGATTTGGTCGAAATTACGAGTTTGCACCTTTTCGACTGTTAGCCAATCCAAACCATAAGCACCTTTTGCCCGAACAACGCCCCTTAGTGAATCATCTGCTTCAAAATCTAGTTCACTAGATGCTCCTTCTGTTACCGAGGTTGTTCCTATTCCAGAGAACGTCATAAGAAGGCGGCAGGACTTATTCAACTGATCGACATCCACGTTTTCCCTAATCAGTTCAACGTATTCACCTGTGACCTCTAATTCACCATTTAGCAAGGTGTATTCCATCGAATCTCCGTATCTCAAATCATCCGCTGTAAACGGTTTGAGTTGATTGTTAACATACCAATACCATCCTGCAGATGCGATTAGAATAGTGAGTAGGACCGCAGCAACTTTTGGATTCTTTATTTGGTCCATTAGGGTTTTAGATTGCTCTGATTCTTTGATAAATGCAGGTTCTATTTCTTCGATAAACTCAGCATCTAAGACTTCAGCTTCCATTATTTCTTCATCTTCATCGATTACTGGAAGGGGCACTGATTCTGATTCCAATGAAACTATTTCTTCATCCATAGAGATTGATTCGTCCTCAAGGGAAATCATCTCTTCTTCATCTGACTCGTCATCCCCGGAGAAATGGCGGTTTAATCTCTCCAATAAGTCGGCTTTTTTGCCGTTAATGGGTAACCCATTTTCCTTACACATGGCCTTCAATTCGGCCACCGTGTGGGAAGAGGAAACGTAGGATTCCGATTCACCCATCGATATTAACGGGGACTTCACCCTCTTTGAATAGTGGGGGTAATTGTGGCCCCTAAGGGGCCAAATCAGGCACTAGGCTCTTCATGGGGAACGTAAAATCCATCCTTGATGACGTACACCTTTTGGTCGTAGGTTCCGTCAGGGAATTTTCTGAAGTACCAACCGTTTCCTTGGTCTTCGTAAACATCCTCTGCCACTGGTTCAGCAACCGGCTCGGCAACCGGCTCTGAAGGAGAATTTTCCGTCCCTAGCTGAGTAGGCGGGCCTGCTGGGCCAGGTGCTGGTGGACCTGTTGGACCGGGTGCAGGGGGGCCAGTCGGACCGGTTGGAGGGCCGGATGGTCCTGCAGAAATTCTTGCTGCGGATGTCTCTGCAAGCACTGAATCTTCGATGCTTGGCTCTTTCTTTGGCTCTACCAAACCCTTGACATGCTTACCGTGTTTCTGAGCACCAATGAAAGCGAATCCCGACATTAGAAGGCACAGAACCGCAAATATTGCGAGTGGCAACTGGGTTGGATAAAGCGCAACATCAGCCTTTACGTTGATACCACTGAACCCGCTTCCAGAACTGTCAACCACGACTTGGAGACAGTAGATGCCAGGGTCGACGCTCATTTCAACTAAATAAGTCTCAGATTCAACCGGGTTATCGATAATGTGGTACTGATTTGGATGTTTAGATTCTCCACTTTGGAGTTCTGATCTAGTTTCACCAATAGAGCCATCTGTAGAATCACAACCATCGGAATTTTCAATCATAAAAATTTCAATGCTGTTAACATCTGTCGGCAATGATTGTACAGTTACATCAATTTCAACTGGAATATCCGTGAAATCTTCACCCGCCACGGGCAGGCCCCAAACTGTAATCGTTTTGTCAATTGACCCAATCCCCTCATCAACATCCATTGTAGTTGACATGAACGGATATAGTGCGAAACCGAATAGCAGAGCGGCTAAACCGAGATACATGAAAACGTTCCAACGAGCTCTTTTGAGTGCCTCCTGGCGCTCTTCAATTGTCAACTCCTCAATCGCATCCTCTTCCGAATCATCAGTTTTTGGCTCCTCTTGGCCTTCATCGGACATGAACCTCCCATCTGCAATCAGAACTTGAAGTGAACGATTGCTAAAAATCAAAGGAATCAAAAAGGTAAGGGCTGCAGACACACTTCATGACAACAAGACTTGCAGTATTATCGCGTGGTCCGCGATTGTACAGTACACGACGTCTTGTTGAAGAGGCTCGCCTCAGAGAAATGGACGTTGCAGTAATCAATCCGATGCAATTTTCACTATTCGTTGCAGAACAAGATATTGGAATTCTTCACCAAGGACAGAAGTTCGATTATGATGCTGTCATTCCTAGAATTGGGCACTCGATTACCAAGCATGGTGTCGCGGTTTTGAGGCATTTGGAGCAACTTGATGTTTGGACTGCGAATACAAGCCAAGGTATTATCCAAAGCAGGGACAAGTTGCACTCTTCCCAGATCTTAGCAAGGAATAGGATCCCTACACCTCGTACTGCTTACGTTCGTGACATGAAAGATATCGAAAGAGCAATCGATGCAGTGGGTGGACTGCCGGTTGTTGTCAAGGTAACTCAAGGTACACAGGGTCAAGGTGTATTCCTAAGACACACACTAAGGGAGACCGGTAACTTGGTCCAAGGATTATTGGTAACAGGTAAGGCCGTTCTAATCCAAGAGTACATTGCAGAGAGCCATGGCAAAGATATCAGAGCACTGGTTGTCGGTGGAAAAGTGGTTGCAAGCATGCGCAGAAAGGCAAGAGGAAGAGAATTCCGTTCCAACTACCACCTTAATGGAACGGTAGAGAAAGTCGAAATTTCTGATGAGTACGCAGAAGTGGCATGTCGAGCTGCTAGAGTACTCGGATTGAATGTTGCTGGTGTTGATTTGCTAGAAGGAAATGACGGTCCACTTGTATTGGAAGTCAACTCTTCTCCGGGACTCGAAGGCATAGAGAAAGCTAGTGGCGTCAACGTTGCAGGAGCGATTATCGATTACGTAATATCAGAATCTGACTTTAATGAAGTTAATGTGGACCAACTCCTGAAGACAATCCCGGGACAGGGTGTCCTATCAGTTCACCTACGAAATCACCCCCATCTAATCGGTTCACCAATTAGTGAAATTTTCAAAGAAGAGATGCCAGTTTTCGCATTATCAAGAGCAGGAGACCTAATCTGGAATCCTGACCCCGATATGCAATTGCGGTTCCGTGATTCGTTGATTTGTTATGGTGACCTGGAGCAACTCAGGGCTAGCATAAAGCGCAAAAATTTGGATTTACCACCTGTCTCAAACAGAGAAAAGGACGGACAAGATTCCAATGCCTGAGTCCGAATCAGAACCAAGGAACAGGTACTGGCTGACCGATTACTCCCATGAATATCCTGTACGCAATGTAAAGAGGCATAATCACAATGATTGCAACCAACATTAAAATTTGCTCAAAAATATGAGTGATAATTGCGCCAGGGTCAGTTAGCATGTTCATACCAATTTGGTTTAGCATACCGTCTGCAGATGGGAAAAAGGTTGAGATTAACTCAGCCAATTTGAAGTAGATTAGAGATAATGTGTTAATCATTTTGCTCAAATTCTGCTATCGCTGTCTGACATATAAAGGAAATTCCGGATTCCCTTCATTTTAAACATGAAATCATAGCACGTCAACATCTGTAAACCACAGTTAACTACCACTCATTATGCGACGACGTTGGACAGAGGAGAGACGTCAAAATCGCATCCAAGCAGATTGGATAGTTGGATGGCTGAGAGACAATAGTCCTGCGACAATTCGAGAGATTGTAAGTGCCTTGGAAGATGCGGGGCGCGATGTAAAAGCACACATCATCCGTAGAGCTTTGCAAAAATCACAGTTCATTGAGAAGACTGGAGAAATAGAAATTAAAGGCGAAATTCACTCCCAATACTCTTTCACATCAAACATGCAGTAGAAGAATGAACTCCAATATTCCTTGTTGGGTTTGATTATTATTCAGCATAACTCAGCATTAATTCAGTTTTACGCAGATTTCTTTATTTTCTAGAATGAAAAGAACTAATCATGCGCATGAAGTGTTTACTATTAGCGACATTGTTTGTATTGGCTCCTCTTTCTGGATGTTTATCATCCGAAGAGAAGGCAACATCAAATGATGAAGATTCGAAAACGGGTTTGAATTCCTTAATTGACATAATCGACGAGCCAGTTGGAGAAAATTGTGCTCATGGCGGAGTTATGATCGTTTCAGGGATTGATTTAGATGGTGACCTGAATTTATCAGATGGTGAAATCGATAACACCGCTTACATCTGTAATGGGAACCCAGGAGAGGATGGAATCTGTAACATAGAAGAGTGTTGTAACCTAGCAGATTGTGAGAATCAAACATCCAGTGTCGACCAACTAACAGGCGGTGGGTGGCACACCTGTATGCTTAGAGAAGATGGAACCGTGATGTGCTGGGGTAACAACTACTACGGACAAATTGGAGTCGGATACAGAAATACTTCAGGAGGAGTTAATCCGGTTGATGTGACCTTGTATGGAGGTCACACCGCAACACAATTGTCCGCTGGAGGTTTCCATAATTGTGCGATATTGGATGATGGAAGCGTAGCATGCTGGGGTTACAACCAAGCAGGAACTCTCGGAGATGGAACCTACGACGACAGATATGTCCCCTCTCCAACTCTTGGGTTTGGAGCTGGATTGGATGCGATCTTGTTATCATCAGGCTACTATCACACATGCGCTCTACTTTCAGACGACTCCATCTCTTGCTGGGGAAGTAATGAATTCGGCCAAATTGGAAACGGTGAAATCGATGGTAATCTTGGTGTATCAACACCATATTCAATACCGGAGTTCGGGCCCGGCAGTAATGCATCTCTAGTCAGGGCTGGTGGCCATGCAACATGTGCGGTTACAACTGATGGAGAACTCTATTGTTGGGGATACAAAGCGCTGAAGGGTGTTACAGGAGATAACCAACACATTTCCTCACCTAACCATATTCCAAACTCTGGAACCAATGTCACTGACGTGTCTGTTGGCGGATACCACACTTGTGCACTGCTGGAAAACGGATCAGTGATGTGCTGGGGAAGGAATGATTACGGCCAGCGCGGATTGGGTTACACGCAATCAGCCACCGATTCATTCACCGAACGCGAGGTCATAGATTTCGGTAACAATAGAACTGCATTACAAGTTTCAGCCGGAACACATCATTCCTGTGCAATCTTAGAAGATTGGGAAATTGTATGTTGGGGTAACAATACCTACGGACAATTAGGAAATACACCATCAAACTATGAAGCAAATCCGATATCTGTACCAGGATTGGATGGAATGGCAAAACCGGAGAATCTATTCTTGGGTAATTTCCATACTTGTGTAGTGTTTGAGGACAAATCTGTTTCCTGCTGGGGTAGAAATGTCAATGGTCAAGTCGGCGACTATACCACTGATGACTCCTATGTTCCAATTATTTTGGACCTGTGAAGTAAATCGAATTCAACATCAATGAAAGGTCATTGAATGTACCATTCAGAACAATCAAAACCCGTTGAATCTTGTAGTAACTTCAAATCTGCATTTATTTCTGGAGCAATCAGAGTTCGTTGCTCTTCAGTTATGCTCCTCTTCGGTGTAGGTTTTACTGACATCACAGGTAACTTATACACATCGAAATCCCTTGATTGCAACCACTTCACAATTGGTGATGTGATGAAATTTGGCACCAAGCCAACAGCGAACCTGAAGGTGCGACCTATCACAGTTATTGGGCGTCTCTTTGCTGCTGTATTTGCATTTTTTACTGAATCAAAATCAAAGGAGTAAGGGGCTACTGAAAGATGATTACAGACATCTTCTAAAACTCCTGAAGAATCATTTCGCATACGATTCTCCCCAATCAATAATATCGAATCACGGTCAAAGTGTTCTAGCCATCGTGAAACCGCAGCCCCATAGAAGCTATCAACGGACAAACGCGGATCAGCCCAAGCCTCTTCGAAGTTAGACCAATCTGTCCCATTCTGCTTATCAGCCGCGCTATCAAGAACCATATTCCAATGAGAAACTGTTCGGCCAACGGGATCTCTTAGGCATATGATAAGCCGTGCATCTGGCCAATTATCTGCAACACGAGAAGGCGCAATCGGGCAAGCCATTGCATGAACCGAGCAATCAATTCGCAAACCATCTCCAGTGAAACAATCTGCGTATTTTTTCCAATTTGGCTCTGATTCATCTCGTCCAAAGGT
>CAXPMI010000017.1:0-31369 GCA_964218365.1 Candidatus Poseidoniaceae archaeon
GTTTTCCATTCTCGTACTCAATGGTAACCTGACTTTTTGCATCAGGTCTTGCCCAGGGTAGGGTTCCGTCTTTACGAGCATTTGTCATTCTGCGAGTTAGGCGTTGGGATAGAGCTGCTGCAAGGGGGAAGAATCTACCGCTCAATTCTGGGAATCCTTCTGTTTCAGTACAGGCATATCCGAACATGATTCCTTGGTCCCCGGCACCTTGGTCTGATTTGTTTACACCCTGAGAAATGTTTGCTGCTTGAGCCGTGATTCTCAGAATAACTTCACATCTATTTTCCGATGTTGAATCGAACCCAATTTCATGTGAGTCGTAGCCAATTTCTGCCGCAGTTTTTCGTGCAATCCCTTCATAGTCAGGATGATCTCCAGCAAGTGTCACTTCTCCAGCTAGCAGGATAATTCCCTTTTCAGGTCCACCTTTGACGCTTGTTTCTACTGCGACTCTTGCGTTTTTGTCTACTGCTATGCAAGCATCAACAATCGCATCGCTAATTGCATCGCACAATTTGTCAGGATGGCCAGAGGCTACGCTTTCGGAGGAAAATAGTTCCTCAGTCATATTTAAACCGCCGAGATTAGTCTATATCAATACTATGTTTTGCCCAGCGATGACTTCATGATAGAATGTCTCACGCATCGACACATGGCGAGAGACACAGTCTGGCATCCCACCTCTTTCAGAACGCACACTTTGGGTCAAATTCAGAATGATGGTGCTGATTTAGTCGGTAGTGAAGTGAAAGTTTGTGGCTACATGGAAGCAAACAGAGGCAAAGGTAAGATTTGTTTCATGGACATCCGTGACGGAACAGGTCGTGTTCAAGTGTTCCTAAAAGAAGGCGGTGTGAGCGACGAAGAACTTGCAACTGCTCAGGGGCTGTCTCGTGAATCAACAGTTCAAATTGTGGGGGAAGTTGCGCAAAAGAGGCCTCCTAAAGTAGCAGATGGTGAGCCAACACCTCCGCCTTCATACGAAGTAGTTGCCTCAAAATTCACAGTTCTTGCTCAAGCCGACACGCCACTCCCTCTTGGCGTTACAGATACGGTATCAATCGGTCTTGACACCAGGCTAGATAACAGATTCCTTGACCTGAGAAGAGCCCACGTAAACGCAATGTTCACTCTTAGGGCTAGAGTTTTGCAATACGGTAGAGAACACCTAATCACAGAGGGATTCAAAGAGATAAACTCACCAAAAATCATCGCTTCTGCGTCTGAAGGTGGAACTAATCTTTTCCCTATGATGTATTTTGATACACCTGCATTTTTGTCTCAAAGTCCGCAACTATACAAGCAACTTAGTGTGCTTGGTGGAATGGAAAGAGTATTCGAAATCGGGCCTGCTTTCCGCGCCGAGAAGCACGACACATACCGTCACCTTAACGAGTTTATTTCATTCGATATTGAAGGTGCATGGATGAACGATGATGACGTCATGGCTGTTCAGGAGAGAATGATTCATCACATTTGGAAGATGGTTGCAGAGAATGACCAAGAACACATCGACACTATCAACCAATACAGAGAGAGTCAAGGCGAGGCACCTATTACAGTTGATGTTCCAAGCCTTCCATTCCCGAGAATAGAGTACTGTGATGCAATCAAGATGATTCAAGATGCAGGAGTAGAGATCTCGTGGGGAGACGACATTGAATCATCCCACTGTGACATTATCGCTGAGAAATATCCTGGATTCCATTTCTTGCCACGCTGGCCAATGTCAATGAAGCCGTTCTATATCCATCACGTTCCTGGAGAAATGGGTTCAACTGGTGAACAACTTTCACGTGGATTTGACCTAAACTACGGTCGTGATGAAATGACTAGTGGTGGCCAAAGAGAACACAACGTCGATGTTTTGGAGCAAAACCTCCGCAACATGGAACTTGACCCAGCAGATTTCTCATTCTATACAGACGGTTTCCGCTACGGTGCACCACCTCACGCTGGTTGGGGATTAGGTGTAGCAAGGTTGCTGATGGTCCTAACAGGTTCAAGAAACGTAAGAGAGACTGTACTCTTCCCAAGAGACAGAAGCAGAGTAACACCTTGAGTTGGTCAATTTGCCTGTTGACCGCATGCAGTGGGGAGCAGAAGATTGGCAATTCGCAGATTTGTACATGCCAGATGAGCCATCTCCTTATCAGAAGGATGAGGGGGTACCGTGTGTCATGCTGATTCACGGCGGATTTTGGAGGAAAAAATTCACACTTGATTTGATGGCACCAATCGCAGAAGATCTTGCAGAGCGTGGAATCGCAGCATGGAACATCGAGTATCGTGGTTGGGAGCCTGGTGATGAAGGTGTATGGGTGGACACGCTTTCAGACGTCATGAGGGCTTGGGGTCAATTGGCTCTTTTGCCGGGGATTGACATAGTGCGTTCGATGATACTCGGTCACTCGGCTGGTGGCCATATGGCATTGATGATGGCAGCGGTTGCTGAAAGGAAACCTTGGCTTTCTATCGCCCAGTCTCCGATAGCAGATATCGTTGCAGCTGACCATGCAAAACTATCGGATGGAGGAGACGCTGTCAGACGATGGATGGGTTGTCCACCAGAAGGAAACGAGGATACTTGGCGCAGGGTTAATCCTGTTGACAATCCTCCAAAAACATCAGTCGTTGTAATACATGGTAAATCAGATGAGGATGTTCCATGGACTCAATCAGAATCATATGTTCGAGCAATGAAAGCGAAGGGAGTTGAAATTCAGAAGGTTTGGTTACCCGGTGACCATTATTCCATAATCGATGTTGCTAGCGATGATTGGTTGACTCAAATCGAGACAATAACGGATTGGTTGTAAGGTTCAAAGCCCGCCTACGTCTGGGCTAGGCATGGACTGGCTAGGTAGTGACTTTCCGTTTAGTTCGAGCGCCCTTGAGGGTAAGCATGCAATTGTATGTGGCGCCTCAAAAGGAATCGGAGCAGCGACTGCAAAAATGCTTGCAAAAGCAGGAGCTAAAGTTACTGCAGTCAGTAGGAATCCTCACGCACTTTTAGAAGAACTAGAGGGTGATGGACATACAGGAATTAGCTTAGATTTAGAGGATAGAGAAGCAATTGACAATTTCATTTCTACAATTGAAGAATGTCACATACTTATCAACAATGCTGCAGGCCCTCCGGGGGGTCCTTTGTTGGATAATAAGGTGGAAGATTTTGAAGCTCCATTCCGCCGTCATTTACACGCTTCACACACTCTAGTTCGAGGCTTAGTTCCAAAAATGGAAGCGGCAGGAATGGGTAGAATTGTCAATATTATTTCGACATCTGTAAGGGAACCAATTCCAAACATTGGCTTATCAAATACTCTCAGAGGTGCGATGGCATCTTGGGCCAAATCTCTGTCCCGTGAATTACCAACTTGTATCACAATCAATAACGTTCTACCGGGATTTACAGATACTGACCGATTAGGTTCTCTTGCTTCATCTATCAATGCAAAGACTGGAAAAAGCATCGAGGAAATCCATGCAGGATGGATGTCTCAAGTGCCGATTGAGCGATTGATTGACCCACTTGAAACCGGTGCAGCAATCGCTTACCTTTGCATGCCAATCGCAGGAGGAATACGTGGTGTTTCTCTTGCTGTTGATGGTGGTAGGATGCGCTCAATTTGAGGTGATAGTTTGACTGAAATGAATCAAACTCAAGCTGAAGAATTGCTAGAAATGTTCGCTGACGGCAAAATGATAGATTCAGTAAATACAAGCCTTGCATTACATCTTGTCGAACTTGCCAGAGAATTGGGAAGGGATGCTCTTGTTGCGAGACTACTCGACCATGCAGCGAAAGTTTCGACGAATCCAGAAGACCAAGGTTGGTGTCAATTTGAGTTGATGAAGCATAAAGGGGCAAGCAAGGATGAGTTAATCGGGTTGGGAGTTGCTTCTGAAAAAGAAGGGCTACCAGGCCTGGCAGCAGGAATCTTCCATCATGTTTCTTTGATAAGCCTAGGTGGGGAAGACGCTAGCCTTTTTGCAAATAGGTCGATGAGGCTTAGGGAGGAAGCTGATGACTTAGAGGGTATGATTTACGGTCACGCATTACTTGCTCACATTGCAAAATCAGAAGGAGACTTTGAGAAGAGTCAACTTCATCTTCAAAAGAGGTTGGATATTATTCCAGATACTGAAAAGTTTGAGCGAATGGAAGCTCTAGCAGATCTCGCACATTCATATTCATCTCTTGGAGAATTAGAGCAAGCACAGAATTTGCTGATAGATTCCTTGGAAATAGCAACAGAGTTGAAGGAGTTGTCCGGTATTTTGGTCGCTAGATGGGGTCTTGCTGACCTTGCTGAGATTTCTAATCAGCCTGATGAGGCCATGGTTCAATTATCCGATATCATGACCGTTTTCATGGAGGAAGGAGCAGTAGTCCCAGAACCGGTTAGAGAGAGAATTTCAAAACTGACCTCGCAACAGTGATGTTGATACATCGAGCCCCTCTCCCTAGGGGAGAGGGATTGTATGGAGTTCGACATATTCTTCTCAATATCACAGACTCCAGACCATAACGGATTCACTCCAACCGAATCGGAAATGTTCAACAATTACTACGCTCAATTAGACGCAGCAGACCGTTTAGGATTCGGAGTTGCTTGGATCGCACAAGCACATTTGTCAACAGAGACACAACAGATGAATTCCAAACCTGTAGTTCCACACTGGAAAGGAGAAGTCGGCCTTTGTACCGATTTCTGCCAACTGGCAATGGAATCTTTCAGACGAACAAAGAATATCGACGTTGGTTCTGCAGTTGTAAGCATACTTGCTAGCGGGGGGCCAATCGCTCAAGCAGAGAGAATTGCCAACACGGTTCAATTTCTTTCACACATGGATTCAACTCGAAAACTGCACGTCGGTTTCAGCGCTGGAAGATTCGAATTCATGGCTCGACCGTACGGAATAGTACCCCGCAATCCGGTCGAGGTGGCATCTTGGCCAGCACTCAGAGGACAAATCTTCATGGAGGCTAGCGAGATATTCTTGCGCTTATTGAGTGGCGAAACTATTCATTCCAATGATGTCCGCAAGACCGTTCTGACCAGAGATAATTTCCGCTCAGATGAAGACTGGCTCGCGGTCCAAAACGCCGCAGAAACTGATGCAGATGAAATTTCAATAGATAGACGATACAAGTTTGAAGAGATTTCAATCGTTCCCAAGACCTGGCCTAGAAGCCAATTAGAGTTAATCGCAGGAACCCATGACCCTCGGGCTCAAGAGTACGTAAATAGGTTCATGCCGGTTAAGGTATTCAACCTATCAATTACTTCACCTGAAATTATTGATTCGACCCACGAGAGGATGAAAAAATTCTACCACGCAGATGGTGGCGAGTGGGAGAGAAGAGATATGCCTCGTACCACTTTCGTTTTCTTGAACGCAGAGGAGGGATTGTCTCCTGAAGAACAATCAGCCGCTGCAAAGAAAGAGGCTAGGCTCGCTCTAGGTGAATATTGGAAAGCTCTCGAGGGGACTCTTGACCCATCTAAAGTTCAGAAGGCAGCAGACAATGCTCTAATTGGAAATCCTGCAGAGGTTGCTGCCCAAGTCTTAGAGAGATTTCACCCAGATGATCGTTTGATGTGTTGGTTCGATTTCTTCAACCACGATAACGAGAGAGTTATCAGAAACATGGAAGCTTGGTGGAGCGAAGTAGTTCCGTTATTAGGGTGAGAATATGAGTTTGAGGCACGACAAAAACTCTGCAGTTTCCCCTGGTAAGCCGGGTTCTGCGATTTATCCCGACTCTCCACTCGGTGAAGACGTAGAAGGGATTCCAACCGGAAGAGATGTTGAATGGGAACCCCTTGTTGACTACAGAAGAAATGGAGTATCTGAGACTACAATTCATGGTGCTGTTGCATGGTGCCATGGTGATGAGGTGATACATTCATTCGGTGGAAATGTCTTGTGTTATGGGCGCTCGATGATGAAACCGTTTATGCTCAAAGCTTTCACAAACGAGTTGGAAGATTTCACCTGGGAACAAAAAGCGATTGCTGTTGCAAGTCACAACGGCGACACCGAGCACGTCGCCGCAGCCCAATCGCTTCTTACCGAAGCCGAATGGCCACTGATGCTCACACCTGTCGATGTACCACTGATACAATTTGGTCGACAGGTCAGAAGACCTAGAAGGTGGTATCATACCTGTAGCGGTGAGCACGCAGCAATTCTCGCAGGATGTAAAATCAAAGGATGGAACAGGGCAGGTTACACATTGCCTACTCATCGTGTATTCGAGGCATACATGGAGCAACTGAGAAGATTCCTTGGCGAAGATTGGTCTCCACTTAGAATTGCAAAGGATGGATGTGGTCTTCCAACCGTATCTAACACCGTTTCAGAGTTAGCGAAAATATACGCAGGTCTTGTTCGTGACAAGGATGCAGATTGGATATGGGAAGCTATGTGCAAGCACCCAGACTTGGTGGGTGGTTTCAATCGCCTTGACTCTACGATATTGAAGATTGGTAATGGCAAAGTAATCGCAAAGGAAGGAGCCGATGGTTTACTAGGAATGGCGATAGAGCACCCCGATTTCCCTAAGGGACTTGGCATAGTGGTCAAGATAGCACATGGGTGGAATTCTCAAGCGACTTGGTATGTTGCAAGAGCAATTCTTGGTTGCCTTGGAATAGAGTTGAGGAATCCTTATCCTCTTCACAGACAAAAGGCATTCATAGTTCCCGGAATCGTACCTGATAACTTACACTTGGTATTGGAGACTATACCAACCTGGGATGAATGGGATCCAGACCGAGATAGGTGGCACTACGAGGTGGATGCATGATCCATGTCGAGAACCTAATCGGTGGAAAATTCGTAAATGTTGAAGAAAACTTTGACGATATCTCCCCACTCGATTTCTCTGTAATCGCCACAATCCCTCGTACCAAAAACGTAGATGATGCCGTAACAACTGCAAAAAATGCACTTGAAGGATGGAGGTCACTTACAATCCACCAGAGATGTGACTGGCTAGACAAGATTGCTGATGAATTAGAAAATCAAATCGAAGAAGTAGCTAGGCTAGAAGCACTGGATACGGGGAAACCGATGGAAGTAGCACTAAATGTGGATGCATCTAGGTCGGTAAACAACTTCAGATTCTTTGCTGATTTTGGTCGCACACTTGAATCTCAAGAATTCAAAATGGATGATGCTACAAATTACGTGATAAGAAAACCAGTTGGAGTGGTTGGTCTGATTTCTCCTTGGAATCTACCGCTATATCTTCTATCATGGAAAATCGCCCCAGCATTGTTGATGGGAAATACAATAATTGCAAAGCCGAGTGAAATTACACCTCTTACGGCTCATTTCCTTGGTAAACTATGTGTCAAAATCGGATTGCCTGACGGTGTTCTAAACATAGTTCACGGTTATGGACCAGAGGTTGGCCAAGCAATAGTCGAGCATCCTGAGATTAAAGCAATCTCATTCACAGGTGGTACAAGCACTGGGAAAATTGTAGCAGCAACAGCAGCACCGATGTTCAAGAAATTGAGTTTGGAATTAGGTGGTAAAAACGCCTCTATTGTACTGGATGACGCCGATTTAGAAATCGCAGTTCCAGGGGTTCTGCGTTCATCTTTCCTTAATTCCGGACAAATTTGCTTGTGCGGTTCTAGAGTCTTAGTACACTCCTCAATCTATGAAGAGTTCATCGACAAGTACTTGCAAGAACTCAAGGAATTCAACATAGGACCTGTAATCAGCGAACAGCATCGCTCCAAGGTCCTTTCATACATCGAATTAGCAAAAGATGAGGGTGGGCAAATTCTAGCAGGAGGTAATGTTCCAGACAAGGCTGGTGCGTGGATTGAACCGACAGTTATCGCAGGACTTTCTCATAACTCAAGAACAGCGACAGAGGAAATCTTCGGACCTGTTGTAACAGTTCACAAATTCGATACAGATGAAGAAGCGATTGAAATGGCAAACTGCACTCAATACGGATTAGCGGGAAGTGTTTGGTCAAAACACAGAGGTCGTCAAGTGGCAGAAAAAATCGAATCCGGAATGGTTTGGGTCAATACGTGGTTGCACAGAGATTTACGCGTACCATTCGGAGGTGTCAAAGACAGCGGAGTCGGTAGGGAAGGTGGGATTTGGTCCATCGGTTTCTTCTCGGAAGCAGTCAATATTTGCGTCATGGAAGATTGAAGTCTGAGATACTTGTCGCATGGACGGAGGCAACCCCATGTCAGTACATGCAAATGCCAAGAAAGTCACGACTCACACTCTGCAGGAAATGAAGAGGGCAGGAGAGAAAATCACTATGCTTACCGCATATGATTTCAGCCTCGCTAAACTTGTGGACAGGGGTGGCGTGGACGTAATCCTTGTCGGAGATTCCGCATCAAACGTAATGGCTGGTAGAGATACTACTGTACCCATGAGCCTTGACCACATGATTTACCATGCCCAGTGTGTAGAGAGAGCGGTTGACCGTGCGTTAATTGTCGTCGATATGCCATTTGGAACATACCAAGGAAATTCTGCTATTGCTTTGGAAAGTGCGATTAGAATCATGAAAGAATCGAGCGGTCACGCTGTAAAATTAGAAGGCGGTGCAGAAATCGTAGAGAGTATTCAGAGAATTCTAACTGCTGGAATACCTGTGATGGGCCACTTAGGATTGACACCTCAATCGATTTACAAGTTCGGAACATACACTGTACGTGCAAAAGAGGATGAAGAAGCGGCGAAATTAATCGCGGATGCAAAACTGCTTGAGGAAGCAGGCTGCTTTGCTATTGTCCTAGAAAAGATTCCTGCACACCTAGCGAAACAAGTTAGCGAGGCATTATCGATTCCAACCATCGGAATTGGTGCAGGACAGGATTGTGACGGTCAGGTATTGGTACTTCACGACATGCTGGGAATTACTACAGATTTCTCTCCTAGATTCCTAAGGAGGTACCTTGACTTAGAGACTCAGATTACGGGTGCTGTTGAACAATATTGTTCAGATGTCAGAACTGGTGATTTCCCTAACGAGGAAGAGTCATACTAACCAAATGCTGCTACTAGCATCGCACCCGGAAGGATGCAGGATGCGATGCCAAAGCCATGCCATATTCCATAGCGGAATGGTGGATGATTTCTTTTCGACCATGATGCACATTGCCAGATCCAAATCAGAAATGGGAATGCTATGTTGAAATAATTCGGTCCAAATGCCCAAAATCCAGCCATCGGTACGCATACAATTCCAACACCAAATGCATGCTCTTTGAAGTCTCCTGAATTAGTTAGTTTTGCCAATAATGGGGCAAAGAGTACTGAAGCAACAAGTGCGACCATCATCGGTGGAAATTTATTCTCATTTAGAGCAAAAACAGAAGCAAAGACTAGGCCAATTGCGAATGCAGCAGGCCATCCAACGTGGCGGAACTTCATGTCCGGCTTCTCCTCCATGTTCGAGCCGACGGGCAGCCGATGAATAGAAGATGCGGAACCTCTTGGTTGTCACATGGCGAATGGAGGCATTGTTGCAGGCTGCCTAGCACCACACCCACCTCACCTTGTTTACGCAGAAAATCCGGAGCAAAACGAACCGGTATCTGAAGGTGGATGGGAACAACTCAGATGGGGCTATGAAAGATTGCGAGAATCACTCAAGGATGTCGATTATGATGTAATTGTAATTCTATCTCCACACTGGCAAACTTACGTTGGTACCCATTTCATTGGTGTTGAGAAGTGTTCGTCAAAGAGTGTAGACCCGGTATTTCCAAATTTGTTCAGGTTCAATTATGATTTAGAAATCGATGTTGAACTTGCAAAGGCAATACACGACCAGGCAAAATCAGAAGGCATGTCGGTAAAGATGATGACAAATCCTGACTTTAGAGTTGATTATGGTACAATTGTATCTTGCCACATGGTTCGTCCGGAATGGGACAAACCAATCGTTTCGATTTCATCGAATCGTAGCCTCTCCTACTACTCTGTTGAAGTCATGCAGGAGATGATGATTGAACTCGGCAAATCAACTGCAAAGGCGATTGAAGCTAGCGGGAAAAAGTGCTTGCTTATTGCGAGTAATTCACTTTCTCATCGTCATTTCGTGACCGAAACAAATCCTCCTGAAGATATGAGTAAAGAGCATATTACGAGCCATGCAATGCACCTTTGGGATATGCGAATGATCGAGTTGATGCGTGAGGGCAAGGCTCAACAAATTATCAACGAAATGCCTGAGTTCTGCGAACAGGCAATCGCAGAAACAGATGGTGGTGCTTTAACTTGGTTGCTTGCAGCGATGGGAGTTCCAGAAGAGCCAGCGATTTTACACGGCTATGGAACGATTATCGGAACCGGAAATGCAATCATGGAATGGCCATGTAGAAAATGGGGTGCTTGAATTGACTGGTGAAGTAATCAAATCACTGATTGTGCCTGCACATCCACATCCTGTGCTTTGCCCAGAAAAAAACGAGGGGTGGCAAAGGATTAGAGACGCTTATGACAATGCCAGGAAGCAAATTGAGCAAAGTGATGCTGACCTAATTATCATTTATTCCACACTTTGGCCGAGCGTCATTGGGCACCAAATCCAAGCAGACCCCAACCCGGAGTGGGTCATGGTCGACGCTGATTTCCATGACTTAGGAAGTATTCACTATTCGTTGAAAATCGATACCAAATTTGCTGAAGCATGGAATAAGGCAAACATTGCAAGAGGACTTGAGTCTAGGACAGTATCTTACCACGGATTTCCGGTTGACGTCGGTTCAGTTGTTGCTTTGGAGTTGCTAAATCCCAATAATAGAATTCCTGCAGTAATCTGTTCGACCAATGTGTATTCTAACCGTGCTGAAACGACTGTACTTGCTAAATCATGCATGGACGTGATAAAGTCTCAAGGTAAGAAGGCAGTTGCAGTCTCTGTAATGTCACTGTCAAATCGTATGTTTACAGAGCCAATAGAGCCGCATGAAGACAGAATTCATTCATTGAAGGATGATGAATGGAATCGCAAAATTTTGGAATTCTTAGAAGAGGGTAGATTGGAAGATGTTGGCCAACTGTCGCGAACAATCCACGACCAAATCAGAGTAAAGAAGGTAGTTGCATTCAAGCCGATGTGGTGGCTTTCAGCAATGAATGATAATCGCAATGACCTCACTGGAAATGTTCTAGCTTACGAGCCAATTCACGGAGCAGGCGCTGCAGTTGTGGTTCTAGACCCAGAATCAAATGGAACTGGAGACAAGGAATACGACGAAGATGATGTAGAATTCTACGGCGGGGACAGGGACGTCTTAGATTCAAAACAAAGTTCTGATGACGAAACAACCTCAAACCATGGGCCAGAACTCTATGAACCAGTCGAAGGTGAAACCGCGGTGAATACCAGTAAAGCACCAAAACCAGTAGGCGCTTATCCCCACGCTAGAAGGGAGGGGGATTTGATCTACCTTTCAGGAGTTGGCCCAAGGCAACCTGGTGACAATTCAATCCCCGGTGGTCCAATCAAAGATGCGTCCGGCAATCCATTAAATTATGATATCAAGGCTCAAACAAGAGCCGTTGTGGACAACATCGCTAGAATTCTAGAAGAAGCAGGCTCCTCCATTGAGAATGTAATCGATGTTACGTCTTTCTTGGTTGACATGGATAGAGATTTCAAAGGCTACAACGAAGTTTGGGCTGAAACTTTAGGCAAGGTTGGACCTACAAGGACAACGTTAGCTATCAGGGCATTGCCAACACCTATTGCTGTGGAAATGAAAGTCATCGCAAAAGCATAATTTCCATTTTCCGGTGAGTGTTGTTAGCGAACTGTAGCAATAAATAACTACTCTTGCGTGCTCACGTACAATTACACAGTGTTATAGGTCTTAAACCGGAAACACAGATTATCATGGAGGAATCTGAATGGGCATTAAATCCACTACAGACAAACTTCTCAAGGGAGACATAGTAGGAGTTGTGTCCGATGTAAAGGATACAATCGAGAGGTCTCTTGGTTTGGTTGGCCTAATTATTGTAACAGTTGCGGCTAGCATAGGTTCAGGATTATTTGTTCTACCCTCCTTCGCTGCCGCTATCATGGGGCCTGGTATTTGGCTGGCTTTCCTATTGGCAGGATTGGTATTCTTGCCCGGTACATTGTCGAAATCAGAATTGGCATCAGCAATGCCAGATAATGGTGGTGCCTACCTATATCTTGACCGTTCATTCGGACATTTAATCGGAACAATTGGTGGCCTAGGACTTTGGGCATCTTTCTTGTTGAAGTCCGCATTTGCTCTAATCGGATTTTCTGCGTACATGTATGCTGTTACAGAATATCTGGACATTTCAACAAATTCAACGCTGTTGATTATGGTTGCACTAGCCCTTATTACATTCCTGAACATTCTTGGAATAAAGAAAGTTAAGGCCTTTCAAACCCCTATTCTTGGTCTAACAGTTGCACTCATAGTGATTATATGCGCCATTCAATTATTCGATGCTAACTTCGATTTGTCGAGGCCGATTGATGGTGCTTTTGATGTCACAAAAAATGACCCTGCATTAGTAGCAGAAGCTGCTGCTCTGGTGTTTGTTGCTTACGCAGGGATTTACAAGGCAGGTGCAATTGGTGGAGAGGTGAAAGAACCTGAGAAGAATCTTCACTATGGCATGTTAGTTTCTCTATTGGTAATCACAGTCTTCTACGTCATTGTATCAATTGTAATGATGGCATCAGTAGAAGGTGAATGGTGGCTGAAGGATGGAGCACCTAGAGAAGACCCGATCTTTGCGTTCTTTGACGCAGTAGCATCAACAAGAATAGGAATCATTCTCGCCGTATTGGCAGTTCTCACAATGATATCGGGCGCGCTGTCTGGTTTACTTGCAGCGTCGAGATTCTTGTTCGCAATGGCGAAAGACAAACTTCTTCCCGACTCACTAAGTGAAACAAATAACAAATTTGAGACACCTCATTGGGCGATTATCCTCACTGCGGTAACAATGGCGGTTTGTATTTTGACACTTCCAGTGAAGGACGTGGCAAAACTCGCATCTGGTTTCCAAATAATGGTAATCGTGGCACTAAACGTGAGCGTTATCATTCTCAGAAGAGAGAATAAAGGTACAGATTGGTACCAGCCGACATTCAAGTCTCCTCTTTATCCCTACGTACAAATTTTCGGTACTATAGCTGGAGCATACCTTGTGGTAATAATGGGCTCTAAGGCGATTATTGGAGCGGCTGCAGCGGTGATTATTGGAGTATCAACATACTACATCTACGGAAAGAAGAATTTCAAACCTGCAACACATCTAGAAGCTGCTGAAGAATAATCAAGAAACTCTTGTCCATTCTCCAGTTTCACTAACTAGCCACGAGGTTAACTCACCTGTTGAATCCACATACCAACCAGTCTTACCTTGTTCTGTACCGGGTGCTGCTTGCATGACTCCAGTCTTCTTTGCTTCTGCAGCAAGTCTAGCGCGCAGGTCTTCCCCTGATTCCTTCTTCTCGGTCGGTGCAGGAGTTGTCTCTTCGACTACGGCGGGGGTTTGCTCATTTTGAATTTCATACAAATCGGAATCAGCGCTCTCAGATTCTTCCTCTTCTTCAAACTCATCCTCCCATTCATATTCGTCCTGAGAATCTCCCTTCATCCTACGAATAAGTACAATCATAATTGCAATGAAGAGGAAAATTATCATCGAGACCATTGTAAGTGCTGTATTGGAATCCCCCAATCCTCCTCCAAACAAAACAGCCTCGACATCAAAGAATCTTTGTGCAATTAAATCATTCCAGTAAACATTACATGAGTGAGAATCTCCTGCTTGGTCAATCGATAACTCGTGAGTATCAGCCGCAAGATGCGATACTGTCCCTGCCGTACACTTGATACTAACTTCATCACCTGGAACTTCGATTCTGTTGCCAGCTTGGTCGATGGCATGGATTCTAATAATCATGCTACCCCCTTCCTCAGGATTATTTTCAGAAATTTCAGCAAGTAGTCTGACAGGATCGCCATGTGAAACATTCACAGTTATGTCTGAAACAGCAGAACCAGTCCTCATTCGCAGATTCCATTGTCCTGTTTTTCCCCCTTCGACTATCCAATAACCGTCACCCTCTGATGATGGAGAAATTACTCCTAGTGGGTCTTCGAATTCGAAATCAACTTGGGACGCTAGTGCTGAATTACCATGAACATCAGTGGAAGTAATTTGAATCTCAATCTCGTAGCCACTGTCAACAGAAATTCCCTCATCGTGGCTAGTGGAAAGATATCTTGGAGTACCAGCAATCACTTCTACATCTGTTATTGCGAATACTCCTTGAGCCATCGCTCTAATCTCATGCATTCCAATTGAGTTTGGCGCCCAATTGTCTCCAGCAAGCCTGACCTCCATTGTCATGTCAACATCATCAATTATCCAAGTGATAGGTACGTTGTCTACCTCGTTACCATACTCGTCCTCGAATATTGGATTCAGAGACAATACGTCATCCGACGCAACTCTTGTTCCGCTTTGTGGTAGAATTATTCTTGCTAAATCTCCGTGTATTATTGATAAAATTTCCTCAGTTTCATGTACGACTTGTGTTTCATTGTCGAACCAAACTGCGGAAATAGAGTAGTTGCCAACAGGTCCTGGTCTCAATTCATACCAGTCACCTTGGTCAGTTGGTGATAATTCAGGAGCAATTGTCCATGCTCCATCAACCGAGCGCATGTTTCCAGCAGCATCATGCGCAGCAATCGAGGCAACAATCAAGTCTCCAGAACGCAGTACATTTTCAGATAGGAAGACATCTATTCCACTGATTTCGCCCTGAACGACATTAACGACAATTGTAGATGAAAAACCTTGGTCCTGAACTCCAATCGTCCAATTACCAATCGAGGATGGAATCCATTTCACCTTTCCCTGTTCAACGAATAAAGAACCGGTTGGTACAGACCAATTAGCAAGTGGAATCTCGACCTCACCATTATTCCCCAATATATCTGAGCGGATTGCAGATAGAGATACTACGGAACCTGCACGTACCTCTGTGCTCTCAATACCAATGCTAAGGCCCGTGGCTTGGGCTGGTAGAACACGAATAGTTCCGCTTCCAAATGCGCCCGAACTACTGTTTACACTTATGTTCCAGACACCTGGTGCATTAGCAAAGAATAGCCCAGTTGGAGATATTGTCCCGTTCTCAACTTGCCATGTTAGAGTGCCTGCTTTGGAGATGCCAACTTCATTTCCGTAGGAATCTTTCGCAATTGGGAATATGTGTTGAGTAGTGCCACTTTGGACTGTTAGTCCGTATGGAATTTCCAACGTCGATGGTTGTCCAGGTTCGATATTGAATGATACTTGAAGTTCTAATTCAAAATAGATTATTCGCAAGATGGCTTGCCCTATTTGGTCGGGTTGCCAAGTCATGTTTTGGTGGTCAATGTGACCATTTTGACTTCTGTAAGTTAATTCTCCTTGCACAGGGTTACCAGCTCTATCTACTAGAGTTGCATTCAGATTAATTATGTCATCAATACTGACGTTTGTTTGGTTAAACATCGACCTGATTTCAAACGGATATCCTATAGTTACCTCAATTGAAGTTGTAGAGTTAATGCCTCCACTTTCTGCTGTGATAACTGTAGTTCCGATCATCCCTGGTGTGAACAAACCTGTTGAATCAATCTGTCCAGAAGTTGAACTCCAATTAACCGGGCTAGAGATAATTGATCCACTAGAATCTTTGACCGTTGCACTAAATTGTACAACTTGGTCTGTGCTAACAGAGGATTGGTGTTGGTCAATCGTGATGCTTGAAGGTGTTGAGGCAACAACCGGTGCGGTTATTTGCACCAGAATTAACCCAATCAACAAAGCAACAGATAATCTCTTCACCGCTATCCCCAATTTCTCTAAACTTTCAATCGTAGTATAGGTTTCGATTAGTCAGCCCATTCACTCCAATCAGAAGCTCCCGGGTCACGATACCACCAATTGCCATCCTGATCTTCACCCCATTCGACGTTGTCTTCATCTACTCTGTAATCACTCATCCATTCCTCTCTTCCACCGGGGGTTGGAGGAGGTCCTGCTGGCCCTCCGGCGGCAGGAGCGGATTCTTCAGATTCTTCGTCATCATAATCGTCATCATCATCGTCATCATCATCATCGTCGTAATCAGAACTGCCTGAGCGAAGCACCATTACTATGACAACTAGTAAGACAATCACAACAAGAATTGCAAGAATTCCACCTGCGTAATACAAGGTTCCACCTGCCTCAAAGAATCCCATGAATGTGCCATCAACCTGAATGGTTCCTGAAACTTCCTTGTTGTGTACAGAGATAGTCACTGTTTGCTCTTCAGCGTCAAGGGTTGTTATTGTCCACTTTCCGTTTTCTACAGCCTCTGCAGTCATTCTTCCAGTCAATTTTACCTTAGTTTCTGGAGGAACCGGGATTTCATTTTCCCATGCATCAAAAGTTCGAACTTCGATGTCAAATGATTCCAGTTGCAATACGGATTCTTCAAGAATTGTTAACTCAATTCGGTTTACTGTTTGATGGGCGGAAACAGTAACTGTCCATTCAGCAAGAGCACCACTTGGTGAGCGGAACTTGTATGTGTGCACTCCTGCTTTTGTTGCACTCCAATTGTAAACTCCGGCGGACCCTTCAATTTCAGATGCAGGAACAGGTTTGTTATCCTTGGTCCAAAGCACACTTTCCAGGAATGTGTTGCCATCTGCATCTGTTCCAGTAATTGTTAGTGTGTAGACGTCTCCTGCCTTCGCTGTATCTGCGATCACATCGATGTCGACAGTTACCGCACTTCCATAATCAACAGTAATCGTAACAATTTCGGAAATATTGTATCCAGCGTTAGAAACTGCCCATGCCGTAATCGTATAATTTCCAACAGTGCTTGCCTCCCAGACACCACCATTAGCGATAACAGCCGATGTGATATTGCTTGTTTCGCCAGAATCAAGGTTAACAAGTTGGTAAGACACTATGGATGAATCGATGATATTTCCATCACCGTCTGTTAACTGTGGCAGGAACGGCACGTTTCCGTCTGCAGTAATACTCTGCTGTAGTTCCACAGGTTGCAATAAAGCGACACTTACCAAGTCACCTACCACCACCGAAATATCGATTGTGGATTCCAGAGTGATATTTGCATCACTGTATGTTGCTCGCAGAGTGTACATTGTGTCAGAGGCAAAGACAGGCCAGAATTCTGTAGATGATCCGTATGTCTTCTCTTGCAGCACACTTTGGTCTGTATATTGTGCGTGTTCGATATTCCATGCAACATTTGTTGTCCACTTGTTGCCATCTGAATCCATTGCCTTTACTTTGATTGTCACTTGATCATCTGCAGTCATATTCAATTCAGCATTCTCAGGTTGTTCTACAGAGTCAATAACCAAAATTAGAGTGGTAATTACACCTTCAGTAACCTGTACAAAGACACTACTTTGCATTCCTGCATAACTTGCTGTAAGAGTCTTGGTTCCACGACGTTGCGCATCCCAAACCGCAGGTTGCCCTGCGATAATCGAACCGTCACTAATCGTCCAGTTCTCTTGTGGAATAACTACCGATAGTCTGTTGCCCATTACGTCAATTCTTGTAGTGTTCAGCCATACATACTCGTCAGCAGTCACAAATGTAGACGAAGCGTTAATCTCTAGTGATGCCATTGCTCCATGTGTGACCTCTATTGGTAATTCGTAATACAAACCTCCTGTTGATGTCATGTTGATTACATAATTTCCAACAGTCATTGCGAAGTAAGTTCCGTTTGCCTCTGTGAATACACCTCCACCAACAGTCCACGTAATTCCTCCACCATCGTTCAAGTCCAACATGTTGCCAAACTGGTCGTGAAGTGTCCAATTCAATTGGCAAGTAGTTCCCGCCTTGATGACTTCTTCACAGCCTGTGGTCTCATAGTAAACCGGCGCTCCACCAATAACAGATATAGTTAGGTCAATTGTTTGAGATGCCCAACCAATCGTTACAGTTTGGTTGCCTGCATTGTAAGGATAGAACGTAACTCCAACAACGGTTCCGTTAGTAGGAGTGTATGTGATAGTCTCTCCTGATACTTCGTTACCATGTTGGTCTACAACAAACGCATCGATACTGTAAACTTCATCAGCAGTGATTGACACTTCTGTAGCCGAAGTCTGAAGAAGCACTGCTGCTCCAGGTGTCACTGTTATGGACTCCTGTGTACAGATTACTCCAAAACAAGCCTCGATTGTTTGTAAACCAACTAGTTGAGGAGTAAAGTATCCGGTTGAGTTAATGCTTCCACTTGAAGAAGATGTTAGTGACCAAACGACATCTTCTCCAATCATTCCACCCAATGCATCGGTGAGGATGTGTGAGAATTGCACGCCTGTATCAGCATCCGTAGTTGAACCACTAGGAGAAATAGACACAGTGTCTACATCGGTGTAATTGATTGCAATCTTTGGTCGGTTGTTTGATGCACTTTCACTTGAATAGAACTCAACGTATGCAGGAGAACCTGCTGCTGTAGTAGCTACAATAATCCATCCGTGGTCTCCATTCATCTGCATATTGTCATGGCCAATATCTAACCAAACCGATGTTGTTGATGAATCAATAATTGTAGTCGAAATTGGTGTAACATCGTAATCTGTGCCTGCAGTCATACCTGCTGTAGCCCAAGGGACTCCTACAGAGGAACTGTTCCATGTTGATCCTGACTGTGTCCAATCGGTTGTTAGTAGCCTATGAACACTCAAATTGATCTGGCCGGTAGCAGGGAACTCCACTTGCAGATGAACGGCAGCGGAGTGAATGTTGGCCGCCATTGGTAGAGGGACTTGGCTATTGTCGAGAGCAAATATGATTCTACATTCTGTGTTTGCTCCTTCACAATCAGTTCCTATCACTAGAGAATCTGTTCCATGGTTTGTGTCGGCATCTCCGCTTCCTATGTATGAGTCTCTGATGTTTGTATGGCCAAGGTCAGGGACTTCATTACCGGTTTGGAAATTGTATGTCCAAGTGTGGTCTCCATTGTAGGAATGGTCGACAGGTGAGCCAATAGCAAAGGTGCTTCGGCTTGAAGATGGTCCTGGAATTGAACCATTGATGGCTTGGACCCACCAACTGTACACTTCTCCAGCAGTTAGATTCTGGCTGAATGTGAAGATAGTTCCGTTAATTTCAGGGTCTTCCCAAGACTTGTACTTCTGTTCTCCATCGGTATCAGCGATAGTTACAATATATCCGGTTGCGTTTGTCACACTATTCCAAGACAGTTGTGGTTTGTCAAGCGATTCAAGTTTCCAAGTGCTAGTGTTGTACAATATGGAACCATCCGCTGGATATGCTAAAGTTGGCTGAGCAGGTGGAATTATGCCGTCTACGTTGTCTACGTAATCCAAGGTTAACTTAGGTCTGTAGTCGCTGTCTGTATTGTCGTAGAACTCGTGGGTCGAGCTTGGTGTTCCAACTGTTTTCAGCATTATCGATAGTGTGTCATTGCCATTTGCAACATTGGATTGTGCTAAGGATGTAATATCCCACACTTGCCAACCTACATCTGGCGAGACTAGCAATGTCGATCGTGTAATTTCTGAACTTAAACAACTTGGTGCTGTATTCCAAGTTACGTTATCTTCATTGAAAGTGTCACAGGCATGTGCACTAACTGTAAGGGAAGAAGTTCCAGTTACATTAGTTCTGTAAAGGCTTAACAGAGCGTTTGTGGGTGTCATCGCTGATGGGAATGGCAACTCTGATAAATCGAAAGTAAGCATAATTCTAGATTCCCCAGAACCGCTTGAAGGAAGCCCTAATTCGAATGCGTTTTGGTCAGCAGATCTGGTTGGATTGCTCGAGTCAATACTTGCATCAGGAACTCCAGGCAAATCACCTGACTCTTCGAACACAGATCCTTGGTACAATACAACAGTATTGTTACCTGCACCATCGTCATATCCGACCTCTAGTGGTACGCGATAAGAGTAGACATCAGACCATTTTCCTAATCTGTAATCTTGCTCTGCTCTTACTCTCCAATAAACCCATATGTCTCCAACATAATCGTTTTCTAGGGTGTATTCAAGGTTAGAAGAATCCCAAGTTCCATTAAATGTTGCATTGTTTGAGAAGTCAAACTGGTATGTGAATGTCTCATTTGCGAAATCTGGGTCGATTGAATATTCCATAATCCAACGTGTTTCGTTTGTAACAGACGAGGTCCAGTTCATTGTAGTGTTTTCTGCCCCCATCGGTCTCGATGAATTATCTTCCCATATGGTTGAACCATCTAATGGATAAAGATTAGTTGGTTTGCCAGGTAGCCATTGTTCACCAGTTCTCCAAGATAGGTAGACTTCAGGCCTCTTTGATTTATCAGCTGTGTAATCACTGCTTGCAAATCTCCAATCATCAGAAGTGTTTCCAACTACAAAGAATCCTAGATTGATGCTATCAGAACCATTTGCATGAGCATGCTGAACAGGGTATGTTATGTCAAATTCAACAGTATTGTCTTGGTAGTCTACTGTTGAAATTGTGAATTGAGTGTCGCAGGCATCATCTAGCCATTGGTTGCTGTCACCTGTTGGCGAATTGTAGGTTGCACTTTCATTCCAATCCATTAGTTCACATACAGCGATTCTAATTGTTTCTTGGGTACTTTCTCCTCCACTTAGCCTGCTTAAGGTTAGGCTTGCATCGGTAAACTCGTGTGTGGATGGAATTGGCAAACTTGACCAATTGACCTTTACCATCGCGGCTGATTCATATGCGGTAGAACTACTAAATTGCGATCTTCCAACAATTAACTCTGTTGAAGTTTCATACGCTGAGTTAGAAGAGCCTGAATCGACAAATGAGTCCATGAAGTAATCAGGATAATCCAATGCCTCTACCAACAAACCTTGCTGGAAAGTAATTTCCGCATCGGTTGAGTTGATTTCTTCACCGGTTTCGCTTGGTACGTGGAATACCGTTCGGTTCCCTCTTGCACCCAGTATGTCATCTGTTATTGGTTGTGTGAACCATATGTATGATTCACCAGTAGAGAAATTGTCTGGATAAGTCCAAGTTAGACTGTTTAGGTCCCATCCTGTAGAAGATTCTCTACTATCGAATACTTCCCAGCCTGCTCTAATATCATTATAATCCTCGAATATGAAAATTCTCCAATCGTCAACGTTTGAAGGGTTAGAGTGATTCCAACTGAAAGTTGGCTGTGTTTGCGGAAGAAGAGCATGTCCACTGGTATTCCACAAGATTTCATTTACCGCAGGGTCAGTATTGGTACCCGCTACCTCTGGGGTTGAAGCATTGCCAGTTGTCCATGTCATGTTTAGCCATGGAGAGTCACTTGAAGTTCCATCAGTCGAGGTGAAAACTGTCTGCCCTTCGTCTATTGAACCAACTATTGTTAGCGAAATATGGGAATCTCCATTTGCGAACGCATGTTGTACTACTTCTGTAATATCAAAAGTCATCCACGCTGCAGATTTGCCCTGCTGGATATCGACAATTGCTCCTTTGTCCATGTCTCCCATAGAACCTGGGCTAGACCAGTTGTTACTACCATCATATGTCGTACCATTAGCGCTTGTGTTCCAAGCAACGCTAGATTCGTGGATTGAAACTGCGTTTCCTATGTCAGAACCAAACTCTGCGTACAGGTTCAATTCTGCTTTTGATATATGCGCATTTTGTGGGTTTGGTAATTCAGTAAGAGGTATTCGCAGTAATCCTGTTGCATTTTCACCGGTACTACTTGTACCAACTTTGAGTGATGATGATGAAGATTGGTCTGCGGTTGCGCCAACTCCTGAATCAGCAACCCACGTGTCAATGAAGTTTGGAATATTCAAGTCAGGCATTGCATCATGATGACGCAATTCCACTGCTGCATTATTGGAGTCAATACTCCATGTTGTTATGTCAGGGAGTAAGAAATTGAATGTGTTTGACCAGTTACCGATTTGGTTGGTAGAACTCGTTGCTCTTACTCTCCAATACCAGGTGTTACCGGGATCGAGCGGGCTTGACAAATCGAATGTTTGGTTTGTAATGTCGAAGCCATTGTCATTCCAACTAGTCGCCATAACGAGGTCGGAAGAATCGAATGAATCTGTCGTGTCTAACTCAATAGACCATCCTCCGATTGAAACTCCAGTTGTGGACAGATTCCAAGCTAATTGTGGAGTTTTATCCGGTGCTGGATTAATTCCACTCTCGACGGACCACGAGCCATTTAGAGGGCTAAGTGGCACAGGGTCTGAAGGTACAGCATCAGAACCAGGGACGTACACAAAGGAGATTTCGGGCCTACTGGTGGAACTCGCAGTATTTGGGTAAAACAACGCATCACGATTGTTACCTGAGCCGGAGCCAAGTATTCCCAAAATCAAGTCTACTGAGCGGTCTTCTCTCATGGCGTTCTGAACCGCAAGTGTCACGTCCCACTCGACCCAATCTCCAGACGAATAGGAATTTCCAAGGGACTCTGAATCTAGAAGGCTGGATTTCTCCCAACCCTTTGCTCCGCTTGTGCCCCATGAGTTTGTTCCATCGAATGTTGCCCATGTTGCCGAATCTTCAGACCAGTTGTTTTGTCTGCTTTCCCATACTGCGATTATTGGTGTGCCCGATGGATAATCTGCTAGTCTCATCTTTAGAGTTGCAGTCTTCACAGCATAACCGTTTGGCAATAAGTGACTTGTTAGGTCACATCCAATCAAGATAGATGTCTCTGATGGATATGTGTTGTAGGAGATTTGCATCTCGTCCTCACCGTTGTAGTTAGTGTTAGGTGTTCCACTGTCGATGTATGTGTCTTCACAACTCGGTGCATCGCCAGCTGTAGTTGCATTTCCGTGCGAAAGCCGTAGTCTGTGGTCGTTATCTGCAATGTGCTCTGATTCTAGACCTGAAACTAGGAATGAAGAGGTCGCCCACCAGGACCTATGTTTGGTTGTTGAATCAACCTGAGCTAGCCTCCAGTGGTATAGAACTCCATCGTCTAGTGCATCTGAACCTGAAATTGACCAGTTACCATCGGTCTCAGAGAATTCTGTATCAACAGATGTGTCAAAGGAGTGGATTACATCTCTATACTCTGCGTCTGTTGATAGTTCAAGCAGCATATCGCCACTCCATGAGATACCTCCATCCCATGACAGGGTTGGAGTGGTGTTGCCGGACAGGTTGTGTCCAGTCAGATTCCAGACTGCATGTCCATCTAATGGAGATAAGTGGGTAGGAGTGACTGGAGGTCCAGTGCTGTCCCAATCATAGGTGATTTCTAAGGTTGGTGTGTCACAACTGGTTGCATCTGTACTGCATATGTTGACGAATTTTGTGGATGATTCCTCGATTCCGAACGTTGATGCCACCAGCATAAGGTCAAGCGCAGCATTAGGGGTCGATCCAGATTGAACTAGAGCATTGTTGTCGTCAATCCATTTTTGGATGGCTGCGGTTAGTTCTACCTCAATCGTGTCTGAGGATTGGTCTCCGTCGAAGCTAGTAACTGACATTGAGGGGACTCTTCCACCATCGTCCCAATAATTTGTACCATCATATTTTCTCCATGTTGAACCGAATTCAGTCCATTCTTCTGAGTCCATGATGTGGAAACTGACGTATGCAGAGCCACTGAATGAATTTCGGTCTAGGGTGAGGTCTGCGCTAATAATCGAAGAGTTGCTATGCAGGCCAATGTCATCTAGATTAAATCTCATCAATCCATATTGTTCGTTTGAAGATGATGTGCCGATTGTGATATTACCTTCTCCACCCATGTTGATATTTCTGGATGCACTACTAGAGTCGATGAACGTGTCTTCAATCGTGTCATCCATCAATCCCAAGTCATCGAAATCGATCGTAATCTGTCCATAACTTCCGACTTGTGATACAGTATGTCCGGGTAAGTGGAAATAACCAGTCTCCCAACTACCGTATGTGTCCGATGAGTCGATTGCTCTCATTCTGTAATACATTGTTGTGGCATTGTCCAACTCGTGACCTGAGGGGATGGTCATTTCGCCGTTGCCAGCATTCAATGTGAAGATACTGGCGTTATCTACAGTGTTGTAGTACCAAAAGTCATCGAGTTCTGATTTGAAGTCATCACTAGTGGAGAGTTGAACTTGAGCAGTTATTCCAGTCATGCTTTCCCATGAGATTTCTGGATTTGTTTCTGCTGAAAGAAGGAATGAGTTTGGATTCATTATTGCAGCCCCATCCTCAATGAAGTTAGGCGAGAGAGAGCCACCATTTGTGTGAGTTCCATTTTGATGGTCGATGGAAAGGTATGGTCTGCTACTAGAGTTAGTAGAGTCTGTCATGTTGCAGGTGTATGAACTTCCTACCGCCGCCAATAGGATGTTGATTGTGCTTCTAGAATTGATTACTGCGTCTTGTACGAGGGCTGTTACGTTGATCTCAAATGTGCTGTTACCATATCCATAAAATGGTGGCTCCCAGCCAGACCTATCACTAGTATCATCGGCACCTGGTAAATCCCAAGATACTCCAGTATCCCTATCATTCCATGTTACATTTGATTCGTCCCAGCTAGACTTGAGCCTTGCTGAGTAGATGCTGATTGAGTCTAGCTCTGCCTGGTCTATTCCACAAGTTAGGAATAGAGTTGCTCCGTTTACCATATCGCCGCTTGGCACAGAGTTGTTGAATGAAATTAGAATTCTAGATTCTCCGCTTGAGCCTATTCCCAAATCAGCGGTCTCATCGCTTCCGTAATACGAATTTGGATTAGCCGAATCGATTCCAGAATCTTTCGATGCATTGAATGTCGAAGTTGTTCTGTGAACGATATTTTCTTCGTCTAATTCAGAAACTTTCCACTCTGGAATGGCTTCAGGTAGCGCTAAATCGGCAAATAAGAACATGATTACCAACAACAAAGATGTGGTAATTTTCTGGCGGTCACGGCTGTTTGACGACATTGGGCTCATCACGCCACTGTAGGAGGGAGTATAGTTTTCTTTCGGCTGGCCACCCGTAGGGTGGCCGATAATATTCGGGAGTTTTTTTGCCAAAGCGAAGGTTCAAGTTCGTCCGATTCTGACGTGATAAAGTATGAGCGAACTCTGGGTTGAGCGCCACCGTCCTCGAACTGTTGGGGACATCAGAGGTCAGGCGTCAGTTGTCCAAAGATTAGCTTCATATGCTAATCTAGCAGACTTTCCTCACCTGTTATTCGCAGGCCCACCGGGTACGGGAAAAACCACTGCTGCGATGGCTTTGACAAGAGATGTATTCGGTCCGGAATTCCGCAATAATTTGCTTGAAATGAACGCTAGTGATGAGCGTAAACTTGAGTCGATTAGAACCAAGGTCAAACAATTCGCTAGGACCTCTCCCTATGGGGATGCAAAATTCAAAATTATTTTCTTGGATGAAGCAGATGCATTAACTCACGATGCGCAAGGAGCATTGAGAAGGATAATGGAGCAGTATGCCCAAACCTGCAGGTTCATTTTGTCTTGTAATTACTCAAGTAAAATCATCGAGCCTATTCAGAGCAGGTGTGCTGTTTTTAGGTTCAGGCCACTAGCAGATGCAGATGTATTGAGCCAAGTCAAAAATGTCGCCGAGTCAGAAAAGGTAGGTTTGGATGATGAGGCGGCCGAGGCGCTTGTTAGAATCTCGCAAGGTGATTTACGCAAAGCAATCACTGCTCTTCAGGTGGCTGCCGCTCTGGAAAAAAATGTTACTCGTTCACTAATCTACGAAACAAGTGCTACAGCACCACCGGAATCTCTTCATCAGTATCTAATGGCTTGTAGACAAGATGGATTCCATGCTGCAAGGCGAAGATTGAGAGATCTTCTAGACAAATACGGTCTTGCTGGTACCGATTTTGTCAATCAACTGCATAGAGAATTATACGGAGCAGATTTCCTATCAGAAATGCAGAAACTCGAGTTAACCGAGTTAATGGCAGAAATTGATTTCAGATTAGTTGAGGGTGGCGGTGAAGCTATCCAACTTGATGCTCTAACGGCAAGATTATCCAAGTTACTCGGTTGAATCTTCGACTACTAGTTCTTCTACCACTAGAGTCATGGTAACGGTTCTCTCGTTCTCCCATGGGTCTCCATCTTCGACCACTTTGATTTCGACTTCGTAAGTACCCACAGCGAGTCCTGCCGGTACTTCGACTGCAACAGGATAGTCGATGTCTTTGTGTTCACGAACCGGGTCTAGTGCATCGGGATTAGATTCGGAAAGAACAGCCCATGAATTATTGGTGGATTCTCCGTTGAATTTTATCGAATACTCGGAATCACTTGCATCGTAATTGTCGCTGAAAGACAATACAAGGTAATGCATGCCAGTGTAGCCTTCTGTAAGGTATACTTTGTCCTTGGATTCATCAGTGAATTCAAACCCTTCTTCACTTGATGAAATCATACCCCATCCTTCATCGACTTGTGGTGCAACAATGTCAGCAAATGGAGCATTGGTTAGAAGGAATGTCAACGCAAGCCAAGTGAAAACATGAAGGAATGATGCCTTGAACCATGTGCCTCTTGTGTAGTGTTCAACAAATTTCTCAGGAAGCAAAGACCTGTGGATGGAAGGAAGTAGGAAAATAGCCATCATAGGAACGAACCACAATAGGTCAGCATTTCCTTTTGAGCCAGGCATTGCAACATATCTCATTACAAGAGCCATTGTTGTTGCAAATACGATGACTAACCACATTGAAACAGTGTCTGCTTTTTCTTTGGAGACATGCTCTACCGGGTCGAATGACTCAATCCCCATGTCTGCACCGGAGCGATTTTTCTTTCTCTCCTTATCTCCAGAGCCTCGGTTTCTTCGCTCTGCAGCAGCGGCAGCCATAGCAGTGTTGATGTCCACCATCAACCGGTGCGGATGACTCCAAGTGAATGAAGGCTGTGGTTAAAATTAGCATAAAATATTGAAATTAAGTAAGCAGGTTTTGCCGCATTATTCAAAGAGGGGTGTACGGTGGGCGAGTTGCTTGCCGGGGTGGCGTAGTTGGTGGCGCGTCGGACTCATAGGGCAGTTCTAACGAACTTTTTGTGACGTACCAAAGCCCCTTCACATGTCTGAGACATCCGAAGGTCGCGGGTTCAAGCCCCGCTCCCGGCACTTGAATCTGAGAGATATGGTCGCTAGACTTCGCAGGAGACCTGCTCAGCCCCCTCTCCCGGCACTTGAATCTGAGAGATATGGTCGCTAGACTTCGCAGGAGACCTGCTCAGCCCCCTCTCCCGGTACTTGCAATCTATTGCTTGGTGGTTACGTAAGCGTGATCTCAAAATCAGGAAAAATAAGTTAGAAATCAAACAAGAGAATATAACTGAGAAACCCTCGCTTCTAGTTGGTTAGTGGTATGAAGAAAATATTTGATGGCATGACAAGTTTCAGTACTGAAAGACCAAAAACCACTATTGGAATCATTTTGGTGTTCATTTTTTCACTAACTCCAAATGCGATGTTTATCGACTTCGATAACAGCCAAGACGCCTTTTTCCCCGATAACGAAACCGTTCAATTACTAAATGAAATTGAAGATGAGTATCAAGCATCAATAGATTTCATCAGATTCATTGATGATATCGATTCTGGAGATTTGTATGAGGAAGAAACTTGGACTCAGTTAGCAGTGCTAGAAGCGATATTATTGGAAGATGAAAATTTACAAGAATACCAATATCCATTATTCGGAATTCAAGCAAATAGCGGTATGGCTAGCTCTGCAATACAGTGGCAGAGATTACAGGATCCCACTGGGGCAGAATTGTGGATTGCAGAATTAGAATCTGCAATCACTGCGATTCAAAATATCGAAAATCAAAGTCTTAGCAGTCACTTGAGTAACTTGACCCAAGCATCCAATGGCATTCCTAGTCCGAGTGTTGTGACATCTGAAGACTTGAGAAATTGGCAGCCAGAGGACCCAACAGTTTGGTTGGAAAGACTTGATTCTGGAGAAAATCTTTCTTCTGACCTTGGTATTATTTCTGGAAACTTGAATGCACTTGTCCAGGGTCCAAACGCTAGCGAAATTGCGATGGTAACCGGTCCAATTCTTGGAAAAATAGGCGCCTTAATCGGTATGCAATCTATCGATTACAAGGCACTAATGGTTGCCAATTTACCTGCTGATGATTCCTCAAATCCATGGGACTCCGATGGTCCTATCCTAACTACGTTCGTCGTAATTACCGACCCTGTAGAATATGACTTGAAGGTCATTGATGACGTTCAGGAAATTGTCACTGAGTGGGCTGAAGGTTTGAAGGAAAAGGCAGAAGAAGAAACAGGAGATTCGGATTTGTCAGTATTTTCATTTGCTCAATTGGCAACTGGACAAAACGCAAACCTAGGCAAGGAACTTGGCATACTCAATTCGATTTGTTTGCTCCTTCTTGGTTTTATTTTGTGGACTAAATTCAGAAGCAAGCGTGATACTGCTAACGTACTCGTTTTGACTGTATTTGCAATTCTTGCAACCTACGGCATGGCAGGATTGTTGACACTTCTGGGAGTAAATATGGTATTCAATGCAGCGATGAATTCAATTCCAATTCTTCTATTGGCAATTGGTGTTGACTACGGTTTACACGTTGTTGCTAGAATAAGAGAAGAGTTACAAGACCAAGAAAAAGCAAATCCACAGGGTAGAACTACTCTGCGAGATTTCTCTTTAGAAGCTAGAAGGGCTGCAATCCGGAAAGGCACGATTTTGACCTCTGCCGCTTTGATGGTTGCAATTTTCACCGATATGGTTGGTTTCCTATCTTTCAGATTCTCATCCCAACAATTCTTGGTTTCATTTGGTACAGTAATTGCAATTGGTCTATTCTTCATTTACCTATTGAGCATAACTGCATTGCCTGCTTTGATGATGATAATTCCACCAAAGAAACTACCACTTGAGAAATCTGGAAAGAACGATGTTGGTCCTATCTCAACATGGATTGGTTCACTTACTAAGACTCCAGTCAAAGTCATAGTAGTCACCATTCTAGTATCGGTTCCTATGTTTGTTGGTTTCCAGCAATTAGAGGTAGGCTTTGACCAGAGAGACAATTTCGATGACACGGTACCTGTTGTACAGGATTTCCTTACTCTATCTGATGAATTTCAAAGTAGTCCTGCTCCTTTGTACGCTGTGCTAGATGGAGATGTAATATCCAAAGATGGTAGGATATTGTATGATACAGTAGTATCGGATTTACAAGAAAATAGCAAAGTAACTGGAGTTCCAATTGGTATTTGGAGTGTCTTAGAAGAATCTAGAATCTCCAATACTGAACTTGATACTCTGATGTCTGCATTGGATGATGACGATGAGAATTGGCAGGATTTGGAAGAGTGGTTACTTACCTCTGAAGGTAGAAACATTTCCTCGGGAACGCTGAATTCAAAGGCAACACAGACAGTTATCTCATTCCAAGCAGCTACATTAGACTGGCAAGCAACCGCAGATTTCGAATCAGAATTATCCGGAGATCTTGCAAATTTGGCAGAAGAAAGTGACGGAGATTTCACAGTCAAGTTATCAGGACGTTCTTTGATTTTAGCACAAATTACAGCAGATGTTGCAGATTCTGCAATCCTATCAACTGGAACAGTTGCCGGAGTAATTCTATTCATGCTAATTGGAATTAACACTGTGAGGCAGAAGGACTTAGCAAGAGGTGCGGCAAGAGGATTCGTTACCTGGATACCTTTGATGGTAGTCGTCGTATGGGTTTACGGAATCATGGGATTGACCGGATATGAACTCAACTCACAAACGGTAACAATAGGTGCTCTTACGCTTGGTTTGGGAGTTGACTATGCAGTTCACTTGACAACTCGACTAGAGGAAGAAGTGGAACATGCACCGTTTGCAGACCCGGCAGAATGGTCGACAAAATCCGTGGCTACCACAGGTCGAGCAATGTTTGGTGCTGCACTGACTACAGCGGGTGGTTTCTCTGTTCTTAACTTCTCATCGTTGGTGCCATTGCAACTCTTTGGTCAAGTATTCGTGGTAGCGATTGCACTTGCACTAATTTCGAGTCTATTCGTACTACCTGCAATGTACACACCATTCTTGAAGCAAGATGCAAAGATGTACCAGTCAATGACTGATGCTGTTGGCGAAAGCGAGTAATCAAACCGCTCTATCTTCAAGCAACTCTAGAGGAATGATTTCTAGAGCCTTGATGTTAGTGGCCTCAAGGTCCACTGGGCATGCTTGCCCGTGATTTAGTGCGTCCAGCCAAGTTCTAGCACAAACACACCACGAGTCTCCCGGCTTGAGACCGGGGAAGTTGAAATGAGGAGCAGGAGTAATCAGGTCGTTACCTTTAGATTTAGCAAATTGAAGGAATTCTTCGTTAACTATGCAGCATACTGTGTGAGAGCCTCTGTCATGTTCATCTGTATGGCAATGCCCGTCTCTGTACCATCCAGTTAGTGGCTTGCAAGAGCATTCTCCGATGTCATGCCCCAGTACGTTCTTTTGTTTGCCCATGTTTAGTAAACAGGAAAAATCTACTTCAACTTATGTATGGTTTCACTCATTGGAATGATATGTGGCTCCGAGCCATTCGCAGATATCTTGAGCAAGGGAAATGTCATCTTCTGAAAAGGCATCAAATTCATCAGAATCCACGTCTAAAACAGCGACAACATCTCCATTTAAGTTCTTTACAGGTATCACAAGTTCACTATTGGTTGTTGAACTACAAGCAATATGTTCAGGCCTTTCGTGTACGTTCGGTACAATTTGTGACTCTCCGGTTCTAGCCGCAGCTCCACAAATGCCTCTGTCGTAGGTTATTGTCAAGCACCCATGTCCTCCTTGATATGGGCCTATTTTCAATAATTCTGGAGATACTGTTCGATAGAACCCAGTCCAATGGTAGTGCTCAAAGGAGTTGTGTAACTCACAAGCAACAGTAGCCATTGCAGTTACCCAATCATCTTCACCGTCGAGTATTGCGGTAATTCTTTCATAGACTTCTGCATGTTCCATAGTTATGCGTTTATGATACCATATTCAAATGTTTATTTTTGGACATGATACAACGCTTAATGAATGGCCTTCCCGACAAATAAGCATGGGCAAGAGTGTCAAGTCAAACCGGCCAATGGGATTTGTCAGGGATACATTAGATCCATTCTTGTTCTGCGTCCATCATTTAGACTTGTACCCAGAAGGTAACGACCGCCAAGGCCCAGATGGTGGATTAGTTGGAAGGCATATCGGTTCGGATTTTGATGAATCAAATGATTGGAAGATGTACCACGGAACAGTAGTACCAGGTTTCCC
>CAXPMI010000018.1:0-22908 GCA_964218365.1 Candidatus Poseidoniaceae archaeon
TGTTCGAAAATTCAGAAGACACAAGATTCCTAGGAAGCAATACATTAGAGCAGCCAATTTTTGAGGACAACGTCGCTCCGCTTTTCATTGGAGAACTTACGGCAAGTTTCGACCCAATATCAGATACCACGACTATCGATTGGGGCACTGGAGTGGATGATGATGATTTGGTCATAAACATCTATCGAAGTGACAAGGAGCTAGGTACGGTTGATTCCAGTACATTTGTCGATTCAGTAGATGCAAGCCTATCTTCTACAGTCCTTCAAGTCCCATTTGGCGAACACAGGCAATCATGGTATGCCATAACTTTACAAGATTCAGAAGGAAATGAAATCTTAGAATTGACAGAAGCATCTCCGGTTTCAGAACCGGTGATTGAATCTACTATCGATATCACAACCGTCACCAATTTGGGCGTTGAAAGATATGGCGACGGGACCATTGTAGTTACTTGGGATGACGAAACAGAGAATCCAGAAGCAGTAGCAAGGGTTTGGCGTTCATTCACTGGACCAATAACTTCCCTTCAAAACGTAGAGGAATTAGTCTCGGTTAACGTATCAAATGAGCAGGCATCTCACAACCCGCTCAATCCCCAGGATGAGGCTTGGTATGCAATAACAATCGATGCAGTCTGGGGCTCGGGACAGGAAGTATGGCATGATGAGACACTTGTATTGGGCCTGAATTCTCTCTCAAATCCTATACGAGAAACCGATGAAGTTGCTGAAGAGGTTGAGATTACCTTCAGTGCTCAAGTAATTACAACTTCAGGAATTAGAGAGAATATTACTGATGGCGCGATGATTTCTTTGGGAGAAATGGACCAAAATGACATACTAGTGATATCAACATCTTACCCTGTAGAAAACATCTCGTGCTATGGTATAGCTGGCGAAAACACCTCAATTCATGCAGAAATGGATTGGGCATTAACGTTCAACGCAAACCAATCTGGTGAAGAGTGTGGCGGCATGATTTCTAATGGTGACCAAGAAATAACATTCATAGTTTCATGGAATTATGTTGAAACAGTCTACGAATCTAATAATTCTCAAAACACGGTTAATGAGGAAGATGACGGTGATGACCATCGAGAAAGTAAAGGCAAAGGGTCTTCAGATGTAGTAGCGGTAACAATCCTTAGTATTCTCATACTGTCGCTACTGATCTATCTTGCAGTTATGATGAAGAAACAGGATTACTCTGAAGAGGAGTAATCACTCTTCCTCACTAGATAGCGGGCCCTCTGTTGACATCCAAACATAGAATCCATTTGTGGTTACAAGAAGACCGATTAAGGATAAAATTAGGCCTGCTGGTTCGGGGAAGAAATCAATTCTTCCCACAGCATATGCAATACCTAGTGTTACGATACCCACTCCCATAACCGTCAGAGATGTTTGACCTGGGTCTCTCCACAAGTCAAGAGTAGGAACAACCCCTTTTTTCTCAAAAGTTAGTCTAAACCAAGCCAAATAAATGAAACTGAGCCCGATTAATCCGATTGAGCCCGAGGTAAACGTAGCATCGTTCCAAGGGCCCTTAGGAGATAGGTCCGTGAAAGTAATCGCTACCAAGATTGCGCCTATGGTGGCAAAGCCCCTCCACTCTGGCTTTTCCCCCATGAGCACCCCTACAGGCCGCGACGCTTGAAAGGAATGGAGATGTTAGATGCAATATGGCGGAAGTCGAGGATGCTGTGATTGTCGCGGGCGGCATAGGATCTAGAATGCTTCCAGCAAGTTCTGCTATTGCAAAAGAAATGTTACCGCTAGTTGACATTCCTGCCATGACCCACCTTGCAAGAGAAGCAGTTCATGCTGGTGCGAAAAGAATACACATAATCACATCGCCAAGTAAGGATTTTTCTAGTATACTTTCAGATAATTCTTGGCTGTCACCAAAGAGATTAGATATCGACGAAGAGTTACTCTCTCCTTTCAGTGACGTAGAGGTTAAGGTACACGTTCAGCGTGTGCCCAAAGGATTTGGCGACGCACTCAGTTGTGCACTCGACTCCATCACAGGACCTTTCATGGTACTGCTTGGTGATAACATCATATTGGATTCATACACAGGATTGTCGGATTATTCACCCTCGAATGCATCAAAAATTCTAGTCGAGAAGTTCAACAAAACCTCGCTACCATGTGTAGGTTTAGCAGCTGTTGACGACCCGGAAAATTACGGAGTAGTTTCAATGGAGAAGGATTTAGTCAAAGCCATAGTTGAGAAGCCAAGTAGAGAATCTGCTCCATCAAATTTGGTACTTTGCGGCAGGTATGTGTTTACTGAAGACACAGCCGAATTACTAAATGAGTACAGTTATGAAAAATTTGGAGAACTTCAATCAATAGAAGTTCAGAAACATTGGATGGAGAATAGTGGCTTGGTAGGAGTACATCTAGACGGATTCCAATGGTACGATTCAGGGTCGCCACTATCTTGGCTGAAGAGCCAAATCGATTATGCTCTGAGGAGACAGGACACCTCAGAAAACGTAAGAGATTGGTTGGAAGATAGACTTCAACGTTGACCAGGCTTCCAAAAAGAGAGGGACATTGGGGCCTCATCATTTGCGGCTCTTATTGCAAGATGGTCCGCTCTCTCATTCCATCTGTGTCCACTGTGCGCCTTGACGTGGTCCCACGATAAATCTCGCAATTCTGCGACTTCATTCCAGAGGGCTTGAACATGAGCGACCAATTCGCGATTTGCCTTTGCTTTCCATTTACCAGTTGCTTGATTTCCTGCATATTGAGAATCGGTCTTGATTACAATTTCAGAGCCTCCGCCTTCGCTTAACGCCCAGCGTAAAGCCTCGGCAAAGGCGGTCAATTCGGCTGTATTATTTGACCCAACTTCGGCCCCAATGAATTTGGCTTCATCGGGATTTGTAACTACTCTCCCGTTAAACTCATGGAATATTTCCCCGTTACCTCTACCGAGGTCATTGGAGCCGGTAATAACAACAACTCCCCATCCGGCTGGAGTTTCTTCATCCACATTTTGGTTCCCAGGGCAGGAACCGTCAACGTAAATGTGGAACATCAGATATTCACTCGCCGATTTCAGCCTTGTAATCTGCAGGCGACATCAAAGATGTTACTGCAGATGCATCGTCGAGTTTCATTCTGATAATCCAACCAGAGCCATATGGTTCTTGATTCATCAATTCTGGAGTGTCTTCTAATTCGTCATTTACAGCGGTGATTTCACCAGCAAGAGGAGCGAAGATCGGTGAAGCTGATTTTACCGATTCAACCACAGCGAACTCTCCCATGTCTTCACAAGTCATTCCAACTTCTGGTAATTCGATGTAAACGATGTCTGTTAGAGCGTCTTGGGCGTGGTCTGTAATTCCAATTACAACCTCGTCGCCTTCAACTCTAATCCATTCGTGTTCTTTGGTGTAGTAGAGTCCTTCTGGTACTTCACTCATGATGCTCGCCATTCCTCCGCAGATAGTCAAAGGAATCAAACCTTTCTAATGCAAGAACTACAAGAAAAGAAGACATTCACTCCTCTTCTAACTCTTTGGATAACATAGAGTGCTCCAATTTTGCCCATGCATTCCCTACATCTGCATCCTGCATTTGTTGATTGATGTCTGATTCAACCCTTGCCGCCATATTTGCATCATTCTCGTTCGGGAAAAAATCTGCTAAAGGCCCTTCACCGCGCCCTGTCGGGCCAGACAAACCTACGAAAATCAATCCGAATAAGGGGGCGACAAATCCAATGCTAGGCTCTTCGACCGAGATAACCCCCGAGATAAGGCCAAATCCCCCGGAGAGTATCAACCCTAAGCCTGTACCTAAGAGGAGTCTCTGGGCACTTTTGGCTGGTATTATGCTAAATCCCCCTTCGAATGAAATCAACTTGAATCAGTAAGTCTCTCTCATGAGTTTGTGTATCTTGTATGGAAGTAGCGCTCGGTTTACAGGAGTAACTTCGAGTATACGAGCATCATCTCTTCTCCTGATATCCTGTAGTAGCGGGTGCCTACTTTTTTTGTGAAGTGCGAGTAATGTCGGTTTATCAACTTCCAGAGCTGACCTAACTACGTTGACGAATCCTTCGGATTCAACTGCGAATTTTCCGATTTCATCGATCACAATCACTTCAGAGTAATCCCTTGCGTGTTCAATAGCAGGTATTGCAACGCTTTCTAGGGCCTCAGAATCGATTCCATATCCCAATACGCGTAGTCTAGTATCGATTGATTTGTGAGCCATTACAGCCTCTTCCCCGGTGTGAATGTCGATTACTTTGTAACCAACTCTTTCCGAGTTTTCCATTATTGGCTCAGTTCGCATTCCACCGATGATATCGGTATTTGCACCATCTCCTCCTCTGGCGTTGATTTCTCTACGCCTTTCTTCCTCAAGCATCTCGAGCACTTTTGCAAGTACTGCGGATTTTCCAGACCTTGGCAAGCCAGTGATTCCTATCTTTGGATGTATTCCCATTTCTCTTCACTCATCGGAGGCGCATTGCGCTGGTTGCTTCTAAGTAGGTATCAATAATAAAATGTGGGGGTAAAATCCTATTTTTTCTTGATTCCGGTAAGTTCACACCAACATCCGTAAATTCCGGTGTGTAAATCATCTATGTTCTGAATCATAGAATCTTGTCATCTCCCGGCATTTCTAAGGAGATAATTGAGCGACCAATAGCACCCATTTTCCAGGATTCTGAAACCCAATCTAGAATTTCTGAGAGATTTTTCTTCTTGAGTCCTGCAGCTTCAGATATCTTTTGTAATGCAGATAACTCAGCATCATCATAGTCCCCATCAACAGACGCTAGTAAAGCAGCATCTCGAAGGGCGAGCCTAATCGCTGCGGTTTCCATACCTTCCAATAGCAAATCCAATTCTGGAGGCTGTGTAAGCAACTGACGAACCTCTTCACGGCTTTCAGGATGAAGCATCATCGCCCCCATAGCAGATTCAATCGCAGAAATTTCTTCGCGAACCAAAGCTCCATCAGAGGCTGCTACCATGACTAGCGTACACGCAATTTTTCTGCGCTGCTCCTCTGACAGAGATAGCGCAGCATCTGGTAACAGGTCAATCACCTAGACAAATCATTCAACAGGTCATAACCTGCCTGCATCCAAGCATATCCTTCAACAGTCCACTTTAGGAGCCTCTTCACAGCATCTGGTGCTAGGTCTAGGTGGTCAGCGATATCTTCGAGCGCTTCTCTTTCATCTTCGTCCACGGTTCCATCGGATGCCGCCATCAAGACAGCGTCTCTAAGGGCGAGCCTTCCAGCTTCCTCTCCCAAATCCTCTAGACATTTTTCTAGGGAAGGTGGATTCTTCAGATCTGCACGAATCATTTGCCTTTGTTTAGGTGATAATAATGCAGTACCAAGTCTCTGTTCAAACATAGACATCTCTTCGACAGTTAACTCATTGTCAACTCTAGTCATGTATGCTAGTAGTCTAGCATATGCGAATCTTTCAGATTGGGGTAACTTGTGCACCGTGTCTGGCAGCATGTGCACTGCGTGTTCGCCGTAGGACTTGAATCCCACGCTGCGAACGAGCAATTCAAGTGATAAAATTGAGGCCAATAGTCATGGCCGAAGTAGAGGTTTACACCAACAAAGGCTGTCCCGCTTGCGTGAATGTTAAGCAGTATCTAGACAGAAAAGGGGTAAATTACATCGAAAAACAACTAGGTAAATCCAAAAAAATTGACATTGAATTTTCAATCAGAACGAGAGGCGCAAAGCAAATTCCTCAAGTATTCATCGATAATGAATGGATTGGCGGTTTCGATGACGTAGTTCGATACGACCGGGCAGGAGAATTAGATTGGCGGCTCGGTTTGGAAGAGAAACCTAGCCCCGGTATTTTCAAAAAATTCACTCGTTATCTGAAGGGGGAGAGGTACTAACTTCTTTGAATGCAATTTCTCTCTGTCCAATGTAATTTAGGAATCCCCATAGGCTTGAATTGACAAGAAATACTACCCTTTCGTTAAGTCCCCAAGAAACAGTACCGATGTAATAGCAAGCGGTGGAACCCACTCCTCCAATGACGTACAGAGCCATTGTTGTCGGAATAGTCCACTTGATGTCGCGATGTGAATCAAATGTCCAAATTCTATGCGTCCAATGAGCTTGTAGGGAGCCTAGGAACCAAGCGATAGCCCAAGCAACAGTCGGCCAGTAATTTTCATCTGGGAGTAGGAAAACGAAAATCTCCCATAGTGTATAGAATGCAACGAAATTGACCATGGCGGTCATCACATATCTTGGGAAAGAACCGTGTTCAATTGCCATCAGTCATCCTCCGTATCTACATCTGAAGGTTTTCCTGTAGGAATGTTTCTTAGTGCTGCATTATCGCTTTGCATGGCATCTAATAGGTCATAGTCCACTTTCAGTTTTCTTGCGAGTTCTCTCAGCGCTAAAGTATCCTTAGGCAAACACTTGCCACCAAAACCACGATTCAATCCCATCAACGGCTCAAGGTGAGAATCACCAATTGGCTGATCCTGTGGTGTTGTTATGATTTCTCGAATAACCGACCATTCTATGCCCATCGCAGTGCAGATATCGTGGATTTGATTGGCGAAAATTACTTTCAATGCATAGAAGTTGTTCTTCGTGTATTTTACCATCTCAGCTTCAGTTGGGCTAACATGGAAGGTATTGTTTCCAATGAGAACTCCTGCCTCAATGTGATGTTTGAAAACAAGGTCAGCGACTTCCTTGTGCTTAGTACCCACTACCAAGATTTTCTGATTTGCAAAATCTTCTAAACGCTGCCTCTCTACTAGGAACTCCGGCGAATAAGCCAATTTCAGATTTGGAAATTTTTTCTGTAATTCTTCAGTAGTTCCAGGTACAACTGTACTCTTAATTACTGCAATGAAACCATCAGGCAACTCGTCTAGAGTACTCTCAACTATACTGGTATCACAGGAACCATCTTCCAAAGAAGGTGTTGGAACTGCGATATATGCCATGTCACAATTCTCAGTAACGTCAAAAATCGTAGTGCCTCTGACCGGGTCGTGGATAAATAGGTCATGACTGTCACTAAAACAATGCTCAATAGTACTGCCAACAACACCTGCTCCAATTATTCCCACGCGCAAATAAATCACTCCCTAATTCTGAACATTCCCAACTCGACCATCTTTGCTGCCCTGCTCAGGCTTGAAGGTGTACCACAGTCAATCCACGTATTTTCTCCCACTGAGATTATTTTCACATTTCCTTCAGAAAGGTATTGCCTTGTCACATCCGAAATCGAGAAGTTGTCCTTATTTTGAACCAAATCGAGGCGTGACCAGAACGTTTCATCAAAAATGTAAATGCCACCTATTGCCAAATTTCCAATGTTGCTGGATGGCTTTTCAACAACATCAACGATTTCTCCATTATTGACAACAGCGATTCCAAAATCGCTTGGCTTTTCAACTTCTCTTGTAAGCAAAATAGCACCACTAGAGAATTCCTTCAAGTCCTGAGTTAGGTCGATATTTGTGATATTGTCCGAAAACCAAATCAAAAGAGGAGTGCCTTCGTTTCCATTTCTAGCGAGTTGCAGTGCGTTTGCAACCCCCTTGGGTTCTGCTTCCATGACATAATTGACATCATCACCGACGTGTTCTCTGATTTTGTCAATGAATTTGTTGCCGATAATTGTGATATCTGTGATTCCCGCACTTCTAACTGTAGATAATACGTAATCGATGATAGGCCTGCCAGATAAAGGGAGCAGAGTTTTGTGTGTGAATTTGGTCATTGGGTAGAGTCTACTACCGTGACCTCCTGCCACAACTATGGCTTTCATCCTCCTTGCCTAGTAGTGATGGCTTATTGTATCAATGGGTATTGTCATCAGGATTTGCAACTTTAGCGAATGCGCCGCTTTCTGCGTTCTTCTCGAAATAATCTGTCTTCACCAAATCTCCTAATTTTTCAACGCCGTATTCTATGAGATCAGGGTCATTCGCCTCAGCAATTTCCCACCTTTTTTGTGCCATTGTTGCGTATTTGGTATTGGCATCAGAAACCATTTTTTCTGCTTTGGTCAAATCATCTTCCATCCCCGAATATTTCTCGCCTTGAACGATTGCATCCCTTCTTTGAGGCTCTTGCCCTAACTTGAAATCGGTTTTGCCCCAATCAGGCCCAGAAGGGTCACTTCCTCTAGTTCTAGTTGGGTTGATTTGTTCTAAATCTGTAGCAATCCATTCAGACAAATGCTCCAGATATGCCTGGTACCTTTCCTCTTTATCATCGATATCAAGTAGATGTGTCATGTCATACTTTTGTGCAAATTCCTCTTCACTTTGGTACAATATGATTCCAGAAAGGATAGACAACATCCCCAGAATCATCGAGTAGGTGTGATTTCCTATCGAAAGAGGGTCTTCTTCTGCAAGTCCCAATATAATTCCCAGTGCAACAAGTATGATTCCCAAGCCTATGAACGGAGAGTAAATTTTAGCGCGCAATTTTAGGCGCATTAACTCTCTCATTGAACCATGCATGACAACACCTAACCCATCAGAGATATCAAGTCCTGCGTCATCGAAGGTGTTGAACTATTCTCCTGCGTGAGTACCGAATCACGCATACTGATGTGTTGGCGTGGTTCTAGGGCTAACTGCTTTAGAACCATGGAAAGAACTTCTTGGACTCTTGCAGTTTGCTCTCCTTGTGAGATGATCATTCTTTCAAGAGACTCGAGAGTCCCCAGTGACCGGTCGGTTGAGACCTCCAAAGCCGTCTTTTGGGCTTCCATAGCTTCTTCTTGCCTTGCTAGAAGTTCTCTTGCAGCAGGACTACCGATGGCATCCCTGCGATGTAATTCATCTAATGCATCTCTTAGATCACTCGTCGTTAAGTCTAGAGCTCTTTTCATGTCTGTCAATTGACCGATTGCAATGTTCAATTCACTTTGAAGCGCAGTTGCTTTATGCTTCAGATGACTTCTAACATTGGCTTGAACCATGGCTTCTGTGAAGAATGCGGTGGATATCCCTGCTGCTGCCGCTACTGGTGGAGGCACACCAATGACAACAAGCATCCACCAAGCGCACACTCCGAAAAATGCAGATTGTATTATGCCCATCACTGTATATTTTACACTGGGATATATATTGAAGCAAAGTTGGGAGTCCTCGGGGTCCCACGCGTTATTCGTCTGGAACAAAGCAGTCGTCGTCTACTTCGTGAATTTGTCCAGTTATGAGTAAGTGGTCTAGTGCTTCATTACACTCATCAGGTGAAATCCCGTTATTCGCTAGAGGTGAAAATAATTCATCAAGTTCGATGTAATTTGCACCTCTTCCTACTTTCTCTTGGGCCAAAATTAGCATCATTTGTGCAGTAACTGCCAACAGAGGGTCATCACAACCATCATCCGGCAACAGCCCGATGAATGTCCCTGCCGGATGTGGTTCTTCGTCCACAATTTCCTCAATTCGGTCGGTTAAATGTTTCAATGGTAAAGGGATATCGAAGCAATCGAAAAGATTGGTTTGCCCCTTTGGAATTTCTCTGATGTCTTCTTGGCCTAGCCGTTTTGCTAACGATTCTAACCTGTGAATTCTTTGCTCTAGTTGCAATCTTTCTCTCTGGATGTCAAGTTCGAGAGTAGCCAAATCCTCATTTGCTTTTTTGACTAACCAATCTTCTATGTCGAAATTTGGGTCAATACCAAGCATGGCATCCGAAAGCCGTTTTACCACTGGTGGTAGTTGGTCGATACGTATCCTCTCTTCGGATTTATCGCGACCATCCTCAGCCATGCTATGCCTCTGTGTAGTGGCACTCCATAAAGGTACACTCCGAGCACAGACGTACTATTCTAATGCAATATTGTAACACTGCGCGCTTGTTTACGTGTAACAACCTCTCCAGTGGACATCGCCCCAAACAACCTTCCAAAATCACGGGGGCGCGTTCATGTAGGTGCGCCTTTTGCCGAGGGTATGAGCGACCACCGCATCGCAATCTTGCCCGGGGATGGAACTGGCAGAGAAGTAGCAATTGAGGCGATGCGGATACTGGACACTGTTCAGGCACATACGAATCATGGCTTCGAACAAGTGACAATCCCATGCGGCGGTCAGCATTACAAGGAAACTGGCGAAGAATGGGCCGAAGGCTCCTTTGAATTCTGTAGGGATGAAGCAGATGCGATATTCCTTGGCGCAATCGGTTATCCAGGAGCTAGACTCCCAAACGGCGATCTCGCTGGCGGTTCAGTCATCCTGGGAATGAGGGCTGGCCTAGATCTGTATGCAAACGTTAGACCAATCAAACTCTACGAAGGCGTACCACACAAAGTGCACGGCAAGTTTACACAGATTTGGGAGCCCGGAATGGTCGACATGACAGTCCTTAGAGAAAATACTGAAGGACTCTATCACGCACTTCTGAGAAGAAGCGCAGACAGAGCACTTGGAAGAGAGGAATACACTCCTCCTGAAATGACATTCCCCGGTCTTGAAGGCGAGGTTGCATATGACCCAAGGCCAATTTCTTCCAAAGGTACAGAGCGTTTGGTCAAGATGGGATTCGATATCGCTACAACACGCAACGGAGCTCCCTCGGATGGAGAGAAAAGAGTCTCTTGTATCGATAAGAGCAACGTGACGAGAGGATGCCAACTTTTCAGAAAAGTGTTCGATGAAGTAGCACTTTCTTACCCTGCTATTGGAACAGACCATGGATACATTGACGCATTCATGCAGTGGTTAACAAGAACTCCTGAATATTACGATGTAGTTGTTCTTTCAAACATGTTTGGAGATATAGCAACCGACTTGGGTGCAGTACTACAAGGCGGAATGGGAATGGCAGCCTCTGGTAACGTAGGAGATGAGCACGCCTTCTTCGAACCAGTACATGGTAGTGCGCCAAAGCACGCAGGCCAAAACAAGGTGAATCCAATAGCGAGTATTAACTCAATCCAGATGATGCTTGATTGGTTGGGCCGCAAGAACGGTGAAGATGAGTTGGTTACTATTGCAAACTTGATTGACGAAAGTGTTGCAGACCACCTTAGAGATGGTAAATCATTGACCTATGACCTAGGAGGAACTGCGACATGCAGCCAAGTTGGTGAATCAATCAGCAGCATTCTATCTTCTAAACTAAGCGAACTTTGATGTCACTGAAATCTAGTTGCCATTGTAGAAGTGATGTGGTTTAGCGCTGACTGTAGAGCTTGATTATTATTCCATTCTGTAGGTTCAGGCCTTTGGGGAATTAATTGAATCAGATTCTTTGTAACCCTTGTGACTTCGTCAACAATTCCTACAGTGCCTCTTCTTGAGGAACGAGAAAGCGGATTCAGGTCAATGACTAGCACTTCCTTGCCCATTGCAACTAATGCTTCACACCTATCTCCATCTTCAAGAGGAACTAGAATTGTATCAGCCTCAAAGATTCCATTGCTCTGACAAGCACCCCTTGGACCTTCTAGTCCGGGAATTCTTGCATCAGGGATTCCGCCCAAAATTTCGACATCGAGTCCTAATTTCGTGTTCAACATCTTGAGATGGCCTAGAAGCGCTCCCATTCTTTCAGGCGTTCTGTAGAAAATATTGATCTCAATTGGGCAATCCAACTGACTAGCAATAGTCAGGAAGTCTTGTCCTGCAAGTGCGATGGCATTTCCGTTTAGAGAAAGAACGGGTCTTCTAGCACGTGTTAATCTTGCTGCCGCCTCTCTAGTCGCTTCCAATGCGGAAGGAATAGTCTGCTCTCCAAGCAAATAATCGAAGGCTTCTCCTCTTCCATGAGCAATCATTGCCGAATCTGCTAGCATTCCTTTTACGCCAGCATCTGCAACTTTCTTTCTAAGCATCAAAGATTCATATCTTGGGTGACTAGGGTCAACTACATTCTCATCTTCATTCATACCAATACCTCAGTTTTCATTCATTAGCATAGACAAATCGAGAGGGCTAGTGCCACGATTAATTGTACTCGTTGAAAGTACGTCTAGGCCACACTCTCTCCAATCCTCGAGACTATCCAAAACAATACCTCCACTTGCCTCTAGGACGACGTGTTCTCTGAGGCTCATTTCACTCAATTCGTCAGCGACGGCTTTGCATCTCTCGGGACTAAAATTATCAAGCATAATCACAAGCCTGTCATGGCCGTCAATCATTCTCCTTTCAGACCACGTAAAGGCTGCCATTATCGCTTCTTTTTCTTCACGAACTTCTACCTCAAGGAATGCTCCGCATTCGCTAGGGTCAACCTCGGACAAGTATTTGGAAATCCTCGCCCCATTGCTGTCAAGTTCAGGGTACATTACAGCGAGGTCGTTTTCCTTAATCATTTTAGCATCTTGTTTTGAAAGTCTGTGAGTCAAACCCCCTCCAAGGTGGACTGCCCACTTGTCCAGCAGACCCCAAATCGTTTTCCTAGTGCATGCGATTTGCTTAGGGGCAATGGATGACCATTTTTTGGCTTCAGTCGCTATACCAGACAACTGTCCCAAGATGTTTAGAATAGTTCTCTCCATACCTAGAATAGCTTCTTTGTCACCATGAATTGTAGCAATCTCATCTCCAGAAGAAATGCTTCTTCCTTCGCCATGACTCCAAGATATTTGTAAGCCACCAGCCCAAATCTGCAACATGTGGTCGACTGCAGCACAACCTGCTAAAATTCCGCTATCTTTTGCAATGATTGTAGCTTCGACGTTCTCACTTCCCCCCATGAATGGCATGTCAATACCATCATCCGCAAGCAAAGCACTGGTCCACCTATCGATGCTAGAAATCAGCATTCTGCTTGGACCTTCTGAAGCATCCCACAATTGCTTGCCCCTATCATGAGGGGGTGGCGCATTGTCGGGCATGATTTCTGCGTTAGGTGCGAGGATTTGATGGTTATGCACCCTCTGGGGTGGTCATGAAGCGGGTCTTAGTTGTGGGAGCGGGCTTACACGGACTCGTTACTGCGGCGCGAGAACATATCGCAAAAAACCAGGTATTTGTCGTTGAAAAAAGAAAGCGTATAGGCGGGCGAGGGACAAGTCAAGAGTCCTTCGGGCACCAATTAGAGCATGGGCCACATCTACTATTGAAAGGCGGCGAATTACACAGCATGGTCAAGAAAGTTAGCAAGGTAAAACCATCCCTTAGGCCGGTCCGCCCAAGTAAAATCTTGGTGGTAGGTCATGGAGCCCTTTACCCGATAAATAACCCCAAAGAATTACTCAATGTGAAAATGGGTAAAGACAAGGTTAGAGAAGATGCACTTCGCTTAATCTCGGGTTGGGGCCAGGATATACCAGAAAGGCGAAACGCACTCATCAAGGGTAAATTATGCGTTGTTGGTGAGGGCTGGTCTGGACTGGTCGGTAGACTTGCATCAACTCTCGAAGAGGTTGGAATTCCAATTCAGACAGGAGTGAAAATCACGGATTCATATCAGGGCGGAGTAATTACTTCAAAGGGCGTTAAAATCGAAGCAGACGTAGTAAAAATGTGTACTGGAGAGCCAGTTGGTGAGCCGGTAAAGGTATCAACGCTGGATGTGGTGTTAGACAATCGTCCGTTGAAGGGGCTTCACGGATTGGTAAAGGACGATGTAGCGATTCTTGATTTAGCAGCGATTCATTCGGTCAAGGCACCAGGAATGAGCCACTTCTCATGCATCGCTCTCTCTGGTGGGGTATCAAAAATCGAGGATTTACTCGACGAAAGAGTATCTGGATGGAGGTCGCATATCATCACTAGGCGCGAAAATAACTCCATCACACTCACAGATTCTAGAGGGCTCCTTTCTGATGGGATGATTTGAAGCACCGTCTAGTATGAAGAGCCAATATGCGAATAGTCACTTGGAACGTCAATGGTATTCGGGCGGCAATCCGTAAGGGATTCGACAAATTTGTTGAGAAGATAGATGCGGACATTTGGATGCTCCAAGAAGTGCGCTGTTTGCCCGAACAATTGCCACCAAAATGGGCACCTCCGGCAGATAGCGAGATGATTTTACATCCTGCAGAAAAGAAAGGATATTCTGGAGTATCCACCATTTCCCGAGTAGACATGAAAGAGATAAGCAGAGGCATGAAGGGTAGCCTTGACCCCGAAGATTCAGAGGGTAGAGTGCTTGTAACACAACATGGGGATCTCACTCTAGTCAATACCTATCTTCCAAGTGGCTCTTCGAAGGAAGAAAGACAGAGATACAAGGAAGACTGGATGGCACAGTGGAGAGATTTCATCAAACCGATGTTTGATTCAGACAAACCGGTGATAGTAGCTGGAGACCTAAACATCGCACATACTGAAAACGACATTTGGAATGCAAAAGGCAACGCAAAATCAAGCGGATTCCTTCCACATGAGAGAGACTGGTTCACTGATTTACTGAATGACGGCTGGCATGATTTGTTTAGAGAACACGTCGGCCCTGATGCTAAGATTTACTCCTGGTGGTCAAATCGTGGACAGGCTCGCGCTAAGGATAGAGGATGGAGAATTGATTACATTCTAGGAAATAAGGCCGCCAAAGAGATGACAAAATCTGTAGAAATCGACAGACAGGGTGGAATTGAGGTAAGCGACCACGCGCCGGTCATTCTCGACCTTCACTCATCTTGATCTGAGAATGTAGTCAGCAAGGAATCAACGATTTCTCTGAGGTTTTCCAAATCGTCCGACTCAACAGTGATTGTAAGGGTGGAAGAATCTCCACTCTCCTCCAATTCGTGGACTAATTCATCAGGGACTAGTGCAGAGAGCCTGCGGCCGATTTCTACATCTCCCTCCCAAGTCAGGGTGGTGGAGAATTTCTCGGCCATGGTTGGAACTAGAGCCTCCCCTCAATGAGAGTTACGATTTTACAAGGGTTCTTTCAGTAATGTCTTATCGCATGGTACATGGATGAGCCAATCCAGGTCCTAGCGGGAACTGGAGGCGTAGCATTAGGCGAGGCTCGCACCAATCATGATGGCAGGAAAGCCGTCCTTTTACACAGGGACGGCAATCCGAGCGAATTGATTGCCCTAACAGAAACAATGGGCATAGAAATTCTAGATGTTCAATATCAAAAGGGCTCAGAAGACCCACGTTCATATTTTGGTAAAGGTAGGCTACAAGACGTTGCAGATGATATTTCAAGCGCAGTTGAGGGGCACCCATGGCACGGGGTCGACTTGGTGATTATCCATTCAAATGCATCTCCTAGGCAACTAGTGAATGTTCATGAATCAGTCCAAGTTGAAGTATGGGATAGAGTTAGATTATTGCTTTCATTATTCATTTCACATGCAGGAAGTGTAGAGGCTAGAACCCAGGTTAGAATCGCTCAATTATTGGCTGACCGCAGTGTGCTACGTGAATTGGTCAACCAGCAAACTACCGGTGAGAGAGCTGGATTTGGTGGTGCAGGTCAGCAAGGTATTCGGGGCGTTTTAGAAACAGTATCAAGGGAATTAACCCAACTAAGAAGAAAGCAGCGAAAGCATGCACTGGCACGCAGTGAAAGAAGGCGACAGAGAACGCGAGGCGGTGCCAGAACCGTCGGACTTGCAGGTTACACAAATGCTGGTAAATCATCTCTATTCCTCGCATTATCTGGCAAGCAGGTACTCGTCGAAGACAAATTATTCTCAACATTGGAAACTACTGTTGGCAGAATGGAAATGAGCCCGAGAATTCTCTTGGCAGATACAATTGGTTTCATCGACGAACTACCCTCTGATCTACTGGACGCGTTTCACGCAACTCTAGACGAATCTCTTCAGTGCGATTTGCTGCTACTTGTTGTAGACAGTAGCGATGAGCCAGAGGAGTTTAGGAGAAAATTGTCTACGACTCGACGCGAAGTATTAGAGCGCGGCGATGAATCGGGAATGAACATCAAAGTTGTACTAACAAAGTCAGACATTGGAGGGGACATCGAATCGGCAATTGAGACTGTTAATTCGATGGGAATGACGAATCCACTGGTTGTATCTTCCCATGATGGGCAGGGTATGGATGAATTGAGGGAATCGATTATGTATTCGCTATACGGCCCAAAAACAACCCTAGTTGTGTCGCGGGGGGATGATGATGAACGCAGTGCTGAGGCCTATGTTAGTCAGATATACGACTTGGGAATAGTCACTGAAAAGAATGGCCTTGAGTTGACACTTTGGTGTGGAAAAGCAGAGATGATGAAATTGATTTCTAAATCCAATGGACGCATTTCTATCAAGTAGGACCAACCCTTAGGCTCAAACATGTCCGAACTGCTTGAGGATGCACCATCTCTTCCCGAAGAAGAGCCGGTTTTCCAATCAAGCGGCATCGCTTTTGAGGTGAAAAGTGAGGATGGACACCCTGTTTTGAAAATGATAGGCATTTTCGTGTTCGTTATTTGCGGTCTTGGATTTGCAAATGGACTTGACTTCATCAACCCAGAATCCGGCCTAGTAAGGCCACATGAATGGATCAATGGAATGGCGCAGGGAGCGCCTCACGACTCCGCAGAATTTAGCGGAACAGTTACTTCAGGAGGAGAACCGCTAGCAAACGCTTCAATTCTTCTTGAGCACAGGAACGAGGACGGCATTCTAGATGCACCTCTTGAGGTTCAAACCGACAAAGATGGCAAATTCAAATTCACAGGAGCCACACCAGGGTTAACCTCAATTGAAATTATCCGCTACAATGAAGATGGAAAAAATGACGCTGTGCGCCATCGTTTGATTCTGAATCCTCCTTCGCCACTTGAAAAAACCGGCTTTACTACAATCGATTTTAATATGCCTGAAACTTCAGAATTTTCAGATTTGGATTGTACTGGAAATTACGCAAATGGCTCATGCGTTAGGACAATCAGTTACTTCGATGAACAGATGGAATTTCCTCTAATCGATGAATCAGCTGCTGGCCTTTACATTATGATAGGTTGGGCGATGATCGGCCTTGCGTTGATCTCAGCAGGCTTTGCATTCTTTGGAATAAGAAAAGGGTCAAGGGGAATGATTCAGACTTCTTGCGTTCTCGTGTTCTTTACCGGTGGGCATTACTACAGCGCTTGTTTATTCTCGATAATGGCATTTGCACTAACTTTCACAGTACCGCGTAAGTCAATAATATTGGAAGCCTGAAGCCGACACTCTATTGAGAAGTGACACCTTACGGCAATCATGGATTTGATTCAGGCGGTCTGGATGATTCGTGATTTGGGCCAGCCTGTTAGTGCCTTAGATTTGGAAGAAGATTCCGTAATTGCCGGCGGCTGGGATGGAGCATTGCGAAAATGGAATGGTGATGGAGACTTAATGTGGAAAGCCCAATGCTCAGACAGAATCGAATCTATCCTTAGAATTGGAGACTTGGTTGTGGTAACCTCCGGTTTACACATATCTTGCTTGAAGGAGGGTGAGATACTTTGGAGTGAGGCGTTAGAGGGCTCAGCCGATTTACTAGCATTCCATAATGGAGAAATCTTTGCCACATCCAGTGTCTACGATATTGAACACGGGGACTTCATGGAAAGCGCAATTTGGAGATTTTCTCTGGAAGGCGACCTACTCAACGTTGAAAGAATGGATGAGAGGCCTTGGTTTTTAGATTCAAATGACAAGTTATTGCTCGGACTCGGAAGGCCAAAGTGTGGCATTCTGGTCGATGGCGAGCACCAAATTCTTCCAACAGATTCACCTGTTACTTGTGGATTATATGGCCGAGAAAACGTGTTGTTCGGCCATGCAAATGGTGTCATAACCTCTCTCAAAGGACAAATAATCTCTGAAGAATCTTCATCGATAGAATCCATAACTTGTGTCGAAAAAGGGTTTGTAGCAGCGTTGGAATCTGGAGAACTTGTTGCAAAAACACCAGACTCGAAGCCGATTTGGAAAGCCTTAGGAAAACAAGTTACAACCCAGGTTGCAGGATTTGACGACACGCATTGGTGCGGTCGTTGGGATTCTAGCAACGGAGAAGTCGAAGTAAGAGACAGTCAAGGTGAACTAGTTGTCACAGCAAAAACAACTCGCCCTAGAGTTTCAGATTATAGCGAAAATCGTATTGGATTTGGTTTTGAAGACGGTCAAATATTGGTATGGGAAAAGGGACTTTTCTCTAGGAGAATTAACCAGAAAAAAGGCGAAGAAAATTCTCGCAAATCTGCACTTGCAGCCAAGCTAAGATCATTGAGAAATTAGTGTTATTTTTGACAGTTTTCTTCCAGTGGTCACAGTGGAAAAATATCATTCAGCCCTCCATTTCCGATGGAAAAGGGCTGAAAAAAGCGAAAACTTTATTTGCCTCCGCCCCACAGGGGAAAAGTGCCGCTCCTCAAGGAGTGGTGGAGGGCGTCCTCGGACACCCTCTGGGACCCTTGCCAACCGGCCTGCTCAAACCGAGCAAAGTGTTGGTCACAAACCCTAGAGATAGGGTGAGTGAAGTGGAAGGGAAGATTCGAAATCTTCGGAGATCGAAAGTTCCCCCACTCACAGGAAGAATCGGAGCTTCGGCAAAGATCTGCCATACAACCACTTGGAAGTATGGAACAGGGAGGGCTGCAACCTAGTTGCAGTAGTACCAACGACTGTGCACCGCCGGGAGGAGTAGCAGTAACAGTTCTTCGGGACAACCTCTGTTACAACAAACGGCTTAGATGAAACCGAACCAAGGATATGACCTTCGGGAAAAAGAATTGGAAACGGACATCACGGACGGAAACCGCGCCATCCACTCTTTGGAGTGGATGGAAACGGACCTCCACAAGTCGCAACCGAAACTTAGCTTGCTAAGAAAACGAGCGACACCGCTGAAAAGAAATGGACACCTCGGTGAAAATAGAAATTCAGCACCCGGTGAAAAAATCCGCAACCTTCGGGAAACGGAATTTGACACCACCCTGGAAACAAAACACTTCGGTGCGATGTGACCAGAAACTCGGCCGCCGGGAAGAAGGTTTCTTGGAAACAAGAAATCAACGATCCATGAAACATTCTTCGGAATGGATTGTGGTGACGACGACTCGGCAGCCACCAGCGGAGGCTGGCAAGGGGGCGGATATCCCACCCGGATGAAACCCCCTTGCCAGTTCTCCCATCCTGCTCTCACAGGTAAACGGGTGCCAGTGCATTTCGCTTATGACTGTTAAGGGTCATTTTCTATCTTACAACCTGTTTTCACTGGTGTTTAATTTTGGCCGGTCATATCCTCTGGCCTAACCCATTGGTCAAACTCTTCGTTGGTAAGGTATCCAAGTTCAAGCGCTGATTCTCGCAGCGTAGTACCTTCTTCGTGAGCCTTTTTTGCAATCTTTGCTGCCTTATCGTATCCTATGTGGTTGTTTAGCGCTGTGACCAACATCAAAGAGTTCTCCAAGTGACTTTGTATCATGTGTCCGTTGGGAACTATGCCCTCTACGCATTTTTCTCTGAATGCGCGCATTGAATCGGATAATATTCTGACACTGTGAAGCAAATTGTGAATCATCATTGGTTTGAATACATTCAATTCGAAGTTACCTTGGCTGCCGCCAATCGTTATTGCAGTATGATTGCCCATGACTTGGCAACAAACCATTGTCATGGCTTCTGATTGTGTTGGGTTTACTTTACCAGGCATAATTGAGGAACCAGGCTCATTTGCTGGAAGCGACAATTCCCCAAGTCCACATCTTGGACCTGAGCCTAGCCACCGAACGTCATTTGCAATTTTCATTAGGCTCGCTGCCAAGGTGTTTAATGCGCCGCTTGCTGCTACAATTGCATCATGGGCAGCTAATTGCGAGAATTTGTTAGGCGCTGTAACAAACGGCATATTTGTCTTCAAAGCAATTGCTGAAGCCACACGCTTTGCAAACTCTGGATGAGTATTCAATCCAGTTCCAACGGCTGTACCACCGAGCGCTAACTCGTGAAGGTCTTCTAGTGCAAATTCGATTCTTCTCAAATCAGCATCCAACTGTGCAACCCAACCGCTCGCCTCTTGGCCAAGAGTTAGAGGCACGGCGTCCATTAGGTGAGTTCTTCCTATTTTCACGATACCGTACCATTCTTCTGATTTCGCTGCTAATGAATCTCTCAGGCCTCTCAAACTAGGAATCAAGTCGTTGGTTATCGCTTCAGCACTTGAGATGTGCATAGCGGTGGGGAAGGTGTCATTCGAGGACTGGGCTCTGTTAACGTGGTCATTTGGATGCACAGGTGATTTAGAACCCAAGACTCCTCCGGCCATTTCAATTGCACGATTAGCGATTACCTCGTTTGTGTTCATGTTGGACTGAGTGCCGGATCCAGTCTGCCATACCCTTAGGGGAAAGTGGTCATCAAGTTCGCCATTAATGACTTCTTCAGCAGCTGCGATAATCAGTTTTGCCACCTTTCCATCCAATTGCCCTAAATCAGAATTTACCTTTGCTGCCGCTTGTTTTAGAATTCCAAAAGCGCGAATCACACCCCGAGGCATCAAGTCATCACCGATATCGAAGTTGATCAGCGACCTTGCGGTTTGACAACCGTAGTACATATCGGCAGGGACTTCCAACTCCCCCATCGTATCCGCTTCTATTCGTACTTCTCCCATGTACCTCCGACATAGCCGACCGTCCATGTCCCTTTCCCTCTAGTAACGGTCAAAGGTGAGAATCTCGAGCGGTGAATAATGACCGACTATCGCTTGGTGTGGTTCCAACATCTGCATAAGGCAGCAGGAACCTATGTCATTCGTCGAGCGATGGCGAATGGAGAGACATTTTGGCCAGAACATTCGAATGGCAACCCTCGAGTTGACGGACAATTAGTTCCACTATGGGAGATGTCTCCCGATCAACTAACTTCCTTTGTTGATGAGTGTGAGGAAAAAGGAGTCACATTTGTTGCCTGCGAATGGGGAGGCCCAGATTTCCAAACACTAGCCAATGATGAGCGAGTGACCCTGTTGACCTGCATGAGGCAACCAATCAAGCGTTTTATCTCAAATTACAATTACGACCATTATCTTGTGTTGACAAAGGCCAAATCATATGCAGAATATCTGAAAGAAGGTCACTTGCACTCATCTCCAGAATACTATACTAAGATCTTCGCTAGAGGAAAATTAGACATAGAATTAGCCAAATCCAATCTTGGATTATTCGACCATGTAATCGTCGCAGAGGATGGAATGGAAGCTTTGAGTGAATTTGGTTGGCATAAGGAAAGCGATACAACTCATCCAACTTTTGGTGATAAGAAGCGCGCTATGGTTTTGTTCGCAAAATTACGTTGGTTTAGATTTTTTAACTATCTCAAAAAGAAAAAGTATCTTCCGCCCGAGGAGTTGAAAATCAATGATTTGAACAAACTAGATTTGGAACTTTATGATTCAATGCGAGGATAAATCTGGTCCAATTCCAGTCATCATTTCTCCGTCTTTCCAATATCCCCGATACATCAACATAGTCTGGAATGGAATTTCGATATTTCCATCTGAGTCTATTGCGATTACTCCACCACGTCCACCCAACGGAGCAACCATATCAAGCATATTTTTGCATGCATTTTCTAGAGATTCACCAAGACGTAGTCTTGTTGTAACCTCATGCGCAGCGCAGGTTCTGATGAAGGCTTCACCAACTCCGGTACAGGATACTGCGACCTTTTGATCTGCCCAAGTTCCTGCTCCGATAATCGGCGTGTCTCCAATTCTACCATCGGGTTTTCCTGTCATGCCACCAGTGCTAGTTGCAGCGGCCAACATTCCATTTTTGTCGATAGCAACAGCACCTACAGTACCCATGCCTTCGTCGTGATCTAACATAGCAGAATCATCTTCATCGGTAGAACCTGGTCTAGATTTTGCATTCATCCATTTTTGCCACTGCGCCTTACGTAAATCTGTGATGAGCCATTCTTGTTCAACTTCCTCAATCCCGTTTTTGATTGCGAAATCATCGGCTGCAGCACCATTCAGCATTACTGGCCAATTATTGTCTAGGACTATTTTTGCCGCACGAATGGGATGACGAATTTTTCTCACGTTAACTACTGAGCCAGCAGCCCTATCGCTACCTCGCATTATGCTTGCATCCATTGTTACTGAGCCATCTGCTGCTATTACAGAGCCAATTCCTGCATTGAATAACGGCTCATTTTCCATCATTTCAACAGCGATTGTAACAGCCTCTAGGGCATCTAGTCCGCTCTCTAGCATTGAACCTACAGTAGCCAGCACATTGTGCATACATGCTACTCTTTGTGGGTCTAAATCAGTAGGGCCTTTCCACGGCCCATCTCCGCCAGCACCACCATGAATGGCGAGGCCAACCATCAAATCACCTCAAGCGCGTGTAACCGAGATTATTTGCTGTGGATGTACAGGCCTGTCTCCAGGTCTAGTATTACATCTTTCAATAGCGGTTACTACGTCCATTCCCTCAATAACCTTGCCAAATACGGGGTGCTTTGAACCAGCAAATCGTCCTCCTGGCCCTTCTTCCCACCAATCTAGGAAGTTGTTGTGAACTGTATTGATAAAAAACTGAGAACCTCCACTATTAGGGCCCGCATTTGCCATGCTTAGTGTGCCAGGCTCGTTTGAGAACTTTGCACTCTCTAGATGTTCATCCGCAATTTTGTATCCAGGGTCGCCTTGTCCGCATCTTGGGTGATTGGGGTCTTTGCTGAAAGGGCATCCGCCCTGAAGCATGAATCCTTGAATAACACGGTGGAAATGAAGGCCGTTATAGTATCCTTTGTCCACTAAATCTAGGAAATTTCCCGCTGTAATTGGCATACTGTCAGTGAATAGTTCAATGACGATGTTACCGGCACTTGTCTGCATAATGACGTCTGTCATGCTAAGGTCTAGGCAAAGCCCGTTGATGACCCTTACTGTGAAAGTATCATTGAACCATGTGCGGTCTGAAATACTGATCAGCGTATGCTCGTGCC
>CAXPMI010000019.1:0-13979 GCA_964218365.1 Candidatus Poseidoniaceae archaeon
AGAATCGATGTTTCATACAAACCAAGTCATCTTGGTGCCGAAGTACAAGGTCAAATCGTAATCGAGTTATTTGAAGAATGGGCGCCAAACACTACAACTAACATGATTAAGAATGTTGAAAATCAGATTTACAACGGAATTTTCTTCCATCGAGTAATCGATGATTTCGTAACACAAGCAGGAGACCCAACCTGCAAAACACTTGGTGTATATCCTGCTACAAGTGCTTCATGCGGTAGTGGCGGAACCGGTGAAACCGTGGATATGGAACATCATGAGAATCTCTCACATGTTGATGGCGCAATCGGTATGGCGCGCAGCCAAGACCCAGATAGTGCCGATTCACAATGGTATATTGCGGAAACTGAGGCTCACGGCTTAGACCCTGAGAATCGAGATGATGAGGGATACGTGACATTTGGAATTGTTCGAAATGGAATGAGCCATGTCAGAGCAATCGCAACTGTACCAACAACCGATGACCCCTCTGGTGAGGAAATTGTGGTTAATCCTGCCTCGACTGCTGGCAGGCCGATTTGGGAAGTTCACATTTCCAAAGTTGAGATGATTGGAGTAATTCCTTACGAGGACGAGACTGCTAAAGATGAAACTCAATCATTCCTGTCCACAACCGCAGGCAAAATTACTGTTTCAGTAGTGCTGCTTGGATTATGTGTCGTGGGTTACGTTTTCTATGCTGGAAGCAGAGTCGAGGAACCGGATGCTATTCTCTTGGATGATAACTAAGCCAGTTTCAAGTCAAGAACAACATGCATGATTCGTGGTGAATACTTCTTCACCACTTCTAGGTGCAAGATTTCAGCAACTTTACCCGAGGCAGTCGCAAACCATTCTGCAGTTTTCCCGGCCCATTCTTCTATTTCATCCTCATGAACGTTCATGTGAATGTGGAGAACTCCACCTTCTGACTTCAAGCATCTAATTGCGTTACCCCAAGCATTCATTGATGATGGAATCAGGCCCAGAATTACCCTATCTGCAATTCCACGTAAGCTCTTCATCGTGATTTTGTTGTCACCTTCATGGATTGTGCATCTTTCACTGACTCCATTACGCTCCAAGCCTTTTCTTAGAGCTGTTATGCTGTTAGGATTAATTTCGCAAGCGTGAACATGCTTCGCTAAACCACGCACTAAAAATGGAAGTGTGTAGTAACCAATACCGCAAAACGCATCGACAATTATCTCGTCTTTGGATCGGATTTCACCCATTCTTCTTCTTTCGGTCACGTTTCCAGATGAGAACATTACCTGTGTTGCATCAAATTCGTATTCAACGAAGTTCTCCTTGTGTATGACCCAACCGTTCTCACCATAAATCAACTCAAGCCTAGATTCTCTCATCGGTCCCGGGTCTATTTCATTTTGAATTGCGATTCGATTTACTGCAAGAGATTTTGCAACCTCCTGGAGGTTCCATTCAGAGGTATCAGTGCCTTGTTTAAAAATTACCATGTCACCCAATTTTTCCCATTTTTTTGGAGGGTTGTCTAGTATTGTTTCCAAATCAAAGTGAGGATTATGTCTTTCAATCACTTCGAATTCTAACTCCAAATCTCCAGTGATTACAGGGATTGCGATCGAATCCCCATATGGTCTAGGTTTGAGTTCTGTATTCAGCAAATTCTGTTGCTTCAATCTTTGATATTCATTACTAGCATTTTCTCTCGCACAAACATGTGCATGAGAGATAGGCATAATTGACTCGATGAGGCAAACCATGTTAAATGTCCCAGTATACAGAGTATATGATAGCATGAATCGCAGACTTGCATTATCTCTAATTTCCGTATTTGCGATATCTCTTCTGGCACCGCTTGCAAGTGCTACTGGAATGCAGAGCTGCCAACTGAATGGTGGCACCTGTGATACCTGGGATAAAGCTGATGATGGAACACAAAATCAACAGGATTGGGTTGTAGGTGTATACGAATTCGACTTAGTTGACACATCCACCATCCAGATGGAGATGTCATGGGCACTCAGAGAATACAACCGTTCAGTTTTGGGAAGTATCCCTGGTGTGGATGCGGCGCTTGCTGCTGAGGGAATGAGCGCGGAAGATGGTGCGCCTGCAGACCTAATCAGGAATTATTTCGACACTCCAACAGGAGCAGGTACTCAAACGGTCAAGGATAAACTAATTCTTGAAGTCAATGACACTATCCAAGACCTGCTATCAAGTGGTTTTGGCTCAGTTAATTCCATCGAATCTGATTATGTTGGTTCGATAACTAACTCTGGAATTACTACACAGTGCACAGACGACCCTGGAATGGATACAGCAAGCGAAGCCGGCCTCGCAAACAATGTATTCGACCCGCCAATCTGTTTCTCTGTGACAGCTAGTGTGTCGCTTTCAACCTCAACATTCAACCTTGGAGGAGTCGATCCTTTGACCCTCGACAGAGTATATCGCGGAATGCTAGTAATGGGTTCTGACATCACCTCATCATTTGATTTGTTTAGTGAGCCCGGACATAACTCTGTTTTCGTGATTAACCCACCAGACTTTGCAACAGTGAAATCGGTAGACTCAACTGGAATTCAGGTGGTTAAGTCTGGACCTCCATCCTACATGGCAGCCCAATGGGATATCGATAATTTGGATGCTCCAATTGGGGGAGAAAGAATTTCACGCGAAGTAAGTGTAGAAATTGGTTATAGAAATTCGACTCAAACAAGTAGCGTAGCAATTGCACCAGACGATACAGGAATTACTCTAAGAGTTACACTTGACCTATCGAACGAAGATGCAGCATATGTGGATATTGTTGCTGGAATCAACCATATTGATGCATCGACTATGAGCGAATGGGGTATTTCTCTCGTCGACGTAACTGAAAATGCACAAATACCGTGGGTAACATCAGATGGTATTAGATTGGCATATCAGAACGACTTGGTGGATTTAGATGATTTCACGAGTAACTTCCCAATGGATTTGGTGTCTGATGCGATTGAAGGTGCGGTTTCAACAGTTGGCGACATCACACTAAGTGAACCATCATGGGTTTCGAATTCAAATTTAGTTGGGATTCCTGGTTCTCCGGGTGGTTTGAATTATACTCATCCGTCTTGTCCTGAAACATTGCCCCCTGGAACCCAAGTTTACTACTGTATTGAGGGTCCAAAAGCAATGGATGGAACCCATCCCATCTACCTTCGCTCAACATCCTCTACCTTTGAGTTAAGGTTACTTGACCTTCTCAAAGAGGAAGTTGGAGACTCCACCGGAATCTTAGATGCAATTGATGAAAGCGACTTTGAAAGGTTACTAGATTCGGGTCTAGAAATACAGGCAGAATTTGGTCAGGATTTGCTACAAGACATGATTCCTGAGGATCTTCCACCAACAGAATTGACTCTTGAATTGATTTTACCTCCCTGGCTAGCATCAGCCACAGATGATGGTTCCATTACATTGGTGGAAAGGTCGGATGGGCCTGATGAATTGGGCATATCTATTGCTAGCCCAACCGCTTACCAGCCAAACCATGCGATTCTAGATTCGAACGACGAAGTGATATGCTCGGCTGATGAAGCTGATTGGTCATGTATCGATTTAGATGTAGAGTTGGACGTTAGTGAACTAAACTTCAATGAATGGGGCCCAAGTATAGATTTGACAGCATCTTTCTCTGCAACAGTTGATGTTTACAGAATCAAAATTCCGGATGAGGTTCTTGATGAGTTAAAATCCGATAACAATTCAATCAGTCTTGAGGTTATTCCATCTGACTTAATCCGGCTTGGATTTGACATAGCCGGAAGATTAGCAGACCCGCCTTCCGATACGATTGATGTTGGTGGAGATGAAGATGTTGAATTTGATTTCACAGCCGAGGGTTTTGAAGAAATGGTCGGGAAAATTGGTCAAGAATTGACTGCAAGAATCCACAAATCTGCCGACGAGTTAAGTGCTGAAGAAAAAGATGTAGAAATTGACTTGTCAGGAATCCAAATCATTACTTCACTCGAAAATTTGGGTGGAATAGGTACTACCATGGGCGATGAGACTCCAATCAGGATGTCAATAGAGATACCACAATTTACGTTCGAGGCAGGAGTAACAAATGGTTGGAATGGAATTCTCGATGGTGAACCAACTGTTGGTGTCGTTACTGCTCTGCAGTCCCCGATAATTCAAGCAGCTAGGGCCTTTGAGAACGTGTTCACTAATCTGGGTGTACAATTCCTTTCAATGGGCGGTTCAGGTATTATGCTAGACAATAATGGCGAGCCGGTTAACTTGGAATTCCAATCCACTGATATTGAATTGAATGAAGAAACAGAGTCAGAGTTGCGTGGCGATATTACCTTCACACTACCTGACGGTATTACGTTGGAAGATTTCCAAACCGCTAACGGCTGGGAAAAGGTCGACGAGGTCGATGGCAGGCAACAAATCACTCTATCCTTGGAATCATTGGTTGCTGGAGAAGAGATTTCTTTCAGGGTCAAGGTATCATATTGGTATATCTTTACCCAGATATGGATTTATCCAACAATAATTTTGTCGCTAATAGTTTGGAGAGTACGTGCAAGACGAAAGAAGAAGAAACGCAAGCGAGAACTCGAAGAAGCTGCAGAAACCAAGGTAATTGCAGCAGGTTCTGGAAAAGGCGGTTTGTCAGACAATGATTTCGCTGCATTGAGCGCTGGTTATGATCCAACCGCTGGATATGACCCCTCTGCGCCAAGTAGCGGTGATTTCGACTTGTATAACGATGACAAGACGTACTCGATGTATGATGACGAACCTTGGAATTAATGCAGAGAGTCGAATATTCTCTGCGCCAGTGATGGCCCGATTCCTGGAACGGTTTTCAGGTCAGCGACCGATGCGTGAGTTATGCCTTGCCTTCCACCAAAGTGTCTTATCAGCGATTGCAACTTCTTTGCACCTAGTCCACTGACGCTTTCTAGTGGGTCAGATAGCCGATTTCTAGAACGGCTCTTGCGATGGAATTTATTGACGAATCTGTGAGCTTCATCCCTTGCATGAACCAAGACTCTGCCACGCCTATCAAGGATGATGTCATCATGCCCTTCACGGTGGATAGTTTCCTCTCTTTTTGCTAGGCTTGCAAGTTGCATTCGGTCCCTTACGCCATGTTTTTCCAACAACTTTGCAATTATTGCGAGGTGAGTTTCTCCTCCATCTATCAGGAGCAAATCTGGCCAATCATCGACTCTTTTTATCCACCTTTCAACGACCTCTCTCATCATTCGTAAATCGTCGAGTGCGTCTCCCTTTACAGTGTAAGTTCTGTACTCTTTCTTAGACGGTCTCCCGTTTCTCAAGCACACACTTGCACCGACTCTAGAATCCCCTAGCAATTGAGCCATATCAAAACAAACGATATGGTCGAGCGAATTCATTGATAGAAGTGCTGCAGCCTCGTCAGCGGCCCTTTGTTCAAGAGATCCAGAGGCCTTGTTTGCTAATCTCTCAATTTGCATCTTGGCATTCTGCTTTGCTAGATTTGTAAGAGTAACAAAGTCTCCACGCATCGGGACTCTGACGTCAACAATTGCTCCTCTTCTCTCGTTTAACCACTCCTGAAGGGTAGTCGAAATTGGGATTGGGGTCAGCAGAATCTTTGGGGGTCGCCTGTTGGTGTAATGTTCGACAATGAATGTGGAAATTGAATCTCCCTCATCGCCTCTGTGAATTAGAGGCCAGGATTCTTGACCTTTGATAACTCCATCATCGGCATGTATAACGACAATTGCTGCTAAATCTCCCTTAACTCCTATACCAATTGCATCGCATTCTCTGTAGACTTTGGATAGGATTACTTGCTGACTTGTAACCGTTCTTACCGCTTTTATCATATCTCTAATCCTAGCTGCCATTTCGTATTCTTGGGCGTTTGAGAGTTCATCCATTTCTCGCGCTAATTCTTCGATTAACTCACTAGCATCACCGTTCAGGATACGCCTCACATTCTTGACTCTTTGAGCATAATCTCCCGCTTCAATACAAGGTCCTGCACATAGACCAATGTGCATTGCAAGACAACCTTGTGGGAGTAATTCTTTGCAGTCTCTTATTCCAAAATGTCGACGCAGTAATTGGACAACTTGTTTAGCAGCAGCCGCATTGGGGAACGGACCCCATTTCCATGATTTCTTTGGAGGATGTCTTGTGTACAAAATTCGGGGGAATTCTTCCTTGGTCAATGCAAGAAATGGGTATGATTTGTCATCCTTTAGCATCGAGTTGTATCTTGGACGATGTTGTCTAATCAGTTGCCTTTCCAGTATGAGTGCTTCTTGTGGAGAATTGGTGACTATGCATTCGATGTCATCAGAATTTCTAACCAACTCTGGTATCATTGCGCGGTCTGGATTCGATGCAAAGTAAGAGCGAATTCTTTGAGATAAAACCGTAGCTTTGCCAACGTAGAGAACTCTTTCATCGGCATTCCGAAAGAGGTATACCCCGGGTTTTGCCGGCAAATCGACCTTGTCGAGAGTAACCGGCATGTTTGCATTGTAGGGACATTGCATCAAGAATACATCGCAATCATGGGAGGGCAAGAAACATCATTGATGAGCACTAGCAACAACTCATGGTGACCGGGCCAGAGTCAAGAATTCTAGCCCGTCTGCAGACATTTTCTTCAACTCTCGAATCTGCATGGGATGTACCTCGAGACATTTGTCTTCCAGGACTTTCAGAATATCTTGGAGTGGTAAGGTCTGCACTCCATGCACCTCTAAATGAACTGGTAAAGAAGGGAATGGTCATTGAAAGAAAAGCACACGTAATAGGTGGTGGTAGCCGAAAAAGAAAGGTCTACCATATAACCGATTTAGGAAGAGCAGAATGTAAAGACACTGACTCAAATATCAAAAAATCCATTGGAGAACTTCTTGGAAAGCCTCCAAACCAATCCAGTCTACACGGCAGAACAGAATTGATTGGACAATTGAAATCAAAGAAGAAAGTAATTCTTACCGGATTGCCGGGGATTGGAAAGACATCACTTCTACGTGGAATTGCAGATGAATTAGTCAAGGAGGGACTGACGGTTAGGTTTGCTACTATGGAGTCATTCAAGGATATTACAGATATCTTTGGAGATTGGGAATACCAATTTTCTAGTGAGAATGCAGTGCTCAATTCAGCCAAGAAAGAGGTGCTGATTCTTGATGAATTGCAAGAAGTAAGCCAAAGACATCTTGGACGTCTAGAGGAGTTTGCCGTTAAATCAACGCATCTCATAATGGCAAGTAGAGCTCCTATTCCGATTAGCGAAGGTTTCGAAATAGTCGAAGTGCCGCCACTGGAAATTCAAGATGCAATCAATTTGCTTCCCGAGCATTTGGAAAACAGAGAAACAATTGCTCAACGTCTTGGAGGGCATCCTCTTGCTCTACAAATGCATGATGAAGATTCAGATTTGCCTGAATCCGGTTCTGACCTACAAGAATGGGTTAGAGATGTTGTTTTGTCGAAATTGGAAGGCGAAATCAAAGCGCTTGACGAACTCTCACTACTTCCTGTTCCAGTTCCACCAAATTATCTCCAACATGAACAGTATTTGCTGGAGCTCGATGACTATGCATTACTTCGTTGGTTCGATTCCGGTGTGGAGTTACATCATCTGGTCAGAAATGTACGATCTACAATGTTGACAAAGGACGACTACGCAAGCGCTGCTAATTACTGGTCGCAATTAGATGGCGACCTTGCTCGTTTGGTTGAAATGCACCATGTTTTGAACTCAGAAGGAGATATTGAATCATTACTAATTAGAAATGCGGAGTCGCTAATGGTACGCTCAAGTTCCGGCTTAGCATCATTAATCGGTGACGCAATCTACAGACACCCTAATGAAAAATTACACCGAATCGCTGCAATGGTTGCCATAGAAAGGGGTGAAGGTGATATAGCATCTAAACACCTATTGCACTGTAATGCTCCTGATTTGGAATATTCTAACTCATTGCTAAAAGGTGATGCAGAAATTGAATTACCCGAGGGTGCGGATGCCCGGCTACTCCTATCCGAGGCTGCACGTAGAATAGATGACAAATTACCAGGAAAACAGGTCGAGAGTGCAGTTTTACAACTAATCGAGGATATCGAAATCTCCTCCTTGTCAGAAGATATGAGAAAGGTAGTGTTGGTTGCGATAGCTCATGTCAAACATGCTTGGCACATATCGAGAGAAAATTGGAGTGAGGCTTCCAATTTGCGTGAAAGTCTGGCATCGATTTCCCACAGCAATGACCCTCAATTAATCGCAATGAATCTCAGAGCGGAAATTGCTCAAACCCATGGCAATTCACCATCCTTTGACAAATTGATTGAACAAGCATTTTCCCACACTGGATTACGTGCAAAAATGCTCCAGCTTTCACTGATTGAAAGGTGCGATGGAGAGCGCGCTAAATCTATCCTAAAGAGGATAGAAATACCTAGCGCAGAATCTCAAATTAACATGACATCAGCACGAAGAGTTTCTGCAATGATTTGGTATTATAGAGCCATTTTCAAAACACATAATCCCTTGTCAGCAATGGCTGAAGCGATATCTCTTTGGAAACGTTCTCTTTGTCCCGCCGCGGCAAAAGAAGCAACTCAACTAATGCACAAGATGCTCTAATTATAGTTCAGCACCAAGTAGTGTCTTTGTATCTGTTATTCCTGAAATTGGCCTAATCTCTTCAACGATTACTCTAGTCAAAGTGTACTCTTCACCAGATTCAACTTTAGCGATTAGGTCATACTCCCCAAATAGCATCCACCGGTTCGTGACTTCCTTGATTTCATCGAGTCGTGCTCTCACATCGTGTTCTCTTCCGGGCTGTGTAGTGATTAGAACGAATCCTGTTGCCATTTTTCCACCTCAGTAATCCACTGCGATCATTGTCTGAGTTTCTCTAACTCCGTCTATTTGTCTAAAGTCTTGAACTAGCATTTTTGATAATTCGCCTGAGTTATCAGAAGACACCCTAACAAGAAGGTCAAACTCGCCATACAATACGTGCACCTCAGCAACTGCATCATTGTTAGAAAGGGATAGGTAGACGTCCCTCTCTCGAGTTGGCTGAGTCTTGAACAATACGAATGCTTCAGGCATCGTGCCGCCCACCTAAAGCCCCTTATTCACTGTGCCGCTTTCTTTTTTATTGAATCGAGGAGGGGAACAATATAATGGTATGAATGCCGGGTTGTATAATATGATGAGGAGTAAAGTTGCAACATCTCTACTCCTTTTGACGATTTTTCTTTTGTCAATACAATCTCCTTTACTGCTAGAAAATACTCAATCTAGTGAGACCTCGGGCAGGGCACAAACTATCTGGAGTGGTCAGGTTACACTGAACAATCATTACACGATACCTGTTACAGATGAATTGGTAATTGAAGAGTGCACAAATGTCACAATGTCCAACGATGTTAGAATTTATGTTGAAGGTAGAATTACCGTCGAAGGCACAGCAAATTGCCCTGTATACTTCGATTATGCTGGAGGTGGTGACCACATGGGTATCCAGTTCAATACCTCTTCAAACGGTAGAGGTAGTAGGATAGACAATGCCTCTATAATCCATTCAACTTATGGAATTACAGTCTATGGTTCAAATCCATACCTCGCTAATGTCACAGTCTTCGACCCGGATGATGTAGGCGTGGATTTGTTTAGTTCCGCGACTCCTACAATCAGGAATTTAGTGATTGATGAAGCTGGCCAAGATTGGTCTTTCCCAGTGTATTGGAGATACGGAATTGGCCTTTCAATCGGTGCGGGTTCTGCTCCAAATATCGATGGATTAACTGTCAATGACGCAATCACTAGAGGACTGAACGTTTGGGGCAATTCTGGTGGCCTAATCAGAAACCTATCACTTGTTAACATTACAGGAGCTACTCTTGCCCAATCTGCAGGAATATGGGTTGAAGATAGCGTTCCTCTAATCGAAGGTGCAATTGTAAATCGCGCAGACCATGGCGCAATTATACGCCACATCGATGATAGCCAAATAACCAGGGCTGTCATGCGCGACTTGGAGATTCACAATTCGATGTACAAAGGATTAGTTTTGGATAAAGAGGACAAGACAAACTACACAAATTACCAGAGCGCAGTGATCGAGGGGTTAGAGATTAGCGGCACCGGGGGCCCAGATGCAAAAACGCCTGGGCTCGCAACAGTTACACTAGAAATCAACGCTACAGGTGCTTGGATAGAAGAAGCCCATTTGGAAGATAATGATGCGGTCGGAGTCCAACTATACTTTGCAGATTCATCGACTGTTTTCACGAATCTTTCAATCAACAATACTGGGGGTTCAGGAACCGGCGCCAAAGGAGCAGGGATTTCTGTTCGCTCATCATACTTCGCACCTAAATTCGATGGCTTAGAGGTTTCAAATTCGACCTCATCAGGAGTCTTTGCGATAAGTGGAGGAGCGATTCAGGGCAACGATTGGCACCTTCACAATAACGGGCAGGAGGGTTTCTATCTTGAGAGCGCAGCTACAATTGTGGATGGTCTATACCTAGAGGACAACGCAGATTCAGGAGTACACATAGATGATGCAAGATACGTCTTCCTTTCCAATTTGGTCAGTACGGGTAACGGAGACGCTGGTCTAGAGTTTAATCGAGCTAATGACATAGAATCTGCCTCTGGAGATGTGAGTTGTACAAACTGCACATCAATTGGTAACAATAGAGGCGTTGTGGCGACAGACTCTGTCGATTTGCACTTCAACAATTTACAAGTTCATGACCCAGTAACAGGTCCTGCGATTTTTATTGACAATAGCGGATTGAATATTGGTGTTCAAGGAGGTATGTTCCACATTACTGATGTTAAAACATGGCTGAATTATTCAGGGCCGGCAATTGAGATTTCTGGCGCTGAAGGTGAAATCGATGGCTTGGATATGTTTGGTAGTCACACTGGATTAACTTGGGATGCAAATCACAATTTGGAAAGAAATAGCATACTTTCCAACGCTAATCTTAGTGGAACTGGTTGCTTGAATTTATCAAACCACGATCAATTAATCGGTCACAGTAACACGATAACATCCAATTGTACAGGAGACTTAACCTTCACAAACGTCGAGCTAAATTGGTCTAAATTTTCAGATCTAGGAACTCATATTCTCAACGTTGATACAGATTCTCACATTCACCTACACCAGCCAACAAACATCGACTATGCAAACGCAAGTATTTCCGGTAACGGTTGGATTGAAGAATCATGGAATGTCGAGGTTTGGGTTATCAACAATAATTCGAATGGCGTACCTTCTGCGGCTGTAACGCTTGAATTTGACCAACTTGAAACAACGATTGGTAATTCAACTAGCGACCTAGGTGTTGTGTTATTCCCAGATCTTCGTGGGAAGAAGTATAACAGCGTTGGTGAAAGCCCATACACAACAGTCACAATTAGTTGCGCCTATGATGGCGTTGGTAATTCAACCAACGTCTCTTTATCCCAAGATAGGACTGTTTGGTGTCACTTACCGCTTGAGAATCAGGCACCATTCATAAATTGGGACAGCCCTGCTGACCAAACCACCTTCCCTTCACAGAGTGAGGTGTTATTCAATGCATCCAGGTCATGGGATTTGGATGACGATTTGATGACATTTACATGGACTTCATCAATTGATGGACAGTTACTCCAAGGCCTTGATTCTGAATTCACAGCGAATGGAATCACCGCTCCAATAGTTGGTTTGAGTGACGGAATTCATGATATCACTCTTCAGATATGTGATGACAAAGGAAATTGTATAGATGAAACACGAACGATTGAGTTATCCAATCAACCTCCAATCATCGTCGTATCAACTGACCCTCAACTAAGTCCTTGGGGTGAACTAATCACACCTATTACAAAGCCAGTTGGGTTCTCATTGAATGGAACATATGACCCTGAAGGAGATGAACTCACATGCATCTGGAACTGGCTAGGAAAGAGCCAACAGGTCGCAGACTGTGTAAACGGAACAGGAAGCCTAACCTTTGCAGATGAGATAGTTACAACATTTGACTTGACATTGACTGTTTCAGATTCAGTCAACCAACCAAGCGAATGGGTGATTCCAGTTGAGTTGTATAACGAGATGCCAAATGCGTCATTTGATATTGCACGTCTAGGTAACCTCTCTGAAGATATTGTGACTCTTACAAGCACAACAATCGACCCGGAGGGTGACGACATCACCTATCTCTGGGAAAGCAATCTAGACGGCGTTTTGTCTAACGAGAGTTCGTGGCAAGGCTACCTCTCAAGAGGTAGTCACGTAATTTCTCTAAGCGTTAACGATGGCAGGATGGAGCACATTAATTCAACCAGTATCGCCTCTGAAATTTTAGTCGTAAAGAATAGCCCACCAAAGGCTGTAATTCACTCGCCATTATCGAGTGATGCTCATGATTCAAGTCACTTATTTGAGTTCAATGCATCCGGCTCAGGAGATTATGACAGTGCATGTGATACATTCCCTGCAGACATCGATTGGCATTGCTCAGATTTCGAACCGGCATCGGGCTCAGAGTATCTAATCTACAAATGGGAATCAAACCTTGACGGAGTTCTGCAAGAGGATGGGTCTGATTGGTTGATATTTGAGGCTCACCTTTCAAGCGGTTTGCACACCATCAGTCTGACTTTGGATGATGGAATCAACTCTCCAGTTACTGAGTCAATTGAAATCGAAGTCGCTGCTTCAGCACCCGTGTTAGTATTGAATAGTCCAAACTTGGAACAAGGATATTACTCAAGTGAAGTGATTGAATTTGACCTAAGAGATAGCGTTGATTATGATGGAGATTTATTCACTTTCAACCTATCCAGTGACATTTCTGGTGAACTTCTGACCGATTCTGACCCTCTCGAATTACACCAACTTCAACTCGAAGCTGGAGAGCATGAACTAACGTTCACTTTAGTTGATGATACTGGTTTGTCAAGGGATGAAGTCGTTAACCTGCTAGTTGTTGAATCTGATCCAGAGGTTGTAATCTATGAACCTCTCAACAATCAATTCTACCAACCGGGAGAGTTGATAATTTTCGATTCTAACGGCACCAATGATGCAGATAATGACATCACTCGGAGAGAATGGCGCCTACATTCAGGTGGTGCATTGTCTCATACCGTAATGTCAAATGCTGCATTCTTCACAACAAATTTGGCACCAGGTGTACATCATTTGTCTTTGTTTGTCGAAGACCGAAGAGGTGGAAGCGATGAGGTTCACCTCAACATTACAGTTGCATCGAGTAATCCAGACTTATCAAACCTCTCAGTAACTCCAAGATTTGTTCCCGTAAATGAACTAACCAAAGTAACCGTTAGAGTCACCCTCGATGATCCAGATGGAACAACAAATCACATCAACGCCACGATTACTAAAAATCTGCAAACATGGGAACTGAATCTTACGGACGAGAATAACGATGGAATATGGGTTGGAGAAATTGAATTGATTTCTACCGAGGGAGGAAAAGCCCAAGTCAAAGTTACAGCCTTTGATGGTGAAATAATTGATTTCATGTCCATTGACCTAGACTTTGTCGAGAAGGAATCGGATAACTCCTCTTTGTTTGTTATTGCAGGAGGAGTCGCCACATTCCTACTGATAGCATCGCTACTAGTGTGGCTTATTATCAGAAGAAGAAAGCGTCTTGCTGATATCGATTTGATTGATTCTTGGGGAGTATTCGGTGGGGAGCAGAAAGAATATCTTGGCGATGATCTGGAAAATTAAACACTTTTCAGACGACATTACATTCATATGTAACCATATTATCATTTAGTCCATGAGGAGTAGTTTCTCAAGATTAAACGCCGTCCTGCTAACCCTACTTTTGTGTGCATCTTTGCTACCACAAAATGTCGCTGCGGATGAAACAACAACCGAACATTTTGCCTTCGGAATGGAATACGATTGGAGTGATATGGACAC